>CANRPO010000009.1 GCA_947632515.1 uncultured Lachnospiraceae bacterium
GTCTGAATGTTCGAAGAATTCGATAGAATTCTGAGGACAATGAAGACACTTGAGGGCTTGCCCCGGGGAGGTTCATTAAAGGATTTTGCCTTGTCCGCTGATGATTTATGGTTAAAAGCGACAGAACTCAGACTGGGAATCCCTGTCTGTAAAATTGCGCCATATTATAAAATCCCGTACATCATCGGCGGTTCGCAGAAGGTTACCCTTGGGAGAATCAATAACGGACAGAAGAAAAATGATGTTGTGATGAAAAAATTGTGTGATCATTACGGATTTGAGTGGGAGAAACTGCGGCATGAAATTAAAGATAAAGAAAAACAGCATTAAAATTCTTTTTCCCATCATAGCGCTGATGGAACCCGAGCTTTTTGGGCAAATCAGTCTGATAGACAATATCTGGAATGGATTCAGAGTGATGGCTATGTTATATATTGCCATTTCTATGTTTAAGGAACACGCATTATCAATTTCAGCGATACAATTATTATCAATAGTATTTTTTCTCTTACCAATAGTGAGCACGCTCATAAACGGAGGAAGTTTCCTTCAGGCTGTCAAGGCAATGCTCCCTATTATGGCGCTGGTCATTTATTTTGATGCTATGGTTGGGAAGTATAAGCTGTATACAGTTGATTTGATTGCAAATTTAATGGTAGTTTATATTGCAATCAACGCTGTGTGCTTAATAATTTTCCCGAATGGTTTTGGCGCGTATATAGAGGAATATACACAGACTGGCGCTGATTCAAGATTAAATTTTCTTGGAAAGGACAATAGATTTATCTATTTCTTTATTTTTACGATAGTAACTTGCGCCGTTGCAAAGGGGATAAAATCCCGCATAACGATTTGGGCGATATTGCTATCTTTCTTTTCAATGTTGTTCGTATGGTCCGGAACCGGCGTTATCGGGATTCTGTTATTTGTGGCATATTTGTTATTTGTACAGGGTAAAAAATTGGATAAGGCAGTCAAGCTGATCCCTTTGGCTGTGTTGTTTTCTGTTATATTTGTTTCGGTTGTCTTTTTTCACATACAGGAGATTTTTTCGGATTTTATAGTGTTGTTTTTGCATAAGGATCCTACCTTTACAGGCCGCACTTATTTATGGGCGCGTTCCCTCGAGCTAATAGCTCAAAAACCATTATTGGGATATGGCATTACGGAAACTTATTTCCTTGAAAGGCATGGCAATTACTATTCCCCGCACAATCTTATATTACAGATTTTGCTGACAGGAGGTTATCTGCAGTTCGTTCTGTTTATCGCGCTTGTAATTGTTGCGGGAAGTAGATTAAAAGACAGCAAGTATGCAGGCATGCTTAGCGCGGGAATATTTATATATATGATCTGCTCCCTGACTGAGGCGACTATGCTTAACTCTCAGCTATATCTGATGCTTTCTTTAGCGTATCATATGGAGTCCATACAGGCAGAACATGCAGATGATTTATATAGTCCACATTACACGCGAAGGAAATATAAGATTAAAAAAGTGATGGGAGCAGCGAGATGAAACTGTTGCATACTTTTTCAAAATATACGCTGGGTTCTGTGTTGACCTTGATAGCCGGATTGATCGCAACGCCGATATTGACTCGTCTCATCACAACAGAAGAAATGGGAAAGTATTCGATGTTTATCACTTTAGGGGGTCTGGCGGCATCCATATTGTATTTGGGCCTTGACCAGTCCTATGTGAGATTTTATAACGATGAGAAGGAAAATGCCAGAGTGTATCTGTTGAGGAAGTGTCTTGCCGCTCCCGTGATCGCCGCAATGGCTGTCTCGTGCGCAGTGTTGATCGCCTATCGCCCTGTTTCCCATGTGATTCTTGGGCGGACGTCCTTCATGGTCGCCGCATGCTTTGCCGTTTATCTGATTGGTCTGATAGTAGACAGATTCTGGCTCTTGAAAATCAGAATGGCGCAGAAAGCAGGCTGGTATTCTCTCTTGAATATGATTCGGAAACTCGCTTATCTGGCGATCGCTGTTGTCCTGTTTTATACGATATTTGGCGACAGCGGATGGACTCTGATCATAGCGGTGACAGCGGCGGAGGGGGTGCTGCTCATTGGCGCGCGTCTCGTCGAACGCCGAAACTGGAAATTGGAAGAAGAGAAACTTGCCACTTCGACGCGGCAGCTCTTTACATATGGTCTGCCTTTTGTTTTTTCTTCAACAATTACTTATATTTTTCATTCTACGGATAAGCTTATGCTCAAAGCGCTTTCAAATTATCATGAAATCGGGCTGTATTCGGGCGCACAAAACATTGTTCATTTATTGACCCAGGTGCAAATGGTATTTACTACATTTTGGATGCCTGTTGCATATGAGCATTATTCCGAGGATCCGGAAGATAAAGAATTTTTCATAACTGCAAATAAGATCATTTCATATGGGATGCTGGTAATAGCGATACTGTTGTTGTGCACCAAGGATATTGTGGTTTTGTTTCTGGGGAAGAATTATCAGGAGGCTGTATATATTTTCCCCTTTCTGTCGTTTATGCCAATTATGTATACGGTGTCGGAATCTACGGTGATGGGGATCAATTTTATGAAAAAATCCTCCTATCATGTGTGGATTTCGGCTGCATGCGCGGGGGCCAATGCAGCAGGCAATTATTTTCTGATCAATGCGTTTGGAGCAAAAGGCGCGGCCATTTCTACCGGCCTGTCTTATGTTTTGTTCTTCGCGCTCAGGACCTTCCTGGCCAATAAAGTATATCCGATCAAATTTGCAACAGGCCGTTTCCTGCTTGGCTGTTTGATGGTATATGTTTTAGCGGTTATGGCCAGTTTTCAAAAAACGTCGCTTATGTTTTTGATTTTGGCAGTTGCTGTTATTTTGGTTATCTCATTTTTGTATAGGGACGTTATAAAAATGACATGCGATCTGATCGTCAAGCAGATTAAGAAAAGGGAAGAATAATAATGAAATTATAGATCCGGTGCATTCGTTCTTGGAACACACTGGATCTGTCGGGTTCGTAGCTACATTTCTTCGGGCAGAAGTTCGAGTATCAGCTGCGCCTGATAAGCCTGGTCTTTGGCGGCGCGTTTCATGTCGTCAAACCTGCCCAGATCGATCAGAATGGAGTTGAGCCTGTTGATACGGGCAACCCCTTAAACACGTCCTTCCTTGCGGCCTTCCCTGAGTCCTTCTTCGCGTCCTTCGCTGCGTTCTTCCATGGCAATCCTGTCCATAATCTCGCACATAGTCTGCTGACCCTCCTCCGTCTCCTTGTACCGGCGTTTGCTGCCGGATGTGATAGGGAATTTATTCCCGCGAGCAATGAGCCAAGTGCCGTGCTTGCACGAGCATTTGGCGAATGCCGCGAGGGTCAAATACCCCGCAGCTTGCTGCGTTGCAAGTTTGATACCCCGTCAGCTTGCTGCGGGGTCTTTGATTGTTGTAGGCAGTGAAATATGTCGAAATGTGAGATAAAGACGACACATACATCCGGAACATCAGATCGTCGATCGGATTCAGTTTTTTCGCCTCTTCGCGGATTCTCGCCTTGTTGCTCATGTATGGTCCTCGTTTGGTGACCGCCGCAGAAATTCTGCAGTTATTTATAGTATATCATGTTTCAAGCCAAACTCAACAGCATTTTTATGGGAACAACATTTCAACTGATGGCAGTTAAATGTTAGATCAATGACAGGCGCCCGCCTGAAACTTCGACTTGCTATTTAGGCATGACGGAAATATAATAGTCGTCAGGAGGAATGCGCATTGGCGAAGGCTGATGTTATGAAAGAAAAGCAGTAAAAGCGGTGTAGAAGGACGTTTTAATTGTCATGGACGAAAAAACACCGATAAGTTTATCTTTAAATGAAAAAATGACGAGGAGGAATTGGAAATGGAGAGAGCAGCGAAATTTTTACAGGATGCAGGGGTTTATTATCTGGCGACAGTGGAAGGCGATCAGCCGAGAGTGCGCCCGTTCGGGACCGCGCATATTTTTGAGGGGAAACTTTATATCCAGACGGGCAAGGCGAAGAACGTATCCGGACAGATACATGCGAATCCCAAAGTGGAGGTGTGTGCCTTTAAGGATGACGAATGGCTGCGCATCACCGGGGAGTTGGTAGAGGACGACAGGCGGGAGGCAAGGCAGTCCATGCTGGATGCTTACCCGTCCCTGCAGAGTATGTATTCTGCGGATGACGGGAACGCGGAGGTCTTTTATTTCCGGAATGCAACGGCGGTCTTTTCCTCTTTTTCCCATGAGCCGGAAGAGATCAGGTTCTGACGGAGGGAGGTTTGCCGTGATGACAGAAAACATAGAAGTTTTTACCCAGAGCAGCATCCGCGTTAAGGACAGGGACAGGACGATCTACGTTGATCCGTTTCGGATGACGACGGAGCCGCACGATGCTGATTATATCCTGATCACGCATGATCACTACGATCATTTTTCGCCGGAAGACATTGGAAAAGTGGCGAACAGCGGGACGATCCTTCTGGCGCCGGCGAAGATGGAGGACAAGGCGCAGGAAGTTTCCGGTCTGGTGGCACGGATCGTAACGGTAAAACCGAGCGTTTGTCTGGAAGTGGAGGGGCTGGAACTTGAGACGGTTCCGGCGTATAACAACTTAAAGCCGTTCCATCCCAAAAATGCCGGGTGGGTAGGTTACATTCTGCAGATCGATGGAAAACGTATCTATATCGCAGGGGATACGGATGCCACCAAAGAGGCAAGGGCGGTCAGATGCGACGTCGCCCTGATACCGATCGGCGGCACTTACACAATGGATGCGAAAAAAGCGGCGGAGCTTGTGAATGCCATCCGGCCGGATGTGGCGATCCCGACGCATTACGGCAGCATCGTAGGGAAACCTTCTGACGGGGAGACATTTGCCGGATATGTGAAGGCTCCGATAAAGGTGGAACTGAAACTGCGATTTTGACAAAAGCAAATCAGAAATAAATATTGTCAAAAAATTCTTCCAGATAGATCAGCTTGTCGTTTTTGAAGAGAGCAAACCGCTGTGGGAAGTTGGACGCGGTATCGTCAACATCGGGAAGTATCTGCAGGCTGTAATCATGAAGATCCGGCTTGGAACGGATGAGGGCGGCAAAGTTATCCAGGATCTCCATGACGGAGAGCGTGTCCACAGAACCGTCGCCGTGTTTTGCCTTGATCAGCTTTTCGAAGGCGTCCCGCATAAGATTCAGGCTGGGCAATAATTTGCCGATCTCATAATTCTGTTTTGATACTTTTTCCATCTTCTTATTGAAGGAGGCTCCGTTTTCGATACGCAGCTCTTTGTGTTCGCAGGTGCCGAAATCCAAGCGATACAGGATGCCGCCCTCCGCATAGAAGAAATAATTGTCATTTAAACCAATCGGGGCAAGTCCTTCGATACGGCTGCCCGGATCCTTATAGCCGTCCGGCCAGGGAAGCTGCATATTGTCATAATCCACAAGCGTACAGTAGCAGTCGAAATCCTGTGTGCCGTAATACTTATGAAACAGATGCTCTTTTTCTTCAAAGTTTACGGAAGTATAGCGCTGCAGTTCGCCCCAAAAGGTCAGTTCGTCCATCCTGTCCCAGTTGTCCTGTATGGACGAGCGGTCCAGAAGGCTGATCTGCTCGCAGTAATAATCCACCATGTTGTGCATTTTCTCATATAAGGCGTTCTTCGCCTTTGCCAGTGCGTCGGAATAGTTCTCTCTGGATCTGTTTTTTACCGTGATCTCCGGCTGCAGTCCGGTGGTTAGTGTGAGCGCATCCAATCCCATAATCATTATCCTCCGTAAATTGTTATGTCATGAGTTGCCTGTTATTGCAAAAATATCAACATCACTATAGCATATTTTAAACCGTGATACAATTTTTCTTTAGCGGGATTTCTTTGGAAAACCGGACGTGAAATATTTTCCGACTATCCGGGTATTTGCTGCCGCAGCATCTTAATCAGTTCACTGACATTGATGGGTTTCGCGATAAAGTCGTCCATACCGCTTTTGAACGCTCTGTCCCGATCCTCCTGAAATGTGTTGGCGGTGCACGCGTAAATCTTTACGGTCTTCGCATCGGGACGATCCAGCGCGCGGATCGCCTCGGTAGCCTCAAACCCGTTCATCACAGGCATAAGCAGATCCATCAGAATCACGCCGAAATCGCCAGGTTCCGACTGTTCAAAGGCCGCTACCGCTTTCCTGCCATCCTCCACATGAAGGACGCGGAAACCCTCTCCCTCCAATAGCTCCACCAAAATCTCACCGTTCAGTTCATTGTCCTCCGCGATCAGGATGCGCGGTCCCGCATGGACGTTAGCGGTTACGGCCGCCTCCTCAGGGTCGTCGCCTTCCGGCAGATATGCCGTGGGTCTTGCGACAAAGATAAAGGTAAAACAGCTTCCCTCGTCCGGCTTGCTCTCCACGGTCAGGCTGCCGCCCATACGCTCCGCCAGCAGTGCGCAGATCGACAAGCCGAGCCCGGTCCCCGCGTTGCCCTGCGAGACGGTGTGGCGCTCCTGCGTGAAGGGTTTAAAAATCTTTTTCTGAAATTCCTCACTCATGCCGCGGCCGGTGTCGATCACCTGGATCTTCGTCAGGATACTTCCGTGGGAATCTTCGGTCTGACTCGCCGTGAGAGTTACGGAATCTCCGATGTTTGTGTACTTGCGCGCATTATCCAACAGGTTCAGGAGCACCTGCTGGATGCGGACGGCGTCGCCCAGAATGTCAGGGTAGGGGAGTTGGGTTTCTACGTGAAATTCCAGCAGTTTGTTTTCCATGCCGCGCTTTTCCACGGACTCCACCGTCGCCAGAAGGAGCTCGAGATCGACAGGCTTTTGCTCCAGTTCCAGCTCTTTGTCCTGCAATTTGGACATGTCCAATATATTGTTAAGGAGAGAGAGCAGATACTGCGCCACATTGGAGGACTGCTGCAGATAGGCCGAGATCTTATCCTTGTCGCCCACATGCTGGGACATCAGATAATTCAAACTGATCAGTCCGTTGAGCGGCGTGCGGATCTCATGGCTCATGGCGGAGAGAAAGTCTCCTTTTGCCTTCGCGTCGGCGCGTGCGTTGATCGAGCGGATCCGCGCGCGAAGAGCTACGAACACCAGAGAGCAGATCATGAGTAGAGCGATGCCGAGCAGAATGAGAGAGTAGCGGTGCTGGTACATGAAATCGCCCACCGTATACTCGTACATATTCTCAAGCGTGCAGGTCACCACGTAGGCCGATATTTCACTGTCGGGTATCTGCGCGATCGATTTGTTGATGATGGAGATCAGAAGCTCCTTCTCGTGCCATGCAGGCGACACTTCTTTTTCCAGAGGCGTCACTGCGGAAAAGCATAGTTGGTCGCTCATCTCCATGACGGGAATAATCAGCAGATCGTTGTAGATCGGCTTGTAGAGCCAATACTCCGCCACATACTGGTTCTGGATCAGCAGATCCGCCTCGCCGCTGTTTATCGCATCCAGACAATCCTCCATCGTGGGATAGTCCGCGAACTGAAAGTTGGGGTACTGGCCGGAGATGACTTTTCTGATCGTCTGAGAGCCTGTGGAGATCGCCACCGTCAGGTGGGCGTCGGAGTCGAAGTTCAATCCTTCCTTCGCCACGATGACCTTTCGGCTGGACAGATAGGGATCGCTGATCAGGATGCCGCGGGCTTTCTGATTCTCTCTGTTGTATTCCACGCCCGTGACAAGATCGAAACCTTCGTTCAGAAGATACTCGTATGTGACGTCGCCTGCGGGCAGCTCCACATAGCTGAAACGCAGGCCGCTGATCGCGGCGATCCGATCGAAGATGGGACGGGAAATGCCGGCAAGCTCACCGTTGTCGTCGTGGAAAGACACCGGCCTGCGGTCGCGGACATAGCCTACTTTCAGAGTTTTTTCCTGTGCAATATACGCCTGCTCTTCTTCAGTGAATAAACTTCTCTGAGGTTCCTCTGCATACGCGGCCGTTTCCTGCGTACTGCACCCTATCATCACAGACAAGACGACTGCTGTGATCCTGAATAATCCTCTGTTTCTCACGGTGTATCCTTCTTTCGATGTACATGCTCGGTATACTGGTCTGATTGTAGCATATTTTATCTGACGAGACAAGAGCAGGGGGTCGAAACGGCTTTTCGCAAAGATTTCTCTATACGTTCTTGAAAAACACCGTAAAACAGTGTAGAATCGTAGCAGTAAAATGAAGAAGATACAGGAGAACACTATGACGCTCAGCAAAAAGCCCGTGACGGGCATGAAAGATATTCTTCCGGAGGAGATGGAGATTCGAGATCACGTGATCCGGATCATCAAGGAAACTTACGGAAAGTTCGGTTTTACGTCCATCGAGACGCCCTGCGTGGAAAACCTTGCGAACCTGAACTGCAAGGCGGGCGGGGAGAACGAGAAACTGATCTTCAAGATCCTAAAGCGCGGAGAGAAATTGCGCATGGCGGAGGCGCAGACGGAGGACGATCTGGCAGACGGCGGCCTGCGCTATGATCTGACTGTGCCGCTTGTCCGGTACTATTCCAATCACGCGTCGGAGCTGCCCTCGCCGTTCAAGGCGCTGCAGATGGGAAATGTGTGGCGGGCGGACAGGCCGCAGAGAGGGCGTTACCGCCAATTTATGCAGTGCGACATCGACATCTTGGGCGAGCCTTCCAATCTGGCGGAGATCGAGCTGATTCTCGCCACGACGACGACGCTTGGCAAGATCGGGTTCCGGGATTTCCAGATCCGCATCAACGACAGGCGGATCCTGAAAGCGATGGCGGCATACTGCGGTTTTGCGGAGGAAGATTACGACGCGGTGTTCATCACGCTGGACAAGATGGACAAGATCGGTATTTCGGGCGTGGAGGAAGAGCTGACCGGGGCAGGGTACGCGAAGGAGACGGTGGATAGGTATCTTGCGCTGTTCCGCGATATGGAAACCTCCGACGATGCGGTGGCCTATCTGTTCGATAAGCTGGGGGACAGCCTGCCTGAGGAGGTCAGGAAAGGTTTTCGGGAGATTCTGGAGAGCGTGGAGTCGGTCAAGGGCGATTTCTTTGAGCTGATCTTTGACCCGACGCTGGTGCGCGGCATGTCCTACTATACGGGGACGATCTTCGAGATCGCCATGCCGCAGTTCGGCGCAAGCTGCGGGGGCGGCGGCAGATATGACGGCATGGTGGGACGCTTTACGGGACACGACGTGCCCGCCTGCGGGTTTTCCATCGGTTTTGAGCGCATCATTCTGTTACTCATGGAGAGCGGTTTCAAGGTGCCGTCCGTCGGCGGACGATGCGCCTATCTGATCGAGAAGGGCATCGACGGCGCGAGACTTTCCGAGATCATGACCGAGGCGCAGGAGAGGAGAGAGCGTGGCGATCAGGTACTGGTGGCCCGCATGAACAAGAACAAGAAGTTCCAGAAGGAGCAGCTTACGGCGCAGGGCTATGAGGAATTTAAGGAGTTCTATAGGGAGCCTTTAAAGTGAGGTCGTATGGAGTACAAGTATGGATCACAGTGTGGGTTTCACAATACTATGAGCAGACCCTTTGATGCCGCCGGTACTTACGCCTTGTTTTTTAAGGCGTTATGTACCGCTGCGAGCAGCAACGGAGCGGGAGCGTGTCTGCGATGGTATTGTGAAATCCACACGGCATACCATAACGGCATACCATACATACAGCAATTATAATTACGAGGATACGAGGAGGATATGAAAAATGGCGGAGTCTATGAAAGGCTGGAAGAGGACCTGCCGCTGTGCGGAACTCTCCACAGAAAACGTTGGGGAAGAAGTCACCGTGATGGGCTGGGTGCAGAAACAGAGAAACAAGGGCGGTATCATCTTTGTGGATCTGCGCGACCGCTCCGGCCTCTTACAGATCATATTTGAGGAGAACGACTGCGGCGCCGAGGCATTCGCCAAGGCGGAGAAGATGCGCAGCGAGTTTGTCATTGCCGTCGTCGGTAAGGTGGAGAGACGCTCCGGCGCGGTGAACGAAAATCTGAAGACGGGAGAGATCGAGGTGCGCGCTGCACAGGTCCGCATTCTGTCCGAGGCGGAGACGCCGCCCTTCCCGGTGGAGGCGGACTCCAAGACGAAGGAAGAGATTCGGCTGAAATACCGCTATCTGGATCTGAGAAGACCCGATCTGCAGGAGAAGCTGATGCTGCGCAGCAAGATCGCGTCCGAGATGCGCTCCTTTATGGCGAAGGAGGGATTTCTGGAGATCGAGACGCCGATCCTGTGCAAATCTACGCCGGAAGGAGCCAGAGATTATCTGGTGCCCAGCCGTGTGCATCCGGGCAGTTTCTACGCGCTGCCGCAGTCTCCGCAGCTCTACAAGCAGCTTTTGATGTGTTCCGGCTACGACAGATATTTCCAGATCGCCAGATGTTTCCGCGATGAGGATCTGCGCGCCGACAGGCAGCCGGAATTTACGCAGGCGGACATGGAACTCTCTTTCGTGGATGTGGACGATGTGATCGATGTCAACGAGAGGCTGATACAGCATATTTGCAGGGAGGCCATCGGGCTGGAGGTGCAGCTCCCGCTGCCGCGCCTGAAATGGCAGGAGGCCATGGACCGATACGGTTCCGACAAGCCGGACACCCGTTTCGAGATGGAGCTTGTGGATGTCTCCGAAACGGTCGCAGGCTGCGGATTCGGCGTGTTCACGTCGGCCCTTGAGAGCGGCGGGTCGGTCCGCGGACTGAATGTGAAAGGGCAGGCGGCCATGCCGCGCAAAAAGATCGACGCGCTGGTGGACTTCGCCAAGGGATACGGCGCGAAGGGACTCGCTTACCTGAGCGTGCAGGAGGACGGCAGCTACAAATCGTCCTTCGCAAAATTCATGACGCAGGAGGAGTTAGACCGTCTGGTACAGGCCATGCATGGAGAGAAGGGCGATTTGCTGCTCTTTGCGGCGGATAAGAAGAATATCGTCTACAGCGTGCTGGGCGCGCTGCGCGTGGAGTTGGGAAAACAGCTTGGGCTGATCGATGAATCCAAGTTTAACTTCCTTTGGGTGGTAGAGTTTCCGCTGTTAGAGTGGAGCGACGAGGAGAACCGGTATATGGCTATGCACCATCCTTTCACCATGCCCATGGAGGAGGACTGGCAGTACATCGACTCCGATCCGGGCCGCGTGCGCGCCAAGGCTTACGACATTGTGTTAAACGGTGTGGAGCTGGGCGGCGGTTCCGTCAGGATCCACCAGAATGATATTCAGGAGAAAATGTTCGAGGTGCTGGGCTTTACGAAGGAGCAGGCGTGGGAGCGTTTCGGTTTCCTGCTGAGCGCGTTCAAGTACGGCGTGCCCCCTCACGCGGGGCTGGCATACGGACTTGACCGTTTCGTGATGCTGCTTGTGGGGGCCGAGAATATCCGGGAAGTTATCGCGTTCCCGAAGATCAAGGATGCGTCCTGCCTGATGACCGAGGCGCCGGGCACGGTGGACGAGGAGCAGCTCAGAGAGCTGCGCATCGCGGTTCTTCCGGAAGAGAATGAAGACGAAAGCAAAGAGGAGAAATGAATAGATTTGTATTGCGCCAGTCGGCGTTTCTGTTTCTGACGGCGGTGATCTGGGGCGTTGCCTTCGTGGCGCAGAGCGCGGGCATGGATTATGTAGGGCCGTTTACCTACAACGGCGTCAGATGTGTGCTGGGCGGACTGACGCTCATGCCGTGCATTGCGCTCCTCGACAGGATCAGGGGCCGTGCGGAGAGCGCCGATGGGGCGCAGGATAGCGCAAAGGGGAGAGCGGGAGAACCGTATCGGGGCGGAAGATCGCTGCTTGCGGGCGGCGTGTGCTGCGGCCTGCTCCTGTTTGCCGCCGGCAGTTTTCAGCAGATCGGTATTCAGTATACGTCTGTGGGGAAGGCCGGTTTCATCACGGCGATGTATATTCTTCTGGTGCCGATCATGGGTCTTTTCCTACATAAAAAGGCGGGGTACAAGGTCTGGCTCGGCGTTGCCTTCGCCGTTTGCGGCCTGTATTTCCTGTGCATGAGCGGCGGATCCGGGATAGAGAGAGGAGACGCGTTTGAGCTTGTGTGTGCGTTTCTCTTTTCGCTGCATATTCTGGTGATCGATCACTTCTCGCCGCGGGTGGACGGCGTCAGGATGTCGTGCATACAGTTCTGGGTGTGCGGGATCTTGTCGCTTTTGTGTAGTTTCCGGTTCGAGCGCCCTGAGATGCACAGCATTCTGGCAGCGTGGAGACCCATCGTTTACGGTGGCGTCATGTCCTGCGGCGTGGCCTATACGCTGCAGATCGTGGGGCAGAGGGGGATGAACCCCACGGTGGCGTCCCTGATCCTGTCTCTGGAATCTGTGGTGAGCGTGGTGGCGGGATTTCTGATCCTGCATCAGTCGATGAGCGGCAGAGAGTTGTTTGGCTGTCTTTTGATGGTGGCGGCGATCGTGCTGGCACAGCTGCCGGACAGGGCGGCGTAAGGAGGCTTTTATGGCAAAAGAATATTTTTTTGTTTTCTACAGCGCGCTGGCGGTGATCCTGCTGATCGACGTCAGGCCGGCGGCGAAAGGAATGTGGCGGGAGGATGCGCTGTCTCTTAAGACGTCCAAGGGGGTGTTGGGTTTCTGCGCGGTGGCGATCATGCTGCATCACATGTCGCAGACGATCTACTTTGCGAAGGAAGATCCGGGGATCTTACTGTTTATGGTGGACATCGGCGTCTGTTTCGTGGGCATGTTCTTTTTCTTCTCGGGCTATGGACTCTACACAAGTCTGCGGGACAAGCCGGATTATCTGAAAGGATTTCTGAGAAACAGACTCCCGGCGATTCTGGTGCCCTTCTATGTTTGCAATCTCACTTTTATCATAGGTTCCTGCCTGTGGGGATACAAGCTGCAGGGGAAGGAGTTTCTGCCCTATCTGACGGGCGTGATCCTGATGAATAACCAGATGTGGTATGTGGTGGAGATTTTTTTCCTGTATCTGTTGTTCTATATCGTGTTCCGCCTGATCAAAAACCGCGACGCCGCCTGTATTGTGTACGGGGTCTGTGTGGCGCTCATGATCGCCTTCAGCCTGTATCTGGGGCACGATACGACGACTCCCACACAAGGGCTGTGGTTCCACGGGGAATGGTGGTACAATACCACGTTTTTGATGTTCTTAGGCGTTCTTTTCGCCAGATGGGAAAAACAGATTCTTGGATTGATACGAAAAATTTACGGGTTTGCGCTGATCCTCTCCCTGCTGCTCACGGCATTTTTCTACAGTCGGACGATGTACATGCTGCAGACGTCAGGCTACTGGTATGAGTGGGAGGGACATCCGGGCTACAGGGAGAAGTGGCAGACGCTTGCGGTGCAGACGCCTTTCGTCGCCTTTGTGGTGCTCACGTTCATCATCGTGACGCAGAAGATCGGGCTAGGCAATAAGATCATGGATTTTCTCGGTTCTATCGCGCTGGAACTGTATCTGATCCACAATCTGTTTCTCCTGTATATGCCGATCAGGAACAGAGTGTGGTACATCGCAGCGTGCTATGCGGCGTCCATCGCGGCTGCGGTCGTGCTGCACCGGGCGGACCAAAAGCTGATCGGTCTGCTCAGGCGGATTGGCGGGAAGTAAAAAATTTGGTATACTGTAGGCGCGGACAGGCGGCGTTTCACGGCGCGGGTCCGTCAGTGTAAGAGATCAGTGAGTAAGGAGCAGGTCGTTTATGGCAGGTCAGATATTGAACAACGCGCAGCTGGAGACTCTGGCGGGAGAGTTCGTGAAGGACAGGCAGAAAGAAAAGTACGCCCGGATCATGGAGACGGTGGAGAGATCTGTCCTGCTGGTGCCGATCATGCAGCCCCGGGGACTGGACGAGGAGACACAGCGGCTGATACGGGAGAAAAAGCCCGTACAGCTCCCGAAGAATGCTTCCATCAATCCCTGTCTTCTGCGCAAGGAAACCGGCGAACAGGCGCTTCCGGTCTTTACGTCCGCCGCGCAGATCCCGCCGGAGAGACAAAGCCCCGCTGTGCTGGCCATGCCCTTTCAAGTGTGTCTCTCTATGGCAATGTCGGAGCAGACGCACGTGGAGGCCATAGTCCTAAACCCCTTCACCCACAATATCGTGATGCCGAGGGCCATACTGGAGGTCGCGGTCAGACGCAGAGAGGCCGTGAAACAGTCGGGAACGGTCAAAATGACGGAGAGACAGTATGCGCAGCTGGTGCATGACCGCGTGGCGTTCCAACTGCTGCCGAAATTTCTGTTTGACACGAAGGAAGAGGGACTGAGACGCCTGCAGCAGGAGGAGGGGGCTCTTCTCATGGAATTTTACAGGGAGTCTTATCCCGAGGAGCGCAGATCGTCCATCGCCGTCAGGGAGGAAGATTTCTCCGTCATGACGCTGAACATCACGGAGGACATGCAGATCACCAGATTGGACATGCCTGAGGAAAAAGAAAAGAAGGGCGCGTGCTATCGGGTGTATGCAGTCCGGCTGCAGGAGAAAAAAGAACTGTTCTACTTTACGTTAGAGCGGACCGCCCAAGGGAATCAGATCGGCAGGATCACCTCTGACGGCAGGCATGAGCTGATGGAGGCCGCGCCGGACAACGGGGCGGAGATCGAGGCGGTGATAGAGCTTGTCGCGCGCATTTAGGAGAAAGTACGTATGAAGGAATTTCTGTTTTGTCTTATATTCGGTCTTGCCTCGATCACCTATTTCGTCGGGCTGGGGTCGATCAACAAGTTGGGCAAAAAAGGGGTGATCGACAGGCTCTATTTCCTCTCCACGATGTGCAGTGCGGGCTGGGGACTTTTCATCGGACTGGTGCTGGTGCAGACGGATGAAGATCTGGCGGCGCTGTTCCGCGCTGTCGGGATGCTCCATATTTTCGGGCTGCTGATCTGTTTTACCCATATGATGATCTTCTGGTCTGACATAAGAGGCAGGATGAAACGGTGGACGGCGAGTTTTGTATGGCTGAGCGTGCTCCTCTATCCCTTTGTGATACGGCGGGAAAATGTAGAGTTTGAGATGACGGCGTACGGCATGTCCTATCGGATCAGACCGGGGATCTGCAGCGTCGCCTATGTAGCTTTCTGCGCTGTGGTGGCGGTCAATCTGTTCTGTCTGAGTATCTACATGGTGCGCAGGTGTATTCGGAGAAGAGAGCGGGACATCGCCTATTCACTGATGCTCTGCGTTATCATCGTCGGGTTTGGGTGCGCGCTGGACACGTTTCTGCAGCTGATCGGTTTCTCGGCCTTCCCAGTGAGTGCGCTGGGGCAGTTCGTCGCCCAGATGGTTCTGTGCAAGACTTACCAATTCTATAACGGTTCCCGGGTGACGCTGGAGAACATGTCTAAATTCGTATACTATTCCGTGGACGAGCCGGTGTTTCTGTTCGACGAGACAGAGCGGCTTTGCATCGTGAACAACGGCGCCACCATCTTCTTGGGACTCAGCGCGGAGGAGTGCTGCAAGCTGCGCCTGGGCGATATTTTCGTGCTGGAGCGCGACGCCTTTCGGTTTCGGGGAAACAAAAACCGTGTGGAGGCGCGGTGCTGGCAGAGAAACAATATATGCAGCATCACCATCGACAAGATCTATGACGATTATCAGGACATCATCGGTTATATCGTGATCGTGCACGACGTGACGGAGCGCGTGCGCATGCTGGAACGTCTGGAGCGCGAGAAACAGCGGGCAGACAAGGCAAATGAGGCAAAAAGCGCCTTCTTAGCCAACATGTCGCACGAGATCAGAACGCCCATCAACGCCGTTATGGGTATGAATGAGATGATCCTCAGGGAGAGCCGGGAGCCTGCGACGCTGGAGTACGCGAGAAATATTCAGAGCGCCAGCAAGACGCTGTTGGTGCTCATCAACGATATACTGGACTTCTCGAAGATCGAGTCGGGCATGATGGAGGTGGTGGAGGAGCCATACTCTCTGAAAACGCTGTTGCAGGATCTCCGGACGGAGTGCAGCATGCGGGCCGAGGAGAAAGGGCTTACACTCAAATTTATCGTGCCGGAGGATACGCCCGGCGCCCTGCTTGGCGATGAGGTGCGGGTCCGCCAGGTGATTCTCAACATTCTGACCAACGCGATCAAGTACACCATGAAGGGCGGCGTGACCATGACCGTCACCTATGAGAGACAGGCGAAAGAGCAGGTGAAACTCTCCTTCGCCGTGGCGGACACGGGCATCGGCATCAAGCAGGAAAATATCGGCAGACTGTTCGGGAAGTTCGACCGGATCAACGAAGAGCAGGTGCATGCCATTGAGGGCACGGGCTTGGGACTCAGCATCGTGGACAAGCTGGTGAGTATGATGAACGGTTCGGTGACTGTGGAGAGCGAGTACGGCAAGGGCTCCGTATTCACCGTCTGCCTGCAGCAGAAAATCGCGGGGGAGGAAACGGTTGGCAGCTTAAAAGAGATACCGAAACAGAAGGAGAGACAGCAGACGGACGCGCCTGCCTTTGTCGCCCCGGACGCCAAGATCCTGGCTGTGGATGACAACAAGGTCAACTTGGCAGTCATCAGGGGACTTCTGCGCAAGACCAAGGCGCAAGTCACCTGCGTCACCGGAGGCAGGGAGTGTCTGGAGGCCGTCTCGAAGGAGCGGTACGACCTTATCCTGTTGGACCATATGATGCCCGGGATGGACGGCATAGAGACGCTGGGAGAACTGAAAAAGCTGGAGGACAACAAGAGTAAGGACGCGAAGGTTATCGTGCTGACGGCCAACGCAATGGCGGGCGTTCGGGATATGTACCTCGAAAAGGGGTTTGACGACTATCTGTCCAAGCCCATCGAAGGAGCGGTCCTGGAGCATCTTCTCATGGAGTATCTGCCTTCCTCCTATATCGTGAAAGGCGGGGAACAACCGTAAAAAAGACTCCCGGGGAGCCTAAGAGACAGGTTCCTCGGGAGTTTCTTCTTCGGCCGGTTCGACGGTAGAGGGCAGTGTGATCAGCACCTTGACGATGCGGTTGTCCTGCACGCCCTTCGCCTGCAGCTCGATGCCGTTATCCAGTTCGATGGATTCGTTGTCCTGGGGCAGACGTTCCAATTTTTCTATGATCAGGCCGCCGACGGAATCGTAGTCCTCGGAGTCCAACTCGATGTCCAGCGCGTCGTTGATGTCGCTCAGTTTCATCTGCGCCTCCACGAGATAGCGCCCTTCTTCCACTTCCTGAATCAGCTCCTCCTCGTCGGCGTCGTACTCGTCGCGGATCTCGCCCACAAGCTCTTCGATCATGTCCTCCATCGTGATCATGCCCACCGTCGCGCCGTATTCGCTCAGCACGAAAGCGATGCTCAGCGATCTCTCGCGGATCTCCATCAATAGGTCGGATACGTTCTTATATTCGTAGGTGTAGTACGCCTCGCGCAGTATCTTTTTGAGCTGGAATTTCTCCTTATCCTTCACCAGTATAAAGTCTTTGATGTTTACCACGCCGATGATGTGATCGGGGTCGTCCTCGTAGACGGGGATCCGGGTGAACATCGAATCCTGAAAGGTGGAGAGGAGTTCCTGATAAGTCGCGTCTATGGGGATCGTGGTCATCTGGATGCGCGGGATCATGATGTCCTTAGCCACGGTATCTCCGAAATCGAACACGTTGTAGATCAGCTCCCGCTCCTCCGATTCGATGACGCCGTCCTCGTGACTCACGTCCACATAAGTCTTTAATTCCTTCTCCGTGATGCTGAAGGTGTTGCCGTCTGAGCTGATATGTAGGAAACGCAGGATCCAGTTGGAAAGCCTGTCGATGAGAAAGATCACGGGCGTCAGCACGATCATCAGTCCGCGGATCGGTCCGCTGTACATCAGCGTGATCTTTTCCGAGCGCTGCATGGCCCACGTCTTCGGGATGATCTCGCCGAACATGAGGACAACGAAAGTGAGGACGCCTGTCGCTATGCCGACAGCGTAGCTGCCCCATATCTTGATGGCCAGCGTGGTCATGACGGAGGAGGCTGAGAGGTTCACGATATTGTTGCCGATCAGGACAGCGCTGAGCATCTTGCCGTAGTGATCCAGAATGCGCTGTACCCGGATCGCCTGTCTGTGATTTTCCTGAGCCAGCGTGCGGATCCGCACGCGATTGACTGTCGAAAACGCCGTCTCGGCAGAGGAGAAAAATCCTGATAAAAAGACGAGAATTACCAGTGTTGCGGTCTGTATGACACCTGAGGTATCCAATGAAATGTTCACTCCTTATTTTGCGATGTATCGCCGCCGCTTTTGCAGACGTCCGTTTCTGCATACGGGCAGTTAAAGAAATCTTACTATGGAATACAAGAATGTGTCAAGTTTTTCAGGGAAGAGGAATATACATTCGTTATAGGAGTCTATCTGTGATAGCGTATCATTTGAGAACGGAGGAAGTATGGGGAAGAAGGAAATTTATCTGGAAAAGGTAGTCTTTATCACAAAGTGTATGCTGGCGGCCTATATTCTGACTGCCGGGCTGCTGTTGTTACTCGCTTTTATGCTGTACAGGTTCGGGTTGTCCGAAAAGGTCGTGTCCTTGTGTATCATCGGCATCTACATAGCGGTCACTTTTACGGCGGGTCTCCTTGCGGGCAAACGCGCCGGCAGACGAAAATTTTTGTGGGGACTTGCCATGGGCGCAGCCTATTACGCGATCCTCGTGCTCGTCTCCCTGATCGTCAACAGGGGGCTGCAGGATGTGTCCGGCAATATGATGACCGTCTTCTTTCTGTGCGCGGGAAGCGGGATGTTGGGCGGCATGATCAGCTAGACGCGCAAAAAAATCAGAAAAACACTTTTCCTATGGAAAAAAGTATGGTATAGTAGACAAATGAAGAAAGCAAGCGACGAGCGATCACGAATAAACGGAGGATAGAAACTATGAAACATATCAAGACTTTGAGCACGAGAGATCTGAAAGAATCCATGAAGAAAGGCGGCTGCGGCGAGTGCCAGACTTCCTGCCAGTCCGCATGCAAGACTTCCTGTACGGTTGGAAACCAGAGCTGTGAGAAGGCCAGATAATTCTCACACGTTTCAGCGAAAAAGATAGGAATTCTATACGAATTATAAGCAGCGATCGTGCGTCGCTGCTTATTATGCGTTTATCTATTTGGTTTGGGAGAAGAAAAGTGATACATCAATATAGAAATAACGGATATGATATTGTGCTGGACGTCAACAGCGGCAGCGTGCATGTGGTGGACGAGGCTGCGTACCGCGCGATCCCCGTGGTGGAGGAGGCTCTGAAACTCGGGAAAAAGACGGACGGGGAGATCACGGCTTTCGTATCGCGCGAGCTGCCCGATCTTTCCCGGGGAGAGCTGGCGGAGACGGTACAGGAGATCCTTGCCTTGCGGGACGCGGGTATGCTCTATGCGGAGGACGTCTACGAAAAGTATATCGACGGTTTTCAGAACAGGGAGACGGTGGTGAAGGCGCTCTGTCTCCACATCGCCCACGACTGCAACCTGGCCTGCAGATACTGTTTTGCGGGGAAGGGAGAGTACCACGGGGACCGCGCGCTCATGAGCTATGAGGTGGGGAAGAAGGCCCTGGATTTCCTCGTGGCGAACTCGGGAAACAGGGTCAATCTGGAAGTGGATTTTTTCGGCGGCGAGCCGCTCATGAACCGGCAGGTCGTGGAGGATCTGGTGGCCTATGGCAGGAGTCTCGAGAAACCGCATAACAAAAAATTCCGTTTCACGCTGACGACCAACGGCGTCCTGCTGGACGACGAAGTGATGGAGTTTGCCAACAGAGAGATGGCGAACATCGTGTTAAGCATCGACGGCAGAAAAGAGATCCACGATCTGATGCGCCCCCACAGGGGCGGTCAGGGCAGTTACGACGAGGTGGTGCCCAAGTACAGGAAGGTGGCCGAGAGCAGGAACCAGATGAACTACTATGTGCGCGGCACCTTCACGCGCAACAATCTCGACTTCGCGGAGGACGTCAAACATCTGGCGGACGAGGGATTCGAGCAGATCTCCATGGAGCCCGTGGTGGCGTCTCCGGAGGAGGACTACGCTCTGCGCGAGGAGGATCTGCCGAGGTTGCTTGAGGAGTATGACAAGCTGGCGCTTGAGTACATTCGCAGAAAAAAAGAAGGAAAAGGTTTCAATTTTTTTCATTTTATGATAGATTTAGAAGGTGGCCCGTGCGTGGCGAAACGGCTGTCCGGCTGCGGGTCCGGGACGGAATATCTGTCCGTCACCCCTTGGGGCGATCTGTACCCGTGTCACCAGTTCGTGGGGCAGGAGGCATTTCTGATGGGTAACGTGGACGACGGCATCGTGCGGACGGACATCAGAGACGCCTTCAAGGCGTGCAACGTCTACGCCAAGGAGAAGTGCAGGGAGTGTTTCGCCAAGTATTACTGCAGCGGCGGATGCGCCGCTAACGCGTACAATTTCAGCGGACATATCAACGGCTCCTACGATCTTGGATGCGAACTGCAGAGGAAACGCGTCGAGTGCGCGATCATGATAAAGGCGGCGCTGGCCGACGAGGAAAAGGAGAAAATATGATGAAAAAAAGCAGAGCGGTTATAGGTTTGATAGCGTTTGTCCTGATACTGGGGCTGCTTGGTTACACGGCCATCTTCGGCGTGGGATCGGACAAGTCCGGCTCGGCGTCGAGCATTAAGCTGGGGCTTGATCTGGCAGGCGGCGTCAGCATCACCTATCAGGTGGTGGGAGACGAGGATCCAAGCGCTGAGGATATGAGCGACACCATCTACAAACTGCAGCAGCGTGTACAGAATTACAGTACCGAGGCGCAGGTGTACCAGGAGGGGTCCGACAGGATCAATATCGAGATCCCCGGCGTGACGGACGCCAACGCGATCTTGGAGGAGCTGGGCAAGCCGGGCAGCCTGTATTTCATCTCGCAGACAGACAGCGAGGGAAACCAGAACTACACGGGCGGCCTCACGATTGACGCGGACGGCAATCTCGTCCCCCAGTATGTGCTCAACAAGACCATCGACGAGCTGATCGAAGACGGCTCCGTGATCATCACCGGTACGGAAGTGGTGGACGCGCAGGCCAGAGCACAGCAGGATCAGCAGATGGGCAATGTAGAGAACGTGGTGTCGCTGACACTGAACGACGCCGGAGCGGCGGCCTTTGCGGAGGCGACCGAGAAAGCCTACAATAACGGCGAGTCCATCGCGATCTACTATGACGACGCCATTGTCAGCGCTCCCACTGTCAACGCTGTCATCAGGGACGGCAACGCCGTCATCACGGTGGGGCAGGGCGGCGCGGAGGAGGCCGAGAATCTGGCGTCCACGATCCGTATCGGCGGTCTGAAACTGGAGCTGGAGGAAATGCGCTCCAACGTGGTCGGCGCACAGCTCGGCTCCGAGGCGATCCATACGAGTCTGATCGCGGCGGCGGTCGGTTTCGCGCTGGTGGCCGTATTTATGATCGCGGTCTACTATGTGGCGGGTTTTGCGGCGGCTCTGGCGCTGTGCCTGTACACGGAACTGATGGTGATTCTTCTGTATGCCTTCGAGGCGACGCTGACGCTGCCCGGTATCGCGGGTATCATCCTCTCCGTCGGTATGGCGGTGGACGCCAACGTGATCATCTTCGCGCGTATCCGCGAGGAGCTGGCCACCGGCAAGACGGTGCAGTCCTCCGTCAAGATCGGTTTCAGCAAGGCGCTGTCCGCTATCCTGGACGGCAATATCACCACATTGATCGCGGCGGTCGTGCTCTACTTTATGGGCAGCGGTACGATCAGAGGTTTTTCCATCACACTGATGCTCGGTATCATCCTCTCCATGTTTACGGCGCTGTTTGTCACGAAATTCCTGATCAACGCGCTGTATGCGGTGGGGATCCAGAGCGAGAAGGCTTATGGCGTGGGCAAGGAGCACAGGAACATCAATTTCCTCTCCAGGAAATCTCTGTTCTTTGGACTTTCGGCGGCAGTCATCGTGATCGGGTTCGTCATGATGGGCGTCAACAAGGCGCAGACGGGTATGCCGCTCAACTACAGCCTCGATTTCGTGGGCGGCACGTCCACTACCATGACGCTGAATGAGGATATGAGCATTGAGGAGATAGACGCGCAGATCGTCCCGCTGGTCGAGGAGATCACAGGCGACGCCAACGTGCAGACGACCAAGGTGGCAGGCTCCAATCAGATCATCATCAAGACAAGGACGTTGAACGTGGAGGAGCGCGAACGCTTTGCAGACACGATGGTAACGAACTTCGGCGTGGACGAAAGCAGTATCACTGCGGAGACGATCAGCGCGACGATCAGTTCCGAGATGCAGGCGGATGCCATCAAGGCCATCGTGGTGTCCACGATCCTCATGCTGCTGTATATCTGGTTCCGGTTCAAAGACATCCGATTCGGCGCAAGTTCCGTGCTGGCGCTGGTTCACGACGTGCTCGTGGTGCTGGCGTTCTACGCGGTCGCTAAAGTGTCTGTGGGCAACACTTTTATCGCGTGTATGCTGACCATCGTCGGTTACTCCATCAATGCGACCATCGTAATCTTTGACCGTATCCGTGAGAATCTGCGGGACAGAAAGAGCAGGGACGATCTGCAGGAGCTGGTGAACAGAAGTATCTCGCAGACGCTGTCCAGAAGTATCTTTACCTCGCTGACCACCTTCTTCATGGTGGCGGCGCTGGAGGTATTCGGCGTGTCCTCCATCAGAGAGTTCGCGCTGCCGCTGATGGCGGGTATCATATGCGGGACGTACTCCTCCATCTGTCTGACCGGAGCGATGTGGTATGTGTTCCGCACGAAATTTGTGAAGAAAGCGGCGAAATAGATTTTGACTGCGCGGGAGCGCACAGATACAGGGAGAAGACCTAAGGCGTTCTGCGGCAAACAGAACGCCTTTTATGAAACCATAAGACTTGTCTGACCGGGAGAACACGCGCATGGCGAAGTGGGTGGTGACCGCCAAACGGGCGGATTTTGCGGCGATCGCGGAAAAATTTCATATCGATCAGGTGATCGCGCGCATCCTTCGGAACAGGGATATTGTGGGGGACGAGGCCATCGACTTATTTCTGCACGGCACACTCAGGGATCTGCATTCGCCCCTTCTTTTGAAGGATGCGGAGCGCGCGGTAGGGATCCTTAAGGATAAGATCGGGGATGGAAAGAAGATCCGCGTGATCGGCGACTACGACATAGACGGCATCTGCTCCGCTTATATCCTGCTCAGAGGGCTGCGGCTCTGCGGCGCGGATGTGGACGCGGTGATCCCGCACAGGATCCACGACGGCTATGGCATGAATGACCGCATGGTGGAGGAGGCGCACGAGGCGGGCGTCGATACGATCCTGACCTGCGACAACGGCATAGCGGCTGCGGCGCAGATCGCCTGTGCCAAGGAACTCGGCATGACGGTGGTGGTGACGGATCATCACGAGGCGCCCTACGAGATCGAGGCGGACGGTTCGAGAAGGGAGTGCCTGCCTCCCGCCGACGCGGTGATCGATCCCAAACAGGAGGCCTGCGCCTACCCTTTTGACGGCATCTGCGGCGCGGTGGTGGCCTACAAGCTGGTGCAGGCGCTGCTTGGCGGGACGCCGGACGAGGCCGGGCGTATTCTGCTCAAGGAGCTTCTCGCCTTTGCCGCGTTTGCCACGGTGGGGGATGTGATGGAGCTTACGGATGAGAACCGCATCCTGGTCAGGTATGGGCTGAAACAGATCGCAGAGTCGTCCAACAGGGGAATGCAGGCGCTCTTGAATGTGTGCGGCCTGCGGGATAAGCCGCTCTCGGCCTACCACATCGGCTTTGTGCTGGGGCCCTGCCTCAACGCCACGGGCAGACTGGACACCGCGCGCCGCGCCCTGCGGATGTTCCTGACGGAGGACGAGGCGGAGGCCGTCAGGATCGCCGGGGAGCTGAAGGAGCTGAACGACAGCAGAAAGAATATGACGCTGCAGGGGACGAGACAGGCCATCGAGATGATCGAGGGGAGCGCGCTGCGGGAGGACAGGGTCTTGGTGGTGTATCTGCCGGAGTGCCACGAGAGTCTGGCGGGTATTATCGCCGGGCGGCTCAGGGAACGCTACAACAAACCTGTCTTCGTGCTGACGGACGCGGAGGAAGGCGTCAAGGGTTCCGGGCGGTCCATAGAGGCGTATCACATGTACGATAAGATGAGCGAGTGCAGGGAGCTGTACACCAAGTACGGCGGTCACAGAATGGCGGCGGGCGTCTCGCTGCCGCGCGAGAATGTGGCTCCTTTTCGGGACTACCTCAACCGGCACTGCGGCCTGTCGGCGGACGATTTTGTGGAGAAAATCTCTATCGACGTCCCTATGCCCATGTCCTATGTGACCGCCGATCTCGTGCGGCAGCTCTCGGTGTTGGAGCCCTTTGGAAACGGCAATCCGAAGCCTGTCTTCGCGCAGAAGAATATCCGTCTCATCAGGGGAAGACTGCTGGGAAAGAACAGCAATGTGGGAAAATACACTGTGGAGGACGAGAGCGGCAGAACGTATGAGATGGTGTATTTTGGCGATCTGGAAAAGTGGCATGCCTTTCTGACAGAGAATTTCGGGCGGGAAGAATGCGACAGACTGTACGGCAGAGGTGGCGGCGGCATGAAGATCCATGTGCTCTACTATCCTGACCTGGACGTCTATCAGGGCAGAGAACGTCTTCAGATGATCATGCAGGACTATTGTAAGGGAGATGTTTAGCGATGAAAAAGATACTGACCGTGACGCTGAATCCGGCGGTGGATAAGACTTACACCACACAGTGTGTGATCGCCGGGCATGTGAACAGAATGCGCACCGTCACGAAGATCGCCGGCGGCAAGGGCGTCAACGTGACGAGGATACTCAGGCAGTATGGGTACGAGGTGGCGGCCACAGGGTTTCTGGGCGGTTACAGCGGCAGATTTATCGAGGAGGAGCTTATAAAACGCGGGGCCGAGTGCCGTTTCGTCCATGTGGCGGGCGAGACGCGAAATAATATGAATATTCTGGCGGACGACGGCTATGTCACAGAACTTCTGGAGCCGGGGCCGGTCATCTCAGGCGAGGAGGCGGAGGCGTTCTTTGCACAGTACGACGCGCTCCTTGCGGAGTGCGGCCTGGTGATCCTGTCCGGGTCTGTGGCGCAGGGGATGGACGACGAAGTCTATGCCGGACTGATCGCGCGGGCGTCGGACGCGGGCGTGCCTGCGTACCTGGATTCCAGCGGGGAGGGATTGCGGTTCGGCGTGCGCGCCAAGCCGTTTCTGATCAAGCCCAACCGGAAAGAGCTTGAGTACATTATGGGGCACAGACTGGCGGGTCGGGAGGAGGCCGCGGAGGCGGCGAAGTTCCTGCTCCAACAGGGAGTCGGCAAGGTGATCGTGTCCATGGGGGACAAGGGGCTTATGAGCGTCACGGCGGAGGGCGTGCTGTACGCCAACGTGAGGGGCATTGTTCCCGTCAACACGGTGGGCTGCGGCGACAGTGTGGTCGCCTCCTACGCCATGTCTTATCTGGCGGGCGATCCTGAGGAGCGGGCGTTGGTCCGCGCGTGCGCCGTCGCGTCCGCGAACGCCACCACAGCGGAGAGCGCGAGCATTCCCATGGAAACAGCGGAGGAACTGATGAATAGAATAATCGTGGAGAAGATGGACGTGTAAAAGCACACAAAAAAGTCCGGGGTTTCCGGACTTTTCTGCATTTCTTATGAGGGGGGGGGAGATAGTGAGCATTCAACTATCTTGCTTTTTACTTTAAAAGGTAATTGTGTCCAAAATGTGTTTACTTTCTGTATTATTTATAAAATAATCTTAAACTGATTGTGAAAATGGGCGCGCAAAGCCCCAAAAGTTGAAAAAGAGCGCTTTTCGTGCTATGGTAATGGAATGAGGAAAGAACATAGGGGGTAATGATGGCAAGGTTAAAAAAGTTGTTGGACCAAGTTGACTACGAGTGTGTTCGCGGCACGTTGGAGCGGGAAGTCTCGGATATTGTATACGATTCCCGCAGGGTGGCGCCCGGCTGTATGTTCATCTGCATACCGGGTGCGATCGTGGACGGGCATACCTTCGCGGCGGACGCCGTCAGGGCGGGAGCGACTACAGTCGTGGCGGAGCGGGACGTGGAGCTGCCCGACGGGGCGGACGTGACGGTGCTCAAGGTGCCGGACACACACTATGCCATGGCCTTTTTGTCGGCGGCCTTTTTCGGGCATCCCGCCGAGGAGATGAAGATCATCGGCATCACGGGAACCAAGGGCAAGACGACCACGACCTATCTGGTGAAGTCCATTCTGGAACACGCGGGGCGAAAAGTAGGTCTGATCGGCACCATCGAGATCGTCATTGGCGACACGCACATCCATGCGGATCACACCACGCCGGAATCCTATTTGATCCAGAAGTATTTCCGGCAGATGGCGGACGAGGGCTGCGACACCGTGGTGATGGAGGTGTCCTCTCAGGGGCTGATGCTCCACAGGACGCAGGGCTTTCTGTTTGATTACGGCATCTTCACGAATCTGGAGCCGGACCACATCGGCAAGGGCGAGCACCGGGATTTCAACGACTATCTGCACTGCAAAGGACTGCTTTTCAAACAGTGTCAGGTGGGCATTGTCAACCATGACGACGCGCACTGGGAGGCCGTTACGGAGGGGCATACATGCAGGCTGGAGACTTACGGCATCGACACGGAGGCCGATCTTCGGGCGGGCAATATCACCTTCCTGAAGGAGGCGGGCGATCTGGGCATGTCCTTCGATGTGACGGGGCTTGCGAACATGCATGTGCAGATCGCGACGCCCGGCAAATTCAGCGTCTACAACGCGCTGACGGCGATTGCCATCTGCAGGCACTTCGGCGTGGCGGACGAGGCGGTCAAGGAGGCGCTTTTGGCGGCGAAGGTGAAGGGGCGGATCGAGCCGGTCAAGGTGTCCGACAAGTTCACGCTGATCATCGACTATGCCCACAACGCGATGGCGCTGAAGAGTCTGCTCACCACGCTGCGGGAGTATCAGCCCCACAGACTTGTCTGTCTCTTCGGGTGCGGCGGCAACCGCGCCAAGTCCAGAAGGTATGAGATGGGAGAAGTGAGCGGACAGCTGGCGGATCTCACCATCATCACGTCCGACAATCCGAGGGCGGAGGAACCGCAGGCGATCATCGACGACATCAAGACCGGCATCGGCAGGACGGACGGCAGATACGTGGAGATTTGCGACAGAAAAGAGGCCATCGCCTACGCCATCGCCCACGGGGAGCCGGGGGACATCATCGTGCTGGCGGGCAAGGGACACGAGGATTATCAGGAGATCAACGGAGTCAAATACCCCATGGACGAGAGAGTGCTGATCCGGGAGATACTTGAAGGAAGGTAGAGACGGCATGGCGGAGAGATATGCGGACGTCATCGTGGATATTTCCCATGAGAAGGTAGACAGACCTTTTCAGTACAGGATCCCGCAGGAGCTGGGGCAAACCGTATATCCCGGCGTGCGGGTGCATGTGCCCTTCGGCAAGGGCAACCGGGATAAAGTCGGGTACGTGGTGGACGTCTCGGACAGGGCGGACTACCCGGCGGACAAGATCAAGAGCATCACAGCGGTGGACGAGAAGGGCGTCACCGCTCTGAGCGCGCAGATCAGGATCGCGTATTGGCTGAAAAGGCAGTACGGCTCCACCACGATCGCGGCGCTCAAGACCGTGCTGCCCGTGAAACAAAAGCTGCGGCAGTTGGAGCAGAAGAAAGTCACAAGGCTGCCCGACGCGGATAAACTGCGGGCGGCGGCTTGCGTGTGCGAGGAGAAACACCAGACGGCGAAGGCGCGCGTGCTGCGGGCGCTGGCGGAGGAGGAGGTACTTCCCTACGAGCTGATCCGCAGGAAATTAAACGTCGCTCCGTCTACCATGCAGGCATTGGAAAAACAGGGTTTTCTGGCGATAGAGACGGAGAGCGTCTACCGCAATCCCGTGAAACACATGGACACGAAGGAGCGGCGCGTCGTTCTGAGCAGTGCGCAAAGCGCTATCGTGGAGGACGTGATGCAGGATTACAGGGCGGGGACGCCCCGCACCTGCCTGATCCACGGCATTACGGGGAGCGGCAAGACGGAGGTGTATCTGGGCATCATAGAGCAGATGGTCGCCATGGGGAGACAGGCGATCGTGCTCATACCCGAGATCGCCCTCACCTATCAGACCCTCCTGCGTTTCTATAAAAGGTTTGGGGACCGCGTCTCCGTGATGAACTCTACCCTCTCCCAGGGGGAAAAGTACGATCAGATCAGACGGGCCGAGGCGGGGGAGTTGGACGTGATCATCGGGCCGAGATCGGCGCTGTTCACTCCTTTTCCCCATCTGGGTGTGATCATCGTGGACGAGGAGCACGAGGCAAGCTACAAGAGCGAGTCCGCGCCCAAGTACCACGCCAGAGAGACGGCGATCCGGATCGCCTCTATGTACGGGGCCAGCGTGGTGCTGGGCTCGGCGACGCCGTCCCTGGAGGCCTACTACCGCGCCAGGGCGGGCGTCTATAAGCTGTACGAGATGACCGACAGGCACGGAAACAGCAGGCTGCCGTCCGTATACGTGGTGGATCTGCGGGAAGAATTAAAACATGGCAACCGCTCCGTGTTCAGCGCCAAACTGCGCGATCTGATCGGGCAGAGACTGCGGGCCGGGGAGCAGACCATGCTTTTCCTGAACAGGAGAGGATACGCGGGTTTCGTCTCCTGTCGGGCCTGCGGGCATGTGATGAAGTGCCCGCACTGCGACGTGTCGCTCTCCGAGCACAGGGGCGGCAGGCTGGTGTGCCATTACTGCGGTTACGAGGAGATCCGCCGCGCGGTCTGTCCGTCCTGCGGTTCTAAGTATCTGATGGGATTCAAGGCAGGCACGGAGCAGATCGTTGAGGCGCTGCGAAGGGAGTTCCCGTCGGCGCGGGTGCTGCGCATGGATGCCGACACCACGCGCACGAAGGAGAGCTATGAGAAGATCCTGGCGGCGTTTGCGGACGAGAAGGCGGATATTCTGGTGGGGACCCAGATGATCGTCAAGGGACATGATTTCCCCAATGTCACGCTGGTGGGGATCCTGGCGGCGGATCTGTCCCTGAACAGAAACGATTACCGCGCGGGGGAGAGGACCTTCCAGCTTTTGACCCAAGCCGCGGGACGCGCGGGAAGAGGCGATAAGCCGGGCGAGGTGGTCATCCAGACTTACCAGCCGGAGCACTACAGCATCGTTCATGCGGCCGGACAGGACTACCTTGGATTCTACGAGGAGGAGATCGCCTACCGCCAGCTCATGCAGTATCCGCCTGTGGCGCACATGCTTGCCGTGCTGGTCGTTTCCGGCGAACAGGGAGCCGGTGCGAAACTGTGCGGGGAGCTGGCGGCTGTGGCCGCGAACAGGGCAAAAGAACGGGCACAGAGTCTGCAGGTGATCGGGCCGGCGGAGGCGGCGATCGGCAAGATCAACGATCTGTACCGCCATGTGTTCTATGTGAAACACAGCGATTATCAGGCTCTGGTGGAGATCAAGGACGCGCTGGAGCTGTTCTGCAGGGATCAGGAGGCAAAAAACGTCTCGGTGCAGTATGATTTCGACCCGATGAATACATATTAATGAATGACATAAGAAGGAGAGGATAAAGCATGGCAATCAGAAAAATCAGGGAGATGGGCGATCCGGTCCTCGGCAAGCGGTGCAAGGAAGTGACGGAGATCACCCCGAGAATACAGGAACTGATCGACGATATGTACGAGACGCTGTACGAGGCGGAGGGCGTAGGACTCGCCGCGCCGCAGGTGGGCGTCCTGAAGAGGATCGTCGTGATCGATGTGACGGGGGAAGACCCGCTCCTGCTCATCAACCCGAAGATCATGGAGACCAGCGGGGAGCAGGAAGGGTATGAAGGGTGCTTGAGCGTTCCGGGCAAGAGCGGCATCGTCGTGCGGCCCAACTATGTCAAGGTGCTCGCCTACAATGAGAATCTGGAGCCTTTCGAGCTGGAGGGCACGGAGCTTTTGGCGCGGGCGATCTGTCACGAGCTGGACCATCTGGACGGCCATCTGTATGTGGAAAAAGTGGATGGGCCGTTGGTCAATACGGCCGATCTGGAGGACGAGGAGGAGAACTCATGAGGATAGTGTTCATGGGGACGCCTGATTTTGCGGTCAGCGCATTGCGGGCGATCCTGCATGCGGGGCATGAGGTGGCGGCCGTTGTGACGCAGCCGGATAAGCCGAAAGGGAGGGGCAGGGAGATACAGATGTCTCCTGTCAAGACATGCGCGCTGGAACACGGCGTCCCGGTGTTCCAGCCTGTCAAAATCAGGGAGCCGGAGGCCGTGGCCACACTCAGGACTTACGGGGCGGATATTTTCGTGGTGGCCGCCTTCGGGCAGATCCTGACGGAAGAGATCTTAGCCATGCCGCCTTACGGCTGCGTCAATATCCACGCCTCCCTGCTGCCGAGATACAGAGGCGCCGCGCCGATCCAGCAGGCCATCATCGACGGGGAGAAGAGGACCGGCGTCACCATCATGCAGATGGATGCAGGCATAGACACGGGAGACATGCTCATGAAGACGGAGGTCGCCATCGACGCGAGAGAGACGGGGGACAGTCTGCACGACAAGCTGGCCGCCGCGGGCGCAGAGCTGATCGTGGAGGCGCTGGCGGCGATAGAGCACGGCGGCGTGACGCCGGTCAGGCAGAACGAGGAGGAGGCCTGCTACGTCAGGATGCTCAACAAGTCCATGGGCCGGATCGACTGGAGACAGGGAGCGGGCAGACTGGACTGTCTGATCCGCGGGCTGCTCTCGTGGCCGGGAGCCTACACCGTGCGAAACGGCAGGACGCTTAAGATCTGGGAGGAGGAGCCTGTGACGTGGGAGGCGTTTCGCGAAAGGGGCGCGGCCGCAGACGCCGACGGCGCGGCGCCGGGCACGGTGGTCCTCGTGGAGCGGGACGCTTTCTATGTGCAGACGGGCGACGGTGTCCTCAGGATCCTGTCTGTGCAGCCGGAGGGCAAAAAGCGTATGGCGGTGAAGGATTTTCTGTTGGGCTATCCGATCAAGACGGGGGAGAGATTGGGCGCATAGGAGAAAGGAAGGAAGAGTATGGGTTACTACGGTTATTACGGTTACTATTTTGATCCCACGTATCTGTTGGTGCTGGTCGGGGCGGTGCTGTGCATCTGGGCGCAGGCGCGGGTCAGCTCCACTTACAGGAAGTATGCCCGCGTCAGGAGCAGGAGCGGCCTGACCGGAGCTGAGGCGGCGCAGCGGATCTTACAGCTTTCGGGCATCTACGATGTGAACATCGAGCATGTGCGCGGCGAACTGACAGATCACTACGATCCGTCGGGCAAAGTGCTGCGCCTGTCGGATGCCGTGTATGGGTCCAACTCCGTTGCGGCCATCGGCGTGGCGGCGCACGAGTGCGGACACGCGGTGCAGCATCACAAGGGGTATGCGCCGCTGTCCTTCAGGACGGCGCTTGTCCCCGTGGCGAATATCGGTTCCTGGGCGGGCGTGCCGCTTATTCTGCTGGGGGTGTTTCTCGGCATGAATCATACGCTGATCCAGATCGGGATCTGGGTGTTCGCCTTGGCGGTGCTTTTTCAGATCGTGACGCTCCCCGTGGAGTTCAACGCCTCGTCGCGGGCGCTTGCGATGTTGGGCGATTACGGTATGCTGGAGCAGAGCGAGGTGAACGGCTGCCGCAAGGTATTGTCCGCCGCGGCGCTCACCTATGTGGCTGCTGCGGCTACCGCGATCCTGCAGCTATTGCGGCTAATCCTTTTGTTCGGCGGGGGAAACAGGCGGGACGACTGAGCGGACGGCGCGCCGTGCGTCCGCGGGGATCGATATTCGGGGTGAGGAAGAGATGAATGTACGGGAAGTGGTTCTGGATATTCTGCTGGAACTGTCAAGACAAGATGAATACAGCAACGTCCTGATCGCAGCCGTCCTCGCGAAGTACGACTATCTGGACGGAAGGGAGAAGGCGTTTATCAAGCGTGTCGCCGAGGGAACCGTGGAGCGCAGGATCCGGATCGACTATGTGCTGGGGCAGTTTTCCAAAGTCCCGGTGGAGAAGATGAAACCGCTTATCCGGGAACTTCTACGCATGAGCTGCTATCAGCTGCTTTTCATGGAAAAGATACCGGACGCGGCAGTCTGCGACGAGGCGGTCAAGCTGGCGAAGAAGAGGCATTTCCGGTCGCTGCAGGGGTATGTCAACGGCGTGCTGCGCGCCATAGCCGGAGGGAAGGAGACGATTGTCTATCCTGACAGGCAGACGGACTATCGGACGTATCTGTCTGTCTTTTACTCCATGCCCCGGTGGCTCGTGGAGCATTTCTGCGAGGCGTACGGGGAAGAACTGTGCGAGACGATCCTGCAGTCCTTTTTGCAGCGCAGAGCGGTCAGCGTCAGACTGCAGGAGACGCTTGGCGAAGAGGAGCGGCGGCGGCTGATCGACACATGGCGAAAACAGGGTGTCAGGGTGGAGCGCAGTCCCTATCTGCCCTACGCTGTCTCGGTGGAGCGGGCAGACGGCATCCACAGTCTCGCGGGCTATGCGGAAGGAGCCTTTGCGGTGCAGGATCTCAGCTCCATGCTGGTGGTCGAGGCGGCGGAAATCAGGCCGGGAGACACCGTCATCGACGTCTGCGCCGCGCCCGGCGGCAAGGCGCTGCACGCGGCGGCGAAACTGGCGGGAACGGGGCGGGTCATCGCCTGCGATCTGACGGCTAAGAAAACCGACAGGATCGAGGAGAACAGGGCGAGGATGCGCATGGAGAACGTGTTCGTGCGGATGCGCGACGCCCGCGTCACGGACGAGGAACTGGCAGGGCAGGCGGATGTGCTGCTCGCCGATCTCCCCTGCTCGGGGCTTGGCGTGATCGGCAGGAAACAGGACATCAAGTACCGCGTGACGCCTGCGTCCATGAGGGAAGTTTTGTCGCTGCAAAAAGAGATCCTGCGCAATGTCGTAAAGTACCTGAAACCCACGGGCGTCATGATGTACAGTACCTGTACCATGAATCCGGCGGAGAACGAGGAGACGGTGGACTGGCTCTGCAGAGAGTTTGCCATGGAGACGGTGTCCATGGCCGGGGCGCTGCCCGAGCCCTTCGGTCGGGCGGCGGAGAGGGGCTTTATACAGCTTATGCCCGGCGTGCACGACACGGACGGATTTTTCATTGCGAAACTGCGCAGGAGAGAACACGCATGACGGATATAAAATCGCTCGCGCTGAGTGAGCTGAAAGATGAGATGGCGGCTATGGGAGAAAAGGCTTTCCGCGCGGAACAACTGTACGGGTGGATGCACAGGAAACTCGCCGTCTCCTATGAGGAGATGACGAATCTTCCGAAAGCGCTTGCAGACCGCTGCAGGCAGCGGTACGAATACACTGTGTTAAAGCCGATTCTGGTGCAGGAGTCCGCCATCGACGGCACGAGGAAATATCTCTTTGGACTGGCCGACGGCAATGCGGTGGAGAGCGTTCTGATGCGCTATAAGCATGGCAACTGCGTGTGTGTCTCCTCCCAGGTCGGCTGCCGTATGGGCTGTCGATTCTGCGCCTCCACGCTGGACGGATTAGAGCGGAATCTTCGTCCTTCGGAGATGCTGGATCAGGTCTACGCCATCATGCGCCACACGGGGGAGCGGGTGTCCAACGTGGTGGTCATGGGGAGCGGCGAGCCGCTTGACAACTACGACAATCTGCTGCGGTTCATCGAACTGCTCACGGACGAAAATGGGCTGCACATCAGCCAGCGCAACGTCACTGTGTCCACCTGCGGACTGGTGCCTGAGATGCGGCGGCTCGCAGACAGAAAACTGCAGATCACGCCGGCGCTCTCCCTGCATGCCGCGACGGACGAAAAGAGAAGAGCGCTTATGCCCATCGCCGAGCGTTACCCGTTGGAGGAGTTGATGGAGGCCTGCGCATACTATTTCGAGCAGACGGGCAGACGGATCACTTTCGAGTACAGTCTGGTGAAGGGCGTCAACGATTCGGAGGAGGACGCCGGGAAACTCGCATCCCTCATCGGCCGCCTCAACTGTCACGTCAACCTGATCCCTGTCAACCCGATCAGGGAGCGCGGCTACAGACAGTCGGACAGACGGGCGGTGGAGGCATTTCGGAATCGGCTGCAAAACAGGGGGATCAATGTCACGGTCAGAAGGGAAATGGGGCGGGACATCGACGGCGCCTGCGGACAGCTGCGGCGCAGATATAGGAAGGAGACATAGCGCTTTTCAGATCTTTTTGACCTTTTACGGGCAGTGTGTTAAAATATTAAGGTTACAGGCAATATTTGGTAAGTATCGGAAACGGTAACAGGAGGAATTGACGGTGCTCAGAGCCTATGCGGTAACGGATATCGGACGGAAAAGACAACTGAATCAGGATTTTATCTATCTGTCGGAGACGCCGGTCGGCAATCTGCCCAATCTCTTTATTGTGGCAGACGGCATGGGAGGACACAAGGCGGGAGATTACGCGTCCCGCTACGCGGTGGAGACTGTGGTGGAGGAGATCGGCGCGTCGTTTGAGAAGAATCCGATCAGGATCATGGGCGCGGCGATCGGCAGGGCGAACGCCCTCATACGGCAGAGAGCACGTGAGAACATAGCCTACAATGGCATGGGAACGACCATGGTGGCAGCCACATGTATCGGCAGATACCTGGAGGTGGCCAACGTGGGCGACAGCAGACTGTACGTCGTCAACGACAGGATCGAACAGATCACGGAGGATCACTCTCTTGTGGAGGAGATGGTGCGCATGGGCGGCATAGACAGGGCCTCCGCCAGGAACCATCCGGACAAGAACATCATCACGAGAGCGATCGGTGCGAGAGATTACATTGACGCCGACTTTTTCAACAGGGAGCTGCAGCCGGGAGATCTGGTGCTGCTGTGTTCCGACGGCCTGACGAATATGGTGGAGGACGCAGAGATCCGCCGGATTCTGACGGGGGAAGGAAGTCTGAAGGAGAGAACGGAGGAGTTGGTGGCGGCCGCCAACCGAAACGGCGGCAAGGACAATATTTCCGTGATCGTTATCGAGCCGTTAGCAGATGAGGTGAAACATGATTAAAATAGGTATGATGATAGGAGATCGGTACGAGATCCTGGAAAAGATCGGTACCGGCGGCATGTCAGATGTATATAAAGCAAAAGATCACAAGCTGAACCGGTTTGTGGCGGTCAAGGTGTTGAAACAGGAGTTCGGGGAGAACGCCAACTTTGTGTCCAAATTCAGGATCGAGGCGCAGGCGGCGGCAGGATTGATGCACCCGAATATCGTCAATGTGTACGACGTCGGCGAGGAGGGCGGCATCCACTACATTGTGATGGAGCTGGTGGAGGGCATCACCCTGAAAAAGTACATTGAGAAGAAGGCGAGACTGTCCGTCAAGGAGGCGGTCAGCATTGCGATCCAGGTGTCCATGGGGATCGAGGCCGCGCACAACCATCACATTATCCACAGGGACATCAAGCCGCAGAATATCATTATCTCCAAGGAAGGCAAGGTGAAGGTGACGGACTTCGGCATCGCCAAGGCGGCCACCAGCAACACGATCACCTCCAACGTTATGGGGTCGGTGCACTACACTTCGCCGGAGCAGGCAAGGGGCGGATACAGCGACGAGAAGAGCGACATCTACTCGCTGGGCATCACCATGTTTGAGATGCTGACGGGCAGAGTGCCCTTCAACGGGGAGACGACGGTGGCGATCGCTATCAAACATATTCAGGAGGAGATGCCGTCGCCCAGAGAGTATGTGTCGGAAATCCCGGTCAGCGTGGAACAGATCGTGTGCAAGTGCTGTCAGAAGAGCCCGGACAGAAGGTATCAGTCGATGGGCGAACTGATCGCGGACTTAAAACAGTCCCTGATCAATCCGGATGAGGATTTTGTCAAGCTGGTCGATCCCGACGAGGAGGCCTCCACCCGCATGATCACGGACAGGGATATGGTGCAGATCAAGAGACAGTCTGATCACCGGGATTCCATGGATGAGGCGATGCGCCTGAAAAAGGACAGCGACCGCTTCTACGAAGACGACGAGGAGGACGAGGAGGACGACGAAGACTGGGACGACGAGGAAGACGAGGAGGATTACGATCCCAAGATGGAGAGGATCACGACGATCCTCGCCGTCGTTGCGGCGCTCTTAATCGGGTGTATTGTGATCTTCTTTGTGGGTAAGACTTTCGGCGTGTTTCAGTTCGGAGCGGACGAGGAGAACGGGACTGTCGGAGAAGAATCGGAACAGGTGGAGATGATCAGAGTAGTCGGCATGAATGTGGACGAGGCGAAACGCGCGCTCTTGGAGCTGGGACTGACGCCGGAGATCCAGTATGAAGTGAACACCAACTACGACGAAGGGACTGTTCTGCGCGCCAGCGTGCAGGACGGTCTGATGATAGACAAAAACACGGTGATCGTGATGACCGTAGCGCAGGGAGAGGACGGCGTGACGGTTCCGACAGTGACGGGCAAGTCCGAATCCGAGGCCGTCTCTGTCTTGGAGAAGGAGGGTTTCGTTGTCAGCGTGACGCAGAGCTATGACGCCTCTGTGGAGAGCGGCTATGTCATCTCCCAGTCGCCCGAGGCGGACACCACGGCGCCGAAGGGGTCTTCCGTGACGATCCGCGTCAGTCAGGGCACGGAGGATAACAAGGTCAGAGTGCCGGACGTAGTCGGCATGACGGAGGAGGACGCCACGGTAAGTCTGGTGGAGAGCGGTCTGAGCGTGGGCACTGTCACGGAGACTCCCAACGAGGAGGTGGAGGCGGATCAGGTCTGCTACCAGAGCTATTCCGTCGGCTCTTATGTGGAGAAAGGCACGGCGGTGGATCTGAAGGTCAGCACCGGGCCGGAGAACGTGACCTACCGCTATTCCGAAGGGATCGCCGCGCCCACGGAGGATCCCGATTATCGCGGCGGTATGACCGTAAACGTCACGCTGACGACGGCTGACGGCACGCAGCTTCTCAGCACGCAGACTTCCTCCTTTCCCGTGATGGTCAACTACACGGGGATCAAGTCGCCCGGCGGCACCGTGACATTCAGTTTTACGGTGGAGCGCGAGGCCACTACCACGACGAATCCGGAGACGGGAGAGGTGAACACCGTGGAGGCGGTCTCCGAGGAAAAGACTGTGACGAGAGAAGTCACTTTCACGCAGGAATAGAGCCGGAAACTGACACGGAGGATGGATGACAGGGAAGATTATCAAGGGCATTGCGGGTTTTTACTATGTCCATGTGGAAGGAAAAGGCGTATATGAATGCCGGGCCAAGGGCGTCTTCAGAAACGAGAAGATCAAACCTCTGGTGGGCGACAATGTGAAGCTTGCGGTACTCGACGAGCGGGAAATGGAGGGAAATATTCTGGAGATCTTGCCGCGGGTCAGCGAGCTTTTGCGTCCTGCGGTGGCCAATGTGGATCAGGCAATGCTCATCTTCGCAATCGTCAAACCGAACCCGAACTTCAATCTGTTAGATCGGTTCCTGATCCGCATGGAGCGTCAGAAACTGCCCGCGATCATCTGTTTCAACAAGCAGGACATCGCCTCGGACGCGGAGAAAGAGTCGCTGCGGCAATCCTATGAGACTTGCGGCTGCCGCGTGCTGTTCGTCAGCGCGCTGGAGAATGAGGGCGTAGAGCAGATCAGAGAGCTGCTGCAGGGAAAGACCACTACGGTGGCCGGGCCCAGCGGCGTGGGAAAATCGTCCCTGATCAACCGTCTCTCCCCCGAGGCGAACATGGAGACGGGGGAGATCAGCAGGAAGATCGAGCGCGGCAGGCATACGACGCGCCACTCGGAGATCATCGCCCTCGGGAACGGCACATACATCGTGGACACGCCGGGATTTACCTCCCTGGACATCTCCGAGATCACCAAGGAGGAGCTGGGACAGTATTATCCGGAGTTCGCGCAGTATGAACCGCACTGCAGATTCAGCGGATGCGCGCATATAAGCGAGCCGTCCTGCGGCGTCAAGGAGGCCGTGGAGGAGGGGAAGATCAGCAGGGTGCGCTATGAAAACTACAAGGCGCTCTATCAGGAACTAAAGGAAGTGAGAAGGTACTAGGACAAGCAAATGTTGACCCCGGTAACAGTGATTAGGCGGATCACATGGACCGGATCAGCATTTTAGGAGACACCCTGTCGGTACGGCAGGGTGTTTTTGCGTTGTCTGAAATGTAAGGTAAATATAAGGTCCCGGCAAGGCTCATGTAAGGTTGGTGTGATACCATAGCAGGCATAGGAGGTCTGAACATGAGCCAATATGTTATTGAAACCAAAAATCTTACAAAGCAGTACGGCGCGCAAAAAAGCGTCATCGACCTGAATATCCATGTGCAGAAAGGACGTATCTACGGTCTGCTTGGGAGAAACGGAGCAGGAAAGACGACCACCATGAAAATGCTGCTGGGACTGACCGCTCCCACCTCCGGCGAAGTGGCGATCTGGGGCAGGCCCTTAAAGGGCAATGAAAAGAAACTGCTCCCTAGGATTGGAAGTCTGATAGAGTCTCCCGGTTTCTATCCGAATTTGACGGCTGCGGAGAATCTGCGCATCTTTGCCACTCTGCGCGGTGTGCCGGACAAAGACGCGGTGAAAGACGCTTTGGAGCTGGTGGGGCTGCCCTATGGGGACAAAAAGCTGTTTTCCCGGTATTCACTCGGTATGAAACAGCGTCTTGCGATTGCGCTTGCCGTTATGCACGACCCGGAGCTTTTGATCCTGGACGAGCCGATCAACGGGCTTGATCCTATCGGGATCGCAGAGATGCGTTCCTTTATCCGGCAGCTCTGCGACGAGAGAGGAAAGACCATCCTGATTTCCAGCCATATCCTCTCGGAAATCGCGCTGTTGGCTGACGATATAGGCATTCTTGACCACGGCGCGCTTTTGGAGGAAGAGAGTTTTACGGAGTTGGAGCAAAAGAGCAGTAAGCATATCCGCTTTACCGTCTCCGATACGGCGCGGGCGGCGAAGATACTGGAGATGCGTTTTCACGAACGGCAGTTTTCCCTACAGGACGACCGCAATCTGCGGCTGCATAACCTTGCCATGCCTGTAGGACGGATCGTTACCGCTTTTGTGGAGAACGGTCTGGAGGTATCGGAGGTCCATACATGCGAAGAAAGCCTTGAGGACTATTTCAAGCGGGTAACGGGAGGTGAGGGGATTGCTTAAACTCCTAAAATGCGAGTTTTGGAAATTGAAACGGAAAGGATTGTTAAAGGCGGCGACCGCCACAGCGTTTATTTTTCCCGCGTTGGATTCCGCGCTGATGTCTGAGGGCGGATTTTCAGATATTATTTCGGGAGTGCGGGAGGAAAGCGGTTTTATTCTGCTGATTCCCCTGTTGGTCGTTATGGCGGCAAATCTGTTCTTTGAAGAACACGACAATGATACCCTTAAAAATCTTGCCTGTATTCCTGTATCAAAAAATCAGCTTGCCACAGCAAAAATAGGTGTTCTCCTGATCTTTTCGGTATTCTATGAGTTATGCGGCTTTATCTTCGGCATGTTACTCGCCGTTTTCAAAGGCGTACCGCTGACAGATCTTGCGTCGGAGCTGCTGTTCACTCTGGGAACCGGTGTTTTTCTCACAGCCGCCGCGCTTCCCTGTGTAATTTTGGTAGTGTGGTTCAACAAAAGCTACATTATTTCTGTTATCATCGCGTTTTTTTATATGCTACTCAACTATGCGCTGCATTTGTCGGACGCCGTTATGATGAAACCGATCGGATTTAACATTGCGACATTTCTTCCCGTACCGGTCATTTTCCGCTGGCTGTATCAATACAAGACGCCGGAGGGGAGGATACAGACAGAATTTTTTGAACGGTTACGGCCTTATTTTGTTCCTCTGCCTGCCTGTTGTCTTATCATGGCGGCGGAGGCTGTATTATGTACGGCGCTGATCATAAAGGTCTATCGACATCAGGAAAACTAAAGGAGGAGAGGTCCTATGCGGGCGATCATAATAACGGAATTTCAAAAGATAAAGCGGTGTCATATTATGCTGATCGGCATAATCGGAATGGCGCTTTCCCCGGTTCTTTCCGTAATCACACAGCAGATTTCGATTGAGGACGCTAAAATTGAGAACTTTGATTTTGCTGCCCTTTTTAACAGTACGATCTGGAATAATGCCACGATTTTCATGCCGATCATATTTACGTTGATCGGCGGCTATCTGATAGACAGGGAATATACGGACGGCACTTTGAAAAATATTTTTACGGTTCCCGTATCTCCTAGGAGACTGCTGACAGGAAAATTGTCTGCCATCGCATTTCTCGTTTTTGTATTAGGCGGTTATAGTTTTTTGATAACCGCCTTAGTCGGCCTTTTGTCCGGCATCAGGGGGATTGGTCTTTTAACGCTCCTGCGCGGCGGCCTGCAAATGATCGGGATTGCCGGCGGCATTTATATTGTGGTCCTGCCGGTCCTTGCCTTCTGCGGCAAGAGACACGGCTCTTTTATGGGAGGCGCGGTCGTTTCCTTTGTCTTAGGATATTGCAGTATGTTTTTCAAGACAGGATCGCTCCGCCACATTTACCCGTTTTTGGCCTGTTTTACGCTTATCCGTTTTGACACGTCAACGTTTATGAATACGACGGGCGCGGCAAATGGGATTCTCGGATTTTTCTCGCTTGCGGTCATGTTCCTGCTTGCGGTCATAATTGTCTTCCGCTCAGAGGGATATGGAATTTCCAAAGAAAAGCGCGTCCGAACAGTCGGCAGATTTTCTTTACGCCCGGCACAAAGGGACAGGCAAACTAAAAACTGAAAACTGAATACAAACCCTACAATTTACTTTTGATTCTCGATATGATATACTGTCCTAGGTGTCGTGGCGCTTTTATGGGAGAACCTTTGCTGTCAGAAGGACTTAAAAATTAGGGAAGTAAATGGTGCAGTAAATATTTTTGAAATTCAGAAAACACCCTGAAAATCGTGCGGCAATAAAATAGAGAAAGGCAGAAAACCTTGAAAATAAGGGTTTTCTGAATAGGTATGATATATTATGAAACTAGGAATCGTGGGCCTTCCCAACGTGGGAAAGAGCACCCTTTTTAATTCTCTGACGAAGGCGGGCGCGGAGTCGGCGAACTACCCGTTCTGCACCATCGATCCGAATATCGGTATCGTGTCGGTGCCGGACGAAAGATTGAAACTCTTGGGAGATATGTACCATTCCAAGAAGGTGACGCCCGCGACCATTGAGTTCGTGGATATTGCGGGGTTAGTCAAGGGCGCGTCCAAGGGGGAAGGCCTTGGCAACCAGTTCTTAAGCAACATCAGAGAAGTGGATGCGGTGGTGCATGTGGTGCGCTGCTTTGAAGACAGCAATATCGTGCATGTGGACGGTTCCATCGATCCGCTGCGCGACATCGAGACCATCGATCTGGAACTGATCTTTTCCGATATTGAGATTCTGGAGCGGCGCATCGCCAAGACGGCGAAAGCCGCCAAGATGGACAAGAAACCGGCGAAGGAGCTGTCGCTTTTGGAGCGGCTTAAGGAGTATCTGGAGGGCGGCAACCTGGCACGGGGATTCGCGCCGCAGGATGAGGACGAGGAGACGCTTCTTGCGTCCTACAATCTGCTCACCTACAAGCCCGTGATCTTCGCGGCGAATGTGGCGGAGGAAGATCTGGCGGACGACGGGGCGTTCAACGAGGGAGTTGCGAAGGTGAAGAAGTTCGCGGCCGACAACGGCAGCGAGGTGTTTGTGATCTGCGCGAAGATCGAGGAGGAGATCGCGGAGCTGGACGAGGAGGAGACGGCTATGTTTCTGGAGGATCTGGGCTTGCAGGAGTCCGGCCTGCAGAAACTGATCAAGGCAAGTTACCGTATTCTCGGCCTGATGAGTTTCCTGACGGCGGGGGAGGACGAGACGAGGGCGTGGACGATCAGGATCGGCACGAAAGCGCCCCAGGCTGCGGGCAAGATCCACACCGACTTCGAGAGAGGGTTCATCAAGGCGGAGGTCGTCAATTACAGGGATCTGCTGGAGCAGGGCTCGCTCGCCGCGGCCAGAGAGAAGGGACTGGTCGGCATGGAGGGCAAGGACTATGTGGTGCAGGACGGCGACGTGATCCTGTTTAGGTTTAACGTGTAGGAAATCCGGGACATGCGGATATAGCGCGTCAAAAGTACAGTGTATGAAAGTATCGGTTCGGGCATAGAAACGGGGCGGGCAGGCGGCCTGCCCGAAAGGAGTCAGCGTGCAGGAGGTTATGAACGCCGGGGACATCGCGTTCCCGCATTTGGGGATCTATCTGAATAATGTGCCTAAGAGTTTCAGCGTTTTTGGGTTCCGGATCGCTTTCTACGGGGTGATTATCGGCGTCGGCGTCCTGTGCGGCGTGCTGCTGGCGGCGCATATGGCGAAAAAGGAGAGCATGGATCCCGATATGATCTGGGACTTTGCGATCTACGCCATTATTTTTTCCATCATAGGCGCGCGAGCCTACTATGTGATCTTTCAGTGGGATATGTACAAAAATAATCTGCTGGAGGTGTTTAATCTGCGAAACGGCGGGCTTGCCATCTACGGCGGGGTCATTGCGGCTTTTCTCACGCTCTACGTCTACACGCGCGCCAAAAAACAAAGTTTTTTGCAGATGGTGGACGTCTGCGTGCCGGGGCTGATCTTAGGGCAGGCCATCGGCAGATGGGGGAATTTCATGAACCGGGAAGTGTTCGGCGGTTATACGGATAACCCGGTGGCGATGCGGCTGCCGATCGCGGCGGTCAGGAGCAGGGACATCACGGAGAGCGTGGCGGCGCACATAGCTGAGGGCGCCAATTATATTCAGGTGCATCCCACTTTCCTGTACGAGAGTCTCTGGAATCTGCTGGTTCTTGTACTGATGCTCGTCTATCGCAGGCACAAGAAATTTCAAGGCGAAATATGGCTTTTTTATCTGGGCGGCTACGGGCTGGGCAGATTTTGGATCGAGGGCATCCGCACCGACCAGCTCTATCTGACAGGTACGACGATACCCGTATCGCAGCTGCTTGCCGCAGTCTGCGTGGGGGTGGCGGTGATCGCGGACATTGTCGTCAGAGTCTGTCTGCGAAGGCGTCCCAAGACGGCGGCATAGACGATCCTTCGAAACGAAAATCAGACAAACAGCATAGAGAAAGGGCAAAGGAAAATGAATCTATATACTTGCGTACTTTTATTCTCCGTCAGTTTTCTGGTTCTGATACAGGGGATCCAAGTGAAATGGTTCAACAACAGACACAGTAAGCACAACAGCGCTTATTTTGGCATGTGCCTTTCTACCTATGTGTGGGCGAGCTCGTTAGCCATCATGATGTTCTGCCCGAAGAACCACAGTTTCTTCTATGCGAACGTCAGCGTGCTGGGCGCGGTCAGCTTTGTGATGTATGTGCTTGTGTTCATGCTGACTTTCTACGAGGAGTCCGGGGCGTACAGGATGCTCCATGTGCTCTGTCCGGTTCTCGGCGTGGCGATCTGGCTGCTGCGTCTGGCGGGAAACGGATATATCATGGTCGAGACGGAGTTTGGCCTTTTCTACAAGGACAGGGTGTGCGCGGCCAATTATCTGTTCTATATCTGCATTTTCGTGATGTGTCTGATCGGTATTTTTGTGCTTGCCTATCACAGGCACAAGACCCGGCTCAAGAGGGAGAGGATCTGTCTGAATCTCTGGATCATTCTGATCGTGCTGTACAGTGTCGGCGTCAACGGCGTCAGCATGATCAACATGGGGAAGGGCATCGCGACGACGCCTTTCGAGGGCGCGGTCGGCTGCTTGGCCAATCTGAGTTTCTACTTTATCGCCAGTTATCTGGATATGCTGGAACTGCCCAAGGCAAAGGTGGATTCCTACATCACGACCTATCTGACCACGCCCGTTGTGTTCGTGGACTACACGGGCAGGATCATCTACTACAATGAGAGTTTCCGCAGATTTTTCCATCTGGAAAATAAAGAGATCCTGGGCACGCGCCAGTTTTACAGCAATATCATCACGGAGCGTTCCGTGGACGAGGCCATCGAGCTGGTGAATTCGGAGCAGCTGTACGAGGGCGCTTTCCCGGCGAAAACTCTGGACGGCGAGAGGATGCTTGACATCCGCTATACGGTCATACTGGACCACTTCGGGGAGACGCGCTGCGTCATGAACGTGATCAATGACGTGACGGAGGCGCAGAAACTTCTGGTGAGTCTGGAGGAGCAGACCGCGCTGGCGGAGGAGAACCGTCTGGAGGCGGAGCGGGCGAATCAGGCGAAGGGCGATTTCCTCGCCAACATGAGCCATGAGATCAGAACGCCCATGAACGCCATTATCGGCATGAACGAGATGGTCATGCGGGAGGAGATCTCCCCCAGGGCCGCGCAGTATTCCCAGGACATCTACAACGCGGGGCAGACCCTTCTCGCGATCATCAACGATATTCTGGACTTCTCGAAGATAGAGTCCGGCAAGATGGAGATCGTTCCCGTGAGTTATGAGCTGGGCTCGCTGCTCAACGACGTGCTTAACATGGTCAACAAGAAAGTGCATGACAAGGGGCTGGAACTTGTGCCTGTCATCTCGCCTGCCATTCCGCACCAGCTTGTGGGCGACGAGATCCGCATCCGCCAGATCATCCTGAATCTGGTGAACAACGCGGTCAAGTACACGGACAAGGGCAAAGTGACGCTCAGGGCGGAGCATAAGGCGCGCGAAGACGGCGGGATCGATCTGTGCATCGCCGTCACGGACACGGGGATCGGCATTCGGGAGGAGGATCTCGACAAACTGTTCAACAGTTTCCAGCGCGTGGATATGTCTGTCAACCGCAAGGTCGAGGGGACGGGTCTGGGACTGTCCATCACCAAACAGCTCGTGGAGCAAATGAACGGCTCCATACGGGTGGAAAGCGTCTACGGGCAGGGTTCCACCTTCAGCATCACTCTGCCGCAGGAGGTGGAGGATGAGACGCCCATCGGCGATTTCGCCGGCGCTGCCGCGAAGATGTACAAGGACAGGAAGAAGGAGGAAGTCACGTTCACGGCTCCCGACGCGAGGATACTGGCGGTGGATGACAACAAGGTCAATCTGGTAGTGGCGAAGGGGCTGATCAAGGAGACGAAGATACAGGTCGATTCCGCGCTGAGCGGCGCGGAGGCGTTGGAGAAGATCAGGACGCAGAAATATGATCTGATCCTGTTAGATCACATGATGCCCGGAATGGACGGCATGGAGACGCTGAAAAGAATGCGCGCGCAGGAGGAGAACATGAGCAGGGACGCGGCGGTGATCGCGCTCACGGCCAACGCGATCTCCGGCTCCAGAGAGTTCTATCTGGCTGCCGGGTTTGACGACTACCTCTCCAAACCGATCAACGCGCAGCGCTACAAGGAGATGCTGCACAAGTATCTGCCGCCCGAGCTGGTCCGCACACAGGAGCAGGAGGAGCCGGAGGAGTTTCTGGATATGGGCGCGGGAATCTGAGACAAAGGGGCTGATTCTCATGCTTTAGAAAAGATAATTTCATAGGGTCAGCGCATACAGGCGTATGGTACGGCGACGGGAACCATACGCTTTTTTTGCGCCTTTTTGTCGGATGATTTTTTCAAAAAAAGCGGTGTTTGCGCTTGCAATATGCGCCTTTATAGTATAAAATAGGTAACAGAGTGGTGGAAAGTGGCGGTAAGTGGTTTAAAGTGGAAGATATGGGACCCGATCACGGTATGCCGCCGCAGACCGTGGCAGACCACTCAGGTGTCAGGAAAGTGTACGGAAGACGCGGACAGGGTGATTGACGATGTTTATGGGAGAATACAATCACACGATCGACACTAAGGGCAGGCTGATCATTCCTTCAAAGTTCAGAGAGGCGTTGGGAGACACTTTCGTGGTGACAAAGGGGTTGGATGGCTGCCTGTTCGTCTATGACAATGAAGAGTGGAAAGCGTTCGAGGAGAAACTGAAGGCCCTGCCGCTCACCAACAAGGACGCCAGAAAATTCGTGAGATTCTTTTTGGCGGGAGCGACAGAGGCGGAAGTGGATAAGCAGGGCAGGATCCTCGTGCCCAATGTACTGAGAGAATTTGCGGATCTACAGAAGGACGTGGTGCTGATCGGCGTTGCCAGCAGAATAGAGATCTGGAGCAGCGAACGTTTCGAGCAGACGGCGTCCTATGACGATATGGACGATATAGCGGAGCACATGGCGCAGCTCGGACTCGGCATCTAGCTTTGTCCGTAGGGAACGAAGAAGGATACGGAACGCGGAATGGAGTTTAAACATATATCGGTCCTCTTGGAGGAGACGATAGAGCAGTTACAGGTCAGGCCGGACGGGATCTATGTGGACGGCACGCTGGGAGGCGGCGGGCATTCTTATCACATCGCCTCCAAACTGACTGAAAAGGGCAGACTGATCGGCATCGATCAGGATGGAACAGCCATTGAGGCGGCGGCCGTCAGACTGAAACCCTATGGGGACAGGATCACGCTGATCCGCGACAACTATCGCAATGCCGGACAGGCGCTCATGCGGCTGGGCATAGAGCGCGTGGACGGCATATTGCTGGATCTGGGGGTGTCCTCCTATCAGCTTGACAATGCGGAGAGAGGGTTTTCCTACAAATATGACACGCCGCTCGATATGCGCATGGACTTGCGGCAGACGACCACCGCGGCGGATATTCTGAACGGTTACGGCGAGATGGAATTGTACCGTGTCATCAGGGACTACGGGGAAGAGCAGTTTGCCAAGAACATTGCCAGGCATATCGTGAACGCGAGGAAGGACAAGCCCATAGAGACGACGGGAGAGCTGAACGAGATCATCAAAGCGGCGATCCCGGCGAAGATGCGGGCCGGGGGAGGACATCCGTCCAAGAGAACTTTTCAGGCGATCAGGATAGAGTGCAACAGGGAGCTGGAGGTATTGGGAGAATCGCTGGATGAACTGATCGGCCTGCTGAATCCGGGAGGAAGGCTCTGTATCATCACCTTTCATTCTCTGGAAGACCGGATCGTCAAGACGGCTTTTCGGAGAAATGAAAACCCGTGCACTTGTCCGCCGGATTTTCCGGTGTGCGTGTGCGGACAAGTCTCCAGGGGCAGAGTGGTCACGAGAAAACCGATTCTGCCGACGGCGGAGGAGATCGCGGCGAACAGGAGAGCCAAAAGCGCAAAATTGAGAGTGTTTGAGAGGGGAAAGTAAAAGCGATGGCGACAATGCAGGGGGAAACAAGAAGAAGACGCACGGCGGCCGGCAGAGGGCAGACGTATGTGTACGGCAATGCGGTCAGAAAGCTTGACGTGACACGGGAGATCGAGAAGAAACCGGTTAGAAAACTCAGCCGGACAGCGCGCAAGAACAGGGAGCGCGCGAAATACATGAGCGCGGGGTATGTGTTGTTCCTGAGCGCGGCGCTTGCGGTGACGGGGATCATACTGACGGGATATATCGGTCTGCAGTCTGACATAACGAACAGCGTACAGCATATCTCCACGCTGGAGAAACAGCTGAATGATTTAAAGCTTGCAAATGATGAGGAATATAGTAGAATAACAAGTAGTGTAAATTTGGAAGAGATCAAAAGAATCGCGATCCAGGAGCTGGGAATGCAGTATGCGGGCGAGGGGCAGATCGTCTCCTTCGCAAGCGAGAACAACGACTATGTAAAACAGATGGCTGACATTCCGAAGTAGAGCGGTCAGGCGTGATGTAAGCGGGTGAGTATTTGAGCGGTCGTCGGATGGAGGGCGGGAGCCCTGTCATGAAATTTACTATGAAAATGCAAAAGAAATTGCTGATACTGTTTCTCGGTATCCTGTTGGCTTTTGCAGGGCTCAGTTTCCAGCTGTACCTGATCACAAGGGACAATGGAGAAGAGTATAAAAAACAGGTATTGTCGCAGCAGGAGTACGACTCAACGACAATACCTTTTAAGCGTGGAGAGATCGTCGATTCCAACGGCACGATCCTGGCGGTCAGCAACAAAGTCTACAATGTCATACTGGACACGAAGATCTTACTGCAGAAAGAAGAGAATGTGGAACCTACGCTGACCGCGCTTAGGAAGTGTTTCAACATTGATACGAGCGAGGTGCGAAACTACATTGCCACGCATCCCGAATCCTCTTACTATGTGATGGCGAAACGGCAGGAGTACGAGAAAGTCAGCGCTTTTCAGGAGATGGACAACGATCCTGAGACGGGGAGCGCGATCGCCGGCGTCTGGTTTGAGAGCGAGTATAAGAGAGAGTACCCGAACGGCACGCTGGCCTGCGACGTGATCGGCTTTACGACCAGCGACAATCAGGGGACTTACGGGCTGGAGGAGTATTATAACGACACGCTCAGCGGCGTCAATGGCAGAGAGTACGGCTATTTAAACGAAGATTCGGCTTTGGAGCGCACCACCATCGCTGCGCAGGACGGCTGCAATCTGCAGCTCAGCATCGACGCCAATATCCAGAGCATCGTGGAGAAGTACCTGAAAGAGTACAACGAGGATTACAAGGATAATTACAGGCCGGGCAACGGCGCGGAGAACGTGGGCTGTATCATCATGGAGGCCGATACGGGAAGAGTGCTCGCCATGGCCAGCTACCCGTCTTTCGATCTGAACGACACGAGAAATACCGAGTATCTGCTCGGTATGCCGCTCGTGGACGACAAGGGCAGCCGCACGGGCGAGTATGTGACGCAGGAGATTCTGGACGAGATGGACGACGCCGCCATGTACCAGCAGCTCAACGCGCTGTGGAAGAATTATTGTATCGTGGAACCCTATGAGCCGGGTTCCGTGGCGAAACCTTTTACGGTGGCGGCGGCGCTCGACAGCGGCGCGATCAACGGAGACGAATCCTTCTACTGCGACGGCGGTCTGGTGGTGGTGGAGGGCGAGAAACCCATCAAGTGCCACCAGACATACGGCGACGGCCTGATCACGGTGCAGCAGGGCATCGAGCGCTCCTGCAACGTGGTGCTGATGAACGTGGCCTTTAAGCTGGGCAAGAACCGGATGGTGGACTACCAGCATCTGTTTAATTTCGGCCTGAAGACGAACATCGATCTGGCGGGCGAGGCGCGGACGGTGACGATGGTCTACAACAAGGACACCATGCGGATCACGGAGCTGGCGACCAATTCTTTCGGACAAGGTTTCAACGCCACGATGATCCAGATGATCACCGGATTTTGCTCGCTGATCAACGGCGGGTACTATTACGAGCCCCATGTGGTCGATAAGATCACCACGGCGGACGGCGCGACCCTGGAGAATATCCAGCCGAGAGTCCTGAAACAGACGATCTCCCAGTCCACCAGCGACACGATCAGAGAGTTCTGCAACACGGTTGTGACCGGGGAAAAAGGGACGGGCAAGACGGCGAGACCGGCGGGCTATATGATCGGGGGCAAGACGGGTACGGCGGAGACGCTGCCCCGAGGCAACAATGAGTACGTCGTCTCCTTTATGGGGTACGCGCCCGCGGACGATCCGCAGATCGTCATCTATGTGGTGGTAGACAGACCCAACGTGTGGCTGCAGGACGACGCGAAACACGCCACCGGGATTGTCAGGAAGGTGCTGACGGAGGTGCTGCCCTATCTGAATATCTTCATGACGGAGGAGTTAAGCGACAAGGAGCGGGAGGAACTGGAGGAGCTGCAGATCCAGCTGAAGATGCCCGCAGATACGGACGAAGAGCAGGCCTTGGACGAGGAGGGCAACCCGATCCAACCGGAGGACGGGATGGAAGACGGCGATGGAGAAAATACGGACGAGGACGAGGGCGAGAGCGAGGAAGACAGGGAACAGCGCGAAGTCTGGAAGACTTTTCCGACAGATCCCGAAACCGGCTATCTGAAAGATCCTGCAACGGGCTATCTGTACGACCCCGAGACGGGAACGCAGATGTACGGCGGCAGCATGATCGAGGAGGAAGAGAAGGACGGCGAAGAGAACGGCGATTCGGAAGACGGGACAGCGGAAGGCGATCCCGCAAAAGATGAAGCTGAGAAAACAGAATAGATAAAATAAGAATAACCTCATCAAATCGGTAATAAATTATACCAATACCTTTTTGTGAGGTTTTCTGTATGATGGATGAGACGCCGCATCAGCACAAAACATATCACAGGAATAAGACCGTGACGGTGATGTTCCTCATCCTGCTTGTGTTTGCTGTGTTGATGGGGAGACTTGTATATCTGATGGTCTTTCGGTCGGAGTATTACACGATGCGGGCGAAACAACTGCACGAGCGGGAACGCAGCATCAAGGCGGCCAGAGGGCGGATCATAGACGCGGGCGGCAAGATCCTCGCCGACAACAAGACGGTGTGCACCATCTCGGTCATTCACAGTCAGATCGAAGATCAGGAGAAAGTGATCGCCGTGCTCTGCAAGGAGCTGGGACTGTCGGAGGAGTATGTCAGAAAAAGAGTGGAGAAATATTCCTCCATCGAGAAGATCAAGAGTAATGTGGATAAGAGCGTGGGCGACGCGATCAGGGCATACGATCTGGCGGGCGTAAAAGTGGACGAGGACTATAAGCGATATTATCCTTACGATTCGCTGGGCTCGAAGGTGCTCGGGTTCACCGGAGGGGACAATCAGGGCATTATCGGACTGGAAGTGATCTATGAGGAATATTTGCAGGGAGAAGCGGGAACCATCTTGACGGTTACGGACGCCAAAGGAGTGGAAGTCGCTGAGGCGGGTGAGGAGCGTGTGGAGCCTGTCGAGGGAAAAGACCTGTATATCAGCATGGACATGAATATTCAAAGCTATGCCACGCAGCTCGCCTTACAGACGATGGAGACAAAACAGGCGGACAGCGTCTCTATCCTCGTGATGAATCCGCAAAACGGCGAGATCCTCGCCATGGTGAACGTGCCTGAGTTCAACTTGAACGATCCCTACACATTGCCCGACGGTGTGGGCGGCGATGGGCTGAGCGAGGAGAAAAAGCAGGAGCTTTTGAACGGTATGTGGCGCAACGGCTGCATCAACGATACCTATGAGCCGGGCTCCACGTTCAAGATCATCACGGCGGCGGCCGGACTCGAATCCGGCTCGGTCAAGCCCACGGACACCTTCAACTGTCCGGGCTATATTATGGTGGAGGATCGAAGGATCAGATGTCACAAGGTGGGCGGGCACGGCACGGAGGACTTCGTGCAGGGAACGATGAACTCCTGCAAGCAGAAAGTTATGTAATATAGAGCAAAGTAAAAAAGTAGATATGATCCATTTGAGAACCGTTTTGCGGTTCTTTTTTTGTTCCTTTTGGTTGGACAAGTATAGTATATCACAGATGAAAGAAGTTTTGAATGGAGACTTCCGGTGTATGGGAGGTGAGAAAAATGCTGATGCATATCATAGCGGTATTACTGTTTTTACCCGGCAGTATCATTGCCGTTGCTAACGCAATACGAGATGATCCGCCAATGACTATTTCAGAGAAAACTGTCAGTGCAAAAAACAGAAAGAAAAAACGGAACCGGTAAAATTGTAATAATTTATGGAGGAAATTATTATGTGTAAAATTATCGCGATTGCAAATCAAAAAGGCGGGGTCGGAAAGACCACGACGGCCATCAATCTCGGCATCGGACTGACTAATAAAGGCAACCGGGTTCTTCTGGTCGATTTAGATCCACAGGGAAACGCAACACAGGGACTTGGTTTTGATGCGGATTGCCTTGATACTACTATATCTACGATTTTGAGAAAAATAATCAATAAGGACTATGCGTTTACGCATGATTTCGGTATATTGCGGCATGAAGAAGGACTCGATCTCATGCCGGCTAATATTGAGTTGTCTGTTTTGGAAACGGAGATTATCTCTCTGTTTTTCGGCAGAGAAAAGATACTGAAGACATATTTGGATATGATCCGCACGGAATATGATTATATTCTAATTGACTGTATGCCTTCGCTCAATCTTATAGCGATCAATGCGCTGGTGGCTGCAGATGAAGTTATCATTCCGCTGCACGCACAGTATTACAGTGTGCGCGGCTTGGAACAGCTCCTGCAGACGATCAGCTCTGTGAGATCTAACGGATTGAATGAAACGCTCAGCATAGCGGGAATTTTGTATACATGCGTCAATGACAGAACGACCTCGTTTCGTGACGTGCAAAAAATTTTAAAGGATGCATATGGCGCTAACGTCAAAATATATGATAATTACATACCGCGCAGCGTCAAGGCTGAAGAGGCTCCTTCGTATGGCAAAAGTATTTATGAATATGATCTGTCGGGCAAAGTATCCTGTGCCTACGGCAAATTCACGGATGAGTTTTTGACCATGCATACAGGGAGGTGATTCTGATGGGCGTAAAATTCAATGTAGCAGATCTGGGAAAGACGGGACTGCTTGATCCGGAGCAGCTGGGATATCAGGATTCCATGGAGATTATCAAGGACGAAACCCTGAAAATGCAGAAATCTTTCGTAAAGATCGGATGGTATCTGAAACATATTCGGGATAGAGAGTTGTTCAAAGAGGACGGTTATGCCAATATCTATGAATGCGCATCGGACAGGCTGGGCTATTCGCAATCCACGACCTCAAGATTTATCAATATCTGTGAAAAGTTTTCAAAAAACCATAATTCTCCCGAATTGGATGACCGATACGCCGGATTTGACAAGTCGCAGATGATAGAAATGCTGCCGTTAGCGCCTGACCAACTGGAAAAAGTGACGCCCGACATGACGGTACAGCAGATCAGAAACATCAAAGACTCCGCAAGAAAAGAATCCGACGCCGTCGATCGGGAGAGCGAGGGCGTCGAAGACATCCCGGAGCAGACATCCATTGAAACGGATTTCCCGGAATATATGCCGAAACCGACCGCATTGAGACAAGCGGCCGAGCCTGTCCGAAATAAGGAAGAACCTAAACCTCCATATAACCAAGAACCGCTCATGGAGGAATATGCGACGTCGCATAGCGATGTGACAGAGGAAAGTTCAGACACAGATGCCGGAGAATGTCAAGACGGTTCTGAACACGATGAACTTCCGTCCTTCCATAATAATGATCAGCGTAAGGAGTGGCTTTCCAACTATAAAGCGTGGGGTCTTTGGTACAGAGATGAAAATATTGACGTGAATTATTATAAGTTTGACTTTACAGACGGCAGGCGGCTGATCGTAGAGGAGTATCCGCAGAGGCATGTAGGATTTCCGGTATCTTCCCGTTGTATTCCTTTCTCCGATGAAGTATTTTATCATCTGCTGGAATTTGACAAAAAATACTGCCACGCTGCTGACAGCCGGACATATCTTGTGGATTTTTTAAGGAATCTACAGAACAGTAAAAGCTAAAATAAAGCCTATATTGCAATCGCACAATATAGATTCTGCCAATTTTTCTTTCCTCCAAATCATGATATTGGCAGAAACAGCAAAAGGCAGCCATCGTGCTGCCTTTTCTGTTGGAGGGAACCAATAACGACCCTGATATAAGGGGGGGGGCACTGCATGTCTACAGTATTTCGTGTTATTAAGAACGAAAATTACACGACTCTCAGTAATTATCATTTTAAAGATCGCCGCTTGTCTTGGAAAGCGAAAGGGTTATTGTCTACCATGTTATCCCTTCCCGGTGATTGGAATTATACGATCGAGGGACTGGCGTCTCTGTCCGATGACGGGATTAAGGCGACCAATTCCGGCCTTCGAGAATTGGAACAATGCGGCTATCTTGTCCGACGGCAATGCAGAGACGAAAACGGTCATTACGGCGTGACGGAATATATCATTTATGAGCAGCCGCAGGAGAAATCAGGCCAAGATCCTGAAACCGGCCAAGGACTTTCTCAAGTAAATGACCTAAACAGTCAACCGTATGTCCAAAACGGACAAACGGCCGAAAACAGGGCATTTTCACCGTATGTCCAAAATCGGCAAACCGAAAAACGGCAAACCGAAAAAGGTGTGCAATTAAATACTAATATATTAAATACTAAAGAATTAAATACTTATAATATTTCCGCCTCTTCCAGAGAAACCAAGGGACAGGAAACGAAATATGAGGGTACGGATGAGGAAGAGAAAAAGAGACTGGAACTTGACAGAACCGCGCAGTCATGTCCGAGGGAACTTGTCGAGGCTGTATATGCGGAATATGCAAAACGCGGTAAAGATCTTCGCAATTGGATCACGGCGGCAATGTTCAGGCAGATATGTATATCTATCATGGAGAAACAGCGCCGTGAGCCGATCAGGATGCTGCCGAATCTGATTAATACATATCTTGACAATCTGATAACCGGAGCAAGGACGATAGGATGCGGCAGTTTAGGGCGTGATTCGCCGACAGCGACAAGAGGTAATCCGTTTCTGAATTTTCCGCAGAACAGTTATGACTTTTCCGAGCTTGAAAAGGAGCTGAGCTGCGCTCAGGGAGGTGAAAGCAAATGATGACACGGGCACCGTAATTTATGCGACGTCGCATAAATCACAAGAAGTGAAGAAAGGGAAAAGAGCATGAAATATTCAATCAAAGTCAATGAAGTAACCAACAATGAAGGCAGCCTTAAAGGGTATGCCTCCGTTACATTAAACGATTCCTTTAAACTCTCCAATATCCGAATCTTTGAAAATCAGGAGACGGGAGAGCTCTTTGTGGCCATGCCGAATTATAAGACAAGCGAAGTTGGCGAGAACGGAGAGAATGTCTACAAAGATATTTTTCATCCAATCACGAAGGAATCAAGGGAAGAACTGTATGCCAACATTCTGGACACATACAGGGAGCTGCATGACCATCAGGCAGGCAGATCCCACCGTACAACGGTGAATGAGAAGGACACCGTGATGCCTGATTTTTCGGTACGCGTCACACCCTATGAACGGGAAGGCAGCAATGTGAGAGGTCTTGCGAGCATCTGTTTTGACAACAGTATTGTTGTCAACAATGTAACTGTCAATGAGAGCAGGGATGGCAAACTGTATGTGAACATGCCGAGCTACAGATCCAGCCAGACCGATGAACACGGCAAGCCGGTGTATAAGGATTTCTGTAACCCGGTTACGGCAAAATTCCGCGAGAAACTGTATGGCGACATCATCAGTACATACCAGCAGGCGAAGGAGCAGCAGAAGGAATCGCTGATGAACAAGCTGAATCAAAATAAGGATGCGGTCGGAGCAAGAACTTCCGGCGATAAGGATAAGACGATCGAATCTCCGGATCGCAGCGAGAGGTAACCGCCGCCGGGTATGCGGCGTCGTGAAATATGCGACGTCGCATAAATCATTTGCCGCATGTGATAGGATATGATATATTGGTTTTGAAGAAACGGGGTCGTGACATGGACATAAAAAAATATATTTTAAGTAATCGGGAATATTTTGAGGATTTCATTACCAGAAGTACCTATCATTCAAATGCAATAGAGGGAAACACGCTTTCCTATGCGGAGACATATGCCATTCTCTTTAATGACAATGAGTTCAAGGTATCTGCAAAGCCGCGTGAAATTTACGAAGCCATCAATCATAAATATGCGCTGCATTATGTTCTGGATCAATTGGACAGGAAACTGACGGAGTCCATGATCAAGGATATTGCCATGTTGATCAATAAAAATATATCGGAAATATCCGGATACAGGACAGTTCCGGTACGGATACGCGGTTCTGAACACATTCCGACGGCTCCGTCGCAAATACCGCAGATGATGATGTACTATGTGCACAATTATAATCAAACAGTTTTTGATGATATATTTCAGAAAATGGCTCAGATGCATCTGCAGTTTGAAAGGATTCATCCTTTTGAAGATGGAAATGGGAGAACCGGACGACTGCTGCTGAACTATGAGCTGCTGAAGAACAATATGGCGCCGCTCGTAATCCCAAAGGAGCAGCGAACGGAATATTTCCTCATGCTGGAGAAACAGGACAGCATGGAGCTGTCACAATTTTTCAGGGAATTGAGCGAACAGGAGCAGGACCGGATCGATGCGATGCCGGAGAAATAGCCGGTTACTGAAAAACAGAAAAGAGGCCTGATATGATAAGCAACAAATACGAGATGACAACAGAAGAGAATATCTTCTGTGCCAAGAGGATTCTTGTGGATTCCGTATATAAACAGGCAAATTTGGAAGGGATTGCCGTTACATTTGCGCAGACGCAGGATATCTTAAACAATGTGAATGTAAATGGCATTACGCCTAATGAGATCAGCAAGGTATGCTGCCTGAGAGATGGCTGGCATTATCTGTTGGATCATCTGCATAAACCTACAGATCTGATCTTTATGGAAGAACTGCATGAATTGGTCGCAAGATTTGATGTCCCCTATCAATATCTGGGCAGACTTCGTACTGAGGATGTCCTTATCAGCGGCACATCGTGGCGTCCGGAGATTCCGAATGCTGATAAGATTTTCAGAAGACTATCTGAATTGGCAAAGATCACGGACGATACGGAAAGAGCTTTGTCCATAGGACTCTATATCATGCGGGCGCAGCCTTTCAAAGATGGGAATAAAAGGATAGGATCCTTTGCCATTAACAAGGAATTGATCGAAAAGGGCAGAGGGATATTTAATGTTCCTGTTGAGAGGGACGGACAGTTTAAAGCAATGCTTGTAGACTACTACGAAACAGATAACATGGGACCTTTGAAGAAGTGGATCTATGATCATTGTCTGGACGGAACAACATTAGCACCGAAGATTGATGCAATGCCGACAAAGGAAACTCTTACTGCCCGGCTCGCAGAAAATCAAGAGAAAATACGGATGCAAGAGAGAAACGGCACGGAGCGGACAGAGCCGGATCGTGGCGACAGATGATCGGAATTGGGAGTCGTGAAATATGCGATGTCGCATAATAATGTTTAAGGAGCGGTGAACAGTATTGTTTGCCGCTTTTTTAGATAGCAGAGGAGGTGGATGAAAATGAGTTATCAGGAATATCTCGTACAATCAAAAGGGAGTGTGCCGCTGGAAAAATTATCAGGCATGATAGATAGGATGTATAATCCCGACGTTCTTTCGTCACGTCACACTATTGCAACACTGCGCAATGATCTATGCAGTGATAAGGTTTTGATTTTTGGCCGGGAATGTGATATAAAACCTGTTAATTTTACGGCGGGACAACAGTTTCTGGTCTTAACGGGTGACAGAAGGGACGGATCTACAATTTTTCCGATACATATGCGTAAATTTGTAAACGTATATCCTATGGAGACGGTAATGAACAGCCCGCAAAATAAAGGTAAAGAGTATAAACAGATTTTTGTTGATACCCCAATAAAGCCTTTGCAAATGAAAAGAGGTCTTATGGACAGACTGAATGCAAGGAAAAAAGCCGTAAATCTTTCTAAAACGAGCAAAGACAATATTCCGCAGACTAAGAAAGATGATAGGGCTGCGGAAAGGAGGTAAGGATATGCCGCAGGAAGTATACAGCGAGATGGAGCAGTCTCTTAAATCAGGCGGACAGTACATGGTGTCCGCCAGTATCAAGGCGTCCAAGTTCACGGTGAAGGAATTTGACAAGCTGTGTAAATGGATCCGAAACCGCCTGTCCGACAGGAATGAATCAAAGGTCGGCAGACAGAGCCTGAAAGCACTTCTGTCACATGGCAATCAGGTCATGGAGATGGGCGTTGCCGTGCCGGAACCTGAAGACATTGGAAAGGCAGATCCGAAACAGGAAGGCTTGAACTGGGACAAAAAGATGATCAAGGGCTTTGAGAAATACGCAGATAAGTTTGGCGTCAACTACACGATCCTGCAGGAAAAAGATAAGAACGGAGATAAGACATACCATGTATTTTTTGAGGCAAAGGACGCGGTCGCTGTATCAGAATGCCTGAAAAGCTATCTGAAGAATGACCGGATGAAACAGCAAAACCGCAGATCGCTCATGGACAGATTCCGCTCACATCAGAAGGACGTCACGGAGCGCACGGAGCACGAGCATTCCGGGGAAGACAAGATAAAGGACAAGGTGCCGCATCATGAAGAAAGATAAGATATTAAAGGAGATCAAAAAGCATAAAGTACAGATTATCATATTTCTTGTTTTGGCGCATTTTGAGGCAAAAGCCCTCACCCTGTATGAGATTGTTGACCATGATATTGTGTCGTTGAGTGAAAATATGGACATGCTCTGGAAATATCCGTTTCCGGATTACTCACTGATGAGATATATACTGTGCCTGGCGTTTACAGCCGGACTGTACTGGTGTATGCTCAACAGTAATCCGCACCGCGGCAAGAAGTTCCGGCCCGGAGAAGAATACGGCGATGCGCGCTGGGGAACGACAGATGACATAGCGCCGTTCATAGACAAGGATCCCTATCACAATATGATCTTCTCCAAAACGGAAAGACTGTCCATGAACGGACGTATGCCGGATATGGAACTGAACCGGAATAAGAATGTCTTAGTCATCGGTTCGTCCGGCGCGGGCAAGACATACGGCTATGTAAAGCCCAATATCCTGCAGATGGATTGTTCGTATGTTGTTACCGATCCGAAAGGGACTATCGTCGCGGAATCGGGTGCTGCGTTTGCAAGGGGTTCTCCCAAGAAGGATGACAACGGCAATATTGTCCGTGACAGCCATGGGAAGATCGTCAGGGAACCCTATAAGATCAAGATCCTCAATACCATAGACTTTTCTAAATCCATGCACTACAACCCGTTTGCCTATATTCGAGAAGAGAAGGACATATTAAAACTGGCAAACGCACTGTTTACAGCGTTAAAAAAGAAAGATGCAGGAGGCGGCAGCGACCCGTTTTGGGACGAGGCTGCCTTTTTGTGGCTCCAGGCGCACATGGGTCTGATCTGGTATGAGGCATTGCCGGAAGAGAAGAACATGAATACGCTGATCGAACTGCTCAATGCCAGCGAGGTGAGAGAGGATGATGACGAGTTTGAGAATGCAGTGGATCTGCTCTTTAAGGATCTGGAAAAAGAAAAGGGAAGTGAGCACTTTGCGGTGCGGCAGTATAAAAAGTACAAGCTGGCCGCCGGAAAGACGGCAAAGAGTATTTTGATCACGCTCGGCTCCAAACTGTCAGCATTTGACATTCAACAGGTGCGGGACATGATGGCGGACGATGAACTGGAGTTGGACAGACTGGGTGATGAGAAGACAATCCTGTTTATCATCGTATCCGATACGGACAGGACGTTCAATTTTATTCCCGCCATGGTATATAAGCAGTTGTTTGATACTCTTGCTTACCATGCGGACAACGACTGCGGAGGCAAGCTGCCCGTACATGTACGCTGCATCATGGATGAGTTTGCCAATCTCGGCAAGATCGAAGACTGGGAGATATTGATCTCTACGATACGAAGCAGAGAGATCTCGGCAGACATGATCCTGCAGTCCAAGGCGCAGCTTAAGAGCGTGTACAGGGACGATGCGGAAACGATCGAGGACAACTGCGACACGACCATCTTCTTGGGAGGTAAGGGAAAGACGACGCTGAAGGACATCGAGGAGGCGCTTGGCAAGGAAACGATCGATCTGTTCACGCACAACGATTCCAGAGGGCAGTCTTCCACATTCGGCATCAATTATAACAAAGTCGGCAAGGAACTGATGAGTGTGTTCAAACTCAATGTCATGCCGCGAAAAAAGTGCATCATCCAGCTTTCCGGAGTTCCGCCGTTCTATTCGGATAAGTACGACTTGAAGGAACATCCCAGATTCAGGATGACGGGAGATTATGATGAACGCCTTATGTTTGATGCTAAAAGTTATCTGGCACAATACCGCCAAAGGCGCCATCTTGTGTTTAAACAAAGCGACCTGAACCGCGTCTATTATGACTGCGGTCCGGTACCACAACAAAAAAGGACCGGTTAAGGACCGGAGAAAAGAGGAGAAAATGAAATCATTATTAGCAGGAGCAGTAATCAACACGGTAACCAAGCTGAACGCTGCAGCGACGATCGGAGCGGCGCAGATGACAGGCGTCCTTGCAGCAGGATCGGCGGACGGGCTGAAACCAATTTTTAATATTGTTGTCATGGGTGGCGCGGGGATCCTTGCATTTAAGGGACTGGCGACGCTTGGCGAATCTCAGGGTGAACAGAGTTCGGCGCAGAAATCGCAGGCATATGGTTTTCTTGGCGGTGCAGCGATCCTTGCCGTCGGTGGCTTGGCCCTGATCGATTATCTGTTTAATTCCTTATCTGTATGAATAGTGTTTCAACAGGAAAAAATGTGCCTTTGGTAGCCTAATTATACAACCTTTTTCGTTATGGACAAGCTGAACCGAAATAAGGATGCGGTCGGAGCAAGGACTTCCGGCGATAAGGATAAGACGATCGAGACTCCGGATCGCAGCGAGAGGTAGTCACCACCAAGTATGCGGCATCGTGAAATATGCGATGTCGCATACTAATTGTATAAGTATTTTGAAAATATAACCCAAAATTAGAGGAGTATATTGTAGTATGTTAAATGATATTCATGATTCGTTAGGTAAGTGGTGGGATGAAATTATAGGTCGTGCCGTAGAAACGGTTAAGGAAGTCCTTAGGGGCATGATAATAAAAAATATAGATCAGGCTTTTGCGAATTTTAATGATCATCTGGACAAATTCACGGACTCACTCTCCAAATCGCCGGAATCATTCAATCCAAGCGCCTACCAGACAGTGGTCGATCTTGCCCAAAATGCGATCCTGCCGGTGGGCGTCGTTATTCTGGCGTTTGTTTTTGTCATGGAGCTGTATGAGTTCATTAAGGATACCAACAGCGGCGTCGGCGCATTCAACCAGGGAAAATACTTTGAACTGATGGCCACGACGGCGATCATGTTAATGGTCATCACCCATGCTACGGACATCGTGCAGACGGTATTCCTGATCGGCTCCGATGCGGTGCAGAAAGCATCGGCAACGGCCTCGGTTTCTTTTCCAGATGGATTATTGGAAAGCATCTTTGAGGAAGAAGATATGGGCGTGTTGATTAGTGCGGTAGTTACCTCTTTTATCATCAAGCTGTCCATGTATGTGTGTAATGTGGCCCTAATTCTCTGTATGTACGCGCGCATGTTTGAGATATACCTGTATATCAGCGCAGCGCCTGCGCCGTTAGCTACGCTGCAGAGCAAGGACTGGGGAGAGACCGGGAAGAATTATATCCGCGCGATCCTGGCGCTTGCGCTGCAGGCGTTCTTCATGCTGGCGATCATTGCGATCTACGGGGCAGTTCTGGGCGGCATGAACACCTCGGGCGGCGATCTGGATTCAGTGCTGTTAGAGTGCCTGGCATTCTGTGTATTGGCGGTCCTGATGCTGTGGAAAGCCGGAGGCATATCCAAAGCAATCTTTAATGCGCACTAGAAGTAAGCGGCACCAGCTTATGCGACGTCGCATAAATTTCTAAAGGAGAGAAGAAAAAGTAAATAAAACACTTTTAAATTCCTATGTTTTAGCATATAATAAAAATAGTAGTACAATGCACTACAAGAAATGTAGGAAAGGAGTGAGATTATGGCTTTTTCAATCAGGCTGACAGAGGAAGAAAAATCCCTTGCGGAGAGTTATGCTAAGATTCATGCTATGTCACTGGGAGAAGCGTTTAAGAGGGCACTCTTTGAGCGCATAGAGGACGAATACGACATAGAAATAGCAAACGAAGCTTATCAAGATTATTTAGACAGCGGTTGCAAATCTACCCCTATTGCGGAGTTTTGGAGGGAGTTAGATGATGAACTATAATGTTGAGCTGTCGGAACGTTTTAAGAAAGAATTTCGCAAATTAGACAAATATACACAGAAAATGATAAGGGCATGGATTAATAAAAATCTAGTCAGCTGTTCCGACCCTAGACAACACGGAAAGGGGTTGACGGCGAACAGGAGCGGTCAGTGGCGGTACAGGATAGGCGATTACCGTCTGATCTGTCAGATAGATGATGGCAAGCTGGTTATTCTCGCTCTGTCCGTAGGGCATAGACGGGAAGTGTATTGACGCTGTTGCAGGCATGCCCCAATAAGTCATTTTCCAATGGTTTTTCAACCGATAAAGAAGCGCATGGAAACAGTAAAATGTAAGCCATGCGCTTTTTGTATTTAATAAGCGGCGCCGGCTTATGCGACGTCGCATAAATTTTTAAAGGAGGAATTTGAAATGCCTTATGTAGCAATCAATAAGGATCTGACGGAAGTCCGAACAACAGTCATGTTCGGACTGACGAGAAGGCAACTGCTGTTCGGTATTCCGGGAGTCGGGATCGGAGCGGCAGTTTTTTTCTGAGCAAGGATTACCTCGGCACGACGACGGCAAGCCTGATTTTGTTTGTCTGTGCCTGTATCCCGTTCTATCTTGCGGAGTATAAGAAGTACGGACAGTATTTTGAAAAGCTGTTTAAGAACTGGTATGAGACGCGGTTCGTCCGAAACACGGAGCGGCCGTATATAACGGAAGACCTATACGGCTATCTTGACCGCATGAACAGATACGAAAGCGCCGTTTTTCGCGGAGTGTTTTAAGTCCGCATAGGCGGGCTTGTATAAAACACATACCGCCGTGTCCGGCAGAGAAAAAAAGCAGATGGATAAAATGTAAAGCCGGGTATGCGGTTCTTGTTAGATGTTGGAGAAGATGATAAAATTATAAAACAGTAAAGTCCTGATACAAAGAGGGAAATATTGCAATGAGGAGGGCTGAATGTCTATTTTAAATATTGTCATAACGATTATCTTAGCGTGTATTGTATTGATTGCCTTAATAAAGTTACGATTAATATATTCGATTGCATGGCTTGCAGTCTCTTTTTTAATTGCAGAGCATAAAGAATGGGCATTACATTCATTTCTGTTTAATTCATGGCATGCGTGGGTGTGGCTTGCAATTGGTATTGCCTCGGTTACTGTTGCAATTATACAGGATGTTAAAGATATTAAAAAAAGAAAAGCAAAAAAGAGTAGTAGAGATGATGTTTATGCACAATCACAGAATTTTGATTCTGAAGCCGACCGAGTCGATCAGCTTTTTGAGAAGATTGCATCTCAGGGGAAAAATAATTTCCAGTCTACAGATACAAAAGAAAACAGAGAATTATTGCAAGAAGATGATTTAGGGACAGGAGAACTGTTGCAACCCCAATCAGATGTCACAATCGATCATCAGGAAAATGCTGAATCAGATGCGGCAGATGACAATGGACAAGAAGAATTTCATTATTGTGATCATTTGGGGAAATTTAAAACGAAATGGGATTATTCTCATAAGAAAAAAGATTTTTTCGATAGTAAAATAGAAAGAAAAATATTTCCGATATTAAAAACATTTATTAATAATGAATATCTTATAATTCCGCATGCGGCTCCCGAGAGATTTTGGGTTGGAAGTGGGATGATAATTGGATTCGTACAAACAAGGTTAATAGGATGCACTTTGATTTTGTGATCTTCGAACAGTTATTCACCGATAAAATGTCGATTATGCTTTTCCCGGTACTGTTTATTGAAGTAAATGGTTCGAGTCATGAAGAGACAACTGAAGCTATAGAGAGGGATGAATTTAAACAGAAATTATTAGAACAATTTGGGTACAAACTGGCGATAATTGACGCGACAAAGACAATTCCGGACGAAGAATTAGAGCAGATGGTAGTAAAAAATATTAAAGATGCAGTGCCGAGTAGGAAAGATTATATTGTTCACTGTCCAGTGTGCAAAAAACCTATGATAGTTAAGAAAAATAAAAATCATGAGTATTTTTATGGCCATGAGTTTAAAAATTCGGAGGGAAAGTATTGCCCGGGAATAAATATATCAGATATTGCACCATTATACGATGGAATCCCAGTAGAGGGGAAATAGGGTCATAGACTAATTAAAGAAGAGGGCATTCCTCGAGTCACTCGACTTTTGGGGTGCCCTCTATATTTTTGCCAGAATTGCTATTTTGTGCAGCAATATAGCCTTTTATTATTCCGGATGGTATAGAGAATCCGATAGCATTAGTTAATGACAAGGGAAGAAATACTTTAGCTATCATAAGTAAGATTACAGATAGGCAAAATAATAATCTGCTGATTGCCCTGCAGCTTAGCAACAGAATATATGGAAATGAAATCAAAGAGATTAAAAGCATCTATGGAAAGCAGCATTTACCGGAATATTTAATAAAGCAAAGTCCTGAAGATGTACATATATATGATAAAAAATAGCCAATACCTTGTCTCCTAGCATAGGATTCCGATTATCCCGGCCGCCGACAGATAATGGCTATGATCGAAGATTACCACACCCAAACGGGAATGTCAAGCAGCGTTCGCTTACGGACAGGCTGCATGACAAGCAGGAGTTGCTGACGAATCGGAATCAAGACGGCAAGCGGGAACAGAGCCGCACGAAAGAAGGGAAGGACGAAAGATGAATAAGATATTATCGCCCTGGAGCTTGATGAATACCGGGCGGAGCGCTGGAGATGGAAAGGGACTCTTGGTTTCGATGCGCACATATCTGAGCGTATATTGTCAGACTATATGATCATCGAGCAGGCGGTGCGCTCAGAGATACAGCGTATGAATGAATTGATCAAAAAGAGTGAGCAGGGATGGAAACGGGAGAACGACGGCAGGCAGGAACAGAGACGGAGAGGATCGGATCATGGGTTATGCTGTTAAATGGAACAAACTGGATGCCGCCATTGCATTCTGTGAGGATAAGTGCAGGAAATTGAGGAAAGCATATCAGGACAGCTCCGATGCGGAGCCGGATCCCGAAGAGATGATATTGGCGGAGACGGAGCATCTGCGTCGTGAAAATGAAGGCTTGAGGAAAAGGGAGACGCCCGTCTATTTGCTGGAAAACGGGGCAGAGCAATATTACTGTCCTGTATGCAGACAGCCGATTCCTGATCCAAACTTCAGATATTGTCCGGATTGCGGGCACAGGGTCATGCGGCATATTCCGCTGCCCTTTGAGACGTGAATATGCGACGCCGCAAGTCGGGCTTGTGTAAGTCACAGGAAAGGAAGTAATATTGCCGGTCCCTTAGGAATAGAATGGAGCAAGAACCTGTACATATGGGAAGGGGCAATATGAAAGAGAGGGATATGGAAAGCGCAAAAAAACAATTACTGCTTAATATTTCAGAGATTCTGGAACAGAGAGGGCTGATCAGCGAAGAAGAAAAGATCCGAATGCGGGATCAGATCATCAATTCCCACACAGGACGAAAAGGAGCGGTGACATGAGCCGATGTGCATATATGAAAGAGAAAGCACAGACGCCGCGCCCGCGTGTCGGTATCTACAACCGCTGTTCCACGGAAGAAGAGGCGCAGAAAAACGCCCTGGCTATCCAAGCGGCAGAAAGCCGTGAGATTGCGGCCAAGAAAGGCTGGGTGATTGCAGACCAGTACATTGAGAGCGAGTCCGGCACGTCCGTGAAGAACAGGACGGAGTATCAGCGGCTTATGGAGGACATGGAGAGAGATATATTCGACATTGTGATGATTAAGTCCATTGACAGGCTGATGCGTTCGGCGAAAGACTGGTATCTGTTCTTAAGCAGACTCACGGAGAATGATAAGCGTTTGTACATTTATATCGACGATAAGTTCTACACGCCGGATGACGGACTGATCTCAGGCATCAAGGCGATCCTGGCGGAGGAGTTCAGCAGGGAGTTGTCGAAGAAGATCAAGAATTCCCACAGCCGCAGACAGGAGATGCACAGACAGGGAAAGGCGGCCGGACTGAATATCTCCAGACCCATGTTCGGATGGGATAAAGCAGCGAAAGACGTTTATGTCATCAATGAGGCGGAGGCGGCGGCCTACAGGGCAGCTTTCGACATGGCGCGTTCCGGCAAGGGATTCTATATGATTGCCAATACCATGTATGACAGGGGTATCCGTTCAAAGAACGGGAAACGGATCTCTAATGTTCAGTGGCAGAAGATGATCTATTCGCCCAGGGCGCACGGCACAATGGTTATCCATACGAGGGAATATGACTTTGAGACACACAGATTCGTTAAGGTGCCGCCTGAGGAGTGGATCTACATAGAGAACGCGTTGCCGCCGATTGTGACGAAGGAGTATCAGGAGGCGGTCTTAAAGGAGATCGAAGGGCGGCGTATCTGCTGCAGGTTCGGGGAGTACAGGCGTGACATGTCGAATGTCGGACAGTATGATCTGTCCCGCAAAATTTTCTGCGGGATGTGCGGACAGATATATTACCGCACTTCTTTCCGATCCGGAAAGGACGGACGCAAAATTACAGAGTGGAAGTGTTCCACGGCCTTTACGTCCGGGAGAAAATCGAAAAGCCCGCAAGGCTGCGACAATATCAATCTTCTGGACGAGCAGCTTCATAAGGTGATCGAAACGGCATGCATCGAACAGTATGAGCATCTGTTTGACGCACAGCAGAATATTATAGACGAGGCAATCCAAGCGGTGAGAAAAGCATTGCAGGAGGGCACCGCAGACAAGGAACTGGAACAGTGCAGAAGGGAATATGAGAAACTGTCCCGTAGAAAAGACGTATTATTTGATAAGCTGATGAATGAGACGATTGCAGATGATGAGTTTGAGCGGTATAATCATCAGTTGGAGGAACAAATGATGCCGCTGGCGGATAAGATCAGGTCATTGGAACAGAAAAACGATACCTACGCCGACTATGAGGAGCGGCTGGCCAAAATCAAGGAGTCATTCAATGACGGGGACATTGTCAGGCAGGCCAAAACCCAAGAACTCATTACAAAAATTGAAAAAATAGTGGTATATTCTGACGGAAAGATCGATATAATCTTTGATAGGATCAAACTGCTTGGCATGCTGAAGATCTATGAGACGGATATTCTGCCGGAAGAGAAAGAGGAGGATGACAGGCTGTTTAGGATCACGGCACAGTATGTACATACCGACATTTTCCGCAAGCGGAGAGAGGAATACAACGGGAAGATACTGGAAATCCTGCAGAAGGAGCCGCTGATGACGGTTCGGGAAATAGCGGAGCTGCTCGGCGTAACATACTCCTATGCATATACTTCCGTCAAGCAGCTTAGGAAAGCCGGGAAACTGCCTGCAGACAGGCGTAAGAAACAGAACATATAAAATGTGCTATCAAGAACAGAAATTTGCGCAACCCCGTCTTTATCACGGTGGGTCTGCGGATCGGCGCGCAGCGCTTTTACTCCTATTTCAGGCAGTTTGGGCTGTTAGACAAGACCGGGATCGATCTGCCGGGCGAGGCCGGGACGATCATGCACGACGTGGACAATATCGGGCCGGTGGAGTTGGCCACCATTTCTTTCGGACAGTCTTTCCAGATCACGCCGATCCAGCTGGCGGTGACGGCCTCCTCCATCATCAACGGCGGCAGAAGAGTGACGCCGCACTTTGGCGTCAGGGTGGCGGATGCGGACGGGAACAACAGCCGGACGTTCTCGTATCCGGTCAGGGAAAATGTGGTGTCCGCGGAGACTTCCGAGACGATGCGCTACATACTGGAACAGGTGGTGGCGGAGGGCAGCGGCAAGAACGGCGCGGTGGAGGGATACCGCATCGGCGGCAAGACGGCCACCAGCCAGACGCTTCCGCGCGGGAGCGGCAAGTACATTGCCTCCTTCCTCGGTTTTGCGCCCGCGGACGATCCCAAGGTGCTGGCGGTGGCCATCATCAACAATCCGCAGGGCACGTACTACGGCGGACAGATCGCCGCGCCGGTGGTGCGGCAGCTTTTTGAAAACATTCTTCCATATTTGGAGGAGATGGACTATAATAAAACTTAGAGTCTTACCAGGACAGCACAATACGCTGTCCAGGAAAGACTATGCTAAGTTTGCAAGAACTAGCCAGCTAGTTCTTGCGCAAGTATCGCCGCCTAAGAAAATCTAAATCATGTTCACAAGAATCGCAAGCGATTCTTGGCAGAATACGGCAGGCTGGTTCTTGCGCAAGTATCGCTGCCTGAGAAAATCTAATCATGTTCCCAAGAATCGCAAGCGATTCTTGGAAGAATATAGAAGACTGGTTTTTAAGCAAGTATCGCCGCCTGAGAAAATCTAAATCATGTTCCCAAGAATCGCAGGCGATTCTTGGCGGAATACGGCAGGCGATTCTCGCTATCTATATTTGGAGGGTGTATGAATGCAACGATTTTGATGTCTGTGATGTTATCCTTTGCGATCAGCGTGGCGCTGGGTCCGTTTGTGATCCCTTTTCTGCGGCGGCTGAAGGTGGGCCAGACGGAGAGGGAGGAGGGGCCTGAGAGCCATCTGAAGAAGAACGGCACGCCCACCATGGGCGGTATTCTGATCCTTGTGAGCATCGTGATCACATCCCTCTTTTTTGTGAAGGATTACCCGAGGATCATCCCGATCCTGTTTTTGACGTTGGGGTTCGGGCTGATCGGTTTTCTGGACGACTACATCAAGGTTGTGCTGAAACGCTCGATGGGACTCAGGGCGTGGCAGAAGTTTGCGCTGCAGATCGTTGTGACGGGTGTTTTTGTCTACTATCTGCTGCGCTATACGGACGTGTCGCTGGCGATGAAGGTGCCTTTTCTCGACGGCGTTCTTCTCGATTTTGGAAAATGGAATATCCCGATCCTGTTTTTTATCGTGATCGGAACGGTCAACGGCACGAATTTTACCGACGGGCTGGATGGTCTGGCCAGTTCCGTCACGGTGCTGGTGGCGACTTTTTTCAGCGTTGTAGCCATCGGTACGGGGAGCGGCATCGAGCCGATCACCTGCGCGGTGGTTGGGGCTTTGCTGGGTTTTCTGCTGTTTAACGTTCATCCTGCCAGCGTGTTCATGGGAGACACGGGCTCTCTGGCGCTGGGCGGATTTGTGGCGGCGGCGGCCTACATGATGCAGATGCCGCTCTTTATCGTGATCGTGGGCTTTATCTATATGATAGAAGTGCTGTCGGTCATTCTGCAGGTCTCTTATTTTAAACTGACAGGCGGCAAAAGGATCTTCAAGATGGCGCCGATCCATCACCACTTCGAGCTGTGCGGCTGGTCGGAGACGAGAGTGGTGGCCGTGTTCTCCATCGTGACCGCGCTGTTGTGTCTGGTGGCGCTGATGGGAGTATAGATTTTTGGGAAAGGCAAGAGAAGATATGGACGTGAAGGATTTACAGGATAAGAAGGTGCTGGTCGTCGGGGCGGGGATCAGCGGCGTGGGCGCGGTGCAGGCGCTGTGCCATATCGGGGCGCGTCCCGTGCTGTTCGATGCCAACGCTGCGCTGGATCCTGAGAAGATCTGGCAGAAGTTTGCCCCCGGCGTGACGGCGGAGATGGCGTTTGGCGAGTTGCCGAAAACGCTGGAGGAGGAGACAACTCTCGTCGTGCTCAGCCCGGGCGTGCCGACGGACACGGCGTTTGTCAATGGCTTTCGCGAGAGAAATGTTCCGATCTGGGGCGAGATCGAGCTGGCATACAGAATCGGTAAAGGGCGCGTGATCGGTATCACGGGAACCAACGGCAAGACGACGACCACCTCTCTGGTGGGCGAGATCATGGCGGCGCACTGCGGGACCGTGGACGTGGTCGGCAATATCGGCAATCCCTATACCGTCACGGCGCTCAACACGACAGAACAGAGCGTGACGGTGGCGGAGATCAGCAGTTTCCAGCTGGAGACAATCGAGAAGTTTACCCCTCAGGTGTCGGCGATCCTCAACATCACGCCGGATCATCTGAACAGGCACCACACCATGGAAAATTACGCGGCGGCGAAGGAGGCGGTCGCGCGCAACCAGACGGCGGAGCAGGTCTGCGTGCTCAATTACGAGAACGAATACACGCGCGATTTCGGCGAGAAACGGTGCCCCGCGCGGGTCGTATGGTTTTCCTCCGCGCGCAGGCTGGCGGACGGTTTCTACCTGGACGGGGAAGAGATCTGTCGGGCGGCAGACGGCGAAACGACGCGTCTGATGAATATCCACGACATGAATCTGGTGGGGATCTGCAACGTAGAGAATGTGATGGCGGCGATCGCGATCACACAGGCGATGGGTGTGCCGACAGAGACGATCCTCTCTGTGGTGCGGCAGTTCAAGGCGGTGGAACACAGGATAGAGTTTGTGGCCACCAAGCGCGGCGTGGACTATTACAACGACTCCAAGGGGACGAATCCCGACGCGGCGATCCAGGGGATCCGGGCGATGGACCGGCCCACGGTTCTGATCGGCGGCGGCTACGACAAGCAGAGCGAGTACGACGAGTGGATCGAGGCGTTTGACGGCAAGGTGAAGTGTCTGGTGCTCATCGGGCAGACGAGAGAGAAGATCGCGGACTGCGCGAGAAAGCACGGCGTACAGAATATTGTTCTGGCCGACAGTTTCGAGGAGGCTTTTGCCATCTGCGTAAGCGAGGCAAAAAGCGGGGATGCGGTGCTGCTCTCGCCGGCCTGCGCGAGCTGGGGGATGTTTCCCAACTATGAGGTCAGAGGAAAACTTTTCAAGGAACTGGTAAACCGATTGGAGGATGCGGAATAAGTGGCGCAGAGGTATTCTTCCCGTAGAGGACAATCGAATAGCGAAAACTTTATGGATTACAGTCTGCTGTTTATCGTGCTGTTCCTTCTGGGATTTGGGCTGATCATGGTGTACTCCACCAGTTCCTACGAGGCCAATCTGGATTTCGGGGATTCCGCCTACTATCTGAAAAAGCAGATGTTTGCGACGATACTGGGATTGGTCGCCATGATGATCGTGGCGAATGTCCCCTATCATTTCTGGGAACGTTTCGCGGTGATCGGCTATATGGTATCGGTGGTGCTGATCCTGCTGATCATTCCCTTCGGCCACGAGTCCCACGGCGCGAAACGCTGGCTTTACATAGGACCGATCTCCCTGCAGCCCGCGGAGGTGGCGAAACTGTGTATGATATTGTTCCTGTCGAGCATGATCTGTACGCTGGGCAAGCGGATCAGGGGCCGCAGGGGATTCCTGTCCGTACTTCTGGTTCCGATGCCGATCGCACTCATGCTCTGGCAGATCACCAACAACCTGAGTTCCGCCATCATCGTGGTGGGGATCGCGGTGCTGATGCTGTTCGTCTCCTGCCCCGATTACAAGCGGTTTATCCTTCTGGGGCTCCTGGGTATGGCGGCCGCGGCGCTGATGGTGTTTGTCATCGTGCAGATGGCGGCGGCGCAGCCGGCCGCGGAAGAGAGCAGCGTGGGATTCAGGGGAGGGAGGATCCTGGCATGGCTCGATCCCGAGGCGTACGCCAGCGACAAGGGGTTCCAGACCATACAGGCGCTCTACGCCATCGGCTCCGGCGGCGTGTTGGGCAAAGGGCTGGGGGCCAGCATGCAGAAACTCGGCTTTCTGCCGGAGGCGCAGAATGACATGATCTTCTCCATTATCTGCGAGGAGCTGGGACTTTTTGGAGGATTTGCCGTGATCATCATGTTTATCATGCTGATCTGGCGGTTCATGGTGATCGCCAACAACGCCCCGGACCTGTTCGGCGCTCTGTTGGTGGTGGGCGTGTTGGGGCACATCGCCATCCAGGTGATTTTAAATATCGCGGTCGTCACGAATACAATCCCCAATACGGGGATCTCGCTCCCGTTCATCAGTTACGGAGGCTCCTCGGTGATGTTCCTGCTCATAGAGATCGGGCTGGTGTTGAGTGTGGCGAGGGGGATCCGGCTCAAAGATTTGTAGGGACAAGATAATTTTGTCGTAAAAAGCCATATAGATAGAATAGGTCATATTTTTGGATTCGAGGTAAGGAATATGGACGCTATTCGTATCTATGGCGGCAACTGTCTTGACGGACAGACTACGATACAAGGGTCAAAAAATGCGTCGCTGCCAATTCTGGCGGCGACACTGTTGATAGACGGCACATGTGAGATAGAGAATTGTCCGGATATTTCCGACGTCTACCATATGCAGAGACTGCTGGAAAGTCTGGGCTGTAAGGTCGAGAGAGAAGGAACGCTCGTGCGGGTGAACACGCAGGGATTTTCCGAGTGTGACATGCCCTCGGACTCGGTGTGCGTCATGCGCTCTTCGGTCATGCTTGTGGGCGCGCTGCTCGCCAGGACGGGCAAGATCTGTATGGAGTATCCGGGCGGCTGTGTGATCGGCGCGCGGCCCATCGATCTGCATTTGAGATCCCTCCGTCAGATGGGCGTCACGATCACAGAGAGCGAGGACGGTTTCTGCGCGGAGACGACGAGACTTAGAGGTGCCGTGCTGCGTCTCCCCTTCGTCAGTGTGGGCGCCACCGAGAACCTGATCCTTGCCGCTGTGCTGGCGGAGGGAGAGACGGTCATTGAGTCTGCCGCGAGAGAGCCGGAGATACAGGCGCTGTGTGATTTTTTGAGATGCGCGGGCGCGAAGATCGAGGGCGCGGGTACCGAACGGCTTGTCATTCACGGCGTGGAGAGACTCAATCCCACCGGATACCGTGTTCCGGCAGACCGCATCGTGGCGGGGACATACCTGAGCGCATGTATGTGCGCGGGCGGACACGTCTTTTTGAAGGACGCGCCTGTGTCCCACATGGAGAGCGTTCTCGACTATGCCGTGCGCATGGGGGCCGCGATCTCTTATGAGGCGGACGGGATCCTGGTGGCAGGCAGGGAGCATGAGAGCGCATGCGATACCGTGGTAACAGGATGTTACCCGGAGTTTCCGACGGATATGCAGTCGCTTTTCATGGTTGTCATGGCGCTGTCGGGACAGGCGGGGCGCATAGAGGAGACGGTGTTTGAAAACCGGTTCCGCATTGTGCCCGAGCTGTGCAGGATGGGCGCGGACATCACTGTGCAGGGCAATGTGGCGCACATCGGCAGGAGCGCCGGGTTTCACGGCGCGATCGTGCAGGCGAAAGAGCTGCGCGGCGGGGCGGCGCTTGTCATTGCCGCGCTGGCGGCCGACGGCACGAGCATCGTGACAAACCGCCATTATATAGACAGAGGATATGAGGATATCGTGCTCAATCTGAGGGCTCTTGGAGCCAAGGCGGAGCTCGCCTGACAGGCGGGGCGCATAACGGTATCCGGCGCGTCCATTCGAGGTTTGCGTATGGCTGACGGAAGAACGGTTAAAAAAGTAAAGAGGACGAACCCGAATCTGCGGCTTGTCAAAAATAACGACATAGACAGGGGAAAGCGTAAGGACGGGCAGAGCGAAAAGCTGCGTTTCGGCAGAAACAAGAGGGCGGCGATCCTGTCCCTTTCCCTTTTCTTTGTGTTGGCGGTTTTGGTCGGAGCGTACGAGTATATCGTGCGCAATTACACTGTCACTACAGTATATGTGGAGGGAAATGTCCACTATACCAACGAAGAGATCATGGATATGGTGATGGAGGGAAGACTCGGGCACAATTCCCTTTTCCTTGCGCTCAAATACAAGGATAAGGGGATGGAGGACATTCCTTTTATACAGGCGATGGACGTGACGATTGAGGCGAAGGATACCATAAGGATCACGGTGTACGAGAAGGCGATGGCGGGCTATGTGTCCTATCTGGGACAGTATGTTTATTTTGACAAGGATGGGATCGTGGTGGAGACTTCCGCGGAGAAGACGGCGGGGATCCCACAGGTGACCGGGCTGCGGTTCGATCATGTGATCCTCCACGAGGCTCTTCCGGTGGAAAAACCGGAAGTGTTTCAGGAGATACTGAACATCACGCAGCAGCTCGACAAATACTCCATGAAAGCGGACAGGATCTATTTTGATCCCGACTATCAGGTCACGCTCATGTTCGGCGATGCGAAGGTGGCGTTAGGCGCAGACGATTTTATAGACGAGAAGATTATGAAATTGCAATATATTCTGCCCGGGCTGACAGGGAAAAAGGGAACTTTGGACATGCGGGAGTACAACGAGGACATGAAATCGTACAGTTTCGAGTTGGAATAGCGCGATACCGAAGTTGGATAAATATGGGAATTCGACTTGTTTTACGGCGGTTTGCCACAAAAAACAAAAAAATGGGTTGCGTATTTTGAAAAATAATTATATGATAATCTATGAGAGTTTTCGGGGTATATAAAAGGAGGAATTACCTTGCTTGAGATTAAGTCGAACGATGCGGAGTCCGCTGCCAAGATCATCGTAGTCGGTGTCGGGGGCGCGGGCAATAACGCTGTAAATAGAATGATAGATGAAAAGATAGACGGTGTGGAGTTCATCGGTATCAACACGGACAAGCAGGCATTGCAGCTGTGCAAGGCGCCTACGCTTTTGCAGATCGGGGAGAAGTTGACCAAGGGACTTGGCGCCGGGGCCAAACCGGAGATCGGCGAGAAGGCTGCGGAGGAGAGCTCAGACGAGGTGGCTGCGGCGCTCAAAGGGGCGGACATGGTGTTTGTCACCTGCGGTATGGGCGGCGGCACAGGCACGGGGGCGGCGCCTGTTGTGGCGAAGCTGGCCAAGGATATGGGAATACTGACGGTGGGCGTTGTGACGAAACCTTTCCGCTTTGAGGCGAAGGCTCGTATGACGAACGCCATTATGGGCATAGAGAAGATCAAGGACAACGTGGACACACTGATCGTCATTCCGAACGATAAGCTGCTGGAGATCGTAGACAGAAGGACGACGATGCCGGACGCCTTGAAGAAGGCGGACGAAGTGCTGCAGCAGGCGGTTCAGGGGATCACGGACCTGATCAATGTGCCTTCCGTGATCAACCTCGATTTCGCCGATGTGCAGACGGTCATGAAGGACAAGGGTATCGCGCATATCGGTATCGGTACGGGCAAAGGGGACGACAAGGCGAACGAGGCGGTCAAGATGGCGGTGGAAAGCCCGCTTTTGGAGACGACGATCTCCGGCGCTACGCATGTGATCATCAACGTGTCGGGGGACATCTCTCTCGCGGATGCCAACGACGCGGCGAGCTATGTGCAGGATCTTACAGGCTCCGACGTCAATATCATTTTCGGCGCGATGTACGATGCAAACATGACGGATACATGCAACATTACGATCATTGCCACGGGTATCGAGGAGAAGGCAAAGCAGACGTTCAAGTCCGGGTACATAATGCCTACGTCTCTGCAGGGAAAACCGAATCTGGGAACGATGCCCAGTTCAGGGCTTGGCAATTTTGCGGTTTCGGGCGCAAAGTCCGGCGCAGCGGCGCCGGGACATGCCGGAGCGTCTCAGCAGCTTAAGACCATCGGCGGAATCAACAAGGCGCCGGACATCAAGAGTTCCGTGGAGGAGAAATCCCTGAAGATCCCTGATTTCCTGAGAAGTAAATAGTTCCATAGAAGACACGTCAGACCACAGGATTGCATATCCTGTGGTTTTTTGTTGTGAACTGTCTGGAAAAATAGCGGAAATGCTCTGCGATTGTGACAAAATATTTGTCCCGGTTTGCATATAATAGAGCCGAAACACGGAGGTGCGAAGTGTATTACAAATTATATATTGACAGCGTCTTCCTGCTGCAGATGACAAGCAATCTGTATTTGCTGTCGCTGGCCGGACGGATCCTTGAATGTACTGCCACGCATAAGAGGATCTTTGCGGGGGCGGCCGCAGGGGCATTGATGAGCTGCCTTGCGCTCGCGACGCCGCTTGGCACGGTGGGAGTGCGGAGCTTTGTGAGCGCTGTACCTGTCAGTATGTGCATGCTGTGGACGGTCTTTCGGATCGGCCATGGGAAAAAACTGCTCTATGCGAGCATGGTTTTCGCGGGCTGCGGCTTTTTTTTAGGCAGCGTTATGATATGGATTCTGAATCGTTTGAGAACGATTCTGAAAGGGAAATTGGGCCTGATGGTCACGCTTGCGGCGGGCTATGTGTCCTACCGCGTTTTGTCAGAGATCCTCCTGCACGTAAGACGCAGGAAAGAAAACTGTATCAGGACGGTGGAGATCCCCGTCGCGGAGTCGGGACAGGGACTCCGCGTGCAGGCGTTTCTGGACACAGGGAATCATTTGGCAGATCCGATCAGCGGGGAGCCTGTGAGCTTGGTCAGCCGGGAGTTGGCGGCGCAGCTTGCATCTGTTTTCAGGCCGGAAAAGTATCACATCATTCCTTTTCGGAGCGTGGGGAGGGACAGGGGCGTTCTGAATGCCTATGAACTCCCTGAGCTTTTCATAGAGACAGGAGGAGGAACGCTCAGAAGGGAACATGTCATTGTCGCGGTTTGTAATACGGGAATATCTGAGGAGAGCGTCTATCAGATGATACTGCACCCCGGGCTATTAGAAGACTAGGAGGAGTAAAAATGATTTTAAAAGTGGCAATTCCCGGCAAGGTTCAGTTTAAGATGGTACATAAGGATACGAGGTTCCTTATGTCGAGACAGGGAGACATTCATTACATAGGCGGAGCCGAGGTGCTGCCGCCGCCCCTTGAGACGGAGAAGGAAAATGAGATCATAAACGACCTTGGGACTGAATATGAAGACGAGGCTAAGGCAATCTTAATAGAGCATAACCTGCGGCTGGTGGTGTATATCGCAAAGAAGTTCGACAACACAGGCGTGGGCGTGGAGGATCTGATCTCCATCGGGACGATCGGACTGATCAAGTCCATCAATACCTTTAACCCCGAAAAAAATATCAAGCTGGCCACCTACGCGTCCCGCTGCATTGAGAATGAGATCCTGATGTACCTGAGAAGAAACAGCAAGCACAAGATGGAAGTGTCCATCGACGAACCGCTCAATGTGGACTGGGACGGAAACGAACTTTTGCTGTCGGATATACTCGGCACGGACGAGGACGTCATCTACAAGGATTTGGAGAACGAGGTGGAACGCAGGCTGCTTGTCAAAGCGATCGCGAAACTGTCGGAGCGGGAGCAGACGATCATCCGCCTGCGGTTCGGGCTGGGGAGCGCCGACGGCAAGGAACTGACCCAGAAGGAAGTCGCGGAATATCTCGGTATCTCACAGTCGTATATCTCGAGGCTGGAGAAAAAGATTATGCGCAGGCTGAAAAAGGAGATGAGCAAAGATAATTGATTTTTACGTTATAGCGTGATATGATATAGAAGTATATAAGCAAATCTAGCGACGCTGCAGGCAGCATAGGCAAATGTGCATGTGAGGGGCAAATGAAGAAGATAATCTTGATCGTTGATGATGACAGGCTGACATTGTCGACAGCGCAAAATCTGTTGGGAGACACCTATAAGGTAGTTGCGGTCAATTCCGGAAAACAGGCGTACAAGTATCTGGAGCGGCACACGCCGGATCTGATACTTCTGGACATCAATATGCCTGAGATCGGCGGCTTTGAGGTGATGCGCGCACTGCAGGCCGACCCGCGCTGGCGCAAAATCTCCGTTATCTTCCTGACGGCGGACAGAAGCGCCGAGACGGAGGTAGAATGTTTCCGCATGGGCGCGTGCGACTTTATCTCCAAACCGTTTGAGCCTCAGATCATGCTGAGCCGTATCAAGAGCACGATCGAGCTGGACGGCTATCGGAAGGACCTGCAGCGCAGGCTGGATGAGAAGACGAGAGAGATGGAGCGCATCACCATTCAGGCGATCATGACGGTGGCCAACACGGTGGATGCGAAGGACGATTACACCAAGGGACATTCCATGCGGGTGGCCGCTTACGCGGAGCTGATGGCACAGAGACTGGGATGGTCCGAGGAGGACGTTCAGAATACATATTATGTGGCGATGCTGCACGACGTGGGAAAGATCGGCGTGCCGGACGCTGTGCTCAACAAGCCGTTCAAGCTGACGGATTTGGAGTTTCGGCTGATCAAAAATCACACGATCATGGGTTCGGAGATCCTGAAAGATTTCAAGATGTTCCCCAATGTGGCTGTGGGAGCCAAGTATCACCACGAGCGCTACGATGGCAAGGGATATCCGGAAGGGCTCAAGGCGGAATCGATTCCGCTCATTGCGAGGATCATTGCGCTGGTGGACTCCTACGACGCCATGACGAGCAACCGCGTGTACAGGCGCAGGCTCAGCGACGACATCGTGATGCAGGAGCTGGAGAAGGGCAAGGGGAGTCAGTGGGATCCCGATCTGGTGGACATCTTTCTGGAACTGATCAAAGAGGGCGCGCTGGAGAAACAGTGGATGCACGAGGATGAGATGGCCTCTCCGATCTTCGACAGCGAAAAGATCCTGGGGACGGCTATGGGAAGTGAGAGCATTCTGGAGGCGCCCACGGATTATCTGACCGGCGTGATCAGCAAGCGCAAGGGCGAGCACGAGATCGCGGCCGGACTGCGGGCGGCGGGCGGCTGCCTGATGATCATCGATCTGGATCACTTTAAGCGCATCAACCAGACCCACGGACATCTGGCGGGGGATTACGCCCTGAAGATGACGGCGGACGTGCTGCGCGATGTGTGCGGCAAGGATATTGTGTGCAGGACGGGCGGCGACGAGTTCCTCTATTTCGCGGAGGGTATGAGCAGCAGGGACGCCGCCATCAATAAGGTAAATGAGATACTGAGCGCTTTTGCCAAGAAACAGGACGAGGTGGACATTCTCAAAGAGACGCAGCTGTCCGTCGGTATCAGCCTGTCGGGCGTGGACGGGCATGAGTTTGACGAGCTGTTCCAGCGGGCGGACAAGGCGCTGTACCATGTCAAACAGAACGAGAATATCCATTACGGTTTCTATCACAGCACCGGGCTTATGCGCACGCCGGATCAGTCCAAGAGCGATCTGGAGGCGGTGGTCAATATGATCCGACAGCGCGATGAGCGCAGTGGAGCTTTTCAGGTTGACTATGCAGAATTCGGGCATATCTATGAGTTTATGAATCGCTTTTCCGAGAGAAACAGACAGGAGACGCAAATTCTGCTGTTCACGCTGTTCTCCTCGGATGGGAGCGAGATAGAGCTGGAGCGCATGGAGGTCGCCATGCAGTGCATGGAGCAGTCGATCTGCAAATCCCTGCGCGGCGTGGACGTCGGTACGAGGTACAGCAGTTCACAGTTTTTGGTGGTTCTCATGGGCACGGAGAAAGAGAATATCCGGACAGTCACCGACCGCATCATAGAGAACTATTTCAAACTGTACGGCGGCAAGGATATTACGCTCACGTTCGATATTGCGGATTACTAGAAGGACGGCCGCTACGCCGTCAGATACATGCGCATGGTTTTCAGCGCGTTTTTCTCCAGGCGGGACACCTGGGCCTGGGAGATGCCGATCTTATTGGCGACTTCCATCTGCGTCTTTCCCTCGAAGAAACGCAGGGTGATGATCTCGTGTTCCCGTTCGCTGAGCTTTTTCATGGCCTCGCTCAGCGAGATCTGCTCCACCCAGATCTCCTCGCGATTCTTCTTGTCGCTGATCTGATCCATGACGTACAGGGTGTCGCCGCCGTCGGTGTAGACGGGTTCATAGAGGCTCATGGGGGCCTGTATGGCGTCCAGCGCGTAGACGATGTCCTCCTTGGGAATGCCGATCTCCTCGGCGATCTCTGTCACGGTGGGTTCTTTGGAGTTGACGCGGGTGAGATGCTCCCTGGCATAGATGGCCTTGTAGGCGGTGTCCTTGAGGGAGCGCGACACGCGGATGCTGTTGGCGTCCCGCAGGTAGCGTCTGATCTCTCCCACGATCATGGGCACGGCGTAAGTGGAGAACTTGACGTTGAGCGAGCTGTCGAAATTGTCGATGGCCTTGATCAGGCCGATGCAGCCGATCTGGAACAGATCGTCCACGTTTTCGTTGCTGGAATGGAAACGCTTGATGACGCTTAAGACGAGGCGGAGATTGCCGTTGATGTACTCCTTGCGGGCATCGATGTCGCCGTCTCCGATCCGTTTGAATAATTCTTCTTTCTCCGCGTTCTTGAGGAGCGGCAGTTTGGATGTGTTGACGCCGCAGATCTCTACTTTTCCCTGTATCATTTTTCTACCCATCCTTTCCTTATATCCCAATATTCAAACGGTACCTATATTTCATCACATAAAAGAGGATGTGCGAATCACTCGGAATTATTCATAAATTATTAAGGAAAAAAATTCCTATATCGTTTTACAAAAAGCCGGTTCTCCGGTACAGTAATAGAGAGCGTCCGCGCCCGTGAAAAACAGATCGTCGGGTGCGGGACATGATGAGGTGATAAAATTATGAGATGTACAAGCTGCGGCGAGCGCTTGATGGACACGGATCAATTCTGTCCGAAGTGCGGCGCTAAGGTGATCAGAGAGAAAAGGTGCCCGGAGTGCGGGGCGCTGCTGCGGGAGGGGACGAGATTCTGCCATAAGTGCGGCTGTCTTGTCTCGGATGCGGGAAACAGAACGGACGACAAGCGCAAGGTATCTCAGGAGACGCTGGATATTCCGATCGACGCGATAGAGCACAACATCCTCTCGGAGACGGCGGCGGAGATCAGGGCCGACCGCAGAGCGGAGGACGCGCCGCGCAAAAAGACTCCACAGGAAGGCGCGGCGGCTCACAGGAACACGGCTAAGAGCGCTCCTGCAAAGAGCGCGTCCGCCGGGAACAATACATCCAAGGGCACAGGCACTAGGAGCGTTTCTGCGGATAAGAATGCACACACGAAGAGCGCTGCAGTCCACAGCCCGGCGAAGAAAAATGCGGCGGCCGGCAAAAAAGCGCATTATCGTGAAAAAGAGTGGGATGAGGACGAGTGGGATGAAGACGAGGACGACTGGGACGAGGACGAAGAAGGAGTCGATGTCATCACGGTCATGACGGCGGTCGTGGGCTGCGTGATCCTGGTGGTGGTGGCGGTGCTCGGTTATCACATGTTCCGGCAGTATATGCCAAAGGATTATGAACAGGCTGCCGAGGAGTCGCAGCAGGCTGAGGACGGCGAGGAACAGGAGCAGGCGGCGGAGCAGGGACAGTCTCTGGACGGCGACGCCGACGCGGAAAACTTTACCGTCACCATCGTGAGCAATGTCAACGTGCGCGACAACCCGAGTACGACGGGCACCAATATCCTGCAGGTGGCGAAGGAAGGGGAGGTCTATGCGGGCATCGGCCGCACGGAAGACGGCGAATGGTATCAGATCCTGCTGGAGGATGGGACCGTCGGCTATGTGTTCCACGATTACGTCACGGTGGAGTAGGGTATAGCGGAAATATCAGGTACGGAACAGGGAACCTTTTTTGGGGCGGCGCATAGAGTAATAAAAAGCCCTGAGGGTTCCTATGTTATTTTCGGAGTTTAAGAAAAAGGAAGTCATCAATCTGAAAAACTGCCAAAAGCTCGGGAAAGTGTGCGACTTTGAATTTGACGAGTGCACGGGTCAGATCTTCAAGCTGATTATTCCGGGAGAGAGCAAGTGGTGCGGTCTGTTTGGCAGTCATGACTCCGACTATGTGATCCGATATAAGGATATTAAGCAGATCGGGCCGGACATCATTATTGTGGATATTTGTATATAATGTCCGGGAAAATTCACGTCGACCGCTTGGTGGTTTCCATAAAATAGTTGACATAATTATATAATTCCCCTATAATATAAATAATCGTTGTAGTCCGACTGCACAGGATAAGATATAAAATACCGATACTTAGGAGGTATCTCTGATGAAATGCCCTTTTTGCGGCCACGAAAATACGAGAGTGATCGACAGCAGACCAGCCGAGGATAACAATTCCATTCGCAGGAGGCGTGTCTGCGACGAGTGCGACAAGCGGTTTACCACCTATGAGAAGGTGGAGACGATTCCGCTCATTATCATTAAAAAGGACAACAACAGGGAGGCGTACGACAGGACCAAGATCGAGGCGGGCGTCCTGCGCGCATGCCATAAGAGACCGATCAGCGCGGCGCAGATCAATCAGTTGATCGACGAGGTGGAGACAGAGATCTTCAACATGGAGGAGAAGGAGATCCCGAGCCAGGTGATCGGAGAGCTTGTCATGAATAAGCTGAAGGATCTGGAGGCGGTGGCCTATGTCAGATTCGCCTCCGTGTACCGCGAATTCAAGGACATCAACACCTTTATGGATGAGCTGAAAAAGGTATTGGACAAATAGAGTGGAGAGAGTCGGAAAGGCGGTGTGAGCTATGGCGGTGAGCGGTATCTACGATCATGTTTCGAACGGTTACGGCGTGCGGCGGACGCAGACGCCTTACGGGGGAGATCTCAACAGAGCCGGCGCGGATAAGCGCGGGGAACAGTCCGATGCGCTAAGACAATCTGCCGATCTCGCATCTTCTGAGCTTGTCCGGGAAAAGAGCGCGGGCCGAACGGCCGACTTGGAGCAAGTGTCGCTGAAGTTCAACAGGGAGGAAAGCTTTGAGTATATCGGGACGGACAGCAGCCTTGCCTCTTTGGATATGCAGAGAGCGATCTCCGATATGCAAAAAGATCAGGTGCTGCGGAATTATCAGTATTTTGTCGGCAACGCAGCAGAAATATTTGACCAAACCGCATCCGGAGACGGCACGGTGATGCTGAAATCCTGACGGATCATGGAAATAGCAGAAACCCCTTGCACACACGCAAGGGGTTTTGTTAAGATAGTAGGAGATCCGGCGGATAGAGGAGAGAGAAGAACGCGCGGTTCAGGACGGAGGGAACATGGCACTGCTGGAGCGGTTTTATCCGGACGAGTATCTGGACTCGGCATATGCGATCGACTACGAAGGGCTGTATGAACAGGGGTATCGGGGCATTATTTTTGACATAGACAATACCTTGGTGCCGCACGGCGCGCCGGCGGACCGAAGAAGTGTGGAGCTGTTTGAGAGGCTTGGACAGATCGGATTCGAGAGCCTGCTTTTATCGAATAATAAGGAGCCCCGGGTGAAAATGTTCAACGACGAGGTGCACTCGCGCTATATCTATAAGGCGGGGAAACCGGCGGTAAAAAACTACGTCAGGGCCATGGAGCTTATGGGCACTGTGCCGGAGACGACGATGTTTGTGGGCGACCAGCTTTTCACGGACGTGTGGGGCGCGAAGAAGGCGGGCATCAGGACATGGCTGGTAAAACCGATCCATCCGAAGGAGGAGATTCAGATCGTCCTGAAACGCCGGCTGGAATGGATCGTACTGTTTTTTTATAAGAGGGCCAAAAATGGAGATTGACGGAAAGACAAGGACATGCGGGCTGTTGGGCAATCCTGTGGAGCACACGCTGTCCCCGATGATACATAACACACTGGCGGAGCGGCTGGGACACGATCTGGTGTACGTGCCCTTTCTCGTGGAGAAAGGCAGGCTCGGCGAGGCCGTGGCCGGCGCGGCTGCGCTACAGCTTTTGGGACTCAATGTGACGGTCCCCTACAAGAGCGAGGTGATCGCTCATCTGCGGGAGATCGACGGGCTGGCGGAGGACATCGGCGCGGTGAATACGCTGGTGCGGTGTGCGGGCGGCTACAAGGGCTACAACACGGATATGGAGGGCCTGTACCGCGCTATGGAGAGCGAGGGCATACGGATCCGCGGCGAGTCGGTCATCCTGCTGGGCGCGGGCGGCGCCGCGCGGGCGGTGGCCTATCTGTGTGCGGTGAAGGGAGCGGACAAGGTCTGGATGCTGAACCGCACCCTCGAAAAAGCGCGGACGGTGGCTGAGGAAGTCAACGGCAAGGTTGGAAGAGCGGTGATCTGTCCGATGAGCACTGCAGATCATAGGATGCTGCCGGAAGGTAAGTATCTGGCGATTCAGGGGACGAGCGTGGGTCTGGCTCCCAACACGGAGGATGCGGCGATCACGGACGATACTTTCTACGAGAAGATCCATACGGGATTCGATCTGATATACAGCCCGTGGGAGACGAAGTTCATGCGGCTTGTCAAAGCTCACGGCGGCGAGGCGTACAATGGATTGAAAATGCTGCTGTATCAGGGCGTCATCGCTTACGAACTCTGGAATGACGTGCGCGTATCCGAGGAGGACGCGCAGGCAGTCTACGACAGACTGCGGGATCGTTTCAGATAGCGTTTTCAGTGAGAAGGCAATCGATGCAAAGGAGTTGGCGACGGCCATGAGAAACATTATATTGATCGGGTTTATGGGCTGCGGCAAGACGACGGTGGGTCTGAGGCTCTCCTATCGTCTGCGCTGTCCGGTCACCGATACGGACAAGGAGATCGAGCGGGAGGAAAAACGCTCCATATCGGATATTTTTGCTGAGGATGGCGAGGCGTATTTTCGGGACAGGGAGACGGCGTGCCTGCGAAAACTTCTGCAGGAAAACGGCGGCCGCATTCTGTCGGTGGGCGGCGGCCTGCCCGTGCGAAAAGAGAACAGAGAACTGTTGCGTGAGCTGGGGCAGGTACTTTATCTGCGGGCGAGCGCGGAGACGATCTACGAGAGGCTGAAACATGACACGACCAGACCGCTGCTGCAGGGCAGCAATCCCCGGGAGAAGATCAGGGCGCTCCTTGGCGAGCGCGACGCCTGTTATCTGGACACAGCCGATGTGGTGATCGACGTGGACGGCAAGGACTTTGAGACAATCCTTGGCGAGATAGAACAAAGCATCTCCCAATAAAACGGATTCGGCAAAAGGAGGAAGGCTGAAAGATGAAACTGCTTGTGATCAACGGACCCAATATCAATTTTCTCGGCATTCGGGAGAAGAGCGTATACGGCACGAAAAATTATGACGATCTGCTCGCCATGATAGCGGAGAAGGGAAAGAAGGAAGGCTGCAGCATCGAGGTGTTCCAGAGCAATCACGAGGGCGCCATCATTGACAGGATCCAGGACGCCTACTTTGACGGCACGGAGGGGATCGTGATCAATCCGGGCGCCTACACGCATTACAGTTACGCGATCCGGGACGCGCTGGCGAGCATCACTGTGCCGAAGGTAGAGATCCATATTTCCAATATTATGGAGCGCGAGGACTTCCGCAAGGTGTCCGTGACGGCGCCTGTGTGCGACAGACAGATCTACGGGGAAGGTCTGGAGGGGTATCTGCACGCCATCGACTATATTCTATCGAAATAAAAAGTTTTGCCTTTTTTCGGGAAATAGGTTGAAAAAACAGAATTTATAGTATAAACTAAGTAGGAATTATATTTGTGGAAATTTAGGAGGATTATTTTATGATATCTGCAGGCGATTTCAGGAATGGTATTACCATTGAGTTTGAGGGCAACGTTTATCAGATCATTGAGTTTCAGCATGTAAAGCCCGGCAAAGGCGCCGCGTTTGTGAGGACGAAACTGAAAAACATCATCAACGGCGGCGTTGTGGAGAAAACCTTCAGACCTACAGAGAAATGCCCACAGGCACGAATCGATAGAAAAGATATGCAGTACTTATACTCTGACGGCGATCTGTATCACTTTATGGATACGGAGACATACGATCAGATCGCATTGGACTCTGACACGGTCGGCGATTCGCTGAAGTTCGTGAAGGAGAACGATATGGTTAAGATCTGTTCCTACAACGGGAATGTGTTCGCGATTGAGCCGCCGCTGTTCGTAGAGCTTGCGATCACCGACACGGAGCCCGGCTTTAAGGGAGATACGGCCACAGGCGCGACCAAACCGGCAATCGTTGAGACGGGCGCGAAGGTCAATGTGCCGCTGTTCGTAGAGCAGGGCGAGATCATCAAGATCGACACCAGAACGGGAGAGTATCTCTCCAGAGTCTGACCGACGGCATATTTACTTTATCATGAAAGCCTATAAGACAATGACGGCGCAAGTAGTCATTGTCTTTTTTGTATTGTTTTGTATAAAGTCCGCCAAATGCGGCAACCCCTTTTCTATGCCCGGAGAGAATGGGAAAGAGGGAAAATGGAATATAATCAATTTGTTGAAAAGATCGTGGAACTGTTGCAGGAGAGAATGGGAGAGCAGTACCGGGTCAGGGCGAAGGATGTGACGAAGAACAACGGCGTTGTACTTACGGGGGTCGTCATGATGCGGGATTCGGATACCGTGGCGCCGACGATCTATCTGGAGGAGCCGTACAGGCAATTCTGCGGCGGTATGGAGATCGGTCTGATCGTGGAGGACGTGGTGGATCTTTACAAGGCGCAGATGTGCAATATCGATTGGGATGCAGAGTTTTTCAAGGATTTTGAGCGCGTCAGGGAGCGGATCTTCCACAAGCTGGTGAACTACGACAAAAACAGGGCGCTGCTGGAGGATGTGCCGCATTTTCCGTGGTGCGATCTGGCGCTGGTTTTCTACTATGCGGTGGAGGAGGAAGTGTTCGGCAAAGCGTCGATTCTGATCCATAACAGTCATCTCGCCATCTGGGAGAAGACGGCTGATGAGCTGTACAGCGTTGCCGCGGCCAATATGAGACAGCGCATGCCGGAGCTGTTGATCCCGATGGCAGAGCTGGTGAGAGAGATGACGGGGATCGAGCTCGAGCGCGCGGATGAGGTGCAGATGTACGTGCTGACCAATCAGGCCAAACTCAACGGCGCGTCCGCCATGCTCTACTCCAGAAAGATCGGCGAGCTGGCGGACAGCCTGCGGTCGGATCTGCTGATCCTGCCAAGCTCCGTACACGAAGTGCTGCTTTTGCCGGACGACAGAGACGGGGAGTATGATTTTTACAGGCGGATGGTGGAGGAGGTCAATACGACGCAGGTGGAACCTGAGGAGGTTTTATCCGGCAATCTGTATCGCTACAGCAGAGAAAAAGCAAAAATTGAGGAAATTTTAGGTTAAATCACTACTTTACTGGACAAATGGTGCCGGCTTATGGTATGATAAGCGAGATGTAACAAAATTGTAATATTTTTTGGATAAGTCGGCACCCGTAGTCTAATGGATAAAACGTAGGCCTCCGACGCCTTTGATGCAGGTTCGAGTCCTGTCGGGTGCACTGTGCAGCTTTAAGGGCTGCTTGGGATTTAGATATTTAGGAAGGTTGTTTTTGGATGAACACATCAAATAATAATATACAGGATTTTATCAGGGCGAAACTGGAAATCCTGAAGAATTGGCTGTTTCGCCATTCCAAGGTCATTATGCCGATCGTGCTGGTGATCTGCGTGGCGGTCACGGTCGCGATCGCGATCAACGCCAACACGAAAAAGGAGACTGAGGAGGGAACGGTAGAGGCGACAGAAGATATTGACATAGCAAACATGGCAGTCTCCGTCCCGGAGGTGCCCATGGAGAAGGATGCGGTGCCGGAGATCAATGAGCTGGTACACACATACTATCAGGCTATGGTGGACGGGGATACTGACACCATGAGCAAGCTGATGTACAAGCTGGACGAGACAGAGATCCTCCGGGCGCAGGAGACGAGCAAGTACATCGAATCCTATCCGACTCTGGAGGTCTACACGAAGACCGGGCCGAAAGAGAACACGTACATGGTGTATGTCTATACGGAAGTTAAGTTCTATGATTATGAGAAACCGATCCCGGGATTGACCACCTACTATGTCTGCGCGGACGAAAACGGTGATTACTACTTCAATGTGGACGGAGAAGAGGAGGATGACGTTCGCAACTATATCCGCGAGTTGAATCTCCAGGACGATTATGTGGATCTGAACAACAAGGTAGCGGCCGCTTACAACGATATGGTTGCGGAGGATGCCGATCTGCGTGAGTTTATCATCGATCTGAAGGCTGAGATCGACAAGAACGTGGGCGAGACGCTGGCGCGCGCGGAGGGCAGCGACACTGCCGGTCAGGACGAACAGTCGCCCGACGCTGAGGAATCGGGGGAGGAGGAAGAACAGGAGCAGGAGGAAGAGCAGCCTGCCACGGTAGTCACGAAGGTCAAGGCCACAGATGTGGTGAATATCCGTTCTTCGGACAGCGAGACAGCGGATAAGTTGGGAAAAGCTGCTATCGGCGACGAGTTTACGCTGCTGGAGGAGAGAGCCAACGGCTGGAGCATGGTCGATTACGGCGGGAAGAACGCCTTTATCAAGAGCGAATATCTGGAGCCTTCCGAGACGATGGAGGCAAACGCCGGGGAGACGCAGGAGCGGGAAGAGCCGGAGGAGCAGAACGCGCAGACGGCCGATAACAGTACGGTCAACAGCGATTCGACCAATCATGCGGTGAACAGCGACACTGCAGCGTCCGGCACGACTGTGACGGTCAAAGAGAATGTCCGCGTCCGCGCTTCGGCGAGCGAGGAGGGTGAGAAACTGGGAACGGCTTATGTGGGCGAGAAATTGGAAGTCATTATGAAACAGGCCGACGGCTGGACCAGAATTAAGTACAACGGCAGAACAGCCTATGTAAAATCTGACTATGTCGAGTAGGACAGGCTTTTTCTGCGCCCCACGGGTCGCATAATCTGTCCGCAGGCGGCGGGGTTGTGACTAAAGAGATAAATAATGGAAATGATAAAGAGTATGGGAGAGCCCCGTGCTCTTTATTTTTTGTGGTAATTATGAGGAAGGAGACGGCTATGAAACATGACGATGCAAAAATTCTGCAGGAGGTGCAGCACAATGCCGCTCTTGGCATGACGGCGCTGGACGCGATCTTGGACAAGGCGGAGAACGGCGACTTCTCCCTGCAGCTTTCCCGACAGTCCCTGCGCTATTCCGAGATACACAATAAGGCTCTCGACAAGATCCTGCAGGAAGAGGGAGACGCGCGCCGTGAGAGCAGGATCGAGGAACTTCTTCTGCGGGGAGGCATACACGCCAGCACAGCGCTGAATGTCAGCAGAGGACATCTGGCGGAGATGGTCATACAAAACAGCAGTCGGGGCATTACAAACATGTGGAAAGCGATCAAACACAACGGGCTAGCCACGGATGAGGCGGTGGAGCTGGCGCAGGAATTGGTGGCTTTCGAGCAGGAAAATATTGAACGGATGAGGGAATATCTGTAACAAATTGTATACATGTATTTTTGAATATATGTATCGTTGTACAAAATGTATAAAAATTCTTTTAAAAATTTTATGCTTTAATGTGATAAATCGTCTTGTGGATTTTTTCGGCGCATACTATAATGAAACGTAAGCATTTTATCTATACAAACTAAAGGAGGACATGCACAATGTCATACGTTGATGAGGTTTATGAGTTAGTTGTTGCGAAGAATCCCGCGCAGCCGGAATTCCATCAGGCGGTAAAAGAAGTTTTGGAGTCTCTTCGCGTAGTGATCGAGGCGGACGAGGAGGCATACAGAAAAGACGCGCTGCTTGAGAGACTGACGGTTCCCGAGAGAATCGTGCAGTTCCGCGTTCCTTGGGTGGATGACAAGGGACAGGTTCAGGTAAACAACGGTTTCCGCGTACAGTTCAACAGCGCCATCGGACCTTACAAGGGCGGTCTGAGATTCCACCCTTCCGTAAATCTGGGGATTATTAAATTCTTAGGTTTCGAGCAGATCTTCAAAAATTCCCTGACGGGACTTCCGATTGGCGGCGGCAAGGGCGGTTCCGATTTTGATCCCAAGGGCAAATCCGACAGAGAAGTTATGGCGTTCTGCCAGAGCTTTATGACAGAGCTCTGTAAGCACATCGGAGCGGACACGGACGTACCCGCGGGCGACATCGGCGTAGGCGGCCGTGAAATCGGTTTCCTGTTCGGCCAGTACAAGAGGATCCGCAATCTTTACGAGGGCGTGCTGACGGGCAAAGGGCTCACATACGGCGGCTCCCTGGCGAGAACCGAGGCGACAGGCTACGGTCTGTTATACTTAACAGAGGAAATGCTCAAGTGCAACGGCAAGGATATTGCGGGCAAGACCATCGCTGTGTCCGGCGCGGGCAACGTGGCGATCTACGCGATCCAGAAAGCGCAGCAGCTCGGCGCTAAGCCGGTCACCTGCTCCGATTCCACGGGCTGGATCTACGATCCCGAGGGTATCGACGTAGCGCTCTTAAAAGAAATCAAGGAAGTAAAGCGCGCGCGTCTGACAGAGTACGCGGCGGCAAGACCGAGCGCACAGTACCATGAGAAGAAGAACGGCGAGCATGGCGTGTGGACGATTAAGTGCGACGTCGCACTTCCCTGTGCGACACAGAACGAGCTGGATCTGGAGGATGCGAAGACACTTGTGGCAAACGGCTGTTTCGCGGTAGCAGAGGGCGCGAATATGCCTACCACGCTGGAGGCGACAGAGTATTTCAAGAAGAACAACGTCCTGTTCTGCCCGGGCAAGGCATCCAACGCGGGCGGCGTGGCGACTTCCGCGCTGGAGATGAGCCAGAACTCCGAGAGACTGTCCTGGACCTTCGAGGAGGTTGACTCCAAGTTAAAGGGCATCATGGTAAACATTTTCCACAACCTGGACGACGCATCCAAGAAGTACGGTATGGAGGGCAACTATGTTGCCGGGGCAAACATCGCAGGTTTCCTCAAGGTAGCCGAGGCCATGAAGGCACAGGGGATTGTGTAAAAAAGTGAGAGAACCCCGAAAGCAACATGCTTTCGGGGTTCCTTATTGTCTGAATTGTTTCTAAGGTTAAGATAAAAGCACTTAAAATGCAGTAGAAGGTTACAAATTGGCTACGGGTTGGTTACAGGTGGGTTACAGGGCGCGTATAGACGGATTATAGGGCAGATTATGAGGTAAATTCTGTTGGCAGCATATTGACAGCCTCTAATAGCTGCTGCAGCGTCTTTTCAGTATACACGTCCATAGTCACGTCATGGGTGCCGCCCGTTTTGAAAGCCGTTCCGGATTTGTTTGCAAGCGCATGGCCCATTATGATCTTTTTACATATTTCGTTCATGCCGACTTGATCGGCCAGGGCCGCGAAGGTGTATCTTGTGTCATGAGGCGCATGGTTCATCTGCATCCGGGACATCAGTGTGTTAAAATTGGAGTTATGATATACGGCTCTCGTATAATGATTGCCGTATTTATTTGTTATCAAATACTCACGGTTCTGTTCAAGCCTGTATTTCACAAGTGGAATAATGGCATCGTGCAGCGGTACTATTCGATCTTTGCCGGCCTCCGTTTTCATGCCGCCTATCATGTATTTTTCTTCCAAATGCACATTCTCAGACTTTATCTCCAGAAGTTCCCCTGGCCGCATTCCGGTATAGATATATATTAAGATGATGTCTACGTTGTTAATTGTCCATAAAGCGTCCCATAGAGCTGCAATTTCCGCGTCAGTAAACCGTGTATGTATAGGTGTGCCGTTAGGCGCTGCCTCAAAAATCAGGTGTTGGGTAATGTCTTTATCGACATATTCGTTCATAATGGCATACTGCCACATTCCGCGCACAATCGCCCGCATATTGCCTACTGTGGTCTTTGATTTGCTGTTTTGGGCCGTAATGCATTCCTGAAGCTCTGAGGCCCTTATAGATATGATTTTTTTGGTATGGATGGGAGCGTACATTCCAAAGGCAATATTGTAATTCTTCCATGTGGACGCTGCGGGGTTGGTTTTTAATGATTTTCTGTAAGCACACCATTTATCATATAATTCTGCAAAAGTTGGTGTATCGGCATACTTTTGATGCTCTTTGACTACCGCACCGTTGTTATATTCTGCTAAAAAAGAAAGCGCAAGTTTCTGATCCGAAAAATATGCTATATATTTTCGCTTCTTTTTGGGTATACCGTCGGACATATCCATATATGTGATGCGGACAGCATATGGTTTTCTTCTGTTTCCGGGCAGCTTAACGATGTTCCCATAACCGTTTGGTAGTTTCATTTTGTATATTTACACCTCTACTTTCGATATGTTATAATTTTGCACATGGGAAACCAGAGAGCCAAAGGCGGCTTGCCCTCCATTTCGGAGGGACTTACCCTCCAGACGAAAGAAAGGAGGGCGTTACCAATGATGATGATTGCATATGCTGACCTTGTTCAGACCGGAATATTCATTATTGCTCTCGTAGGATTGTGTTATACAATCTTCACGGGAAAACGAAAATAGCCGCCACTACTGCTGATAGTGACGGCTGACCCAGTATAGGGTTTAAGCTACATTAAAAGGGTAGGCCGCTTCTCTGGCTTTCCCTTTTCTATATCTTAACACGTCACAAGGCGCATATCAAGTTTTTTCTGGATAATATCGAAAAGGAATTATTTTGCCTTTGCTGGGGGGAGAGTGGTATTCTCTCTTCTTTCTTCTAAGCGTTGTTCTCGCAGGAGTTTTCGCGCTTCTCCCATGAGAATTTCTTTCCCTTCTTCATTCATTGCCTCATAATATCCAATTAAACGCGTACAATCAGGAGAAAGCGGATTATAATTTTCGCGTGTATAGGATTTATTTTTTCGATCAGCAGAAAAAAGAATATCCATGCTAATATTAAAATAATCGGCTAAATCTATAAGTGTCATTAGTGTTGGATTTCTTTTATTGACTTCCCAAAGTGCTACTGTACTTGGACTTACTTTTAGTATTTTCGCAAGTTCTTTTTGGCTTATATTGTTTTTCATGCGATATTTAGCTATTATATGCCCCATTTCCATATCTGATTGCCCCCTATATGAATAAAAAGAGCAGGAGAAAAATGAAGGTGTATCGGGAGAACTGGTACTGTACTTTCTTTATCATATAAATCGTCTGAAAGCTATACAATGATATGGTCTGCTTTCGTATGTATATCTCCAATTTTATGGATTAACGCTGGCGAAAAGGAATTATTTTGCCTTTGCTGGGGGGAGAGTGGTATTCTCTCTTCTTTCTTCTAATCGTTGATTTTTTAACATTTTTTTTGCTTCACCAATTAAAATATATTGATTATCTTCATTCAAAGCAGAAAATGTATCTAACAGTATCTTGGAATTACCATTTTGAGATATTGACTTATTATATTGTTCAGATTTCAACTCGCGATCTTTTTCAAATAATACGTCTGTACTGATACCAAAAAAATCGGCCAGAGAAATTATTCCTTCAAATGAAGGAAGTCTTTTGTTTGTTTCCCACAATCCAATAACTCCCGGACTAACATTTAAAGCAGCCGCAAGGGATCTTTGGCTAAGTTTCGCTTTAATTCGTAAATTTGCAATAGTATGGCCTACTTCCATAAAATTCTTCCTCCCACCATTTGTAGGTTAACATAATTGGAGAATGAATTACACAAAAAATGATTTTTGCTTTCAAAACATATTGACACGCTTACAAAAGTATGTAATAATGCTTACATAAGAAAGCAAATAAGGGGGTGAGATGATGAAAAAGACCAAAAAGGTTTCTTTATGCGTTTTGCGTAAATCTAAAGGATTATCCCAAAGGGATCTTGCTGCACAGATTATGCTTTCTCCAAGTACGATAGCACAGTATGAGTTGGGTGGAAGGAAGCCTACTTTAAAAAATGCTCTTTTAATAGCGCAATTTTTCAATATTCCTGTTGATCGCATTTCTTTTGAAACTATGAAATAATAGGGAAGCATAAATAATGATCTTGCGGAATTAAGAGTCTAAAAAGGTACGAAATGTATACAGAAAGGGGCGAGGAAAATGAGTAAAAGTGATGTGGAAAGGGTTAAAACAAAACAAGCCGCCGAGGAATTAAATATTGGTATAGATTCGTTGCAATATTTAATGCAGATGGAAAAACTTCCGATTGGATTTGCATACAAAAAACCTGGCTGTAAGAGATATTTTTATGTTATATACCGAGGGTTGTTGGATCAGTATAAGAAACAACTTGCGGATGGCACCGCGAGGATAGGGATATGAGTAAAAAGAGCAGGAAAGAGATGAAGGCGTACCGGGAACTGGTACTGTATCTTCTTTATCATATAAAATCGCCTGAAAGTTATAAAAGGATATTCCTTTTTGTTCAGGAAGAAGTTATGAAAGAACAGAAATGTAAAGGAGGCGATGCCGTATGTGGAATTAAAACAGCTTTCGCAAGGAATCCGCAGCTTTAATAATTGCAGAGCGTTCCTTATCAGAAAGCGCAAGGTATTTTTGCAGGAATTCAATATCCTTTTGGGTAAGTGAATACGCTTTTTTTAAGGCAGAAATAGCATTTTCTTTGTCACGGGGATCATGAATGTTTGGCTGAAAAATGTTATCATCACCGCCAATACCATAAATGAGCCAGTCAAGATTTATTTTAAGGGAAATGGCAATCTGCATGAGCGTATCGATGTTGAATTCTTTCTTCTGGTTTTCCAGAAGGGACAGATAAGCCTGGCTGATTTCAACCTTTTCTGCAAACTGACTCTGTGACATGTGCAGAATGTCTTGCCGCAGATGTATGATCCGCTTAGTAAGCTGCTGTAGATCTTCGGCGGATAGAGTATTCAAAGGGTTTAAGGAGTGGTTTTTCATATGAATTATCCTTTTGGTCGAATAAAGTATATCACGAAATATCATGGCTCATATGTTAGGCCGCTTAGTCAGGTGTATCTGACAATATATATTAAAAAGGAAAAGGCTTTGCTCCTGCCGAGAACAAAGCCTAGTCAATGGAAAAGGACATTCTCGTAAGTTTCCCCGCTTACTTGAAACCGATCCGCAGATACGGAAGGTTATCATGAGTATGTATCCTTATCCGGTTCGTGTATAAAATTTTAATACTTGTTTTGGAAAATGTCAAGATAATCTAGGGAAAATGGAGGAAGAATTATGGGAAAAGTAATAGCCTGCGTCAATGAAAAAGGTGGTGTCGCTAAAACCACAACGATAAAGAATTTATCGATTGGGGTAGCGATGAAAGGATATAAAGTTTTGGTTATTGATTTGGATCCGTCTGCGGGTTTAACACGAAGTTTAGATCTTTTGCCGCCAGGCGTAGAAGGATCAATATGCGGCGTCCTCAGATTTTGTATTGAATGCGAAGATATTCCTGAAGGATTTGGCATTGTTCATAATGTTGAAGGGATTGACGCTATTACAAGCTCTAGGGAGTTGCATGATTATGAGTCTAAACTGGCCGCTGCATATCGCAGAGAAGATATGCTGAGACGTTATATCAGCACAATTAAAGATAAATATGATTTTATCTTTCTGGATTGTCCTGCCGGGTTGGGAATTTTTGTTGACAATGCGCTGTTTGCTGCTGATGACATTATTATTCCAACAGAGGCTAACTTTCTTGATATAGAGGCAATGCAGAACTTATTTGCTAAAATCAATATGGTCAGGAAACAAAATGGAACGGGGTGCAAGCCGGCAGTAAGCGGAATTGTATTTACTTCGGTCAGGTTGAGTACCAGAAACAATCGGCTTTTAATGGAAAAGCTGCGGCAGGATTATAAGACGGCCAATATTTTTAAGGCTTATATACCGCTTAACAGTAAGATCCCGGAATCTGATCTTGCTAAAGAGAGTATTTTTGCATATGAAAAAAACTGTACTGCAGCATTGAATTATATGAACCTTGTTGATGAATTTTTGGAAATGGAAACGGAAGAAGTTGTCACAGATTAAGCCGGGTATCGGCAGGGAGGGTTAGATATGGCAAAGAAAAATTTGTTTGATAATCTTGAATTGACGGATAATTCCTATCTTTTAGATGAGGATATGCTTGCGGAAGAGATCAAAGCGGGGCGCAGCAAAGAGGAAACTATTTTGGTGCAGGATTTAGAGGAATTTCCGGGGCATCCGTTTGAAGTAAATGAAGATACGGACGATTTTGAAGAATTGGTGGAGAGTATCAGGGAGAATGGCCTGATATATCCTATTCTTGTTCGCCCTGTAGGCGAAAAGTACCAGATTATATCTGGTCATCGCCGAGCAGCGGCCAGCAGAGTGGCGGAATTGAAAGAAATTCCGGCTATTATCCGTCCGATGGACGATTATGAGGCCACTGTTTTAATGGTGCATTCAAATTTATATCGTTCAGAGGTATCTATCAAAGAAAAGGCACTTTCATACAGAATGTGTCATGATGCGGAGAAACATCAAGGTAAACATTCCGGCGGCGACACGGCGGCAAGTCTGGGAGCAAAAGTATCTGACTCGCGTAGAAAAGTATACAGGTATATCAGACTTTCCTATTTGGTAGATAATCTTCTGGAAAGCGTAAATCAGAAAAAACTTGCGATAAATATAGGTGTTGAATTGTCTTATCTTAAAGAGAATGAGCAGGACATTGTTTCTTCTGTTATGGAAGGGTACGGTATAATACCTTCGCTTGAACAGGCGGAAAAGCTGCGTGAATTATCCGGCAATATAACTGAAGAGAAGATTATTGCGATGCTTTTAGGTGACGAAAAGAAGAAATCGTCTAAAAGCAGTGTATCTTTCAAGGTAAAAGATTTACAGGATTATTTTGAGCCGGATACAGAACCGGAAAAAATGACGGAAATTATTGTTAAATTGCTCAAATTATACCATGATGGTGCATTGGAAAGTGTTGAGTAAGTAGATGTTTGGTTGGATTATACAGTGACAGGGAGAAAATATAGGATATGACACTTGAAAGTTTAACGTATTGCGAACAGTTGGTAATGAAGACTGTTTGGGATGCCTCTGCTGAACTTAGTTTGATGGAAATCGTACAACGTGTAAACAGTAAGTATGATAAAGATTGGAAGCCTCAAACGGTATCTACATTTCTTGCCCGCTTGGTGCGGAAAGGGTATCTAAGGCATTATCGACAAGGGAGGCTGTTTTTCTACCAGATACTTATTTCATTGGAGGTTTACAAAGGCGAGCTGACCAGCGATTATGTAAGGTTCTGGAATCATGACAATGCGGCAGAGTTTCTTTGTACGTTGATAAAAGCAAGACCGCTGCGACAGGATGAGATCAATAGAATACAGGATTTTATCAAAAATGTGCCGCAAAAGGAGTAAAAAAGATATGAAAGAATCGAGTAACAAACACACGATGGACGATCTTCACATGATGCAAGCTGCGCCGCTGAGCGTCAAAATACGCATGACGGAAAGACGGATCAGGGATTGGGTTGACGAGTATGGGATAAACGGAGTGTATGTATCGTTTTCGGGCGGTAAGGATAGCACTGTACTGTTACATATTGCAAGAAACATCTTTCCAGAAATGAAAGCGGCGTTTGTCGATACCGGCTTGGAATACCCGGAAATCAGGCAGTTTGTGAAACAGTTTGATAACGTGGACTGGATCAAGCCAGAACTCACGTTCAGACAGGTGCTTGAAAAGCACGGCTATCCTTTTATCAGCAAGGAAGTGTCGGAGTGCGTTGACGGCGCGAGAAAATACTTGACATACATCGCCGAACGAGAAAGCCTTGACAGACAGACAGACAGACAGACAGACAGACAGACAGACAGACAGACAGACAGACAGACAGACAGACAGACAGA
>CANRPO010000010.1 GCA_947632515.1 uncultured Lachnospiraceae bacterium
ACAATCGAACAGCATGATAATGGCAATCCGTTAGTTGAGGCTAATCTACTTCGTGTGGAAATCGTATTTCTTGATAAAGCATTAAAGAGAATGTATGGCGATAAAAACACTTTGAACGATATACTGACACAAAAAGCTATTGTAATTTTGTGTAAGGAATATAAAAAGGTATTCAAGCAAGAAGTAGTTGAGAAATCCGTAAAGTCATATCTTAATTGGTGCGTAAAGATGTTATTTGACAGCTTGCTTTATTTTGAACATGGGAATACGGTTTCAGAAACGATTGCAAAGCATAAGGAGCATATCCCTGATATGGAAGTACTTAGGAAAGCATTGAAAAAATGGTATCATTACAAAAAAGTTGCTGATAGAAGTGCAAAAGTAATCAACTATTATCGTAAACAAAATATCGGCATTCCAGAGGGTGTATTAAAGACAATCAAAACATTTAGTGAGAATTGTTAATGAAAAATGCCTAAGAATTGGGCATGATTTGAGAGTTAAGAAGAAGCTATAGAAGCAGAGAAAAGCTACTATTTACAACGGTTTGAAACAGTTTTCAAAGCATGAAAATGGAACATAACAGGGGAAGTAAAATACAGTGGCGAACAAGATAGATAAGTTTATCAGTCAGGCGTGCAGTTGCACAAAGACAGTAATATTTGTGTGACAGCATAATCATTAGGATATTGGGCTGTTACTTCATTGAAAGGAGCAGAACTATGGAAACAACAGGAATTTCAAGACCATATAGAGTAATATTTAATGATAAAGCGCCGAGAGGAAACAACGATATGTCAAAACCGTTGAATGCGCCGAGAATGAGGACTATTGACGAAGTATCTAAGCTGACAGGCTTATCTTATACATTCATCAGAAAGCTGTGTTTGAATGGTAAAATTGTTCATGTAAAGACAGGCAGAAAATATCTTGTCAATTTAGATAAGTTCTATGAGTATCTCAATACAGGGGATAAGCAAGAAAATATTTCATGCTAAGACAGCGACAGCATACATACAGTTATAAGCGCATTATTTCATTCATATTTTGAGTTTTAGAGCGCAAGCACGGAAAATATCGCAGAGACGACGAAAAGCTTGTTAAATCGCAAATATGAAAGCGATAGCGCATAGCAATCATTTCTTGATGTGCTGACAAAACAAACGAATAACCGCTTTCCGGAGTGCCATTTTTCAGAACTTGGAAGATAATAAAATTGTAATAGGAAAGCGGTCAATGTTTTGTATCGGTCGGAGGAGGTGCAAATGGATAAAGAATTAAATCCGATAGACAGGAAATGCAGAAATGATAAATGGGTTGTTACGATAGTATCAAATGACAATCTGATATGCAGAAACTGCATATATCGGAATGACGAAAAACCAGGTGTCTGCAAGATGTATCAGGACATCAAGCCAGCCATGGTATTTGAGAAAGGCGAGTGCAAAGAGTATATCAGAGTATAGGTCGGATATTCAAACCGACACATAAAAGGAGAAGATGAAGAAATGGCATCAATAAAAAGAGTTGTTAAGAAAAACGGTAAAGTTGTATACCGTATCAGAGTATCTTTAGGACAGGACAAGCAAGGAAAGCAGAATATCAAAGTACATACTTATGAGGTAGACCAAAACGCAACACCGACACAGCAGGAAAAACAGGCATTAAAATATTCGCTGGCTCTTGAAGACAGGTTGAAAAATGGCGATAATTTAGAGGGCGAGGAAACATCATTTGAAATGTTTGCGGAGAAATGGCTGTCATACATGAAAACAGAGTTAGCTTATTCAACATATGAAAACTATGAGCGTAATGTAAATGATGTGATTGTACCGTATTTCAAACCGTACAAGGTGGCAAAGATAAAAACTCCGCTGATAGAAACATTTTATAAAACGCTTGTCGGGAAATACGCTAATGCTTCAATCCTCAAGATAGCAAACATATTAAGCGGTATGTTTCGGACGGCGATTAGATGGCAGATGATACAGATAAATCCTTGCAGAGACGCTAAAAAGCCAAAAAATGATGATGAAGAAACGGGATTGAAGTTTTTCACTCCCGAACAGTCGCTAATGTTTTTAAGGTCACTTGATACTACGTTCTCATGGGAAGTCAAAGGGCATACAAGAATAGATGATACAGGAAAGCCTTATCAAGTGGGGAATTATCAAGAGCCACACCAGACATCAACACAACTGAAAGTTTTTTTCAATCTTTCATTGTACTGTGGTTTTCGTAAAGGCGAAACATTGGCTTTGCATTGGAGCGATATAGACTTTGAAAAAAGAGAAATCAAGATTGCAAAGGCAGTCGGCAAGGCAGAGGACGGCGTTACAATCAAAAAGCCGAAAACAGCTACATCAGTGCGGACTGTCACATTTCCAGAAGAAATACTTCCGTTGCTGAAGCAGTACCGCAGAGAATACAATACATATCGGTTAAGCCTTGGCGACCAGTGGAAAGGTGATGGAAATCTGTTTATACAGTGGGACGGAAAACTAATGGGACTGTCAACAACATATCAGTATTTCAAGCGCCATCTTAGGATTTATAATGACTGGGTTAAAAATCATGAGGACGAAGCAAAGATAAAAGGATTTGAAGAATTGCCGATAATACCGTTACATGGATTAAGACATTCCTGTGCAACGCTTCTGAATTACTTGGGAATAAATCTGATAGACATTAGTAAAATCCTCGGTCATGCAAAGAGCAGTACAACAATGGATATTTACGCACACAGCTTTGACGGACAGAACAAAGAAGCCGCAAACAGGATAGATGAATTTCTTCAAGAGAAAAGGCTTAAACAGGCATAACAGCTATTGAAGCGGACAACACAACAAAGACTCGGGTATCGGAGCAATCCAATACTCGGGTTTTTAAATTTTCCAATATTCGGTATCTTAAATATGCTTGACATAAGCTAATGGCAGAAGTAAGATGTATTCAGATTTTGTGTTCAGAATTTGTTACCTGAACAAGAACGACTGAAAACAGGCTGTGACGAGAGATGACGAAAAACCTTGTAAAATCAACGCTTTAGAGCGACTTAGAATAAGCTGTGACAACGCAGAAAAAGCGGTATCGGGCATTGGTAATGCGGAGGTCACGGGTCCGATTCCCGTCAGCAGCTCGCGAATATTGGCTTTAAAGGCTTTCTGAGGCTTTAAGGTCAATATTTTTTTGTGTAAGATTAACCCATGAGCGTAATACTTAGTCGATCATAAAGTCATTGTTTTTCCTGTATTAGTTTGTTATACTTTAACTGTGATTGCATAAAGTTTTGAAATGGCAGAAAGTATATTTGTGTATGGCTTAAATATTTGCATATAGCATTATTGGGATTTATAAATGCAGATATGATTTGAAAGGATGTGTTTTTATGACATATGATACATTAGTTTATGATACATTAGTTAAAGAAGCGAAAGATCTTCCCGAAGATTTGATAGAGCAGGTAATTGAATTTATGAGGTTCTTGAAATTATCAAAAGAGCAGACAAAACACTCTATAAGTAATAATATGACATTTCACAGATCGGTAAATCCATTAGCGGATGAATTGATTGCTATTGCAGAGGATTTTGACGAAACACCGGAATGTTTTAAGGAGTATATTTAATGTATCTATTAGACACAAATGCTTTGTTATTCTTTTTATATGATAGTGAAAAACTTTCAAGAAAAGCATCAGAAATAATTTACAGTAATGATGAAAAAATCAGTGTAAGTATTGTTTCCATGTGGGAAATCGCGATTAAATCAAGTATTGGAAAACTGAAAATTAAAAGTTCAATTTCTAAGATTGCGGACACTTGTGAAAAAGAGCAACTGGAAATTCTTTCTATAAAACCGTTTCATCTTGACGAAATTAATAAACTTCCCCCAATTCATGGAGATCCATTTGACAGGTTGATTATCTCACAGGCAATTACAGAAAACTTAGTGATTATTACAAAAGACGAGACAATACCACAGTATAATGTCAAAGTTCTTTGGTAATTAAAATGGGATGGATGAATCAAAAGTAAAAAAATATTATTAGTAGTACGGAGATCACGGATCCGATTTCCGTCGGTGACTTTTATTTGGATTTTGGGGCGAAAAAATAGGTTGAAACTTATATAAAAATCGGCGGCTAGACAGGCAAATAAAATGTTTTTGTCTCCAGCGCCGTTTATTTCCTTTTTTAAAAAGGAAGATTTGCGGGAAAAATATCAACATGGAAAAGTATTGAAACATGGTTTTTCAAATAATTTTTGGCATTGAAAATTTTTTCACTTTCCGCTTGTCTATCCTGTTTTGCCGCAGATACTTTATACAGGAATCTTTCTCGGCGAAATTATATTTTGATATTTGAAAAAGCCCAGTCGACTACCGACTAGGCTTTATATTGTAAACACCAATATATAACATTTGACAATTCCCTAAAATTGCCATTAAACTAAAAGGTATATAGTCAGCTTATGTATTTCTATATTTAGCTAAATACCTTTAATTAACTACTAGTTGTTTACAACCTTGATGCAAGCGCCAGATAATCTATTTTACCCACAGGCGTTCGAGGAAAAGAAGTCACAAAGTTCCATTCCACTGGACATTCATAATCTGGAAGTTTGTTTTTGCAAAGCATATTCAATTCGTCTATAACACAATCTACACTATCTTTGCAATCTGAACGCAATATAACAAATGCTACCGGCACTTGTCCGACTGCATGGCATGGATCTTGTTTTCCTACAACTACACAGTTTTCCACTGACTTAGATTGTATAATAATTTTCTCAATAATAGGCGGAAACACCTTTGCACCATTATAATATACAAACATACGCTTAATCCTTCCGTCAATATAAAGAAATCCATCGTTATCCATATGTCCCAGATCACCTGTATGTAGCCAATATATTCCGTCCTTATGTATTTTAATCATATCATCAGTTGCGGCTTTGTTGTTAAAATATCCCAACATAACACTTGGCCCGGCAATACATACTTCGCCTGTTTCTCCATATTTTAGTTCGTTTTGCGTATCAGAATCAAAAATAGATATTATAGTATCGATAAATGGAATTCCTACACTCCCAAACTTGGTACAACCGTCGCCTTGATTGATACATATCCCGGCAGCCGTTTCTGTTAGGCCATATCCTTGGCAGATATTCCATTTGCAACCGTGAGTTTTAGAAAATCATTGATTTCATTTTCCAATTTCAAACTCATATAGTCCGCTCCGGTAATTGGTGCAATCAAATGAGAAAAATCACAAGATTGTGCTTCAGATAAATGTATCACATTTTCCCACATGAGAGGATTGCCTGCTATATGATTATATTTATCTTTTACGGTTTGAACTGCAATCAGTTGTGGGTCATAAATAACAAGTTTGCATATCATTCCAAGTGATAAGGGAATGTGCATACTGAATATAAACGCATATGCAATAAAAGGCGCTGCTACTGATTGCCATGACTGACCGCGTTTATTATCAATACGTGTTCTCGCATATTGAAAAGCAGCAGCGTTGACATTTTCGTTAGATAAAACGACGCCTTTAGGTTCACCGGTTGTTCCACCGGTATATTCTATGAGCGCAGGATGATTTGCTGAAAAAGGAACATTTGATACTTTACATTTTAGAGAAACTTGAGATAAAAGATTCACCCAAGTAATATGTTTGAACGTAATAGGTGCAATTTCTTTTTGGGAAAGGGACAAATTTTCATTTGATGTAGGCAGAATGACTATAGTGCAATCGTCTGCAATAGTAAACATAGAAACCTTATCAGAAAAAATATCTAATAAAATTAAACAACGTGATTTGGTATTTGAAATAATATCTAAGATCACTTCGTCTGACATTCTTGGATCAATCATATTGCAGATTGCTCCTAAATAATTTGTTGCATAGATTGAATAAATAAGTTCAGGAGTTGTAACGGCTAGAAAAGAAACAATATCCCCCTGTCTAACACCGATAGACGCCAGACCAGACGCGGCAATTTCTATTTCTTTGAACATAGCACTGTATGTTATTGTTTGTCCATAGTATTCTAACGCAATATTATCAAAATACTTTTCGTTATTTCTATAGATGTACTCATACATACTATATTTTGGCAGTTTTTGGTCAATTACCCTATTATCATAATATTGTAGCCACGGCTTATCAATAGATGGATATCCGGTCATATTTATGCCCTCCTATGTGCATTTTTCTTTTATCCTATCACAACATCGCCGCAATATCAAGTTATAAGTAACTATTCATATAGTAACTATACAAAAGTGTATCGTTACATCATAACACTTCAAGTAGTATATAAAAGAGGTGTAGACAATGAAAAAGGAAATATTTACAATAAATCATTACGGCTCGATTTCGGTTGAGGTTAAATCTATAATGGATAGCAAAGGTCTTAGCAGAAATGCTTTGGCTAGAGCAATAAACGCTCGATTTGAAGTAATCAACAAATGGTATAATGGAACAGTGGAAAAAATAGATGCAGATATTCTTGCAAGAATATGCTATGTGCTTGAATGTACTCCTGCAGATATTATTAAATATAAGCCCTCAAATTAAAAAAGCTATTTTGCATAAACACTTTCTGTCTCTTTATGATATAAATAAACTCAATATTCTATTTTTATCATTTGGTCATTTTAGTTTATATCATTTCTACGCTATTTTATAAAATTTATAAATGATAAACAAAATGTTAGAAACCCTTGCCGTAAACGAATATAAAACAACTTATTAAGACAACGAAAAAGAGCTATGTTCAATTAAAATGATTTTCACATAAATGCGTTTTTATGGCTTTCGATGGGGTTGGGCCCATCAATATTTTAATTGCAAAAAATCTTTTTTTGTTTAGCTTAACTCCTTCATCATCTGGTCTACGTCGGTATAAGTTCTGCTGAGGTTGGGATCGGCTTTCATGCGCTGCACTTTCTGAATGGCCTCAATGGTTTCAGCATTCGGAGTAGATGCGGTCACCCGAAAAGGAATGGCCTGCTCCCGGACAGCCTGACGGAGAAAGATGTTAACCGCTGTACTGAGGTTTAAACCAAGACTTTCAAACAACGCCTGAGATTCCTGCTTTAATTGTGAATCTATTTTGATATTTGTACTTACGGCGGACATAATAGCACCTCCCTTCAGAGATATTATGTGCCTATGGTATCCACAATGTCAATATAATATGCAAGGACACAGATTTTTACGGATTTTCTAATAGAATTTAGATAGACTGGCATGGTACAATATGGCTGTTGGAAATTTTGATGGGATTTTATAAGGAGCAGTTATGATGGATAAGAAAGTTGATATAATAAAGGACGCCGACGGCAAAAGCATTGTGGTCATCAACGATCTGCGTTTCAAGGGAAGGCGGAGCGTGGATTGGAACATTGTTGAGGATTGTCTGAAAGAATATATCGGGGAGTGTGCGGAGATCACAGAAACCTCGGATGTGGTATACATAGGAACGGATTTTCCGGATGAGTTTGCGCATTCCAAAGACACAAAGGAGCTAAGGGGCGCAAATATGTATGCAAAGGCAAATTCTTCGAGTGTGATTAAGGAGATGATTGAGATTGCCACGAATAAAACCTTTGCGGAGAATTATGCCAGAAAGCACAGCACAGATGCAAAATTTGGATGGTACAGATATGACACACGTTTTGCGATACCTGTTTATGATGATGCGGGAGAACTGGCAAGGTACAATGTATTTAAGGCAAGAATACTGGTGCGCCATGCAAAGGACGGGAAATTGTATCTGTATGATATTTTGAGGACAAAAAAAGAAACGAGCAAGCCGCTTGAGCAATAGCTGTACGGTCGAAAAACTCATTTCTTTCTAAAGATACTTTAAAGGCATACGGCGATTTTGTCAAGTATAAAAATTTAATATTGGTACAGCGTATGTATAATTGATTCCATGACTGGGCCGCAAAATAAATTATAAACATAGTAGATAAATGGCGAATTATAGGATATAATGTCAGAAAACAGATTGGAAGGAAAACAGAGATGAAGATATTTCAAAATAAAAAATTTATCATACTGTTATGCGTGGCGGGTCTGCTATTGTTTCCGATCATAATTGCTGTTTTGGTGTCATTGCCGATTTTTCCGAAACTGGAGACTCATAATGATTGGATCGGTTTCTGGGGAGGTTATCTTGGCAGTATTCTAGGGGGATTGATAACACTGTTTGTGCTCAAGATTACCATTGACGATAACAATAAATTAAAGCGGCGTGAGGAGAAGATCTCTTATTACAATCATATAACAAAACTGTACGCATCGTTCGGCGCGACGGCAGGTGATTTATGTACGTTGGCAAATAGATATATAAAAGAGCGCAGTCAACAGAACCGCGATCCGTTTATACAAAAATATAATGTTTTATACACTATTATGGCGGAGATCAGCATATTGCTGGAAAGCAGCCTGGAAGTATACAAGGTGCAAGATTTCTATGAAAAATATCGGGCAATCACAGATGAGATCAACAGAGTGTCCGACATGGTTGACAGAGAGGAAGTGGAGAGTGTAGAGGATATAGAAAATGAGATGAATAAGATATTGGCAGAGGTAACGGTCGGGGATAACATTCTGACCGCGGTTATAAAAAATGATCTATATACATAAACGCTTGGATCGGTATATTTCTGAATGGGGACTGTTGCTCCATAGATCACACATCTATTTTGCAACGGCCCCTTTTCTGTTGCCTCAGATCAAATTCTCCGCATAAAATCCCCGCGAAAAAAGCATACTGATACTGTGTAGCGCACAGCAGGCGTCAGATGATGAGTTATGTAAACTTTCAAGACCACAAATCAAAAAGTTATGTAAACTTAATGGAAAAGTGGGATTAAAGATTATGTAAACTTATAGAGCTGAGCCGTACCGCACACGATTCAAGGAAATTTATATGAATGGGAATGAAAGTTATGTCAACTAGCAGACCGACAATCTATATTAAGGCGGAACAGAATGTGGAGCTGCAGACAGAGGACGTCTGCGTGAAGGATATTGCCAAGATCATGTGCGGCGACCCGAACACGCTGGCGAAGGTAAAAGCGATCAGGCTGCACCGGTTCAAGGAAGGACAGCCAAAGCGACAAGTCATCAGTCTGCTGAAGGTGATCGAGGAGATCGACAAGGTCTGTCCGGGCGCCGATGTACAGAGTATCGGGGAGCCGGCCGTTATGGTGGAACGTATCGATGTGGACAGGCACAAAGGGCCTGTGCAGACCATGAAACTGATCTTTGTGGCCTTGGTCAGTTTCTTCGGGACTTCCTTCACGATCATGGCATTTCACAACGACATCGGCATCAACGACGTATTTACGAAGATTTATGAGATGGTGACGGGAAATGTGGGGGACGGCTACGGCATTTTGGAACTGTCCTACTCGGTTGGGCTGGCCGTCGGCATCATTGTCTTTTTTAACCACATCGGCGGCAGGCGGATCACCAAGGACCCGACGCCCATCGAGGTGGAGATGCGCATCTATGAGGAGGACGTCAACAAGGCGCTGATCGAGACGGCGGACAGGGAGGGAAAGACGATCGATGTTTCTTAGACAGCTTTTACTGGCCGTCATCGGCGCAAGCAGCGGCCTGATCGTGTCGGCGGGGGTGTTTACGGTGTTGATCTCAGTGGGACTGATCCCCCGTTTCGCGGGCAAGATGCATGTGGCGCGCAAGATATTCATTTTGGAGGAGATGGTGGTGTTAGGCACGCTTGCGGGCGGATTCTTCAGCATTTTCAGCGATTGGGGCATGGTGGGCCGATTCGTGCGGGAACACGCGCTGTTCGGTGAAAACGCCACGGAAGGGGTCTGGCGCTTTATCGGAACGATATTCCTGATCGTGTTCGGCGTGTTCGCCGGCATATTCGTGGGATGTCTTGCCCTCGCCATCGCGGAGATGCTCAACACGATCCCGGTCTTCGCCAGGCGGATCGGGTTCCGACATGGTCTGGGGATCGCCATTCTCGCGGTGGCCTTTGGCAAACTGGTCGGCAGTCTGATCTACTTCACGGAACAGGTGTATTTGTACGGCGGCTGACGGAGGGCGCGCACGGCTTTTGGGAGGACAGAGATGCCTGCGGCAGTGCGGGAAAGTCATACAGGGAAATAGATGAAGAGATGCAAGGAAATAGATGAATAGATATAAGAAAATATAGGAAACAGGAAAATGCAGCAAGACGGAATGGGACGGAAAGGAATAGCGGATATGACACAGAATAAACAACAGCCGAAGACGGAACAGCAGAAGAAGGAGCAGGAATACAGAGAGCATGTGGAACAGGTGACGCCCAGGTACAATCTGCCGTACCAGATGTGTAAAGCCTTTCTGGTGGGCGGTCTGATCTGCCTTCTGGGACAGGCGATCCTGAATGTCGCCACAGAAAAGATGGGACTGGACAAGGAGACGGCGGCGGCCTGGTGTTCCATGCTGCTGGTATTTGCCAGTGTGTTGTTCACGGGATTCAATCTGTACCCGAAACTGGTGGAGTGGGGCGGCGCCGGAGCGCTTGTGCCGATCACGGGATTCGCCAACTCTGTGGCCTCGGCGGCCATTGAGTACCAGAAAGAGGGGCAGGTGTTCGGGATCGGCTGCAAGATCTTCACGATTGCCGGGCCGGTCATTCTGTTCGGCATCGTGACAAGCTGGGGGCTGGGATTCCTCTACTGGATCGGGACACTTTTAGGCATTGTGTAGGTGGGGCCGATGGCGTTAAGAGACGATCTCATACAAAAAGAGTGATTTTGTGTCCGAGTGATGTTATAATGTGATGGGCGCAAGGAAATCAGATCGTTTTGCAGGCCCGCAAAGAGGAAAAACAGGCGGCGCAGGCGGCAGAGCACAGGCACGATGGATCGGTATATCTACAAAAATCAAAAAAAACTGAGACTTGGCTACACCACGGGCACATGCGCGGCGGCGGCCGTGAAGGCCGCGGCACGGATGCTGCTTACGGGAGAGCGCGTGGAGCAGACCTCCCTCCTGACGCCCAAGGGCATTCCTCTGAAATTAAAGATCGAACAGATCACGGTCGGGGAGAATCGTGTGCAGTGCGCTGTCAGGAAGGACGCGGGCGACGACCACGACGTGACGGACGGCGCTTACATCTATGCCTGCGTGGAGAAAACCGAGCGCGGCATGGAAATTGACGGCGGCGAGGGCGTGGGCAGAGTGACAAGGCCGGGGCTGGATCAGCCTGTGGGAAACGCGGCGATCAACTCTGTTCCGCGGCGGATGATGGAGGAGGTCATGCGGGAAACCGCCGACGACTGCGGATATGAGGGCGGACTGCGGGCGGTCATCTCAGTACCTGAAGGCGGGGAGATGGCCAAACGCACCTTGAATGAAAGGCTGGGGATCGTGGGCGGCATTTCCATACTTGGCACATCGGGTATCGTGGAACCCATGAGCGAGCAGGCGTTACTTGATACCATTCGCGCGGAGATCAGCATGTACAACGCCCGGGGCGGAAAAGACCTCATTGTCACGCCGGGCAATTACGGTGGGACTTTTTTGGCGGAGCAGCTTGGGCTGGATCTGAGCCGCACGGTGAAATGCAGCAATTTCATCGGCGGTACGATCGATATGGCGCACGAGTTTCATCTGAAAAGCCTGCTCCTCGTGGGACATCTGGGAAAGCTGGTCAAACTGGGGAGCGGCGTCATGAACACGCACTCCTCTTACGCCGACGGCAGGATGGAGACGCTGGCGAGCTGCGTGCTCCTGGCGGGCGGCAGTGCGGAGCTTGCGCGCTCCATGCTCTCGTGCAATACCACGGATGACGCGGTGGCGATCCTGAGGGCGGCCTCTTTTCAAGAGAGGACAATGGCGCGGCTCATGGAACGGATACAGGGCGTATTGCGGCGGCGCGCGGGAGAGGGATTGACCGTGGAGGCGGTGGTTTTTTCCAATCGTTACGGCCTGCTGGGGATGACGGACGGCGCGGCGGCACTGATGGAATTACATAGAACGACGCCCGCATGGAACGGTTGATGACAGGAAAGAGAAGGAAAGGGAAATGGTGGATTTCGTGGGGGCAGGTCCCGGGGCTGCGGACCTGATCACGGTGCGCGGCAAAAAGCTGATCGGGGAGGCGGACTGCATCATCTATGCGGGTTCGCTGGTGAATCCTGAGCTGCTCTCCTACGCCTCCGGGGACTGTCTTATTTATAACAGCGCTAAGATGCACTTGGAACAGGTGCTGGGCGTTATGGAGGAAATGGAGGCACAGGGCAAAAATACGGTCAGACTGCACACGGGCGATCCCTCTCTGTACGGCGCGATAAGAGAGCAGATGGACGCTCTGCGAAAGAGGGGGATCCCTTTTCGGATCTGCCCGGGAGTCAGCAGTTTCTGCGGCGCGGCTGCGGCGCTGGAGGCAGAATACACGCTGCCCGAGGTGAGCCAGAGCGTGATCATCACACGGATGGAGGGCAGAACGGGCGTGCCGGAGCGCGAAAAGCTGCATCTTCTGGCGGAACACGGCGCGACAATGGTGCTTTTTCTCAGCGGCGGTATGGCCGGCCGGGTGCAGGAAGAGCTTTTGCGGGGCGCGTACACGGAAGATACGCCTTGCGCCATCGTCTACAGGGCCACATGGCAGGACGAAAAGGTGATTCGGGGGACTGTTGGAGAGTTATGTAAACTTGCAGACGAGAACGGGATCACGAGTACGGCGCTTATTGTCGTCGGGGATGTTCTCGGTGATGATTACGGGCTGTCCAGGCTGTATGACAGACATTTTACCACAGCTTACCGCAAAGGAGAGTGACAGGTCATACACAAATCATATGTACATATAGGGAGAAAGAAATGAAACCGGTAAATCCAAATGCAACTTATCAGGCGAGAAGACTATTGCAGTATCTGTCCGCTCTCGGCGGGCGCAAGATCCTCACGGGGCAGCACACCCAGACGGTGGCGATGGAGGAGATCGACGAGATCCTGAGAGTGACGGGCAGGGAGCCGGCCCTTCGGGGGTTCGAGCTTTTGTCCTACTCGCCCAACATACGCTACGAGACGGGCGATGAGGCGTGCCGCACAGAGATCGACGAGAACAGAAACACGCTGGAGCAGGCGAGGGTGTTCGGCAGGAGCGGCGGCATCGTGACGCTCACCTGGCACTGGTTCTCACCGATCGGCGGCAGGGACAAGAGTTTCTATGCTAAAAACACGGATTTCGACCCGGAACGGGTGCTGCTCATGGGCACCGAGGAGCGGGCGGCGTTCTATCACGATCTGGATGTGATAGCGGGCTGTCTGACGCCTCTTCGAGACGAGGATATTCCGATCCTGTGGCGGCCTTTCCATGAGGCGGAGGGCACATGGTTCTGGTGGGGGAGAAAAGGCCCCGCCGTGGCGGCGAAAATGTACCGCATGATGTACGAGTATTTTGTGGGAGTGCACCATCTCGACAATCTGCTCTGGGTCTGGAACTGTCCGCTGAGGGAGGGCTATCCCGGCGACGACGTAGTGGATATTATCTCGCGGGATGTCTATGCTGAGAAAGGCACGAGGACGGACTACCGCAGGGAGTATGAGGAGCTGATCGCCATCACGGAGGAGAAAAAACCGGTGGCTCTGGCGGAGGTGGGCATCCTGCCGGATATGACGAAACTTGAGGAAAGCCGTGTGCCGTGGTGCTACTTTATGACGTGGAGCAAGGAATTTATGCTCGGCGACGAGTACAACAGCCGCGAGGAGCTGCGGGAAGTCTACGCCAGCGATTATGCGGTGACTTATCCCGCCAATATGTAGCGGACGGTACATAAGGCGGCAACAGCAATATGCGGTCAGAGCTGCGGGGATAGCGTGGTTATGCGTCGGATCGTTATTTTCTCCTACACGGAGCCGGGAGGACAACTGAATCACAGGATCGCGCGCCGTCTGGCGGAGGGCGGCGATGTGGCGCTGAGTTATCTGTACGGGCGAGACTTCACTTCGACCGCTGCGGCGCTAGAGAGCGAGTGGCGGTGCACGAGCGCCTTTGTCTTCATCGGCGCCGTGGGGATCGCCGTGCGGCATATCGCGCCTTTTTTGCAGGACAAGCTGCAGGACCCGGCGGTGCTCGTGATCGACGAGGCCGGGCAATTTGCGATTCCCGTGCTGTCGGGCCATGTGGGCGGCGGCGTGGCGCTGGCGCGCGAGGTGGCGCGGTTTTTGGGCGCGCAGGCGGTGGTCACCACGGCGACGGATGTGCGGGAGCGCTTTGCGGTGGACGTCTTCGCGGCGGACAATCATCTCAGGCTCCCCGATTCTGCAGCGGTCAGAGAGGTTTCCGCAGCCGTTTTGCAGGACAGGAAGATAGTGCTGCGAACGCAGATCCCCTTGGAGGGCGAGGCATTCCCCGGAGTGACGGCGGCGCGGGCGACGGCAGGAAACGACGGGGCGGCGCGGGCTGCGGCCGACGTGGCGGTGGAATATGGGGACGGCCGGACAGCCTGTGTGCTGGCCCATCGCTCTTATATTGTGGGCGTGGGCTGTAAGAAAGGAAAGAGCGGGGAGGAACTGTATACGTTCCTCGCGCACACATGCGAACAGAACGGCGTTGCGCTGCACAGGATCGCGGCCGTCGCCTCTATCGACGGGAAACGGGAAGAGCGGGGCATATGGGAGCTGGCGCGGAGGCTGGGCGCGTCCTACGAGGTCTTTTCGGCAGAGGAACTCTCGAAGGTCGAGGGTAAAGTGAACGGTTCGGCCTTTGTGGAGCGCACCGTGGGCGTGGACAACGTGTGCGAGCGCAGCGCGCTGTGTCTGGCAGGACGATGGGCCGCAGCGCGCGGAAAAGGCGGTGAAAGCGGCGGCGCGTCGGAGTGTGACGGCGGCGGTCGGGAAGAGGGCGGCGCATACCGTCTTGCGGTGGAGAAACAGGCGCAGGACGGCATGACGCTGGCTCTCGCGCGTTTTGAGCCGTCGGTCTACCGATGGCGCGCGCTCTGAGAGCTGTTTGCCCGCCGGACAAAAGGGCAGGCGGGATGATCGAAGGATCAGAAACGGAGAAAGTTATGTTAACTATAGCGGGGATCGGGCCGGGAAAAAAGGAGGGTATGACCGAGGAAGTCTTACAGTCTTTGGAGACGTGCGACTGCATCGTGGGGTATACGGTATACACGGAGCTTGTGCGCGGCCTTTTCCCGGATAAGGAATATTATGCCACGGCCATGACAAAAGAGGCGGAGCGGTGTCTGTGGGCCATCGGGCAGGCGAGAGCGGGGCGCGACGTGGTGATCGTGTGCAGCGGCGACGGCGGCGTGTACGGCATGGCCGGACTGGTGTGCGAGCTGCTTGTGGAGGATGTGCCCACAGAAAACGCAGAAATAGACTGTGCGAAGGATCACGGCAGTGCGGGCGGTGTGACTGAAAAAGGCAGGCAGATCGGCGGCGTGGAGCTGCGGATCCTGCCCGGGGTGACGGCGGCGCTCAGCGGAGCGGCGATCTTAGGCGCGCCGCTGGCAAATGATTTCGCGGTCATCAGCTTAAGCGACAGGCTGACGCCCTGGGAACAGATAGAGAGACGTCTGCGGGCCGCAGCGGAGGCGGATTTTGCGATCTGCCTGTACAATCCGGCCAGCCGGGGGCGGCCGGAGCATCTGCGGCGCGCGTGCGGCGTGCTCTTGGAGAGCGGCCTCGAGGCGGACAGAATCTGCGGCGTGGCGCGCAACATCGGCAGGGAAGGGCAGGCGTGCCGGATCATGACGCTGGGAGCGCTGCGGGATTACGAGGCGGATATGTTCACCACAGTGTACATCGGCAGCAGTGTGACGCGAAAGATCGGAGATTACATGGTGACGCCGCGGGGGTATCGCGGATGGACTTGATCGTGTTTGCGGGCACAAGCGAAGGGAGAAGACTGTATGATTTCTGCGTGGAGAGACGGATCGATGCGCTCTTTTGCGTGGCCACGGACTACGGGCGGGAGACGTTATGCGCCCCGTCCGGCGAGTCTTCTGCCGGATCGTCTGCGGGCGGAGATGCAGAGCCGTCGGGCCATCAGCGCATACAAGAGTTATGTAAACCCAAAATCCGTGTCGGCAGAATGGAGGCGAAGGAGATGGAGACGCTGTTTCGCACAGAGAACCCCCGCCTTGTGATCGACGCGACCCACCCCTACGCGGCGCAGGCGACGGAGAACATACAGGCCGCCGTGGAGCGGTATGTGCGGGCGGAGGGAGCGGAAAAACAGCTGTACTGCAGAGTGCGCAGGGAGACGCGGGAGCGGGAAGAGGCGTCTGCGGAAAGCTCCGTGGAGAGATTTGCGGACATGGCGCAGGCGATAGATTACCTGAACGGGACGCGGGGCAATGTGCTCGTCGCCACGGGGAGTAGGGAAATGGATACGTTATGTAAACTTAATGCCTACGCAGAGCGGGCCTATGTCAGGATCCTCCCCAACCCGGATATTTTGCAGGCTTTTCTGGACAGAGGATTCCCGCCCGGCCATATGATCTGTATGCAGGGCCCCTTTACGGAGGAACTGAATCTGGCTCTAATGAGGCAGTGCGGCATACGCTATCTGCTCACGAAACAGTCCGGCGCGGCGGGGGGTTACCCTGAGAAACGCCGGGCGGCGCAGGAGGCGGGCGTGAAACTTCTGGTTATACAGCCGCCACGGGAGGACGCGGCCGGGTGCAGCGTGGAGGAGGCACAGGAGATGATCTTAGAGCGGCTTGCCCTGCAAGGAGCGGGCGGATCGATGCGGGAGAGCGCCGCAGAGCATACAGGACGGAAACGGAAACCATGAAAAGACAGACGGAGAACAAGAGGACGGCGGAAGGACAACTGTATATCATCGGCGCGGGGATGGGGGATCCGCGCACGCTGACGGTGGAGGCGCGGGAGGCGGTCGGCCGGGCGGCGTTCGTCATCGGCGCGGAGAGGATGCTTGCCCCCTACCAGAACGACAGGCGCTGTATCGCGGCGGGGCGCACCGACGATATTCTGCAGGCATTGGCGCGGGTGTGCGGGGAGCTGGCCGACGCGCGGACAGTGGCGGTGCTCATGTCGGGGGACAGCGGATTCTTCAGCGGCACGAAACAGCTTTTGGCCGCCTTAGGAGTCTCGCACGGGGGCAGCTGTGAGCCTTGTCCCGGGGTGGAGTATGCGGTGACCGTGCTGCCGGGCGTCTCGTCGCTGTCTTATTTTTGCGCCAGGATCGGCAGATCGTGGGAGGACGTGAAGATCGTCAATCTTCACGGAGCCAATGAGAATCTGTGGCAGGCGGCGCTGACCCATGAGAAGGTGTTTGCCGTCACGGGAGGCGATGTGCGGGAACAGCTCGCGGGGCTTGCGGAGCATGGCATGGGGGACGTCTGCGGCTATGTGGGCGAGCGCCTGTCCTATGAGGACGAGCGGATCAGGCAGGGGACGGTGGCGCAGCTGTGCGCCCACGCCTACGACAATCCGGCGGTCCTGTACCTGGAAAATCCCCGGACAGTGGGACATCATCTGACCGGGCTGCCCGACGACAGTTTTGCGCGCGGAAAGACGCCCATGACCAAGGCGGAAGTGCGCGCCGTGGTGATGAGTAAGCTGCGCGTGCGGGAGGGGGAGATCGTCTACGACATCGGCGCGGGCACGGGGGCCGTGTCGGTGGAGCTGTCGCTTGCCGCCTCCAAAGGCATGGTCTTTTCCGTGGAAAAAGATGCCGACGCGATAGAGTTATGTAAACTTAATAAAGAACGATTTAGTTTACATAACATGAAGATCATCGAGGGGGAGGCTCCCGATGTCCTGCGCGGCCTCCCGGCTCCCGACGCGGCCTTTATCGGCGGCAGCGGCGGGCGTCTGGAGGAGATCGTCGCCTGTCTGCGGGAGAAGAATCCCTCCGTCCGTCTGGTCGTCAACACGGTCACGGTGGAGAGTACGGAGCGCGCGCTCAGGCTGCTGGAGGACGGCTCTTTTGCCCATGCGGAGGCAGTGCAGATCCAGGTCAACAGGATCAAAAAAGCGGGGAAGAGCCATATGGTGGCGGCGCAGAACCCGGTCACCATTGTGACGGCCACGGGGCGCGGCGACAGGGGCTCGGGAATCGGCGAGGCGTCCGGCGGCGGGCCGGGGGTGCTGATCGCGGGGAACGGCAGCGGCAGCGGCAAGACCACGTTGGTGTGCGGCATTCTCGCCGCTCTGCGGCGAAAGGGGCTCAGGCCGCGCGGGTTCAAATGCGGGCCGGATTACATCGATCCCTCTTATCACAGGGCGGCCTCCGGCGTCCCCTGTTACAATCTGGATCCCTTCTTTACGGAGGGGGATGTGCTGCGGCAGTTATACGAGAGACATATGCGCTCCTGTGACATCGGCGTGGTGGAGGGCGTCATGGGCTACTATGACGGCGTGGGATTCACGGAGGAGTCCGGCACCTACACTGTGGCGAAGGAACTGGGGCTCCCTGTGATTTTGACCGTGGACTGTAAGGGGATGGGCAGCTCCGTGATGGCGTCCGTGGAGGGATTTCTGCGCCACAGGCAGCCAAGTTACATCTATGGCGTTATTTTCAACAGGATCGCGCCGCCGCTCTACGAACAGGCCGCGCGCGCGGCGCGGGCTCTGGGCGTCGTGCCGCTCGGGTATCTGCCAGAGTCGGAGGAGCTCAGGCTGGACAGCAGGCATCTCGGTCTGGTGATGGCGCAGGAACTCGAAGATTTCGCGGCGCTTGCAGAGCGCATGGGGGAGGCGGCGGCGCGCACCGTAGATCTGGACGGTATTGTGAGACTGGCGCAGACTGCGGTTTCTCCTTCTCGCCCTCTGCTTGTGCAGATAGATAAAATAACACATGAAACGGAAAACGACGGGGAGCGGCCGGGCTGCAGGATCGCGGTGGCGCGGGACGAGGCGTTCTGTTTTCTCTATGAGGACAACCTGAACTTTCTGCGGGAGCGCGGCGCGCAGATCCTGCCCTTCAGCCCGCTGCACGACAGCGCGCTGCCGGAGTGCGACGCGCTGTACTTGAGCGGCGGCTATCCGGAGCTGTATGCCGCGCAGCTGGAAGAGAATGTCTCCATGCGGGAGGAGATTCGGGAAAAGATTGAGAGCGGCCTGCCTGCGATCGCGGAGTGCGGCGGTTTTCTGTATCTGCACGACAGAATTCAGGCGGGAGACGAAGGCCCTAAGGGGGAGAAGACTTTTTACAGTATGGCGGGCGTCATCGGCGCCGATGCGGTGGGAGAGCGGCGTAGGGGGCGGTTCGGTTATATCGAGGCGACACTCGCGAAGGACTGCCTGCTGGGACGTGGAGGCGATACCTTTCGGGCGCATGAGTTCCACTACTGGACGTCGCTTGCGGACTGCGCCGATCTGGAGATATACAGGCCTGGGAACGGTTCGTCGTGGCGGGAAGGATTCTGCACGGACACACTGTACGCGGGATTTCCGCATCTGTATTTCTACGGCAGCCCCAAAGTGGGCGAAAGTTTTCTGCGCGCTGCCGGAGAGTACGCGGCAAGGCATGAGCGGAAGAAAGACGGAAACAGCGCGGGAGAGCGGACGGAACACAGATAGTTTGGAGAGACAGCATCGTATGAAAGTCAACGTGAAACGGGTGCGCTCGGCAGATGAGGAGCATGCAGACATCTATGCGGCGGAAGTGACTGCGGTGTGTGTGGCGGTCATGATCCGTATTTATGGAGGAAGATACAGACGGGAGTGACCGACACTGCCTGTGCGGTGACGACGGCGCGCTTGCCCCAGCCATGCACCTGTGGTAAAATAGGAAGGACACTCGACGAGCGAAAGCAGACCGGGTTCCTTCTTTTTTATATTCACAGGTGCAGGGATATGATGTGTGAAGAAGAATTATGGAAACTGAAAACAGAGCCGCTTGACGTCCATGCCATGGAACAGGCGCGCGCCCGTCTGGACGATATTGCCAAGCCCATCGACGGGCTGGGGCAGTTTGAGAAGATACTGGTGCAGCTTGCGGGCATACAGAGGACGGCGGATATTGGCTGTGAACGGCGGGCCGTTCTCGTCATGTGCGCCGACAACGGCGTTGTGGAGGAGGGCGTGGCGCAGACCTCGGACGAAGTGACGGCGCTTGTCGCCGCCAACATGGCAGCCGGGCGCTCCTCCGTCAACCGCATGGCGGCGGTGGCCGGGGCGGATGTGCTGGTCACGGACATCGGGATCCGCGGGGCTCTGTCCTGTGAGAATGTGAGAGCGCGGAAGATCAGAAACGGCACGGCCAACTTCGCCAGGGAGCCTGCCATGACCAGACAGGAGGCTCTGGCGGCGCTCCACGAGGGGATCGTCTGGGCGCGGGAATGCCGCGATCAGGGTTACTCGCTGCTGGGGGTCGGGGAGATGGGGATCGGCAACACCACCACGGCGACGGCGGTGTGCTGCGCGCTCCTGGGGCTGTCTCCGGAGCGGATGACCGGGCGCGGCGCGGGTCTGGACGACGAGGGGCTTGTGCGGAAACGGGCGGTGATCTCCCGGGCCATTGAAGGCTATCGTTTGGAGCGGGCGGATGCGCTGACAGTGCTGGCCGCCGTGGGCGGGCTGGATATTGCGGGAATAGCAGGCGTTATGATAGGCGGCGCGCTCTGCCGTATGCCCGTTGTGCTGGACGGCCTGATCACGGAGGCGGCGGCTCTCGTGGCGGACAGGCTTGTGCCAAGCGTCAGGCGGTATCTCATCGCCTCCCATTTGGGGAGGGAGCCGCTCTGTCAGGCGGTGACGGAGGAACTTGCGCTGCATCCTATCATCTGCGCGGACATGGCGCTGGGCGAGGGAACGGGAGCGGTCATGCTCTTGCCGCTGTTGGATATGGCGCTCAGCGTGTACCGGCAGAACGACTCCTTCGCGCAGATGCACATGGAAGGTTACAGGCGGTACCGGGAGGGAGACGTTCTATGATGCTTGTCATTACGGGGGTGAGCGCAAGCGGCAAGTCCGCCTGTGCGGAGAGGCGGGCCGTGGAGCTTGCCGACGGCGGGCCGCTGTACTATGTCGCGGCCATGGAGCCCTATGGGGAGGAAGGCAGACGGCGTATCGAGAGACACCGCAGGCTGCGGGAGGGCAAGGGCTTTGTCACAGTGGAGTGTTACCGGGATATTGAGAGAGCGGTGGACATGATCGGCCCGCCGCGCTGTATGGAGGCCACGGTATTGGTGGAGTGTATGTCCAATCTGCTCGCCAACGAGATGTTCTCCCGCGGGGCAGAGCCGGAAACTGCGGAACTTGGGCCGACAGATCCGACCGGGCGGAGCAGCGCGGCGGACGTCTGGCGGGAAGGCGGGGACGAGCGGCAGCGGCGTCTCCTCGACAAGATGCTGTCCGGGCTGTCCTATCTGTCCGGACAGTGCAGAAATCTCATTGTCGTCACCAACGAGGTGTTCTCAGACGGCGGTGCTTATGGGGAGGAGACGGAAGTTTACATAAAACTGCTTGGAGCCCTCAATCAGAGACTTGTGGAAATGGCGGACGAGGCGGTGGAAGTGGTGTATACAGTGCCGCTGCATATCGGGACGCGGAGAGATAACGTTATGTAAACTAGGATCCGCTTTGCCTGACACGCGGCCGTTTCCGCGCCGCAGAAAGGACAGGATATGAAATCTTTGCTCAACGGTTTTTGCATCGCTTTTTCCATGTATTCCAAGATCCCCGTGCCGAAAGCAGAGTGGAATCAGCGGAATATGAAGTATGCGCTCTGTTTTTTTCCTGTGATCGGGCTTGTCATCGGGGCGTTTCTCTGGGCGTGGGGCGAGCTGTGCGTCTCTGCGGCGGGGGAGCTTGGCACGATGACCTTCGCCTTAGTGGGCGCGGTGATCCCGATTATCATAACAGGCGGTATTCATATGGACGGCTTTCTGGACACGGCCGACGCCCTGCACTCCTATGAGAAGAAGGAGAGAAAGCTGGAGATCCTGAAAGATCCTCATGTGGGCGCTTTTGCGGTGATCGCGGCGATCTGTTACTTTCTGCTCTATGTGGCAGGACTGGCACTGATGCGGACGCGAAGACAGTTTTTGCTTCTGGCGCTCAGTTTCGTTATATCCAGAACCCTGAGCGGCATGAGTCTGGTGTGGTTTTCGGCGGCGAAGAGAGAGGGAACGCTGTACTCTTTCGCCTCTGGGGCGGACAGAAGGACGGTGCGGGCAGCGCTCGTCACGATCCTGGCGCTGTGTTTTGTCAGTGCGATTCTGATCTATCCTGTGCCCGGCGCGGCCATGTCGCTTGCGGCGATGTGGGTCTGGACATACTATTACTACATGTCGCTAAAGCAGTTTGGCGGCATTACGGGGGATCTGGCAGGATATTTCCTGTGTCTTTGCGAGTTGTCGAGCGTGTTGGTGATTGGACTTTTAGGAAAAGTTATGTAAACCAAATAAAAAGGAGATATGATGGGCGGGAAAAAACTGGTGGTGGGCATTCTGGCCCATGTGGATGCCGGCAAGACCACGCTGGCGGAGAGCATACTGTATCTTAGCGGCTCGATCCGCAGTCTCGGGCGGGTGGATCACGGGGATGCCTTTCTGGATACAGACAGCCAGGAGCGCGACCGGGGTATCACGATCTTTTCCAAGCAGGCGCTCTTCTCCTGGCGGGACATGGAAGTCACGCTGTTGGATACGCCCGGGCATGCGGATTTCTCGGCGGAGATGGAGCGCACGCTCCAAATCCTTGACTGCGCAATCCTCGTCATAAACGGCGCGGACGGCGTGCAGGGGCATGTGCCGACGCTCTGGCGGCTGCTCAGACGCTACGGCATCCCCACGTTCCTTTTTGTCAATAAAATGGATCAGCCGGGCACGGACGAGGCGGCGCTTATGCGGGAGCTGAAAGACAGTCTGGACGAGGGCTGCGTTTCGTTTGGCGCGCGGGACGAGGCGTTTTACGAGGAGATCGCAGTCTGCGACGAGGCGCTTTTGGAACGGTATCTGGAGGCGGATGCGGACAGTGCGGCTGCAAGCGGCGGGGCGCAGACGCTCATCGACCGCGGGACGATCGCTTCTCTCGTGGCGAGACGGCAGATTTTTCCGTGCTATTTCGGCTCGGCGCTCAAAGTGGAGGGTGTGGAGGAACTGTTGAACGGCGTGGACGACTATACTAAGATGCCGTCCTATCCGGAGGCTTTTGGCGCGAGAGTCTTCAAAATCGCCAGAGATGAGCGGGGCAGCCGCCTGACCTATGTGAAGGTCACGGGCGGGACGCTGCGGGTGAGACAGACGGTGCGGACCCACGGCGGACGCGGGACATCTCTTGGGGAAGACGGGACAGCGCCGGCGACGGAGGAGAAGACAGACCAGATCCGCGTGTACTCCGGCAGCAAGTACACGCTGCTGCAGGAGGCGTCCGCCGGGACGGTCTGCGCCCTGACGGGTCTGACTACGACCTATTGCGGAGAAGGACTCGGCGCGGAGCAGGGGGACACGGTTCCGCTCCTTGCGCCTGTCATGACCTACCGCGTCGTGCTGCCGGAGGGCTGTGACGTCTATGGGATGTATCAGAAGTTATGTCAACTTGAAGAGGAGGAGCCGCAGCTCCATATCGTCTGGCGGGAACGGATCAGTGAGATACAGGCGCAGCTCATGGGTGAGGTGCAGATCGAGATATTGAAAAATATCATCAGACAGCGCTTTGACACAGAGGTAGATTTCGACGAGGGCAGCATCGCCTACCGGGAAACCATTGCCGCGCCCGTGGAGGGCGTTGGGCATTACGAACCGCTGAGACACTACGCGGAGGTACATCTGCTTTTAGAACCGGGCGAGCCGGGCAGCGGGCTGGTCTTCGGGACGCGGTGCGGCGAGGACATGCTGGACCGCAGCTGGCAGCGCCTTGTGTTGACGCACTTGCAGGAAAAGGAACATCTCGGCGTGCTGACGGGTTCGCCTGTGACGGATATGCAGATCACCCTGGTGGCCGGACGGGCGCACTTAAAACACACGGAGGGCGGCGATTTCAGACAGGCCACCTACCGGGCCGTCAGACAGGGATTGTGCAAGGCGCAGAGTATCCTGCTGGAGCCGGTATACGCCTTTCGGCTGGAGCTGCCGACGGCGATGATCGGGCGCGGCATGACCGACATGCAGGGCAGAGGAGCGAAGTTCGGCGCGCCGGAGACGGCGGGGGACTGCGCCGTGCTGACGGGAACGGTCCCCGCCGCCCGCATGGCAGGCTACCAGTCGGAGGTTCTGTCCTACTCGGGCGGAAAAGGCAGACTGTACACGGAGTTCAAAGGCTACGAGCCGTGCCGGAACGCGGAGGAGGTCATCGCAAAGATCGGCTACGACGCGCTGCGGGATACGGAGAATCCGTGCGGTTCCGTGTTCTGCGCTCACGGCGCCGGATTCGTGGCGGAGTGGGATCAGGTAGAGTCGTATATGCACTTGGACAGAGTGCTGCCGGAGGAAGAAGAGCGGGAGAACAGCCGCCGTTACAGGGAGGAGAACGCGGCGGGTCGTCAGGGAGACTTGGCGCGGGACAGGGCGGAAAGGGAGACTTCCGCCGCAGACTTTATCGGGCAGGATGAGATCGACGAGATCATGGAGCGCACTTATGGGACGAAAGAGCGCAGGAGACAGGGCTGGGCGCGGACCATACGCGCCGAAAGGCATACAGAGGGAGAGGAAAAGCCCGACGGCAAAGAGACGAAAGACGGCTTTCGCCGGTCGAGAGAGACGGGAGCGGCGTCAAGCGCTGCACAGCAGGAGGAATATCTGCTGGTGGACGGCTATAACATTATTTTTGCATGGGAGGAGTTAAGGGAACTGGCGAAGGAGAATCTGGACAGCGCGCGGGGCAGGCTGATGGATATTCTGAGTAATTTTCAGGGGTATCGCAGGATGAGGCTGATCCTTGTGTTCGACGCCTACAAGGTCAAGGGGAATCCCGGCAGCACGGCGCGCTATCACAATATCGACGTGGTATACACCAGAGAGGCGGAGACGGCGGATCAGTATATCGAAAAGGTGACGCATCAGATCGGCAGGAAACACCGTGTACGCGTGGCGACTTCCGACGGGCTGGAACAGCTCATCATCATGGGCGCGGGAGCGGTCCGCGTTTCGGCGGGCGAGCTGCACGAGGAGATCATGGCGGCGGGCGAGGAACTGCGCCTGCTGTCCCGGGAACTGCGCGGGAAGTCGCAGGAAGGCAGGAATTACCTTATGGAGGATGTTTCCGACGAGGTGGGAGCATATGTGGAGCGGACATTGGACGGCGAATAGGGAAGGACGGCCGATTGCGTGTTTTTTGCTGTTTTTTGAGAGGATTTATGGTAAAATGGACGCAGACCGGACAAAGGCGTTTGACATAAATACGGCAGAAGGAAACAGAGAGACGAAATGAAAAACAGGACGACACGGTTTTTGATCATAAGCGGGATATTGACGATAGCGTTGTGCGTAGTGATCTTTACGGTGCAGGCGATTCATATGAGCAGGCGGAGCGCGGAGGCGATCAGCGAGCTTGAGGACATCTACATATCGGGAATGAGCGAACAGGCGGCAAGACACTTTGGCACTACCGTAGAACTCAGAATGATGCAGGTATCGACGATTGTGAATTCCGTGCCTTCCAGGGGCGCCGTCGAATCGTCGATGCGCCTTACCCTGACATACAATGCAAGGATGCGGGGATTTGCCTATCTTGCGATGTGTTCGAAAGACGGGGCGCTGGAAATGCTCTATGGCAGCCAGCTTGCCGTGGATGACCAGGACAGTTTTCTCGCGTCGCTTACGCGGGGCGAGCAGAAGATGTCCGTGGGACACGACGGGGACGGCAGGGATGTCGTTTTGATGGGAGTACCCGCCGTCTATCCCATGACGGAAGGCGAAAACAGCATCGCCCTCGTGGCGGGGTTTCCGGCAAGCTATATCACGGATACGCTCTCCGTTGACATGGACGATTCGAATCTCTACTATGCCATTATACGAGACGACGGGAGCTATATTCTGCGCGACAGCCAAATGCAGGAGAGCGACTATTTTGAGCGTGTGCGCAAGCGCTATGACAGCGTAGGGGATAAGAGCCCTGAACAGTATATTGAAGAGCTTTCCGCAGCAATGCGGGAGAAACGGAATTACGGCAGCGAGTTCTCGCTGGACGGGGAGAGGCGTTTCCTGTACTGCACCAGCCTGCCCTATTCAGACTGGTTTATGATCATGTTCCTGCCCTACGGCAGGCTGGACAAAACCGTCGATACGCTTGGGGCGCAGTGGACGCGGACGTCTGTGGGCGGCTGCGGGGTGATACTGCTTATGCTGCTGCTTGTCTTTGCGGGGTATTATTGTCTTACAAGGCGGCAGATGCGGGAGCTGGACGCGGCGAGGACGCTGGCGGAGCAGACAAGCAAGGCGAAGAGCGAATTTTTGTCCAACATGAGCCACGACATCAGGACGCCGATGAACGGCATCGTGGGAATGACGGCCATCGCGAGCGCAAATATCGAAAATATTCCGCAGGTAAGAAACTGTCTGAAAAAGATCGAGCTTTCCAGCAAGCATCTGCTGGGGCTTATCAACGATATTCTTGATATGTCGAGGATCGAGAGCGGAAAGCTCACGCTCCACTTCGAGCAGGTGTCCCTGCAGGATACCATACAGAATATCGTTGATATGGTACGGCCGCAGAGCAAGACCAAAAAACAGTCGCTGGATGTCTACGTGAGCGACAACATAGCGGAAAATGTGTACTGCGACGGCATACGGTTAAATCAGGTCATACTGAACCTCGTCGGAAATGCGATCAAGTTCACCCCCGACGAGGGCGCGGTGCAGATCGAACTGTGCGAGGAGGACTCGCCGCTCGGCCCGCAGTACGTGAGAGTTCATCTCCGCGTCAGGGACAACGGCATCGGCATGTCGCCGGAGTTTAAAGACAGGGTATTCGAGTCGTTTATGAGAGAGGACAACGCGAGGGTGCAGAAGACCGAAGGCTCGGGTCTTGGCATGGCGATCACCAAGTATATCGTCGATGCGATGAAGGGCACGATCGAGGTGGAGAGCGAGCTTGGCAAGGGCAGTGAATTTCATGTGACGCTCGATCTGGAAAAGGCTTGCGAAGGCAAGACCGAAATGCGTCTGCCTGCCTGGGAGGCGCTTGTGGTGGACGACGACCGGCTCTTGTGCGAGAGCACCGTTTCGGAGCTGAAGGCGCTCGGCGTGAAGACCGCGTGGGCGCTGAGCGGCGAGAGCGCTGTCGGGCTGGTAAAGGAACGCCGGGCGCAGGGCGGGGATTTTGACGTGATCCTTCTGGACTGGAGACTGCCGGACAGGGATGGCGTCTCGACAGCGAGGGAGATCAGAAAGTATTGCGGGGAGAAAACGCCGATCATACTCACATCCGCCTACGACTGGGGTGAGTATGAGAGCGAGGCGAAGGCGGCGGGCATAAACGGTTTTCTGGAAAAGCCGCTGTTGCGCTCCAAGCTGTATGATTGCCTGAAACAGTATGACCGGGGCGCGGAGCCGGGCGGGCAGTCCGATGACAATCAGGCCATTGACTACAGCGGGAGAAGATTCCTTGTAGCGGAGGACAACGATCTGAACTGGGAGATCGCGCAGGAACTTATCTCGGGGCTTGGCGCGGAGGTGGAGAGAGCGGAAAACGGAAAGGTGTGCGTGGAAAAATTTGAACGCTCGGAAAAAGATCATTACGACGCTATTCTGATGGACATCAGGATGCCCGTCATGACGGGCTATGAGGCGACAAGGGCTATCAGAGCCCTGGAGCGCGAGGATGCCCGGAAAATTCCGATTATAGCCATGAGCGCCGACGCTTTTTCAGATGACGTGAAGCGCTCCTTGGAGAGCGGCATGAATGCGCACGTGGCAAAACCCATAGATATGGACGAGCTTGCGGTACAGCTTGAAAAGAACCTTAGGAAAAGAAACTGAGCGCAGCGGAAGGTGAGAGAAAAGAGGAGGGCGGCGATGAGAAAAGGCATAGCGGTATTTGCGATAGGATTGTCGTTGGGACTTACGGCTTGTCAGGGCGATAAAGCGGCAGTCGATGAGACGGTGGAAAAAGAGGAAGTGGAGATTTCCCTCTGGACATATCCCGTGGGAAATTGGGGCAATCCGAGTACGGTGGCGGAGCTGCTTACGGATTTCCAACAGCAATACCCGGATATTCATGTGTCGGTAAAGTGCCTGACCTATGAGGAGGGCGACGCCGAGATAAACGAGGCGATCGAGCAGGGAACGGCTCCCGACCTGGTCTTTGAAGGCCCTGAGCGCCTTGTGGCGGACTGGGGCAGCAGAGGGGTGATGGCCGATCTGACGGATGTGTGGGAGACCGGGAGCGCGGCGGAGGGGATATACGATAATGTGCGCGCGGCGTGCAGGCACAGCAACGGAGAATATTACGAGTTTCCGCTGTGTATGACCACTCACTGTATGGCTATCAATTACGATATGTTTCAGGCGGCGGGCGCGCTGCAGTACATAGACGAGGAAAACCGCACGTGGACTACCCGGGATTTCGCAGAGGCGGTGAAGGCGCTTGTGGCATATGGTCAGGAGGATGTGGGAGTCGTATACTGCGGCGGGCAGGGCGGCGATCAGGGGACCAGGGCTCTCGTCACCAATCTTTATGGCGGCGCGTTTACCAATCCTGAGCACACGGAATATACTGCCAGCGATCCCAGGAATGTGAAAGCGCTTGAGATGCTCAGAGATCTGGACGGCATCAGCTTTGCGCCCGACATTGTGGGCGGCGACGAGATACAGCGCTTTACGGACGGCGAACTCGCCATGGCGTTTTGCTGGAACGCCTCGCTGGAGCTTAATCAGACGCTGAACAATCCGAATCTGGATTTCGAGATCATGCCGATGACATTTCCCACGGACAGCGGCACACCGAATCTGCAGGGCGGCATCTGGGGTTTCGGCATATTCGACAATGGGGACGAGGCAAGGCTGGAGGCGGCGAAAACCTTTATAAAATTTATGACGGAAGACGAGAAGGAATACCGAAAGGCGGTGATCGCCGCAGCACAGTTCCCCGCGAAAAATGACGACTCCATATACGCAAATGATGAGTTTATGAATGAGTACAGCATGTTTATGCGCTATATGGGCGACTATTATCAGGTGACGACAAACTGGGCGAACGCGCGCACGGCATGGTGGAATATGCTCCGGAGCGTAGGAAGGGGCGATGATGTCGGGGACGCGCTCGCAAACTTTGACGCGGAGGCGAATCAAGGCGTCGCGGCGGTAGGGGATTGAGATATATTATGTCAACCTAATCCGCAGCGGCGGACAATACGGGCGCGGGAGAAAATGCGGTATGCGTTTGGTGATCGGCGGTTCATGGCAAGGCAAGTGGGAATATGTAAAAAGAAAATACGGGCTGGAGGATGCGCAGATATGGCAGGGCACGTCCCCGTCGCTCCCCCCCGGCACAGCCGCCATATACGGTTTACATAATATAATCAAACGGATGCTGTCGGAAAGCGGCGCGGAAAAGGAGCCGGAGCGGTATGTCCTGGGCCGCGTCAGGGAATGGGTACGGCTCTGTCCCGACTGTATTCTGATCTGCGACGAGGTGGGCGGCGGCATCGTGCCTGTTAAGAGAGAGGAGCGGGACTACAGGGAGTGCGTGGGAAGAGTGCTGTGCGAGCTGGCGCGGGAGGCGGACTCGGTGGAGCGCGTGTACTGCGGCGTCGGGCAGACGATCAAGCGCACGGTCTTGGTGGCGCTGCTGCGCCATGGCGCCACGGAGAGCAATCTGCGGGGACGGTATCTCGGCGTCACCGACGAGCCGCTTAGTGAAGAGGGCATTGCGGCGCTGCGGGAGCGGAGACAAGAAGGGCTCTATCCGCCTGTGGCGCGGGTCGTGACAAGTCCGCTGTGCAGATGCAGGCAGACCGCGCAGATACTCTATCCCGATATTTCAGGAGAGGTCGTACAGGAACTTCGCGAGACAGATTTCGGACTGTTTGAGGGCAAAAATCACGGGGAGCTTATGGCGGACAAGAGGCTGCGGGAGACGTATCAGGCGTGGATCGACAGCGGCGGCAGGCTGCCTTTCCCGGAAGGGGAGTCCATGGAGCAGAGTATGAGACGGTGCGGACGGGCTTTTGAACAATTACTGCCGACGCTGACAGACAGTACGGCCCTCATCGTTCACGGCGGGACGATCATGGGGATTCTGGGTACGCACATTCTCCCAAGACGGGATTATTTCGACTATCGGTGCGACAACGGGACGGGGTATCTGTGCCGCGTGGAACTGACGGGGGACGGAGCGCTGTACCGCATGGAAATCGCGCGGCGTCTGGGATAAGGAGCGTCTGTCGGCACGGCGCGGCGGTATAGGCACGCACGGGCGTGGCACAGATTCGAAACGCGCGGAGAGGGAGAAGTCATGACAGTGATCGCAAACCGCATCATCTGCCTTTTCATAGGGATCGCGCTGGATGCGCTGCTTGGCGACCCGTACAGACTGCCCCATCCCGTCAGGGGGATCGGGAGACTGATCGGCGCCTTGGAGCGGCGTCTGCTGCGGGAGAGCGATAGCGCGGCGGCGAAGAGACGGCGCGGCGTTCTGCTCGTTCTGCTCGTGACGGCGGCGTCAGGGGGCGCAGCGCTTGCCGTGCTCGCGGCGGCTTACCGCGTTCATCACAGCGTTGGAGTCGCGGTGGAGAGCGTTCTCTGCTATCAGATGCTGGCTATGAAGTGCCTGCGGACAGAGAGCATGAAGGTGTATCGCGCGCTCAGGGCAGGCGATACCGGGCAGGCGAGAAACGCCGTCTCCATGATCGTCGGCAGGGACACGGGCCGGCTGGACGGGGCAGGTATCGCGCGGGCGGCGGTGGAAACCGTGGCGGAGAACACTTCCGACGGCGTCGTAGCGCCGCTGTTCTATATGTTCCTCGGCGGCGCGCCTCTCGGCGTGCTGTACAAGGCGGTCAACACTATGGATTCCATGATCGGCTATAAGAGCGAAAAATATGCGGATTTCGGCAGATGCGCGGCGAAACTGGACGATGCGGCGAATTTTTTCCCCAGCCGGATCGCCGCTGTGCTGATGATTGCCGCATCAAAGTTATGTAAACCAAAAGACCGATATTCCGCGAAGAATGCGCTGCGCATTTTTCGGCGTGACCGATTCAGGCACGCCAGCCCTAACTCCGCCCAGACGGAGGCGGTTTGTGCCGGCGCGCTGGGGATCCGTTTGGCGGGGGATGCGTGGTACTTTGGAAAAAAGGTGGAAAAACCTTATATCGGGGACGATGTGAGGCCGATCGAGGCGGAGGATATTGTGCGGGCGAACAGGCTGCTCTACGGCACGTCGTTTCTGATGTGGGCGCTCTGTGAGGGCGTGTTGGCGGCGGTTCTGTGTCTTGTGTGAGACAAATAGTTTACATAACTTTACAAGTTGATTTACATAACTTTGAAAATAGTTTACATAATTTCCAGAATGGGTTTACATAATATATCGCAGAGGACGGAAAGGAAAATGTCTCGAAATCTCATGATTCAGGGGACCATGTCGAACGCGGGCAAAAGTCTGCTCGTGGCAGGCATTCTGCGGGTGCTCAGACAGGACGGGTACTGTGCGGCCCCCTTCAAATCCCAGAACATGGCGCTCAATTCCTACGTGACGGCGGACGGGCTGGAGATGGGGCGGGCGCAGGTCATGCAGGCGGAGGCGGCGTGCATCGCGCCTGAGGTGTGCATGAACCCGATCCTGCTAAAACCCACCGGCGACGTGGGTTCCCAGGTGATCGTTCACGGCAGGGTGCGGGGCAACTATACGGCGCAGGAATATTTTCGGATGAAGAGAGAACTGATCCCCGATATTCTGCGCGCCTATGAGCAGCTGCGGGAGCGAGCGGACATCATCGTGCTGGAAGGTGCGGGCAGTCCCGCAGAGATCAATCTGAAAGCGGACGACATCGTCAATATGGGGATGGCGAAACTGGTGGACGCTCCCGTGCTGCTTGTGGGGGACATCGACAGGGGCGGCGTGTTCGCCCAGCTCTTAGGGACGGTGGAACTCTTGGAAGAAGAGGAGCGCAGACGCATCAAGGGGTTTGTCATCAACAAGTTTCGAGGCGATGAGAAACTGCTGTCCCCCGGGCCTGAGATGCTTTTCGGAAAATGTGGGATTCCCACGCTGGGCGTGCTGCCCTATCTGAAACTGCAGCTCGACGACGAGGACAGCCTGTCGGAGCGGCTGGCCTACAGACAGCCTGTTTGGGAGGACGGAAACAGGATAGACATTGCGGTGATACGCCTGCCGCACATTTCCAACTTTACGGACTTTAACCCGCTCATAAGATACCCGTTCGTGTGGCTCAGCTACGTGGAAAACGCGGCACAGATGGAGCGTATGGGAACGCCCGACCTGATCATACTGCCGGGCAGTAAGAATACGGTTCGGGATATGGCGTGGCTGCGCGAGACGGGGTTGGAAAACGTGATTCTGGAGCAGGCTGCGCGCGGCTGCAGGGTGCTGGGGATCTGCGGCGGCTATCAGATGCTTGGCGGGACGATCACGGACGCTGCGGGGAGCGAGGGCGGCGGCGCGATCCGGGGCATGGGACTTCTGCCCGTAGATACTGTCTACCGCGCGGATAAGAGACTGGAGCGGACGGCGGGGACGGTTCGGAAACTGCCGCCTGCGTGGCGTGCGTTTGACGGCCTTTCTGTGGAAGGGTATGAGATCCATATGGGAGTGACGGAATACCGTGCGGACGATGCGGCGGAGCTTACGGGGACAGAAGATGCCGCAGACAAGGCAAGGGCCGGAGACGGCAGGGACGGCGGCATGACGCCGTTCTGCATATTGGCGGACGGCAGGGCGGACGGCTGTGTGAAGGGCAGGACGTTTGGCACCTATCTGCACGGCGTCCTCGAGACGGACGAGTTTACCGGGCGGCTGCTTCTCCTTCTGGGGACGGAAAAAGGGATGGATAGAGGGCGCTTGGAGGCGGCCATCGCAGAATGCATGGAGTACCGCGCGTTCAAGGAATCCCAGTACGACCTTTTGGCGGACGCGGTGCGGGAGCATCTGGATATGGAGCGGGTGTATAAGATCATAGGCGCTTGATAAAAGCGCCTACTTGCTTTTTGCCCCATATTTCATGGAGATGAATACGGCGATAAAAATGACGACGATTCCGGCGATGCTGTTGGGCTTGCTATACAGAAGTTTTCTTTTTCGCTTTCATAGTGTTTCACGCCTCCCCTCCAAAACAGTAGTTGTATCTGTTAATTTATGGTATCACAGGAGATAAAATAATAACAAATTTTGTTTTCCAAAGAGGAGGAGAGAGATTATGAGAAAGCATTTTAGCGTATGAAACATTACATCATCACTCACTCATAACAACTTGAAACGTCGCACTTGCGAAAATGCAGGTGCGATGTTTTAATAAAAGGGGAGAAACGATCAAGATGTACAGAGGTGTTTGCAGATGAAGAAAGTGATAGGCGTCATGCCGCTGTGGGACGATGAGAAGGAGAGCCTTTGGATGCTGCCGGGCTATCCGGACGGGATCAGGGAGTCGGGCGGACTGCCGTTTATCTTTCCGCTCACGACGGACAGGGAGGAGATTGCGCAGCTTTGCAGTATGTGCGGCGGTTTCCTCTTTACGGGCGGTCATGATGTCTGTCCTGAACTGTACGGAGAGAGCCCTCTGCCGGGGCTGGTCGTATCCTGCAGAGAGCGCGACGAGTTGGAAAAACAGGTTTTGGATCATGCGGTCGCGGAGAACAAGGCGATTCTCGGTATCTGCAGAGGCATTCAATTCATCAATGCGGCGCTCGGCGGGACGCTCTATCAGGATCTTCCGTCCCAGCATCCGTCCGATACGGAGCATCACATGACGGCGCCCTACAACAGAGAATGCCACCGCGTCAGCATCCGTAGGGATTCCGCGCTGTACGGTCTGCTGGGGACGGAGACGCTGGGTGTCAACAGCTATCACCATCAGGCTGTCAGGACGGTAGCGCCGGGGCTGCAGATCATGGCATGGTCGGAGGACGGGCTTGCGGAGGCAGTCTGCATGGAGCATAAGAAATTTATCTGGGCGGTGCAGTGGCATCCGGAATTTTCCTACAGAACAGACGAGAACAGCAGGAAGATCTTCAGGGCGTTTGTGGAGAACTGTTAGCTTTGCCCTGCATATGCGCTCATGGGATGAAACAAACCACGGAGCGGCGCTCGGATGCAGCGCAGGAAGGAGTAGATTCATGGCGATACACAAGGTTGCGGTCATATCAGATACCCACGGCATTCTGCGACAGGAAGTGATAGAAGTGCTGAAAACGACAGAGCGCATCCTGCACGGCGGGGACATTACCTCGAAAAAGGTGCCGGATAAGCTGAGTGAGATCGCGGGGCTGTGAAAGACGGCAGAAAAGATTTTATTTGCGGGATTGACATAGTAAACCGGCTATTTGTATAATACTGATAAGGAGTAGCGATACTCTCAAAGCGGTGTACCCTGCCATTCTAAGTGGGAGCCAAAAAAGCGGTGTACCCTACCATTCTGAGTGGGAGCCAAAAAAGCGGTGTACCCTACCATCTAGTGGGAACTGAAAAGAAAAGGGTTGGGTGGGAACCTGACCCTTTTGTTTTGTCTGCCGCCATCGAAAATATCTGATTACAAGGAGCACATCTATGAACCTTTCTTTTTATACGATCGAATCTGCCTATTGCGATTTTTTGAGGAAAACAGATCCTTGCGTTCCCTATACGATGAATGAAAAAGCTGCGCGTCCGTTTGTGGGAATTGTGTTTGTTATCGGTGAGTTTTGTTATTATGCGCCGCTGTCTTCTCCAAAACCGAAACATTTGCATATGAAGAATCAAATTGATTTTTTAAAGATCAATCACGGCAGATGGGGCGTTATCAATTTTAATAATATGATTCCCGTTTTTTCTGAAAATCTGACAAAGGTCGATATGCGGATCAGGCCGACAGACGTTAAGGCGGAAAAAGATTATAAAAATTTGCTGTCGAACCAGCTTTCCTGGTGTAATGCGAATAAGGCGTTGATTCTAAGGCAGGCTCAAAAGCTGTATGATACGATCACTTGCGGAAAAGCGTGGGGCGATCTGGCAAAACGATGCTGCGATTTTGCCTTTGACGAGAGACAGTGCCTGCTTTACAGAAAAGAGCGGGAATGCGCCATGAAAGCGCCGGGAGAAAAATTGGGGTTGGAAGACGCGGAGAAAACGGATATAATAGATTTGAAACGTGATTTTGAATGAACGAAGGCAGGACATGAGTAACGACACACCACGGATTCCGCCGCCGATCCCCCCGGCAGAGATCGAGCGGCGAAGTTTTGAGATCATAGAGCGGGAATTGCCGCATGCGCTCGACCCGGCGCAGGCGCCGATCATCAAGCGGGTGATCCACACCACGGCGGATTTCTCCTACGCTGATTCTCTGCGTTTCTCGGAGGGCTCCATAGAGCGTGGGCGGGCGGCTCTTTATGGCGGCGCGCACATCGTCGCGGACACGCAGATGGTGCGGGCCGGCATCAACAAAAAGAAACTTGCCGCATACGGCGGCGAGGTGCACTGTTTCATGGCGGACGAGGATGTGGCGAGAGAGGCGGCCGAACGGGGGATAACGCGGGCAGCGGTCAGCATGGAAAAGTCTGCCATTATAGGAGAGAATGGCGTCTATGCCATCGGCAACGCGCCGACAGCGCTGATACGCCTGTATGAACTGATCGGAGAGGGCAGGCTGCATCCGGCGCTGGTCATCGGCGTGCCTGTGGGGTTCGTGCATGTGGCGGAGGCCAAGGAGCTGATCATGCGCGCAGGCGTTCCCTACATCGTTGCCGCCGGGCGTAAAGGGGGCAGCAATGTGGCGGCGGCGGTCTGCAACGCGCTGCTGTATGGGATCGACGGTCCGGCGGAAGGCTGAGGCGGCCGGTTTCGCGGGAAAAGGGACGTTTATAAAAATAAGAAGATAAGACTCAGGCGAAGAACAGGAATGATGGAAGATACCAATAAGAATTTGATGGAAGACGATATACAGAGTGCGCCGAAAGATATACCCGAGAGCGTCTGGCGCACTTATCTGGACGCGTTCTTGGAATTTAAACCGAACGACCGCCGAAGGCCGATCAAGAGCTGCGAGCGGCAGATCGGGCAGATGGAACGGCGCATCGCCCGCAAGAAGGGGCAGGAGAACCACCAGATTCTGGCGGATATGAAGGAGCTGCACAAGCGGGCGGCGGCGATCGGCTACACGGTGGCCAAGCGGGACAGGCATTTGCTGAAAAAGTTCAAACATGCGCTGCAGGCGCTTGTGAGGCTGGACATTTCTTTCCTGCACAGGATGGCCGCAGGGGCGAACCCGGAGGACATCGTGCAGATGGGAAAAACGGCGGAGCTCCTTCGGCTCAAGTCGCTCTATGAGATCTACAGGGAAGACTATATGCAGTATCTTGTAGGGCAGCGCATCGAGGAACTGATGGGGGCGGAGCCGGAGAGACAGTACCCCGAGGCCAGAGGAATGAAACGGCGCTTTATCCTGCACATCGGGCCGACCAACAGCGGCAAGACCTATCAGGCGCTCCAGAGGCTCAGACAGGCGTACAGAGGCATCTATCTTGGGCCGCTGCGGCTTTTGGCTCTGGAGGTGTACGACAGAATGATGATGTCGGGCATTCCGTGCAGCATGATCACGGGCGAGGAGGCGATTCGCACACCGGGCAGTTTCGTGCAGGCGTCCACCGTGGAGATCCTGGATATCCGCGAGACATACGACATTGCCGTGATCGATGAGGCCCAGATGATGGCGGACGAGAACAGAGGCAGTTTCTGGACGCGGGCGATCCTGGGGATCCGCGCGGAGGAGATTCATGTGTGCTGTTCGGGCACGGCGGAGGCGCTGCTTGTCAGGATGATCAAGCGGTGCGGGGATTCCTACGAGATCGTGCGCCATGAGCGCAACACGAGACTGGAATTTATTCCGGCCCGTTACGATATGGGCAAGGACGTGGAGCCGGGGGACGCGCTGATCGCTTTCTCCAAAAAGAACGTGTTGGCTATCGCCGCGACGCTGGAGAGCCGCGGGATCAAGGCCAGCGTCATCTACGGGAATCTGCCGCCCCAGACGAGGCAGGAGCAGGTGCGCCTTTTTACGGAAGGGATCAATCAGGTCGTGGTGGCGACGGATGCCATCGGCATGGGGATCAATCTGCCGATCCGCCGGGTGGTATTCATGAACAGCATGAAGTTCGACGGCACGGACAAGCGCAGGCTGGAGGCGGAGGAGATCAGGCAGATCGCGGGCCGTGCGGGCAGATACGGCTACTATGACGTGGGATACGTACAGTCCGCGGTGGACACGGAATATATCGGCAAAAAGCTGGAGGAACCGCTGATGCCGTTGTCAAGGGCGCGCATCGGTTTTCCCGAGGTGCTCCTCGACATCGACATGGAGATGGACGAGATTATAGAGGCTTGGGAGCGGACGAAGAATCTGCCGATGTACGACAAGATCTCCATGGCAGAGAGCGTCAAGAAGTACCGCTATCTCAAAAATTACAGGAAAAAGCTGTCCTACATCGACGACAGGAAGTTCGTGCTGTCGCTGATCACCTGTCCCTTTGACGTGAAGGACAGAGATGTGCTGCGCCTGTGGCTTAAATACTGCGAGAATCCCACGAAACAGCACAACTGTCCCATGCTCCCCTACGACTTCAGTCTGGAAGGTCTGGAATCTTACTATAAGCAGCTTGATCTGTACACGCAGTTCTCCGGCAGGATGAACTGGGTGATAGACAGGGAGGAAGTGGCGGTCAACAGAGAGTGGGCGCAGCATGAGATCAATGAACTCTTAAAGGAGGACAAGGGACAGTTCGAGAAGAAATGCAGTATGTGCGGCGCTGTGCTGCCGTGGGATTACGCCTATCCCATCTGTCAGAACTGCTACCACAGCGACGGGGAGACGGATGACAGGGTGCGCCGCTCCATGCACAGGTATCCTCACAGCCGCCGCAGAAGGTAGAATGATTTCGAGATGATCTATACTTATTATATCGACGTCACGCAATTTGACGACGAAGAGCTTTTTCGGGAAAAGTGCAGACTGCTCTCCCCATACAGGCAGCAGAAGATCGCGATCTTAAAACACGGGATGGACAAGAAGAGAAGTCTCGGCGCGGGGATCGCGCTGGATCACGCGCTTGAGACTTACGGCCTCAGGGAGAAGAGCGCGGAGTATGAGTTTGGCGAGTGGGGCAAGCCGTCCTTGAAGTATCAGCCGGGCATTCACTTTTCACTGTCCCATTCGGGAGACTACGCCATATGCAGCATCGGCGACAGGGCCATGGGCAACGACATCGAGCTGATCAAGCCGGGGCGGTTGAAGGTGGCGGACCGCTTTTTTGCCAAAGAGGAATTGGATTGGATGTATGAGCCGCAGGACGAGGCGGAGGTCACGGAGCGCATGTTCCGCATCTGGACGATGAAAGAGGGGTTTTTAAAGGCCACGGGCAAGGGGATCTCCCTGCCGCTTGGCGACTTCGCGGTGCTGGTGGACGAGGCGCAGCATAAGATACGCGTAAAGCACAGCTACAATGCAAAATTTTATCATATGAAAGAATATGCGGAGATTCCCGGCTACCGTGTGGCGGTCTGCTGCGAGGAGAGCCGGGACGTCTCCTACAGCATGATACCGATCATTTTTTGAAATTTTAAACAGTATAGATCGCCTGTAAAAAATCCATACTATCTCTGTAAAGACAGAATCGATAAGGAGATAGCAGGATGTTAGGAAAACAGAGTCTTCAATTTGTAAATAAACCGTATCTGGTCAGCAGCGGCTCGATCGTGGGCAGTAAAGAGGCTGAGGGCCCGATGGGGAAATTGTTTGATAAGGTGTGCTACGGCGACAAGTTCGGCGCCGATACATGGGAAGAGGCCGAGAGCAGTATGCAGAAGGAGGCGCTGGAGATCGCCCTCAGAAAAGCCGGCCTGCAGAAACAGGACTTACAGCTTGTCTATGCGGGCGATCTGCTGGGGCAGTCCATCGCCAGCAGTTTCGGGCTGTCGGGGTATCAGATCCCGCACATCGGGCTTTACGGGGCGTGTTCCACCTGCGGACTGACATTGGCGATGGGCGGTATGGCGATCACGGGCGCTTTCGCGGAGCGGGTGGCCTGCGTTACCTCCAGTCATTTCGCAAGCGCCGAGAAGGAATTCCGTTTTCCGCTTGCCTACGGAAACCAGCGGCCCAAATCCGCCACTTGGACAGTGACGGGCAGCGGAGCGTTCATCCTCTCGGCTCAGCCGGGCAAGCAGGTCCGGGCAGTCATAGCGGGCGTCACCATCGGCAAGATCGTGGATTACGGCCTGAAGGATTCCATGAACATGGGAGCGTGCATGGCTCCGGCGGCTGCGGATACCATCAAACAGAATCTGGCGGATTTCGGGAGAGCGCCCAGAGAGTATGACAAGATCATCACGGGCGATCTGGGGACGGTCGGACAGAAACTGCTCTTCGATCTGCTGGCGGAATCCCAGATCGACATTACAAAACAGCATATGGATTGCGGGATAGAAGTTTATGACAGCGAGAAACAGGATACCAACGCCGGAGGATCAGGCTGCGGCTGCAGCGCGGTGGTGCTCTCGGCGTATATCCTGAAAAAGATCGAGGAGGGCGTCTGGAAGAGAGTGCTCTTCGTTCCCACGGGCGCGCTGTTGAGCAAGACCAGTTTCAACGAAGGGCAGACGATCCCGGGCATCGCCCACGCGATTGTGCTGGAACACTACGAGAAATATAGAGTGGAGTGACGCAGCGCTTGCGGATATGGCGGCAGGCGGCTGCGGGGCTGCATGGAAAGAAGGACAGAGCGATGCGTGAGATGGAATTTAAGATGGAGCGGCCGGGGCTGTTGAAGGAGGGGGACAGAGTCACCGTGACCGAGGGAGTCCTGCCCAGCAACTACTACTACACCATCGATCCGTCGCTCGCCATGTCCGGCAATTTCCCGTTCAGAGAGCGCATGTTAGAGCGGGAGGGCGTGGTGACGGAAGTCATCGAGAACGCCAGAGGATTCTATGTGAAGGCGAGATTCGGAGAGTAAAGGCACACCGTTGCGGGTGGGCGGTTCCCGAAAGGGACGGCCGTCTGCAGCGCGGTATATCTATCATAAAGGAGGATGAAGTTATGTTAACTAAAATTTCTACAGACAAGGCGCCGGCAGCGATCGGACCGTACTCACAGGGGATCGTCGCGGGAGATTTCCTGTTCGCGTCGGGGCAGATTCCGATCGATCCCGCCACGGGAGACATCAGGGGCGGCGACATCACCGAACAGGCCGAACAGGTCATGAAGAACGTGGGGGCGATTCTCAAGGAGGCGGGCGCGGACTACGGCAAAGCCGTAAAGACGACCTGCTTTCTGGCGGAGATGGCGGATTTCGCGGCCTTCAACGCGGTGTATGAGAAATATTTCACGGAGAAACCCGCCAGAAGCTGTGTGGCGGTAAAACAGCTCCCCAAAGATGTGCTGTGCGAAGTGGAAGTCACGGCGTATCTGAAATAGATTATGTGAGTTATGTAAACTTAAAGATTTGGGCCTGTGCCGCATAGTAGTTTACATAACATATAATACGCAAACGAGGTTTACATAATACATGAACAGGGACAATATCGTGCTCATCGGTATGCCGGGTGCGGGCAAAAGTACCGTGGGCGTCGTGCTGGCCAAAAAACTCGGCTATGCCTTCGTGGATGCCGATCTGGTGATACAGGAGCGGGAAGGCAGGCTGTTACACGAGATCATAGCCGAGCGCGGCGTGGAAGGATTTCGGACTGTGGAGGAGGAGGCGAATCTCTCCATCGACACGGAAAGAGCCGTGATCGCCACAGGCGGCAGCGCCGTGTACGGCGACAGGGCGATGGAACATTTCGGGCGTCGCGGACTTGTCGTGTATCTGCGCCTGTCCTGCGGGGCGATTGCCGACAGGCTGGGAGACTTGCACGAGCGCGGCGTGGCGCTGCGGGACGGGCAGGGGCTTGCGCAGCTCTACGATGAGCGCGTTCCGCTGTACGAGAAGTACGCGGATCTCACGGTGGACTGCGAGAGGCTGTCGATCCGGGAGATCGTGGAACAGATCGCGGACATAGTCAAAAATCGGGCGTAAGTCCGTATAATATGCCCAAAATGAAAGAAAATAACCATAGGGATCCGGAGACGGATATTTTGAAAGGAATGGACGGTGGATCATATGGATTATTGGAATGCTTTTTGGGTGGGCGGCGCCATCTGCGCGCTGGTACAGATTTTATTGGAGAAGACGAAACTGATGCCGGGGCGTATCATGGTGCTGCTCGTGTGCACGGGGGCCGTGATCAGTTTCTTCGGCTGGTACGAACCTTTTATGGAGTATGCGGGCGCAGGCGCAAGCGTGCCTCTGTTAGGCTATGGTAATATCCTGATGAAGGGCGTCAGGGAGGCGGTGTCGCAGAGCGGCTTTATCGGCCTCTTTCAGGGCGGTTTCAAGACCGGCGCGGTGGGATGCTGTGCCGCGCTGGTGTTCGGCTACCTTGCGAGCCTGGTTTTCAGGCCCAGGATGAAAGGGTAAGAAACAGAGATATTTCGGAAGACATTATGAAAAAATTGGCGGAAGAGATCAAGTCGGGACAACTGAAACAGGTCTACATCCTCTACGGCGAGGAGGCGTACCTTAGAAACCAGTATCGGGATAAGCTGAAGGACGCGCTGCTTGGCGGCGGCGATCCCATGAATCTCCACTGCTTTGAGGGCAAAGACGTGAAGGCGGGCGAGGTGATCGATCTGGCGGAGACGATGCCTTTTCTCGCGGAGCGCAGAGTTATCATACTGGAGAACAGCGGGCTTTTCGCCCGCGGAGGAGAGGAGCTTGCGGCGTACCTGGCGGCTCCTTCCGAGACAGCGTATTTTGTCTTTGTGGAGCCGGCGCCCGACAAGCGCAGCAAGCTGTACAAGGCGGCGACGGCCAGAGGGCGGGCCATCGAGTTCGGCGCGCAGGACGAGGCCGTGCTGAAACGCTGGATACTGGGTTTTTTAAAAAGAGAGGATAAGAAGATCACGGAGCGGGATCTGGCGCTCTTCCTCGACAAGACAGGCTCGGACATGGAGAACATCAGGGGCGAGCTGGAGAAACTGCTCTGCTACTGCATGGATCGGGACGCGGTAACGGCGCAGGACATCGAGGCAGTCTGCACGAAACAGGTGAGCAGCCAGATCTTCGACATGATCAACGCGGTGGCGGAGAGACGGCAGAAGGCGGCGATGGATCTGTACTATGATCTGTTGACGTTGAAGGAGCCTCCCATGAGGATCCTTTTCCTGATCACGAGGCAGTTCAATCTGCTCCTGCAGGTGAAAGAGCTGAAAAACAAGGGATGCGATACGAATACCATTGGAGAAAAAGTGGGGCTTGCGGGGTTCATAGCGAGAAAATACGTGGCGCAGGCCGCCAAGTTTAAGGAGGCGGATCTGCGCCGGGCGCTGACGGACTGCGTGGAGACGGAGGAGGCGGTCAAGACAGGCCGCATGAACGACGTGATGAGCGTGGAGCTGCTGATCGTGAAGTACAGCGCCGCGTCTTAGAGGAGGGTACATAGATTATGGTTGAGATTATCATCTTTGCTGTTATTACCTGGGCGGTCTTTAGAAAGATCAAGCGGAGCGCCGCAGGGGATAGCGCCGGGCAAAACCGCCGGAGGCCGGATGTTTCGGCGACGACCGCGCAGCCTGCGCCGGATCATGCCCACAGTGAGAAAACGCTCCCGCGCGGCGACGCGCGGCCGCCGATGAAAAAAGGATCCATGCAGGAGGCGATCGAGGAGGCGAAGGAGGACGGCCATGCCACCACCGCGTATCTGATGGAGAAGGCGCAGGAGGACGCGAGAGAGCATGCGCGGGAGAAGTACGAGGAGCAGAAAAGGCTCTCGGCGTCGCGGGGCGGCCTGCCTGTGGCGGAGAGATACCTGTACGGCGACAGCGTCCCGCAGGGGAAGAAGATCGTGAACTGCGGTTACTGCGGCGCGGAAAATCTGATCCCGATGACGCCGAAGAGCAGATATAGCTGCTATTTTTGCAGAGAGACGCTCTAGCGGACGGGAGCGGGGGCGCAAAGCAAGCATAGTTTACATAATATATGAAAAACGTGAAGAGACTTCAAACAGGAAATGGACGAATTAGTTTACATAAAATGTGAGGATCGTATGGAGATGAGCAAGCGGAGCGAAGCGCGGGAGCGCGCAAGACAGAAGGCAAAAGAACTGGTCGGCAGGATGACTGTGGAGGAGCGGGCGTCCCAGCTGCGCTACGACGCGCCGGCCATCGAGCGGCTGAATATCCCCGCGTACAACTGGTGGAACGAGGCGCTGCACGGTGTGGCCAGAGCGGGCGTGGCCACGAGTTTCCCCTAGGCCATCGGCATGGCGGCGACATTTGACACGGCGCTTGTGAGGAAAGCGGGCGACGCGGCGGCCACCGAGGGACGGGCGAAGTACAATGCCTATAGCAGGGAGGGCGATCGGGACATCTACAAGGGGCTCACGTTCTGGTCGCCCAACGTGAATATCTTCCGCGATCCCAGATGGGGACGGGGTCATGAGACGTACGGCGAGGATCCCTTTCTGACGGGCAGACTGGGCGTGGCGTACATACAGGGACTGCAGGGGGATGGCGAGACGCTCAAGAGCGCGGCCTGCGCCAAACATTTCGCCGTCCATTCAGGGCCGGAGGCTCTGCGCCATGAGTTTGACGCAAGAGCGACCAAAAAGGATATGGCGGAGACTTATCTGCCCGCGTTCAAAGCCTGCGTGCAGGAGGCGGACGTGGAGGCGGTGATGGGCGCGTACAACAGGACCAACGGACAGCCCTGCTGCGGACACAGGGAGCTGATACAGGAGGTACTGCGCAAAGAGTGGGGGTTCGAGGGGTACTATGTGTCGGACTGCTGGGCGATTCGGGATTTCCACGAGCATCACATGGTGACGCGCACGGCGGAGGAATCTGCCGCCATGGCGTTAAAGGCGGGCTGCGACATCAACTGCGGCGTGACTTACCTCCATCTGCTCAGGGCGCTGCAGGAGGGGCTTGTGACGGAGGAGGAGATCACGGCCGCGGCGGAGCGCGCCTTTACCACCAGGTATATGCTGGGGCTGTTCGACGGCAGCGAGTACGACGCTATTCCCTATGAAAAAGTAGAGTGTGAGGAGCACTTGAAGATCGCGGAGCAGTTGGCGGCAGAGTCTGTTGTGCTCCTCAAGAATGACGGGATCCTGCCTCTTAAGGCGGGCAAGACCATAGGCGTGATCGGCCCGAATGCGGACAGCAGAGCGGCGTTGATCGGAAATTACCATGGAACCTCCTCACGGTACATAACGATTTTGGAAGGCATTCAAGATAAAGTCGGACATAATGGAAGAGTTCTGTATTCCGAGGGCGCACACCTTTTCAAGGATAGAGTGGAAAGTCTCGCCAAACAGGGCGACAGGATCTCCGAGGCGGTGATTGTGGCGAGACACAGCGATGTGGTGATCCTCTGCGTCGGTCTGGACGAGACGCTGGAGGGCGAGGAGGGAGACACCGGCAACAGCTACGCGTCGGGCGACAAGGCGGATCTGCAGCTCCCGCAGTCCCAGCGCGACCTGATGGAGGCGGTTCTCTCGGTGGGAAAGCCTGTGGTCGTCTGCCTGATGGCGGGCAGCGCCATCGATCTGTCCGCGGCGCAGGACAGGGCGGACGCGGTATTGCAGCTCTGGTATCCCGGCGCGAGAGGCGGCCGGGCGGTGGCGGATATTCTGTTCGGGGACTGCTCGCCGTCAGGAAAACTTCCCGTGACATTCTATCGCTCGGTCGAGGAACTTCCGCCGTTCGAGGACTATAGCATGGAGGGACGCACCTACCGCTATATGCGGGGAGAGCCGCTCTATCCCTTCGGATACGGTTTAAGCTACGGCGACGTGGCGGTGGAGAGCGTTCGGATCGCGGCAAAGCGGGAGGACACGCGGGAGGTCACGCTGGAAGTGCGGGCGGTAAACCGCGGCGGCACAGCCACCGGGGAGGTGCTGCAGATCTATGTGAAGGACTTGGAATCGCCGTATGCCGTGCCAAACCACAGTCTCTGCGCCTTCGAGCGCATCTTTCTGGAGGCGGGGGAGAGAAGGGACGTCACGCTCACGGTTCCGGGGGACGCTTTCTCGGCGGTCAACGACGAGGGCGAGCGCGTGCGGGACTCGCGCCGTTTCATGCTCTACGCGGGGACGGGGCAGCCTGACGCGCGCACATATGCGCTGACGGGCAGGAAGGGCGCGGAGACGGAGATCGCCTTTTGACCCGGCGGCGTTTGAGCGGAACATTTCTGACGGGGCCGGCAAAATAAAGTTGCGGACAGCGAAACGGTGGACTATACTGTAGCTGTGTCTGCGGCGCTTTTTTGCGCGGGCAGCGGGCAGGGTAAAATACAAAGATACAGAGACGGAGGAAGAGACATGAGTATGCATATCGTATGTCTGGATCTGGAGGGCGTTCTCGTCCCTGAGATCTGGATCGCTTTTGCGCAGGCCAGCGGCATCCCGGAGCTGAAACGAACGACCAGGGATGAGCCTGACTATAACAAGCTGATGAACTGGCGGCTGGGGATACTCAGAGAACACGGCCTTGGTTTGAAGGAGATTCAGGACACGATCGCGACGATCGATCCGATCCCCGGGGCGAAGGAGTTTTTGGATGAACTGCGAAGCATCACACAGGTTATCATCATCAGCGACACCTTTACACAGTTTGCGGGCCCGCTTATGAAGAAACTCGGCTACCCGACGATCTTCTGCAATTCTCTCGAGGTTGCGCCTGACGGCGAAATCACGGGATTTAAGATGCGCATCGAGAATTCCAAGCTGGCGACGGTGAAGGCGCTGCAGTCGATCGGGTACGAGACGATCGCCGGAGGAGACAGCCACAACGACCTGGGAATGATCAGGGCGAGCAAGGCGGGATTCCTTTTTAAGAGTACGGAGCAGATCAAGAGAGACAATCCGCAGATTCCCGCCTACGAGACGTATGAGGAACTGATGGCGGTGATCAGGAAAGCGCTTGCGGAATAGCCCTTTTCGCGCGGGAGGACGGGAAATGCCATGAGAGTACTACGCAAAATTCTGTATGCGCTGGCGCTGTTTTTGGCGCTTTGCTGCGTGTTTATCATTATCTGCGCGGTGAGGCCGGACATCACGGCGAAGGTCAGGGATACGCTGTACCCGGGTAAAGAGGCGTCGTCGGCGGACGAGGAAGGTCCGGCGGCGCAGGATGCAGCGTATGTGCTGCAGGATGAAAACGGCGGCGCTTCGGATGATAATGGCGACGATGGGGAGCAGACGGACGGCGGCGGACAGTCGGATCTTCCTCAGGGCGGACAGCAAAACGGCGGCGGAGACAAGGCGGGTTTAAGGAGCGACAACACGGAAGACTATGTGGCGCCAAACGAGGCCGACATCGTCGTGCCCGATGAAGTCTCAGGCAAAAACGGCTACAGGCAGATCGAGGGCGACGCGCAGCAGATCGGCGACGACGACGCGGACGACATAAGGAGCAGACTCGACTACGGGCACACGGGAGACGGACTGGATTTTGACGCGGCCTACTATCCGTACTACGCGATGCTGGACGATACGGGCAGACATGTCTACCGCCAGATCTATGCCAACGCGGACGCGGTATATCCCACATTTATGCCGGTGGAGGATGTGACTTCGGCGCAGCTTAGGAATATCTTTGCGGCTGTGTACAACGACCACCCGGAACTGTTCTGGGTGGAGACGGCCTATGCCTGCAAATATATCAGCACGGGGCAGTGCGTGGAGATCGATCTGGCGTTCAACCGCACGTCGCAGGAGCTGGACAGCGCCAAGGCTGTCTTTGGGGAGCAGGCGGGCGGCATCGCTGCGGGTGCGCAGGGGCTTTCAGACAACTATGCCAAGGAAAAGTATGTGCATGACCGGCTGATTGACAGGATCACCTACAACGCGGGCGCTGAGATGAACCAGAGCGCATACAGCGCGCTTGTGAACGGTCAGACGGTGTGCGCGGGCTACGCGAGAGCTTTTCAGTATATCATGCAGCAGCTGGGCGTCCCCTGCTATTACTGTACAGGATATGCGGGCGAGAGCCACGCCTGGAATATCATATCGCTGGACGACGGTTTCTACAATGTGGATGCCACATGGGACGACTCCGGCGGCGGAAACTACGACTACTTTAACAAGACGGATGCCGACTACGCGAGCAGCCACATCAGGCAGGAGCTCTCCGTGTATCTGCCTCCCTGCAACGGGCAGGCGTACCGCGATCTCGAGAGGAACGAGGCGTCTGAGGGTGAGGCGGAAGCGGCTCTGCGGAGCATCTATGACACGGGAGTGACGCAGGATCGCATTTTCACGGATATGGAAAGCTACTACGAGGACTGCCATGACCGGATCGTGCAGAATGGCATAGGGGATTATACCTTCTACAGCGTGGTGACCGGAGAAGAGCTGGCGGAGGAGATCATGAAAAATTACTATTCGGGCGAGTACGCGCCGGCTTACATGCAGCAGGCGATCGACGAGCTGGGCGCGGCCTACTGTACATGGGAGGTCACGCCGGAGCGGCTGCAAGGCGGCATGTATCTGCTGGAACACGAGATGCATGTGACGCAGTAGGCGCCCGCACGCCGACAGCGCATCTTCGCATGTTTAGCGGGCGGCGGGGCCGCTTATAAGCAGATTTATAATAGGAGACGGAAATACGGATGGGAAGGCGCCCGGCACGGTGACGGTAAGTTGATCGTGCCGGGTATTTTTATGCTTGTATCGATGAACGCTTTTTGCCGCAGAATGGCGCCGAGTCCGTTTTATGGTACATACGCCGTGCTATTCTTATATCAACACAGGCGCAGGCGGCCGGTATTGCGCGCCGCGCCGGAAGAGGAGAGACATGCGCCGGAAGGAGGAATGCGGGATGACGTATATAAGAGGAAAGGCATTTGGGATTTTGACGGTGCTGCTCGTGCTGATCATTGTTTTCTGTGTGAGGGGCACCGTGATGAGCAGAGAGGGCGGCGAGCGTGCGCAGAGGAACCGTTTCTACGCGGCGCTGGAGGAACAATATCTGGAAGAGGCGCGGCGTCTTTTGGAGGACGAGGGATTCAAAAACTGCGGTGTCGATCTGCGGTGGGTGTCCTATGAAGACGGGAGGCGGGAGTACACCATGTTTCTCCATCACAGGAGACTGGAGCGTATGTCTGAGGAGGATAAAGCCGCTTTGGCAGGCAGATTGTCCGAGGCGGATTTTCACGGTGAGATGTGCACCTTTACCTATGAGCTGTAAGGCTGTTGACAAAATCGAACGTATGTTTTATATTTGAAATATAGAACAAATGTTCTGTCAAGCATTTTTGCCAAAGAGAAAGAATGACATTTTTACGATTTGGGATTATACTGATAGAGGCGGACAAAACCGATGGATCTCCGCTGAATAAAACAGAACGGAGCAGAATATGAGACCGAATCCCAAACCACAGGAAATGTACAGACATTTTAAAGGAAATATCTATCAGATACGCTGTCTCGCGAAACACAGTGAGACGGGCGAGACGATGGTGGTATATCAGGCGATGTACGACACCTTTCAGATCTATGCAAGACCGCTGGATCTGTTTATGGGAGAGGTGGACAGAGTCAAGTATCCCGACGCAAAGCAGAGGTATCGTTTTGAGCTGCTGCAGGATATGGACGATATGGCGGAGCCGGGTGCGTGGAGCGGATATGAGCGGGCCGAGCGGCGGGAGACGCCGGCGGCAGAGACCGGAATCCCGGCTCAGACAGAGACGCCCGCACAGACGGCGGAAAAGGAACAACAATTAAATATCGATCCTCTGGTGATGGAATTTTTGGATGCGGACACTTACGAGCGAAGACTGCACATTTTGGCGGCCTTGCGGGACAGGGTTACCGACGATATGATCAATACGATGGCGGTCGCCGTCGATCTGGAGATCAAGGATGGCAGCGTCGAAGAGCGGTACGAGGAGCTGAAAAACTGTCTGCTCACCTTCGAGAAGTACGAGTGTAACAGATTGAGATAGGCCGGCGAAAAGCTGTCTCCGGAGGATCGGCAAATGATCTCTGACAGGAGGTAGCGTATGGCTTATGATTTGGAGAACAGGCTTGTGGTTGGCGTATCGTCGCGGGCGCTGTTTGACCTGACGTACGAGAACAAGATCTTTGAGTCGGAAGGGGTGGAGGCTTACTGCCGATACCAGATCGAACACGAGAACGACATTCTTCGGCCGGGACCAGGATTTCCGCTGATCAAAGCGCTGCTTAATTTGAATAATTTACCAAACCACGAGGGCAGCGTAGAGGTTATCATTATGTCAAGGAACAGTCCCGACTCCTCGCTGCGGGTCTTTAAGGCGATCGAGCACTACGGCCTGAATATCACGAGGGCGGTTCTCGCCAGCGGAGCGTCTTTGGCGCCGTATTTGTCCGCGTTTAAGACGGACCTTTTTCTGTCGGCGTATGAGGATGACGTGCAGAGCGCGATCGACTCCAATATCGCGGCGGGCATTATCTGTACGGATGGTCTGCGCACCTATGACTGCGATCATCAGATCAGGCAGATACGGATAGCTTTCGACGGGGATGCGGTGCTCTTTTCGGACGAGTCGGAACAGATTTTCAGGGAACACGGCCTGGAGGCTTTTGAGGAGAACGAGAGGCGCAATGCGGACAACCCGCTTAAGGCGGGGCCCTTTGCCAAATTCTTAAAGACGCTGTCCGAATTGCAGAAAGACTTCACGCAGGAGGAGGCGCCCATCAGGACGGCGCTTGTCACGACGCGCTGCGCACCGGCGCATGAGCGGGTGATCCGCACCTTGCGGGCGTGGAATGTGCGTATCGACGAGGTTTTCTTCCTCGGCGGAGTCCGCAAGAAGGATGTGCTTGAGGCGTTCGGGGCGCACATTTTCTTCGACGATCAGTCGGTGCACACTGCCCAGGCGTCGGAGGTCGTTCCGGCGGCGAGAGTGCCATACAAGAGCAGGAGGGTATGGGACGGGGAGCAACCCGATCCGGACAGCAGTTGACGCTAAAGCTGCGCATATACATGTGTATGCGCATGGGATGCGGATGATAAATGGTTTACATAATATGAAATATAACGAGGTCATCACGGCAAACTTTATAGAGAGACCGAACAGATTTATCGCCTATGTAGAGATAGAAGGAGTGCGCACGAAGGTGCATGTGAAGAATACAGGGCGATGCAGGGAGCTGCTGCGCGAGAATGCGCGGGTGTATCTTGCAAGGAGCGACAACCCGGAGCGCTCTACGGCTTATGATCTGGTGGCGGCGGACAAGGACGGCAGACTGATCAACATGGATTCGGGCGCGCCGAACAAGGTCGTCGAGGAGTGGCTTAAGGCGGGCGGGCTGTATGCGGACGTCAGTCTCGTGCGGCCGGAGACGGTATTTGGCAATTCCAGATTTGACTTCTATGTGGAAAGCGCCTCGGGTGCGAAGGCGTTTATCGAGGTGAAGGGCGTCACGCTGGAGAAAAACAATGTGGCCGCTTTCCCGGACGCTCCCTCCGAGAGGGCGCTGAAACATGTGGAGGAGTTGATCGAGGCGCACGCGCAGGGATATGAGGCGTACCTGATCTTCGTTGTCCAGATGAAAAACGCCGACCGGGTGGAGCCTAACCGGGCAACGCAGCCGGCGTTCGGGGATGCGCTGCAGAGGGCGAGGAGCGCGGGCGTGCGTCTGCTCGCCTACGATTGTCTGGTGGGAGAGGACAGCCTTGCGATAGACGAGGAGGTCCCCGTTGTGGTGGACAGTCTGGATTTGATTGCGAAACCGCTGCTCGCATGGTATGATACCCGTAGACGCATCCTTCCCTGGCGGGAAGACCCTACCCCTTACCATGTATGGCTGTCGGAGATCATGCTGCAGCAGACGCGGGTGGAGGCAGTCAAGCCCTATTATGACCGATTTTTGAGGGAATTGCCGGACATTGCGAGTCTCGCCGCCGTGGAGGAAGAGAGGCTTCTGAAACTCTGGGAAGGGCTTGGCTATTACAACAGGGCGAGAAACCTGAAAAAATCGGCGATTCAGATCATGGAGGAGTATGGCGGCAGTATGCCGTCTGATCGCCGTGAGCTTTTGAAATTGTGCGGAGTCGGCAGTTACACGGCGGGGGCGATCGCCTCCATCGCGTTCGGGCAGCCGACGCCCGCCGTGGACGGCAATGTTCTGAGGATCCTGTCGAGGCTGCGGGCCGACGGCAGAGATATTCTGGACGCGCGGGTGAAGAACTCCATCGAGGAGGAACTTTCAGGCGTTATGCCGAAGGACAGACCGGGGGATTTCAACCAGGCGCTCATGGAACTCGGCGCGGTAGTCTGTGTCCCAAACGGCAGTCCGAAGTGCGGGGAGTGTCCGTGGCAGGAGCTTTGCCTTGCGAGGAGACAGGGGCGGGAGACGGCATATCCCGTCAAGTCTGCAAAGAAACCGCGCAGGATAGAGGAAAAGACGATTCTGATTATACAGTATGGGCAGCTTTTTGCGCTCCGCAAGAGGCCCGACAGGGGACTGCTTGCCGGTATGTATGAATTTCCCTCTCTGGAAGGGCATCGGAGCGAAGAGCAGGTTCTCGAGCACTTGAGACGCACGGGAGTCGTACCTCTCCGGATTCGCGCACTGCAGCCCTCAAAGCATATTTTTACGCACAGGGAATGGCATATGACGGCCTACCTGATCCGCGTGGACGATCTGGCGGGCATGGGAGACTATGTGTTTGTGGAGCCGGACAAAATGAAGAACGAATATCCCGTCCCCTCCGCGTTTGCCGCTTACATGGATCTGATCTGACGGCGGCGGATCAGGGCGGGAAATGGTAATGATCCGCACAAAAAGCATACAATAGGAACGGAGGCTTACATGAAACTGTTATCGGTAGCTGTACCATGCTATAATTCGGAACCATACATGAGGAAGTGTATCGATTCTCTGCTTGTGGGCGGGGAGGATGTGGAGATACTGATCGTTGACGACGGCTCCACGGACAGGACGGGCGCTATCGCGGACGAGTACGCGGCGAGACATCCTTCCGTTATCAAGGTGATCCACAAGGAGAACGGAGGGCACGGCTCCGCTGTCAATGCAGGACTGGCCCATGCTGCCGGATTGTATTTCAAGGTGGTGGACAGCGACGACTGGGTGAAGGAGAGCGCCTACTACAGGATACTGGAAGTCCTTCGGGACATCACCTCCGGCGATTCCACTCTCGACATGTTGGTCAGCAACTTCGTCTACGAGAAGGAGGGCGAGGCGCGCCACAAGGTCATGAAGTACAGACACGCCCTGCCGCAGGATCGGATCTTTACCTGGAGTGATGTAAAGCATTTCCACAAGGGGCAATACATACTGATGCACTCCGTCATCTTTAGGACGAGACTGCTTAAGGAATGCGGACTGAAACTGCCGGACAACACATTCTATGTGGACAATCTCTTCGTGTTTGAACCGCTTCCGTTTGTGCGCAACATGTATTACCTTGACGTCAATTTTTACCGCTATTATATCGGCAGAGAGGGGCAGTCCGTCAACGAGAAGGTCATGATCTCCAGGATCGATCAGCAGATCCGGGTCAATAAGATCATGGTCGATTACCTGACGGCAAATATGGACAAGGTCTGCGGCAGGCGCAAACTGAAAAACTATATGATCAACTATCTGGAGATCATCACGGTCATCTCTTCCATATTGCTGATTCGCTCCGGCACGGAGGAAAATCTCGCGAAGAAACAGGAGTTGTGGCAATATATAAAGAAAAAAGACCTGAGACTCTACATGAGGCTCAGGTACGGGGTGCTCGGCAATTCCATGAATCTGCCCGGAAAAGGCGGCCGGAAAATATCGGTGGAAGGGTATAAGATCTGCCGGCGCTTTTTCAAGTTTAACTAAGCGTCGGCAGATCAGACAGACTCAGATGCTCTCGGGTTTTCTCTTGCGGCGGTTCTGCCAGTTGTGGTAGAGCGTGTACAGCACGTCGGAATGATATACGATGCCGTACATGATCCCCGCCATGATAAAGGCTGTGAGCACATCATAGGCCGAGTGCTGCTTAATGAGCATGGTTGACATAATTATTGAAACGCACAGGACAAGAGAACCGATGCGAACTGCCTTGTGCTTTTTCAGTTTTCGGCTTTTCATGATGGCGATGTGACAGCCCAGCGAGTTGTACACATGGATGCTCGGCCACAGATTCGTGGGAGTGTCTACTCTGTACAGGGCGGCTACCATCCGCGTGAAAATGTTGTCCCGCGGCATGACGTAAGGCCGCAGATGGTGTCCGTTAGGCCACAGTGTGGACACCAGCAGGAAGATTGTCATTCCTGTGCAGAGAAACACGAAAATCTTAAAGTAGTCGTCCCTGTCTGTCAGGAAGAAGTACCCCACCGTCACGACGACGTAGGCAAACCACAGCATGTAGGGGACGACAAATACCTCGCAGAATGGGATCAGGTCGTCGAGCGCCACGTGAATGACCTGATAACGATTCACAACAGCGTGTTCCAGGTGATTGAACCACGCCAGATATATGACGGCGTAGATGATCAGCGGAATCCCGTGCCAATACTTTTGGACAAACCGAATGAACGGCTGCTTTTGCCGATAAGTCTCCATCGCTCATATCCCCTTTTGAAAACGGCTTTTTCTTATTTTTTATAAATGCTATCATAGCAGATTGCGTGTAAAAGTCAAAATAAGATTTTCATAAATATTTCTTAAATTTTCTTGAAAAAGTATCCATTATGCTTATAGTTTACGTCAAGATCCGTCTCCACATGACCAAATCGGCCTTCTTTTCAACATGATGTTGCACCGCAAACCTTCCTTGTGTTATACTAATACCGATTTTATTTTAGAAAGGCAGGAACAGGGAATGTATTCATTGGACGAAGTAAGGACGGTTGACCCCGAGATCGCGCAGGCGATCGAGGACGAGCAGAGGAGGCAGGACTCCCATATCGAGCTGATCGCGTCGGAGAACTGGGTGAGCAAAGCGGTGATGGCGGCGATGGGCAGCCCGCTCACCAACAAGTATGCGGAAGGGTACCCGGGCAAGAGATATTACGGCGGCTGCGAGTGCGTGGACGTGGTGGAGGAGCTCGCCGGAGAGAGGGCGAAAAAGCTGTTTGGCTGCGAGTATGTCAATGTGCAGCCCCACTCCGGCGCACAGGCGAACATGGCGGTGTTTTTCGCGGTCATGGAGCCGGGCGACACCTTCATGGGCATGAATCTGGACCACGGCGGCCATCTCTCCCACGGTTCGCCGGTCAATATGTCCGGCAAGTATTTTCACTGCGTGCCTTACGGCGTAAACGATGATGGATTCCTTGATTATGATAATGTTCGCAAGATCGCTTTGGAGTGTAAGCCGAAGATGATCGTGGCAGGCGCGTCCGCTTATGCCAGAACGATCGACTTTAAAAAATTCAGAGAGATCGCCGACGAGGTGGGCGCTGTGCTGATGGTGGACATTGCGCACATCGCGGGTCTTGTCGCGGCGGGCCTGCATCCAAGCCCGATCCCTTACGCCCATGTGACGACCACCACGACGCACAAGACGCTCAGAGGCCCCCGCGGCGGCATGATTATGTCCTCTCAGGAAGTGGCGGATCAGTATAATTTCAACAAGGCGATCTTCCCCGGGATTCAGGGCGGCCCGCTGATGCATGTGATCGCGGCGAAGGCTGTCTGCTTTCAGGAGGCCCTGCAGCCGTCCTTTAAGCAGTATATGCAGAATGTCGTTGACAACGCGCAGGCGCTCTGCAAGGGACTGCAGAACAGGGGCGTGAAGATCGTGTCCGGAGGTACGGACAATCACTTGATGCTGGTCGATCTGACCACCTACGATCTGACGGGTAAGGCTGTGGAGAAGCTCTTGGACGAGGCGCACATCACGGCAAACAAGAACACGATCCCCAACGATCCGAAATCTCCCTTCGTCACCAGCGGTATCCGTCTCGGCACGCCGGCGGCGACGTCGCGCGGCTTGAATACGGAAGATATGGATCAGGTCGCGGAGGCGATCTCCATCGTGATCAAAGAGGGAGAGAACGGAGTCGGGAAAGCGCGCGCCATTGTCAAAACGCTGACGGATAAGTACCCGTTGATATAAGAGAGGAGCATTTTTACTATGATACATGTAGCGGTGTTAGGATACGGCACGGTGGGAAGCGGTGTCGTGGAGGTGATAGAGACCAACAAGGCGGCTATCAACAAGCGCGCGGGCGCGGAGCTGAATATCAAGTATATTTTGGATCTGCGGGATTTTCCGGGCGATCCTTACGAGGACAAGGTCGTCCATGATTACAATATCATTCTGAACGACCCGGAAGTGAAGGTGATCTGCGAGACGATGGGCGGCATCAAACCGGCCTACGATTTTTCCAAGCAGGCGCTCCTTGCGGGCAAGAGCGTGTGCACTTCCAACAAGGAATTGGTCGCGAGCCACGGGCCTGAACTGATCCGCATAGCCCGAGAGCATCAATGCAATTATCTGTTTGAGGCGAGCGTGGGCGGCGGTATTCCGATCATCCGCCCCCTGAACTATTCTCTGACGGCGGAGAAGATCGACACCATTACAGGTATTCTGAACGGAACGACCAACTATATCCTGACCAAGATGGACAAGGAGGGCGCGTCCTTTGAGGACGTGCTGAAAGAGGCGCAGGAGAAAGGATATGCCGAGAGAAACCCGGAGGCGGATGTGGAGGGCTACGACGCCTGCCGCAAGATCGCGATCCTCTCCTCTCTGATGTGCGGCAAGAACGTAAAATATGAGGAGATCTACACGGAGGGGATCACGAAGATCTCTCCCGAGGATTTCCGCTATGCGAAACAGATGAACAAGTCCATTAAGCTGCTCGCCATGAGCAGGGACACGGAGGAGGGGTTCTTCGCGATGGTAGCGCCCTTCCTGATCTCCGTAGAGCATCCGCTTTACGGCGTGAACGGCGTGTTCAACGCGGTCTATGTGCACGGCAATATGTTGGGCGACACGATGTATTACGGCCGCGGCGCCGGCAAGCTGCCGACGGCCAGCGCGGTGGTGTCCGACGTGGTGGACTGCGCCAGACATCTGGGCAAGACCGTCATGTGTTTCTGGGAGAATGAGGATGTGAAGGTGACCGGTATCGAGGAGGATCAGGGCAAATTTTTCGTCAGGGTCGAAAGCGGCAGGCGGGAGGCCGCCATGGAGGCGTTCGGCGCGCTGGCCGAGATCAACGTCGGCATCTCGGAGGAATTTGCGTTCATGACACAAGTCATGACTGAGAAGGACTTCAACGACAGGATCGGGAAGATCGGCGGCTGCATCAACAGGATCAGGATCCTGAGCGCATAGTCTGCGGGACTCATTGTTTCATATAATTTATAGAAGAAAGACGGAATACGGAATTGAAAATTATGAGGATGGGATCATGAGGAAAGTGGTAAAATTCGGCGGCAGTTCTCTTGCGAGCGCCGAGCAGTTCAAAAAGGTAGGAGATATTATCCGCGCGGATAAGGAGAGGAAGTTTGTTGTTCCCTCCGCCCCGGGAAAACGAAATCCCGACGATACGAAGGTGACGGACATGCTCTACGCGTGTTATGCGCTTGCCGAGGAGGGGAAGGATTTCAAGGACGAGCTTAAGGCGATCGGGGAGCGCTACCGGGAGATCATTGACGGGTTGGGGCTGACGCTCTCCCTGGAGGAAGAATTTAAGACCATTGCGCAAAACTTCAAAGCCAAGGCGGGCGACAACTATGCCGCCTCCAGAGGCGAATACCTGAACGGCATCGTTATGGCGAACTATCTCGGCTATGAGTTCATAGACGCCGCGGAGGTGGTCTTGTTCGACCGGAACGGAGAGTTCGACGCGGAGACCACGAACCGGAAACTGCGGGAACGGCTGGAAAATGTGGAGACGGCGGTCATTCCCGGATTTTACGGCGCCTGTGAGGACGGGACGGTCAAGACCTTTTCCAGAGGCGGCTCCGACATAACGGGTTCCATCGTGGCGCGGGCGGTCAAGGCCAACGTGTACGAGAACTGGACGGACGTGTCAGGCTTTTTGATCGCGGATCCCCGTATCATCTACAAGCCCGAGGGCATTGAGACGATCACCTACAAGGAGCTGCGCGAGCTGTCCTACATGGGCGCCACGGTGCTCCACGAGGACGCCATCTTCCCGGTCAGGAGAGAAGGTATCCCGATCAACATACGCAACACCAATGCCCCTGAGGACAATGGCACATGGATCGTGGAGAGCACCTGCCAGAAACCGAAGTATGTCATCACGGGGATCGCGGGCAAGAGAGGGTTCTGTTCCGTGAATATCGACAAGGATATGATGAACTCTGAGATCGGGTTCGGCCGCAAGGTGCTGCAGGCGTTCGAGGAGAACGGTATCTCTTTCGAGCACGTGCCTTCGGGAATCGACACGATGACGGTGTTCGTGCATCAGGATGAGTTCATGCACAAGGAGCAGCAGGTCGTATCGGCGATCCACAGACTGGCGGAGCCTGACCACATTGAGATCGAGGGCGACTTGGCGCTGATTGCCGTTGTGGGACGCGGTATGAAGTCCACGCGAGGCACGGCGGGCAGGATCTTCTCTGCGCTGGCTCACGCCAACGTGAACGTCAAGATGATCGATCAGGGGTCCAGCGAGCTGAATATCATTATCGGTGTGGCGAACTCGGATTTCGAGAGCGCAATCAAAGCGATCTATGACATTTTTGTGCGGATCCAAATTTAGGAGCGCACAATTTGCAGAAAAAATGTCAAATGTTTGCATTTTTCATAAAAATATTGTCGTCTACGACATTTTGCTGTATAATACGAAAAATAAAGGGAGTACAATGCATAAAATTGTACGCACAGAGGTTTATCATGCTACAAGTTCATTGATAAGGGAGGTTATACATGACTGATCAAAAAGTGGACTCGTTGGTTTATACCAATGACAAATGTGTGGGCTGCAATAAATGTATTTCAGCCTGCCCCGTACTTACCGCCAATCATGCGGTGATCGAGAACGGAGCCAACAGGATCGTCGTTGACGGCGATCAATGCGTGAGCTGCGGAGCGTGTTTTGACGCGTGCGCGCATGGGGCGAGAAGTTTCAACGACGATACGGAGCGTTTCTTCGAGGATCTGAAGAAGGGGGAGAAGATCTCACTTCTGTTGGCACCGGCTTTTCTGGCGAACTACCCGAGAGAGTACGGCAGCGTGCTGGGCGGGCTCAAGAAACTCGGCGTTAATCGGATCATCAGCATCAGTTTCGGCGCGGACATCACGACTTGGGGCTATATCAAGTACATAACAGAGCATAATTTCACGGGCGGGATCTCACAGCCCTGTCCTGCAATCGTCGGCTATATCGAGAAGTATATTCCGGAACTGATCCCGAGTCTGGTGCCGATACACTCCCCGATGATGTGCGGCGCCATCTATGTGAAAAAGTATATGAAAGTCTCCGATAAACTGGCGTTCATCAGCCCGTGTATCGCGAAGAAGAACGAGATAGACGACCCCAACTGCGGCGGCTATGTGTCCTACAACGTCACCTTCGACCATTTGATGGAGTATGTGCGTAAGAACGGGATCTCCGGCCCCGAGGCGACGGACGAGATCGAGTACGGTCTCGGTTCCATCTATCCGATGCCCGGCGGACTGAAGGAGAATGTGTACTGGTTCTGCGGAGAGGATATTTTTATCAGACAGATCGAGGGAGAGAAACACGCCTATGAGTTTCTGGAGGATTACAAGACCAGAGTGCTCGGCAAGAAGGAACTGCCGTTCATGGTCGACGCCTTAAACTGCGCGAAGGGATGTATCTACGGCACCGGCGTGGAGGAGTCCAAGACGCAGACAGACGATACGCTCTATGAGCTCCAGAGGATTAAGGCGGCGAGCAAGAAGAGCGGCAGAACCAACGCGTGGAGCAGGAACCTCACGCCCAAGCAGCGTCTCGCACGGTTCTATAAGCAGTTCAAGGACTTGGATATCAACGATTTTATCAGGCATTATACCGACAAGTCGGCGGGCTTGACGGTAAAGCGGCCGAGCGAATCTGCATTGAACGATATATTTAATGAGATGGACAAAACGACGGAGGAACAGCGCAAGATCAACTGCTCCGCCTGCGGATATGCCACCTGTAAGGACATGGCGGCGGCGATCTACAACGATTGCAATTACAGGCAAAACTGCATCCAATATGTAAAGGGTGAGGTGGAGAAGGAAGGCGAGATCGCAAAACAGATGGCCGAGGAGATGGAGGCCAAGAACTCGGAGATTCAGGAGAAGAACGACATGATCGCGAAGCTGGTCGCCGAGGTGAACGAGGATTTCGCGAATCTGGACACATCTATCATCGAGATGGCGGAAGGCAACAACAACAACGGACAGGAGAGCACGGGCATCTCGCAGTCCATGGCCGACGTCGTCAACTTCTGCGACGGGTTGAAGACGGCGCTGAATCGGATTCAGGATCTTCTCGTAAAACTGGAGGAGAACAACAGCGAGATCACGAACGTGGCGGAGGAGACGAATCTGCTTGCGCTGAACGCAAGTATCGAGGCCGCGAGAGCGGGAGAATCCGGAAGAGGGTTTGCGATCATCGCGGAGAATATCAAGAAGTTGGCAGATCTCTCCAAAGATACGGCGAGCGACAGCGATTCTAACAAAGAGCAGATTCAGGGCGCCATCTCGGATCTGCTTGAGGATGCGGAGAAACTGATCGAGATCATTGACAGCGTCAATCTGCGCGTCACCAATCTGGCGGCGTCCACGGAGGAGATCGCGGCCTCCGCAGATATGGTAAGCAACGTTTCCTCGAACCTGAAAGAGAAACTTGCCTCCCTGCGGGACTAAGACCGGTACGACAGAATATAGGAAAAGACAGGAGAGCTGCGCCGAAAGGGCGCGGCTCTTTTTGCGTAGGGGAAAACAGGCGCATTTTTTGTTTTTCATAAGACAGAGTCCCGCATATAAAGCGCTTAAATGGATGCGCATTTTGGCTGCCCGGAAGAAATTGACTGTTAATTTATGGTTAAAAAGGGCTAAAATAAGCAAAAACGGTCGCATTAAAAAATAAATTGAAAAAATTTTAAAAAATTTGCAAAAATGTGTTGACAAATTAAAACGGGGTGCTATAATAAAGACATAAACAAAACAAATTCACATAGATACTCTAAAAGAAAGAGAGGTACGGTCCAACGAACACATAACCGTTAAAGTACAAATGAATAGGGAACCAATGACAAAGCATCGAAGACGTAATCGAGTACACAAGAGAAAGTAACGGTACACTAAAGAGAGAAGAGAGCACGTTACACAGTATACGAATACGAAAGAGAAGTGGAAAGAGTACGGAAGAAGAAAACGGAGGTATGGACCATTGGATAGCGAATTTTAGAAGGAGGTATTGATTCGGAAAGAATTGATACCTCCTTCACATTGCGCAAAAATAAAAGTATGGCAATTATTTCCAAAAGGCGAAAAATGTGTGGCATATTTTCCGGAAATAGGTTATAGTATACTTGTCATTTACTATATGTTGTGTATGATAGATCATTGGTAAACATTTAGATAAGTAATAAGACGAGGTACGATATGGGAAAACTATTCCGCGGAAAAGGTAAGTATTCGGATGAAGATCTTGAGAACGAAGAGATGCTTGAAGAGGAAGATGATGAAATAGAAGACGATGAGGAAGAAGAGGAGGACGGAGACGGTTCCGAGGATGGTGAGGAATCAGAGGAGGAAGAAGTCGATTCCGGGGAAGATGAGGATGACGACTCAGAGGATGATGAGGAAGAGGACGATGAGGAAGAAGAGGTCGACCGACGCACTTTGCGGAGACGCAGAAGGGTTCGCAACCAGATCATCGCTTATTCCGTTGTGTTCGTTATCCTGGCTGCAATCATTGCGGGCGGAGTCTTCATAGGAACAAAAATCGCAGGTTCCGTCAGGGAAAAGAGAATCGCGGCTAAACAGGAGGAACTTAAGGATCAGCTGGAGGCGGAGCAGGAGGCGCAGGCCGCCCACGACGTGGTGATAGACGCGCCTGAGACGATGGAGGTTGAGGAAGAGGATTATCTGGGAGAACTGGTGGATTCTTATCTGTCGGAGATGCCGTTGGAGGATAAGGTCGCAGGACTTTTTATTGTGACTCCCGAGGCGTTGACGGGCGTCTCCACCGCGATACAGGCGGGCGAGGGAACACAGACGGCGCTGAATGAATATGCGGTGGGCGGGCTGATCTACTTTGACAAAAATATTGAGGACAGGGAGCAGCTCGCGGAGATGCTCGCCAATACAGAGTCCATGAGCAGATACCCGATCTTTTTGGGAGTGGACGAAGAGGGCGGTGCTGTCAGCAGAGTCGCGGAGAGCGGCATTGATGTGATCCGTGTCGACGATATGGCGACAATCGGCGCAAACGGAGACACGGCCCAGGCGTATGAGGCGGGTCTGACGATCGGCACTTATCTGAAGGAATTGGGGTTTAATCTTGATTTCGCGCCGGTTGCGGACGTGGCGGATTCCGGGGACGGTGCGTTGGGCGACAGGGTTTTCGGATCGGATGCGGCGCTGGTGGGAGACATGGTCTCCAACATGGTGGATGGCATCGAGGGAACGGGCGTGAGTTCCTGTCTGAAACATTTTCCGGGGATCGGCTCTGTGGAGGGCGATACGCATGACGGCAGGGTCGAGACGACGAAAACGCTTGACGAGATGCGAAACTCTGATTTTATCTCCTTTAAGGCGGGGATCGAGGCGGGCGCCGACTTCGTGATGGTCAGCCATGTCACGGCCACGGCCGTGGACGAGACGGATGTGCCTTGCAGTCTGTCCAAGACGGTCATAACGGATATTCTGAGAAACGAACTTGGCTTTGAGGGGGTCGTCATCACGGACGCGCTTGACATGGGCGCGATCACCGAATACTATACCTCCGAGGAGGCTGCGGTGCAGGCGATTGAGGCGGGGGCGGATATGCTGCTGATGCCCGAGGACTTCTATGTGGCGTATGACGCTCTGCTGGAGGCGGTGCAGGGAGGGACGATCTCTGAGGAGCGGATCGACGAGTCGCTGCGGCGCATATACAGAGTGAAGTGCGAGGGAAAGATATTCGGGTAGAAAAAGAAAAATTTGGGTGTTGACAGGGTAAAATTCTTGTAGTATAGTATTAATTGTTCGAGCGGTCAAAAGACAAAGCAGAACAATGATTGCGCGAGTGGCTCAGGGGTGGAGCACGACCTTGCCAAGGTCGGGGCCGCGGGTTCGAATCCCGTCTCGCGCTCTTTTCTTTGGAGCGGGAATGCCGATAAATACGGCATTCCTGCTTTTTTCATGTCTTGAAATTTGCGTCTAAAGTGCGTCTAATTTTTGTGTCCATAATTTTATAGAAAGTTGTAGATAGTGTATTTGGTAATAAAAATCAGCGTCTGCTTTTGAAAATTTTCAGATAGGTTCAGCTCAAATTGTGTCACAATTTCCAGTTTGCAAAAGGATAATTTCCATATTTTTTCTTAAAGTCAAAGAGCAGCTGTTTCTCGATAACTCTTGGCGTTTCATTTTCTTTGCAGGGTTTGATTTCAACTATGAAGTCTTCATTCTCTTTGAGTTGCCAAATAGCACGTCCGCCATCGTGAGGGCTTGTATTCTCGTCATATCTGAAACCTATATATTGTATTAGTCTTTTTTGTATTCCGACACCATGCTTGCTCTGTCCAATATACAGGATGTCGCTGTTGTATTTATCAGCATTTCCATAAACGACTGCTATTTTCCTCTCTAACTTGGAAAGAGGATATTGGGATTCTTTACCCTTTGATGTCTTCTGTCGTCCTTCTGATCTCTCAAGTATCTGAAATCGGTATTTATATGGCATTCTCACGATGTAAATACCGCCGCTTGTTGTAATCTTTGAAATTGCACCATCGTGCAATTGTTTAACTGTGTATTTCATTACATATCCTCCTAAAAGTGTGTCCCAAGGGAAATTATAGCATTGAAATCATTATTTACAAGAAATATTTCGGATGAAAATCGTTTTATCATTTTAGGGTTCAGCCATACGGCCAAATTGTTGGTGGTGTTTCAATATAAAATTTGTACATAAAAATAGGGAGTGTCGTCTAATAGCTATTTTTTGGTTCTTGCGGCTCCCCCTCTTTTTCGTACCTTGAAATCTGTGCCTGAAGAGGGCCTGATCCCGAAGTATTCACGGGTCATATTGCAGTCTCTGTAAAAGACGAAAAAGGGTTTGGCTGATTTTAGCCTGCGGATTCAACCGTGACAGAAACGAAAACCGAATTATCATAGATTGGGAAATGTATTTTTGATTGCATACAATTCGTGAATATGGTATGATACGGCTATGGGAAACCAGAGAGCCGGGCGGCTTACCCTCTTTGCGGAGGGGCTGACCCTCCAGACGAAAGAAAGGAGGGCGTTGCCAATGATGATTACATATGCTGACTTAGTTCAGACCGGAATATTCATTATTGCCCTCGTAGGATTGTGCTACACAATCTTTCATGGGAAACGAAAGTAGCCGCCACTACTGCCATAGTGACGGCTGATGTAATGCATTAGCTTCAAACTTTGAGGGTAGCCGCTTCTCTGGCTTTCCCTCTTTCTATTCTGAATATAACATATTGCGCCAAGCTATGCAAGTGCGTTTTCGGGATAGGTCAATACCGCCCGAAACCAACAGAAAATATAGTATTGTCAGCGTTTTTGCCAACTGCTAAAATAAAAAAAATTGGGGCGGTGAAAGGATAGGAAAAGATGACACAGATCATAGAGACATATGTCTTGGGAGACATGAAAGCGGTCTACTTATCGGATCAGGAGACGCGGAATGCGGAGCTCGCGCTGATTCCTGCATCCATGGAGTATCGGGAGGCCGGGCGGGAGAAACCGTACCCGGATTCTCTTGTACAGGTGAAACTTGCGGGAGAGATCTATCCCGGCGGTTATGCGGGCGGCCGAACGCTCAGACAAGGGCAGAGCACGATAGATTTTCGCTATGATGTACAGCGGGTCGATGTGCGGGACGGGTGCACGGACATCTGTACGGTCCTGCGCAACGGGCGCGGGCAGAAGGCGGAGCATCATCTGCGGTATATGGAGGGCGACAGAACGGTCAGGAGCCATGTTGTGTTTTGCAATGAGGGGGAGGAAACGGTTTCTCTGGAAATGCTCTCCAGTTTTTCCCTCGGAAAAATCTCGCCCTATATGGAGGGAGACGGTCACGATACCATCAGGGTGCATCGGATCCGCAGCGTTTGGAGTATGGAGGGCAGACTGGAAAGCCGGACGATGGAAGAACTGCAGCTGGAGCCTTCGTGGGCCGGGCACGCGGTTCGCGCGGAGCGGTTCGGGCAGGCGGGTTCCATGCCGGTAAACGGCTATTTCCCCTGTCTGGTGTTGGAAGATACGAGAAATCATATCTTCTGGGGAGCGCAGCTTGCCCACAACGCCTCCTGGCAGATGGAGGTCTATCGGCGGGGAGACGATATACAGATGTCGGGAGGCCTGGCGGACCGGGAGTTCGGACACTGGCTGAAGAGGGTGGCGCCGGGCGAGAGCTTTACCACGCCGGAGGCGATTCTTTCGGTATGCGCCGACGAGGATCAGGAAGTTATCTTCCGGAGGCTGACTTCCGCACTGGAGCGCGATGTGGATGCCGGGCCGTCGTGCGAACAGGAGCTGCCGATCATTTTTAATGAGTATTGTACCACATGGGGCTGTCCGTCTCATGAAAACATCAGGGAGATACTGAGTGCGATCCGGGGGAAAGGTTTCTCTTACTTCGTGATCGACTGCGGCTGGTATAAGCAGAAGGGCGTGCCGTGGGACGTCGCCATGGGCGACTACGAGGTGTCGGAAGAACTGTTCCCGGAGGGATTGCAGAAGACTGTGGATATGATTCGGGCAAACGGCATGAAACCCGGCATTTGGTTTGAGATCGACAATGTGGGTTCGGCGGCGAAGGCCTATCGGATGGAGGAACATCTGCTTACGCGGGACGGGGCGCCCCTCACCACATCCATGCGGCGTTTTTGGGATATGCGGCAGAAGTGGGTGCAGGATTATCTGGAAGAGCGCGTCATCGGTACGCTGCAGAAATACGGTTTCTCCTATATGAAGATGGACTACAACGACACCATCGGCATCGGCTGCGACGGCGCGGAGAGTCTGGGCGAGGGCCTGCGGCAGAATATGGAGGCCTCGCTTGCGTTCGTCGAGCGGGTGAAGAGAAAAGTGCCGGGAATCATTCTGGAGAACTGTTCTTCCGGCGGGCACAAGCTGGAACCCCTGCTGCTCTCGCGGTGCAGTATGGCCTCCTTCTCGGACGCCCACGAGTGCAGGGAGATCCCGATTATCGCCGCCAATCTGCACAGGGTGATCCTGCCGAGGCAGAGTCAGATCTGGGCGGTCATCCGCAAGGAGGATTCCCTGAAAAGAGTGGCCTATTCCGTGGCGAATACTTTCCTGGGGAGAATGTGTATCTCGGGCGATGTGTGCCAACTCTCGGAAGAACAGTGGGAAGTGCTGGATGCGGGGATCGCCTTTTATCGTAAGATCGCGCCGATCATCAAAAGCGGGTTTACCCACAGATACGGCAGCGAGATCAGCTCCTACAGGCATCCTGAGGGATGGCAGGGGATCCTGCGCGTCGGGCAGGACGGCGGGGCTTTTGCGGTGTTCCACGGATTTGAAGGAGCGGCGGGCAGAGAAGTTTCGATTCCGCTGTCAAGCCATTACAGGATAGGAGGCGTCTACTCCTACGAGGAAGAACAGATATGGATGGAGAATGGGAGTCTCCATCTGCGCATGACGGAGGACTGGAAGGCGGTAGCGGTCCGGCTGGAATGACTTTGTTTCAGCGGAATCTGTTGAGAAGAGAGGCGGTCATTCCGCCTCTCTTAACCTCTCCACCACGGATTTGCCGGAGGTGAACCGATAGACGATGAGCGGCAGCAGCGCGCCCAGCGCAAGAAAGAACGGCGCGACGATGACTGCCGGCAGTATCGTGAAGCGGTAGGTGAAGAACCAGAAGGTAGAGCCCAGCAGCGACGCCATGAAAGGCGCGGTCGCAAGGATCAGCAGGAAGGAGAGAAGGACCGTGAATACGGCGTAGCATACGCCCTCTCTGATCAGCATTCCCTTGAGCTGTCTGCCGGTCATGCCGACGGACTGCAGCACTGCAAATTCCCGTCGTCTCGCCAGGATCCCCGTGAGGATCGTGTTGAGAAAATTCAAAACGCCGATCATGCCGACGATAAAGCTCAGCGCGCCTCCTCCAAGCAGGAACATGTTGCGCATGGAGGCAAACTCCTGCTCGGTCGTCAGACGGCTCTCGTAATCGTACTGTGAACCTTCGTTTTGTGTGAAGTCGGCGAGAAAATCTTCCATTGACTGTCGGTGTCCCTCGTCCACATCGAAGGCGTAGTACATCGTATCCGCCGTCCCGGTGTCCTTCATAAAAGTATCGGCGGACATGACAAATTCAGGATCGCCGAAGTAGCGGTAGCTTAAGGGGTGCGGCATGGTCACCGTAGCCGCCACCTCGTACTCCTTGTCATAATAGTCCGAGATATGCGTCTCGCAGGGCAGATCGTTCTCGCGATACTGTCTGATCTCGTCCTCCGTCAGGACGCGTCCCGTCTCTGCGTCCGTCCATTCATAAGTCACACGGCGCATCGTTATCCTGTCGCCCACCTTGGCGTAGTTGCTGTTCTCAAGGATCTCGCCGTAATCTCCCGTCAGGTAGACCGCGGCGATGGCATTGTCCTGCGTGGACAGCTTGGACAGGTCGCCGTCCGTCACGGTGAGCTGTTCCAGACAGAAGGGCTCCATGCCGTAGAGCTGGAGATCGGTATGAAGCTGTCCCGTATCGTCCCGATGCGCGTCCACATAGCTTTTCCGGAGGGTTTCACCGGTATAGGAGCCGGCCCACCACTGATTTTGCCGCCAGAATTCCTCCTCGGTGGCGACGGGCTCATACATATACCAGGTGCCGTCCGGCAGCATGCCGTAGGTGCGCCCGCCGTCCGTGACGCCGCCCACCGCGCCGATCCGGTCGATCAGGTCGTCGGGAACGGCAGTATACGTGATAGTGCCGGACTGGTAGTAATTGGCACACGCCACATGGAAGTCCGATGCGATGTTCTTGGACACATATTTCTCCATGTCGAAACCGCCCGTAAAGGTGACGGTAAGATTTAAGAGCAGCACGGCTAAGGACAGGGAAAACAGGGTGACGGCGGTGCGCTTTTTGTTTCTCCCCAGATTGGCCATCGCCATCGTGCCAAGGGACGATCCCTGTTTCGTTCGTCGGCCGCATCGTGCGCCGCCGGCGTGTTCCGTGTAGCGGACCGCCTCGACGGGAGACACTTTCGCCGCCATCCGCCCGGGCTTACGGCAGGAGATCGTCACCGTCGCCAGAGAGAAGAGGGCGGAGCCGAGGAAGATCCACGGGCTTACGGAGAGGTCGGTATGCGTGTAATCGGATATGGCGTTTATGATGACGGGCACAAAGAGGGCGCCGAAACCGTAACCGATCAGCAGTCCGACGGGAATGCCGACCGCAGACAGAAGGAGCGCCTGCATGGACACGATGCGCTTAAGCTGCTTTCCCGTCGTGCCGATGGTCTTTAAGAGTCCGTAGAAACGGATGTCGTTTGCAACGGAGATCTGAAACACGTTGTAGATGATCAGATGGCCCGTAAAAATGATGATGACGAGCACCAGCGCCAGCGCTACGGCGGACAGCGGGTCTACCGTGTTCTCATACTGGGCGTTCAGATAGCCCCAGTTGACGCCGATGCGGGGCAGCAGTCTGCCGTTTTCGTCCCGGACGTTCACGGATACGTCAGTGGGGTAGCCGTGGCGTGTCAGAATATCGTTCATGTTCTCCTCGATGTGGGAGGCGTTCCGGAACATCACATCCAGCGAGTAGGTGCCGGTGAGCCCGTCCAAGTCGGTGGCGCCCGCCTCTTTCAAAAGTTCCTTGACGCGGCTGTCCGGCAGCAGTACGTTGTTGGCAGGCATCGCCTCATCGTACTCCCAATAGCCGCAGAGCGTGAAGGTCGCCTCGATCTCCGTGGTTTTCTCGCGTTCGCTGCCGCACATGCTGATGGGCAGGGTGAACTGCGCGCCGATCTCGGCGGGCACGCCGAGCAGGGCAAGCACCCGCGTGTCGGCGGCGGCCTCGTCTGTCCCCTCCGCGGGCAGCCTGCCCGTCGTCGGCTCTATAAAGCCGTGTCTGGCGTAGACGGCGTCCACGTAGGAGACTTCCACCTGCGATTTGTTGAAGGGTTCCCTCGCCGGCGCCATTCCCAGAAAATGCCGCACGCCGTACTCTTTGATGAGCGGATCGGTCTTTAAGTCCTCCACCATTTCGGCGTTTAACGCCTTGAAGGAGCCGTGGGAGGAACTGCCCGCCGTGCGGAAGTTGCTCTGCTCAAAGGTGTAGACCAGAGAGGAGGCGATGGTGAAGATCGCCGTGAAGAGCACTGAGGTCAGGGCGATCGCGATAACGGCAATCAGATTTCTCGTCGGCGCCGACTTCATATGGTTGAAGGACAGCCTGCGGATACATGTTTTGTTGGAAACGTTTGCTTTCATGGATCGCGTCACACCTGCCTTTCTTCGGCCGCGCCGGCTCTGCGCGTGGTCTGTCCGCCGGATACGGGTTCGGACGACGGCGCGGCGGATGTCTGTCCGCCCGACGCGATTCGCCCGTCTTCGATGCGGATGATCCTGTCGGCGAGCTGGGCGATCTCCTCGTTGTGGGTGATCATGACGATGGTCTGGGCATACTTCTGCCCGGTGACCTTCATCAGGCTTAAGACGTCCTGGGAGGTGCGGCTGTCCAGATTGCCCGTGGGCTCGTCCGCCAGAATGATGGCGGGCTTGGACGCCAGCGCTCTGGCGATGGCGACGCGCTGCTGCTGCCCTCCGGAGAGGTTGTTCGGCAGGTTGGACAGCTTGGTCTGCAGGCCCAGCGTCTCGATGATGGAGTCGATGTAGGCCTTGTCGATGCGCTGGCCGTCCAGCCGGATGGGCAGCAGGATGTTCTCGTATACGTTTAAGACCGGGACCAGGTTGTAGCTCTGGAAGACGAAACCGATCTTTCTTCTGCGGAAGATGGTAAGCGCCTCGTCTTTTAAGGAAAAGATGTCCTTGCCGTCCACGGTGACGCTGCCCGAGGTGGGCCTGTCAAGCCCGCCCAGCATGTGGAGCAGGGTGGATTTGCCGCTGCCGGAAGTGCCTACTACGGCGACGAATTCGCCCTTTTCCACGGCCAGATCGACGCCCGCCAGCGCGTGCACGGCGGTCTCGCCGTCCCCGTATTGTTTCTTCAGATCGTGGGTTTGTAAGATTGTCATGAGATGATTATGCCTCCGTTCACTGTGTTTGTACTGCAGGATCGGACAGCATGGCGCATGGATCCGCGCCGCCTTTTCCCACCCCGCACACTCCATCATACGACTCTATTCTTTCCACAATCTGTCCTGTGGAAAAAAGATTCTTACAGTTTTGAAAGATTTGTGGGAAGATAGACGGAGAAGACGCTCCCTTTGCCGGGAGTGGAATTGACTTTGATGTAGCCGCCTTCCCTGGCGACGATCTCACGGGCCAGATAGAGGCCGATCCCCAGACCCTCCTCGTCGTGAACGTCGGGCGAGCGGTGGAAACGGGAGAAGATGCGGGGCAGCTCTTCCTCGGAGATGCCCTTGCCCGTGTCGGCGATCTGAATGCGGCAGAACATCTCATAGCGGACGGCGCTGACCGTGACGCCGCCGCAATCGGTGTATTTGATGGCGTTGTCGAGCAGATTGCCGATGGCCTCGGCGGTCCACTTTTCGTCGAAGACAGCGGCAATGTCCGTCGGCTCAAAGGCGAGAGACAGCCCTTTCCTCTCTGCGGGGAGCGCAAACTGGGCCTGCAGCCTGTCAAACATGGGAGAAAACGGCGTGAGGCGCGGCTGGAGGACGAAGACGTCGCTCTCCAGTCTGGACATTTTCACAAGGGATTCGATGAGAAAACGCAGCTTCGTCGTCTGCGTCGTCAGCGCGCGCACGTACTCTCTGCCGGGATCGGACAACTCCTGCTCCGCCAGCAGCTCGGTGTAGAGCAGGATGTTGGAGATGGGCGTCCTGGTCTGGTGGGAGATGTCGGAGACCAGTTCTTTGATGCGCGCCCGCTCCTCGTTGATCCGGCCGGCGGAGACCACGGAGGCGGTCAGATAGCTGTGGAACCGATTTTCCAGGGAAGAGTGGAGAGACTCGTCGAAATCTTCTGCGGACAGCGTGCCCGCCATGGCTTCGTCCAGCATATGATCCAGCTCCCTGTAGAGATTTCTCATGCGGATGCGGTAGGACAGTATGGAAATGATGAGCGCAAGAACCGCCAGAGCGGTGGGGACGTAAATATAGGCAGACATGTGAGGTCCTTTCTCCTGACAAATGCGCGGGCATGGCGCGCCCGCGCGCGGTAAAAATATTACGGTGTGCCGCCGCCATTCCTCCACACGTACCCGACGCCGTACACGGTTTTGATATAGTCGTTCGCGCCCAGCTTGTCCCGCAGACGTTTCACGGTGACGGAGAGGGCGTTCTCATCCACAAATTCGGCGTCGTTCGTCCAGACGGCGTCCATCAGTCTGTCGCGGCTCAGCGTAATGCCCGCGTTCGCTACCAGGATGTGCAGCAGTTTCTGTTCTGTTCGGCTGAGTGCGACGGACTCGCCCGCGCGGGTAAATTCCATGCGCGCGAAATCGAAGACATAGTCGCCTGTCCTGACGGGGGCGGAGGGCAGGGAGGCGTCAGACGATCGCCTGTCCCGCAGCTGCGCGTTCACCCGTGCGCGCAGGACCGCCAGGCTGAAGGGTTTGGTGACATAGTCGTCCGCGCCCTGTTCCAGACCTGTGACAATATCGGATTCCAGATCATTTGCGGTCAGCATGACAATGCGGCAGGAGTCGTTTTCTCTGATCGTTTTCAGAAGATCGAAACCGTTTCCGTCGGGCAGATTGACGTCCAGTATGATCAGGTCGTAGCGGGCCTCGGCAAGCAGCCTTTTTGCCTCTCTGACGGAAGAACAGCTCCGTGTCCGCGTCCGGTCGGTGGTGAGGGCGCGCGCAAGCCCGTCCGCCAGCGCGCGGTCGTCCTCCACGATGAGTATGGTGTCCATGGGTGCGCCTTTCCGTGTGGATTCGTATAGTAAAGCCTATACTCGCAAGCCCGCGTTTTCAGCGCTCTTTCGTCTGCTCCGCAGACGGCTTGCTTGTTTTTCTTCTGCGGTCATTATATCACGCATGGTTCTACAATTCCAACTCTTTCTGCGCAAGCCGCCGTCTCGGGCGTTCTGTGGCGCGGCCGGCTGCGGGCGTGTGGAAAAAACAGATCGGTTATGTTATAATGCAATGGATGTGAGAGGTCTGTGAGACAGAAAAAGCGCGACAGCGCGGGCCTTAGAACGAAAATAGGGGTGGAGACAGCTATGCACAACGAATTGACGAAAAAAGACATTGAGAGAATGGAAGAGGAGATTGAGTACAGAAAGCTGGTCGTGCGCAAAGAGGCGCTGGAGGATGTGAAATCGGCGAGAGCGCACGGCGACCTGAGCGAGAACTTCGAGTACCACGCCGCCAAAAAATTTAAAAATCAGAACGAGAGCAGGATCAGGTACTTGGAAAAGATGATCAAGACGGCCGTGATCGTGTCCGACGAGTCCGCAGAGGACGAGGTGGGGCTGGACAACACGGTGGAGGTCTACTTCGAGGAGGACAAGACGACGGAGAAGTACAGGCTGGTCACGACCGTTCGGGGCAATTCCCTGGAAGGGCTGATCAGCACGGAATCGCCTCTTGGCAAGGCGCTCCTCGGGCACAAGGCGGGCGACAGAGTCTATGTGGAGGTCAATAAGGATTTCGGGTATTATGTGGTCGTGCGGTCCATAGAGAACACGGTGGACGACGGCACAGATAAGCTGAGGAGTTTCTGAACACAGAGACTCCTTTTTTCATGCGCCGGATTTCCGCCGCCGGATCAGCCGGCGCGGCGTACAGGCTTGGCATAAATGGGACAGCCCCCGCATATACCTTACCAAGCGCGTGTGAGAGGCGCGCCCGAAATGGAGGGGCAGGCATGTATGAATTGAAAACGGCGGCGGAGGCGCTGCGCGTACTCGGAACGGACAGGGAGAAAGGGCTGGGGCGGGCTGAAGTGATGGAGCGTCAGGCCAAGTACGGGGCGAACAGATTGAAGGATCAGGAGAAAAAGAGCGTGGGTCAGATGATCTTAGAGCAGCTTAACGATCCGCTCATACTGATCCTCGTGGCGGCTATGGCGATCTCCATGATGCTCAGGGAGTTCGGGGACGCGGTCATCATTGTCACGGTGGTGGTCCTGAATGCGACTGTGGGTATTATTCAGGAAGGCAAGGCGGGTAAGGCGATGGAGGCGCTCAAGAAGATTTCCTCGCCGCAGGCGCATGTCCTGCGGGACGGAGCGCGCGTCCGAATCCCGGCGGAGGAGCTTGTACAGGGGGACATTGTGTTTCTCGAAGCGGGAAATATGGTTCCGGCTGATGTAAGATTGATAGAGACAATAGGGGTTTGCGTTGAAGAGTCTACCCTAACAGGAGAGTCTGTCCCGGTGGAGAAGGACGCCGGCCTTGTTGCTGATTCCACGGGGGATAACAGCTGTGCAAACATGGCGTATATGTCCACCTATGTGACGAAGGGGCGCGGTATGGGCGTCGTTACCGCCATCGGTATGGACACGCGCATCGGCCATATTGCGGACATGCTGCACGGCGGCGGGGAGAAATTGACGCCGCTGCAGATCAGGCTGGGAGAGCTGGGCAAAGTGTTGAGCCTTCTGGCGGTTGGGATCTGCGTCTTTCTGTTTGTGACGGCAGTGCTCCAGAGGCGCGATGTGGGGGACATGCTCTTGACCTCCGTTTCGCTGGCGGTGGCGGCGGTGCCCGAAGGTCTTCCCGCGATCGTGACCATCGTGCTGGCGCTCAGCGTATCCCGCATGGTGAAAGCTAAGACCATCGTCCGCAAGCTGTCCTCCGTGGAGACGCTGGGAGCGGTGGAGGTGGTCTGCTCCGACAAGACGGGGACGCTGACACAGAACAGGATGACGGTTACGGAGTGCTATGTGAGCGGGAGACTGTATCGCAGGGAACAGTTTTCGGAGATTTTTGCATCTGCGTCGAAACAGGGAGCGCGTTTCTTGAGAGGGTGCGTTCTGTGCAATGACGGCGTGGCGGACGGCGGGGAGAGAAACGGCGATCCCACGGAACTGGCGCTCTTAGATCTGGCGGGGGCATGCGGCGCGGACGTCGGCAGTATCAGAGCGGCTTATCCCCGTGTGGCGGAAAAAGGATTCGACTCGGAGCGCAAGATGATGACTACGGCGCACAGGGAGAACGGCGGCATAGTCTCCTACACCAAAGGCGCCGCGGAGCGGATCTTGGAGAATTGCGACCGTATTTACAGGAATGGACAGATGTGCGTCATGTCGCAGTCTGATAAGAATGCCGCGTCTGAGACACAGAAGAGGCTTATGGGCGAAGGCAGGCGCGTGCTTGCCCTGGCCATGGGCGAGGACGGCGGCATGCGGGAGAAGGATATGATCTTTCTGGGGCTGATCAGTATGCAGGATCCTGTCAGGCCGGAGGCGGTGCAGGCCGTGGCGGATTTCAGGAAAGCGGGCGTGTCCACTGTGATGATCACGGGAGATCACCCCGACACTGCGTACTCCATTGCCGAAGAGCTGGGGATCGCGCACAGTCCGAGTCAGTGCGTTACGGGAAAAGAGCTGGATCATATGAAGGATCACCACTTTTTGCAGAAACTTGAGGAGCTGAAGGTTTTCGCCAGAGTGACGCCGGAGCATAAGGTCAGGATCGTGGAAGGTTATCGGACGCTTGGCAGGACGGTTGCAATGACGGGGGACGGCGTCAATGACGCGCCCTCCCTGCAGGCGGCGGACATCGGTATCGCCATGGGGCTGAACGGTACGGATGTGGCGCGCGGGGCGGCGGATTTTGTCTTGATGGACGACAACTTTGCCACTATACGCACGGCGATCAGAGAAGGACGGGGAATCTACGAGAACATCAGGAAATCCGTACTCTTTCTTCTGTCGTCCAACCTTGGCGAGATCATAACGATGCTTGTCACCATCGTGGCCGGTCTCCCGAGCCCCCTCAAGGCCGGCTTTATCCTCTGGATCAATCTCATCACGGACTCCCTTCCGGCGCTGGCGCTGGGGGTGGACGACAACGATGGGGAGAGCCTGATGAGCGAGCCGCCGCGAAGAAAAGAGGAATCGCTTTTTGCCAAAGGCGGGCTGGGGTGCGTCATCTGCTATGGGCTTGTCATCGGGGGTGTGAGTCTGGCGGCGTTTTTGAAAGTGCCCTACGACAGGATCATGGCGGAGCATCTGCCTGTTAGTTTACATAATGTTCTCGAAGGGCTGCGCATATCCTCGGTGCTTGCGAAGGCGCAGACCCATGCTTTCACGGTACTTGGCATCAGCCAGCTCTTTCACGCCGTCGGGATGCGGGATGTGAACCGCTCAGTATTCAGAATGAACCACAGAAACAATCCCTACATGATCGGCGCGTTTCTCATTGGTCTTGCGCTGCAGGCGGCGGTGACGGAGATCGCCCCGCTCATCGATCTGTTTGGCACGGTGCGGCTTACGCTGATGGAGTGGGTGCAGCTTATCGCGCTGTCCGCTATGCCGCTGATCGTCCATGAGCTGCTCGTGGCGGTGGGAACGAAGAGACATGCGTCAGAGGAAAAGGCGTCGGGACAGGCGGGCGGAGCTGCCGGGGAGGACGCGCGTGCAGCGCTGCAGAGATTACAGTAAGGTGTGGAAAGCGAGAAAGAGCAGGCACAGGCCGCTGAACCAGGAGAGATCCACATGGAGGGCCGTGCGGAGCAAATACCCCAAACCGTAGCCGAGAGAGAAGAACAGCAGATTAAAGAGCGCGGCCGCGAAAAAAAGCGTGATCGGAGGGATCGGGGCGGGCTGGAACGCCATACCCGCGAGGACGCTGTCTAAGGAGAGCGCCAGTGACAGAAGAAGAGCCTCTTTCGGGCTGAGGATCTGCGGATCCTCCCGGTTGGCGTCCTCCGGACACAGATATACGGTGAAGACGATGTGCAGCTGTTTGATCTTGCAGCCCCAGTGCCCGATGAGGCTGGGGCGTCTGCGCGCAAGCGACCGTATGAGGCTTTCCGCCAGCTTGCTCAGTCCAAGGAGCAGGAGCAGGAAGAAGGACAGCAGAGGGAGGATAGATCGTGGGAGAAAGAGAAAGAGATAGGAACCGACGCGGCCCGCGACGGCGATAAAGGCGGCGGGGACGCAGACCAGAACGAGGCAGGAGAGCGGTTTGATGCGGACCCGCCCGGCGCCGTAGGGCATCCCCGCGGTCAGGGAATCGACGGACACGGCGGTGAGAAAGAGAAACAGTGCGGAGAATATATCGGACATGGCATAGATTACCTCGATGCAATTTGGATTATATGGTTATAGTATGGAAAAACAGTCGCAAGTTGCCGAAATTTATTTACGCACAATTCAAAAGGTGTTATGATAAATGAGTGGGAGGGCTCTTATGGAACTTATGTTTATCGGCGCCGATCACGAGGTTACGGGCAGCTGTCACTATCTTCGTGTCGGAGACAAAAATATTTTGGTTGATTACGGTATGGAGCAGGGGGCCGACACCTTTGAGAACAGCGAACTGCCTGTGGATGCGGCGCTGATCGATTATGTGTTCCTGACCCATGCTCACATAGATCATTCCGGGCTGCTGCCGCTTTTGTACTCCAGGGGATTTCGAGGCAGCATCTACGCGACGGCGGCGACTTGCGACCTCTGCAGCATCATGCTCAGGGACTGTGCGCATATTCAGATGCAGGAGGCGGAATGGAAGAACCGCAAGGCGAAGAGGAGCGCGGGAGCTGTACTGACGGAGCCTGTCTATACGATGGAGGATGCCGACGGCACGATCAAGAGACTCGTCCCCTGTGACTATGAGAAGGAAGTGGCCGTCTGTGACGGCGTGAAGATCAGGTTTACGGACATCGGGCATCTGCTGGGTTCGTCCAGCATCGAAGTGTGGGTGACGGAGAACGGCGTCACGAAGAAACTGGTCTTCTCCGGGGACATCGGCAATGAGGACCAGCCGCTCATCAAGAATCCCAGACTGACGGCGGAGGCGGACTACGTGATCATGGAGTCCACCTACGGGGACAGGCTGCACAGCGCGGAGAGGCCGGACTATATCGGGGAGCTTACGAAGATCCTGCAGACCACCTTCGACCGGGGCGGCAATGTGGTGATCCCCTCCTTCGCGGTGGGAAGGACGCAGGAGTTACTGTATTTTCTGCGACAGATCAAGGCGGAGGGACGGGTGAAGGGACACGACGGTTTCCCGGTCTATGTGGACAGCCCGCTGGCGGTGGAGGCCACGGGCATTTTCCAGAAGAACGAGTACGCGTGTTTTGACGACGAGGCGATGGCGCTCGTCAGGCAGGGCATCAACCCCATCACTTTCCCGGGACTGAAACTGGCGATCACCAGTGACGAGTCCAAGGAGATCAACTTTGACAATGAACCCAAGGTCATCATCTCGGCCTCCGGCATGTGCGAGGCGGGGCGTATCAGGCATCACCTGAAACACAATCTCTGGCGGCCGGAGTGCACGATCCTGTTCGTGGGCTATCAGGCGGTGGGCACCCTGGGGAGGGCCATCGTGGAGGGCGCCGGGGAGGTGAAACTCTTCGGGGAGCCTATCGAGATCCGCGCGCAGATCACGAAACTGGTCGGTATGAGCGGCCATGCGGACAAGAACGGGTTGCTGAGATGGATCGAAGGATTCCACAGGAAACCGCAGAAAGTCTTCGTCGTGCACGGCGAGGACAGCGTGTGCAAGCTCTTCACCGAGTGCCTCAGAGCGGAGCACGGCATCGACGCCTACGCGCCTTACAGCGGCACGCGGTTCGACCTGATAGACGGCGGCTTTATCTACGAGGCGGAGCCGGCCGCCGTGAAGAAGAAAGCGCGGGGCGTATCGGACGTCTTCGCCAGACTGCTCGCCAGCGGACAGAGGCTTATCGCCGTCATCCGCAAGAACGAGGACGGGGCCAACAAGGATCTGGCCAAGTTCGCGGACCAGATCAATTCGCTGTGCGACAAGTGGGACAGGAATTAGCAGATCCGCAGGCAGAGAAAGAGATACATTCATGCGTATGTCTGTGCGGTTTTTCAAAACCATCGCAGACACGCTCCCGCTCCGTTGCTGCTCGCAGCGGTACATAACGCCTTAAAAGACAAGGCGTAAGTACCGGCGGCATCAAAGGGTCTGCTTATGGTTTTGGAAAGCCGCGCAGACGACGAAGAGGACTGTTTCGAGGCAGCGGCTCCGCAGGCGTTATAGAGGATAGGACAATGAGTTTAGCGGACAAGATTTTCATAGAGATGTGCCGGGACATACTGGAGAACGGGACGAGTACGGAGGGGGAGAAGGTAAGGCCCCGCTGGGAGGACGGCGCGCCTGCCTACACGGTGAAGAAGTTCGGTGTGGTGAATCGATACGATCTCTCGCAGGAGTTCCCGATCATGACCCTCAGAAGGACGGCCTTAAAGAGCGCCACCGACGAGATGCTCTGGATCTGGCAGCAGAAGTCCAACAATATTCACGATCTGCACAGCCATATCTGGGACGAGTGGGCGGACGAGGACGGCTCTATCGGCAAAGCCTACGGCTATCAGATGCGGGTGAAACATCAGTATGCGGAGGGCATGATGGATCAGGTAGATCGGGTCATCTACGACCTGAAGAACAATCCGTTCAGCAGGCGCATCATGACGAATATGTATGTTCATCAGGACTTGCACGAGATGAATCTGTACCCTTGCGCTTACAGTATGACCTTCAACGTGACGCAGAAGAAAGGGCACGATAAGCTGACGCTGAACGCGGTGCTGAATCAGCGCTCACAGGATGTACTGGCGGCCAACAACTGGAATGTGGTGCAGTATGCGGTGCTGGTGCACATGCTGGCGCAGGTGTGCGGCATGGAGGCGGGCGAACTGGTGCATGTCATCGCCGACGCGCACATCTATGACAGGCACATCCCGATCATCCGGGAGCTGATCGGAAGGCCGACTTATGACGCGCCCACATTCTGGCTGAATCCCGATGTGAAGGACTTCTATCAGTTTACGAGGGACGACGTGAAGGTGGAAAATTATGTGACCGGCCCGCAGATCGAGAATATCCCGATCGCGGTGTAACAGGCGCAGACGAAAAACAAGCGACGCGAAGCGGCATTTGTTTTTCGTGCGCCGTTAACGAGCAAGCCGCCTGTGAAACAGGCGAGAGAGCGCGGCAGCGCGAGCTTGCGAGTCTAACAGCAGGCGGACGAATGCGGAAGAAGGCAGGCGAGAGAGCGCGGCAGCGCGGGCTTGCGAGTCTAACAACAGGCGGACGAATCTGGAAGAAGGCAGGCGAGAGAGCGCGGTAGCGCGGGCTTGCGAGTCTAACAACAAGCGGACGAATCTGGAAGAAGGCAGGCGAAAGAGCGCGGCAGCGCGGGCTTGCGAGTCTAACGACAGAGCATACACAGGAGTATCGGGCATGAACATTATCGTTGCAGTGGACAAAAATTGGGCGATCGGCTGTAAGAACAGCCTGCTCGTGAGGATCCCCGCGGATCACAGGAATTTCAGGCAGGAGACGACGGGCAAGGTGGTAGTGCTCGGCAGGAAAACCTTGGAGACTTTTCCGCAGGGGATGCCGTTGAAAAACCGGACCAATATTATTCTGTCAACCAATCCGGACTATCATGTGAAGGACGCCGTCATCGCGCACAGCAAGGAGGAGCTGTTGGAACTTCTGAAAGGCTATCCCGACGAGGACGTGTACATTATCGGCGGTGAGAGCGTCTACCGCATGATGCTGCCCTACTGTGATGTGGCTCATGTGACGAAGATCGATCACGCCTACGAGGCGGACGCCTATTTCCCGAATTTGGACGAGAGCGGTGAGTGGGAGATCACGGCTGACAGCGATGAGCAGACGTATTTTGACATCGCCTATGAATTCGTGAAATATGAGCGGAAAAAATAGAAAGAAGGGAAGGGCGCTCATTGGCGTGGGCGCTATGAAGGGAAGAAAAAATGAGCCAAGAGAAAAAACAGGAATCGGCTAATCGGGAGGACAAGACTTCCAAGCGGATGATCGACGCTATGGAAAAGGCGGAGCACACGCGCGATCTTTTCCTGGCGAACATGTCCCATGAGCTGCGCACGCCCATCAACACGATTCTGGGGTTAAATGAGCTGATCCTGCGCGAGAGTCAGGAGGAGGCGATCAAGGAGTATGCGTTGGACATCAGACAGGCGGGCAACATCCTGCTTACGCTGGTCAGCGATATTCTGGACTATACGAAGCTTGAGGCGGGACAGATGGAGCTGTCGCACGGCATCTATGACATCAGTTCCCTTCTGAACGATCTGGTCAACGGTATCTCCATCCAGCTTCGCAAGAAGAAACTGGATCTGAAACTGGACATTGCGCAGGACGTCCCCTATAAACTGTCCGGCGACGAGATCCGTCTCAGGCAGATCCTCAGCAACCTCCTGTCCAACGCCGTGAAGTACACGGAACGCGGCAGGGTGACGTTCCATCTCGGCTGGGCGCAGACCGGGGAGGACGAGATCGAGATCGACTTCGCGGTGAAGGATACGGGAATCGGCATCCGCGAGAAGGACATCGCTAAGCTGTTCGGCGCCTTTCAGCGCATGGACATCGTCACCAGAGGCAAGAATGACAACACGGGATTGGGTCTGGCGATCAGCAACCGTCTCGTGGAGATGATGGGCGGCAGGCTGGAAGTGCAGAGCACCTACGGCAAGGGTTCCACCTTCTCCTTTAAGATCAGGCAGAAGGTGGTGGATTACGCGCCGCTGGGCGATTTTGAGAAAAAGTATAATGAGAGTCTTCACAGCGTCAAAAATTACAAGCAGAAATTCATCGCGCCCATGGGAAGAGTGCTGGTGGTTGACGACAATGCCATGAATCTGGCGGTGGCTCAGGGCCTTCTCAAGGAGACAAGGCTGCAGGTCGATGTGGCCGGCAGCGGCGAGGAGTGTCTGGAGCTTTTGAAACGCAAGACTTATCACGTCATCTGTCTGGATCACATGATGCCTGTGATGGACGGTGTGGAGACGTTACACGCCATCAGGAAACTGGAGGGCAATCCTTCCGTGGACACGCCGGTGATCGCTCTGACGGCCAACGCGGTGGCGGGCGCCAGAGAGTTTTACCTGAAAGAGGGCTTTCAGGATTATCTGACCAAGCCTATCGATGCAGAGAAATTCGAGACGATGCTGATCAGGTATCTGCCGGAGAACGTGGTCTACCTGACCAAGGAGCAAAGCGGAGCGGACGACGCGGGGGACGAGAACGAGATCGGACTCCTGGAGAGCAAACTGAGCGGCATCGGCATCAACATTCGAAACGGCCTGAAATACATGGGAAACGACATGGCGCTCTACGGCAAAGTGCTGCAGGACTTTCATCTGATCCTGCAGGAGAAGGAGGACGCGCTGCGGGACTTTTTGAAAAAGCGGGATATGCCCGGCTATGCGATCATCGTGCACTCTCTGAAAGGCAACGCGAGAAACGTGGGCGCGGACGACCTCGCCGACGAGGCTTTCGAGCTGGAGAAGATGAGCAAGGCGGGGCAACTTGAGGACGTGGAAGTGCGCTCGCCGATCCTCTTCAATCTGATGAAGAACATGCGCAAGGATCTGAAGGCGTATCTGGACAGCGAGAGCAAAGCGGCGAAGGACAGTGCGGAACAGAAGGAGGAAAATATAAGGATCTCGGAGGACGAGTGGAAGAAGGCGCTCAGGGAGCTTGCGGGCAGACTGGACGATTTCGACGGGGACAGCGTCAACGAGAAATTGAAGGAGCTGAAACGCTATGACCGCCCCGAGTCAGACAAGAAGATGCTGCGCCTGTGCGAGAAGGCGGTCAAGGACTATGCCTACGACGTTGCGCTGGAAGTGGTCAACGCCGTGCTGTGAGGAACTGCGCCTTGACTTTTAAGTGCAAAGGTATAAGATAGAAAAAGAAAAACGATACTTTGAGGAAGAAGGAGTATGGAGATGGAAAAGAAAAACATTGACTGGGCCAATCTCGGATTCGGTTATCAGGAGACAGACAAGAGATTTGTGGCAAACTATAGGAACGGGGCGTGGGACGAAGGAGCGCTGATCTCCGACGCGACTGTTCAGATCAACGAGTGCGCGGGCGTGTTCCAGTATGCGCAGACATGTTTCGAGGGCATGAAAGCGTACACGACGCAGGACGGCCATATCGTTACTTTCCGTCCTGACTTGAATGCGCAGCGTATGGAGGACAGCTGTAAGCGGTTGGAGATGCCGGTGTTTCCCAAGGAGCGGTTCGTGCAGGCTGTCGTCGATACCGTCGCGGCCAACGAGGCCTATGTGCCCCCCTACGGTTCCGGCGCCACGCTCTATATCCGTCCTTATATGTTTGGCAGTTCTTCCGTGATCGGCGTAAAGCCTGCGGACGAATACCAGTTCCGCGTATTTACCACGCCGGTAGGCCCTTACTTCAAGGGCGGCGTGAAACCGCTGACTTTGAAAGTGAGCGATTTTGACAGGGCCGCGCCGCACGGCACGGGCCATATCAAGGCGGGACTGAATTACGCCATGAGTCTCCATGCCATCGTGACGGCGCACGAGGAAGGGTACGACGAGAATATGTATCTGGACGCGGCCACGAGGACCAATGTGGAGGAGACGGGCGGCGCCAACTTCCTGTTCGTGACGAAGGACAATAAGGTGGTAACGCCCAAGTCCGACAGCATCCTGCCGTCCATCACGAGACGTTCCCTGATGGTAGTCGCGAAGGATTATCTGGGCTTGGAAGTGGAGGAACGCGTCGTTCCCTTCGAGGAGGTAGGAGAGTTTGCGGAGTGCGGTCTGTGCGGCACGGCTGCGGTCATCTCCCCGGTAGGGAAGATCGTGGATCACGGCAGAGAGATCACTTTCTCCAGCGGTATGAGTGAGATGGGACCGATCACAAAGAAACTGTACGATACGCTGACGGGTATCCAGATGGGACGCATCGAAGCGCCCGAAGGCTGGATTCAGGTAATCAAATAAAAGGATAGGCGCGGAGAGAACAGGTGATCAATGCTGGGTAATAGATTGAGAAAATGGGCGGGCGCGTTTGCGGCCGCCCTGTTTATGGCAGGCGTTTCGGTCGGATGCGGCCGGGATGCCGGAATCGGCACGAAGGTGGTGCTCACCACCGGATTCGGCAAGGACGAGGTCTTTCGGATCGAGACGAGTGTGTGCACTCTGCCGGAGATCATGGTGTATCTGACCAACATACAGAATCGGTACGAGAGCGTGTATGGACCGGAGATCTGGAATACGAACGTGGACGGGGTGACGCTGGAGCAGAATGTGAAAGACATCGCGCTGGCGCAGATCGCCCGCATCAAGACCATGAATCTGATGGCAGGGCAGTACGAGGTGGAGCTGAGCGACGAGGAGATGACGCAGGCGGAAAATGCCGCCAAGGCTTACTACGATTCTCTGAACGATACGGAGAGGGAGCTCATGGGCGTATCTGAGGAGACGATCCGCAGTCTTTACGCGGAGTTTGCGCTGGCGGAGAAGGTGTATCGGTATACGATCAAGGACATCAATCCCGAGATCAGCGACGACGAGGCGCGGACGATCACCGTGCAGCATATCCTGATCAAAACCTATGCGCTGGACGGGACGGGCAAAAAGATAGAATATACGGAGCACGCGAAGGCGGAGGCTTACAAGGAGGCGTGCGAGGTGCTGCAGCTGGCGAGGGAAGGCGAGGACTTCGACGAGCTGATCCGGCGCTACAGTGAGGACGACAAGAGCACCTATTCCTTCGGCAAGGGCGAGATGGACGAGGCTTTCGAGACGGCAGCGTTCAACCTCGGCAAAGACGAGATCAGCGATGTGGTGGAGACGGAGTACGGCTATCATATCATCAAGTGCCTCAATACCTTTGACAAGGAAGAGACGGACGCCAACAAAGTCAAGATCATGGATCAGCGGCGGGCGCAGGTCTTCGGGCAGGAGTACGACGCCTATGTGGGGACGTTGACGAGAAATCTGAACGAGGAGTTGTGGGACAGCGTAGAATTTATCCATGACGACAATGTCAGGACAAGAGATTTCTTCGACGTGTATACGGCGTATTTCCCGGAGGACTGACAGTTTAGAAAAAATTTAGAATTGCGGAAAGCCGCATGAAATCGGAGGATAACGGCAATTATTAGCACTCATCTGAAATGAGTGCTAATTTTGTCTTGACTTCTGAAAACCGCGGGATTAAACTATCTATTAGCGGTGAGCGGCAGAAAACTTTTCTGCGGCTGATAACGAGTATAACAGAGAAAAGGACGTGACAAAATGGCGGCAAAGCATGGCAATCTATCAATCAACAGCGATAATATTTTTCCGATCATCAAGAAATGGCTGTACTCCGATCACGACATCTTTTTCCGTGAATTGATCTCCAACGGGTGCGACGCGATCACGAAACTGAAAAAGCTGGACATGATGGGCGAGTACGCGCTCCCGGACGACTACAAGGCGAAGATCCAAGTGATCGTCAACCCCGAGGAGAAAACTCTGAAATTCATCGATAACGGTATCGGCATGACGGCGGACGAGGTGGAGGAGTACATCAACCAGATCGCTTTCTCCGGCGCCACGGATTTCATTGAGAAGTACAAGGACAAGGCCAACGAGGATCAGATCATCGGGCACTTCGGCTTGGGATTCTACTCCGCGTTCATGGTGGCGGACGAGGTGCATATCGACACGCTCTCCTACCAGAGCGGCGCGCAGGCTGTGCATTGGGAGTGCGACGGCGGCACGGAGTTCGATATGGAGGAAGGCACGAGAACCGAGGTCGGCACGGAGATCACCCTCCACATCAACGAGGACTGCCTGGAGTTCTGCAACGAGTACAAGGCGAAGGAAGTCATCAAGAAGTACTGTTCTTTCATGCCCACAGAGATCTATCTGTCCAAGGCGAACAGCACCGACACCCAGACCATCAAGGCATCCGAGAAACTGGACACAGACGAGGTGGTAGAGGAGATCCCGAAGGAGAAGGAGGAGGACGAGCAGAAGGTAAAGATCAAAAAGCGCCCCGAACTTCTGAACGAGACGCAGCCCCTCTGGACGAAACACCCCAACGAGTGCACGAGGGAGGAGTATCTGGAGTTCTACCGCAAGGTCTTCCAGGACTACAAGGAGCCTCTCTTCTGGATCCACTTGAATATGGACTATCCTTTTAACATGAAGGGGATCCTGTACTTCCCGAAGATCAACATGGAGTACGAGTCCATCGAGGGCACGATCAAGCTGTACAACAATCAGGTGTTCATTGCGGACAACATCAAGGAGGTCATACCGGAGTTCCTGCTCCTGTTAAAGGGCGTCATCGACTGTCCCGACCTGCCCCTCAACGTGTCCAGGAGCGCGCTGCAGAACGACGGTTTCGTGCAGAAGATCAGCGAGTATATCACCAAGAAGGTTGCGGACAAGCTCTCCGGCATGTGTAAGACGGAGAAGGAAGAGTATGAGAAATATTGGGACGACATCAGTCCCTTCATCAAGTTTGGCTGTCTGAAGGATGATAAGTTCTGTGAGAAGATGACAGACTATATCCTCTTCAAGAATCTGGACGGCGAGTACATGACGCTGCCCGAGTGTCTGGAAGTCAACAGGATCGATCCCGACGAGGTCGGCGAGGGCGAGAGCGCCACGGACGAGAACGGCGATAAGGTGGAGGCCGAGGTCGTAGACGAGAACGGAGAGAAGGTGGAGGCCGAGGTCGTAGACGAGAACGGCGAGAGCGTGTCCGATGAGGATGGCGGCGACGCTGAGAGCGAGGAGAAGAAAGAGAAGGTCATCTACTATGTGACGGATGAGAAACAGCAGAGCCAGTATATCAACATGTTCAAGGCGGCCAAGATGGACGCGGTGGTGCTCAACCACAACATCGACCAGCCCTTTGTCTCCCAGCTGGAGGCGAAGAACGAGGGCATCAAGTTCCAGAGGATCGACGCAGACCTGACGGACGTCTTCAGGGCCAAGACCTCCAAGAAGGCAGAGAAGGAGATGGAAGAGCAGGCGGAAGGCATCTCCAAGCTGATGAAGAAGATCCTGAAAAAGGACGCCATCAAGGTGAAGGTGGAGAAACTGAAGAACAAGAAGATCGCCTCCATGATCACGCTGGCGGAGGAATCCCGCAGAATGCAGGATATGATGAAGATGTACTCCATGAACGGCATGGACATGGGGATGTTCGGCAAGGAGGGCGAGACGCTGATCTTAAACGCCAATCATCCGCTGGTGCAGTATGTGTTAGAGCACCGGGACGGCGACAACGTGAAGATGATCTGCGAGCAGCTCTACGATCTGGCGCTCTTACAGCAGGCGCCGCTTGAGCCGGAGGCGATGACGAAGTTTGTCGCCAGGAGCAACGACATCATGATGCTGCTGACGAAATGAGAATGCGCAAATATTATGTAAACCTATTGCGCGCTGAACGCAGGAAAGTTATGTAAACTAACAAAGACCGACATTCCTCTTACAGGAGGGAGTGCCGGTCTTTGCCGCGTTTTCCCGGTCTGTCGGACTGCGCGCCGCATCAGCCCGGCTCCGCGATCCGGCTGACGCCCACGTAGATCTCCGAGATCTTATACCAGGTGGGATAATCTATGATGCCCGTCTGAGGCAGATTGAAGATGCCCTGGAAGGTGCGGACGGCATCGGCGGTCCGCGGGCCGTAGATGCCGTCCGCGGTGATCGTCGGGATCGCGGGGTAGTTCTGGGCGATGCGTCTCAGCTGCTGCTGGATCTGCAAAACCTTGTCGCCGGACGCGCCGGTGCCGAGATTGTAGCCCGGCCAAGAGGAGGGCACGCCCGACACGGCGGTGGCGGTGTTGATGTACATATCGCTGCCGTAGTAGTAACGGATGATCTCGATGGGCGTGTAACCCTCGTCGCCCAGATACTTGGAACCCCATTGACTCAAGCCGTTGCAAGTCACGTTCTGACCGTCGCAGTAGGAGGTAAAGATCGGTTGGCGCACGCCGGGACGGGAAAGGTAGTTGGCGAAGATGGTGTCCACCAATCGGTCGATGTTGCTGTAAATATTTCTTCCATATATCCATTTCTGGTCATAAGCGGTGGAGGAGGTGATCGTGAAGTTGTAGCCCTTGTTTCTGTACCACTCCGTGTAGACGCGGTTCAGCGTGAAGGACATGATGGCCAGAGTGTTGGCGTAGATGGCGCTCTCGGGCCACGTGGCGTATATTTCCGAGGAGACGACATTTTTGATGTAATCCGTGTAGCGGACGTAGTAGTTGGGAGCGCCCGCGTCGGTGGGTACACCGTCATGCACTACGATGTATTCGGGGATGACGACACGGCTCAGTACGATCTCTCCTGATTCGTCGATCGGTTTGATCTCATCCTCCGGAATCTTGGGCGGATAGTCGCCGTAGAGCGTATGGTCGGGTATTGTGATATTCTCGTCGTTTCCCTGCTCCAATTCCGTGGGGACCATCTCGATGTTCTGCAGGGCGGTCACATCGGGCAGCACTTCCACGCCCGATACGGTGACGGGCTCATAGCCCGGCGCGGTGACGCTCAGCGTGTATTCTGAGTAGGGCATGGGGGAGTTGGGCGTTTGACTGTAGGAGAGCGGCGGCGCATCGAGGGAGACGACATCCGTCTGCCCGGAGGAATCCGTGGTCAGCGTCTCTAAGGTATTGTTCGGATCCCCGGTGTAGGAGATGGTTATATTGGCGTTTTGGATCGGGATCAGTCCGATGTTTGCGGTGACGTTTACCTGCAGTCTGCCCTGCGATTCGTCCTCCGACTGCATACTTTTTAGGATTGGCTCTTCCATGTAAAACCTCGCGGTATTATCTTCTTAATAGGATATGCGAAAAAACCGCGCGCGTTACTGACAGGAATGCGGCGAATCCGAGGCGGAAATCTGACGCCGGTTTTTGCAGTTGCGTTCACTGCCATAAAAATGGTATAATTCTAATAACTATGTAGAAAGGCAAATCGTTAGCGTGAGACAGGCGGTCGAAGAGATCTTGAACGGAAAATTTCATGATGGCGGCGGCGCTTTGGACTTTTCATGCGGGCGCATCGAACTGTCGCTCTGTGCCGACACGGCGGCGGAGGGATCGTTCGCGGTTTACGGGCCGGAAGGGCATGCGGCGGAGGGATGGGTGACGTCTACGGACCTTCGCATGGAGTGTCTGACGCAGACTTTCGGCGGCAATCAGGACGAGATCCGCTATCGGTTTGACGCCCACGGCATGGAGGAAGGGGAGACAGTCAAGGGAGCCTTCAACATCATCTCCAACCAAGGGGAATACTATCTGCCTTTTGCCGTGACGGTCACGGCCGAGACGGTCACATCCGGCATGGGCGAGATCAAGAATCTGTTTCACTTCACCAATCTGGCCAAGAGCAGCTGGGACGAGGCGGTCAGGCTGTTCTATTCCGACGGGTTTTCAAGTGTGTTCAAGGGGAATGACAGGCAGCACTATGCCGCGTACAGAGGGCTTTCCGCAGTCAAGGGAAACGAGCATAATGTAGAGGAATTCCTGCTTGAGATCAACAAGAAGAAGCCTGTGGAATACATACCTGAGGAGACGGAGATCAGGATAGAAGACCCGTCGGAGACAACGCGCTATGCGCTGGTGATCAACCGAAACGGGTGGGGTTACACGCGCCTGGAGGTGGAGACGGAGGGCGCTTTCCTCCGCGTGGAGGAGAGAGTCGTGTCCGACGCCTCTTTTCTGGGGAATATCTACAGAGTTTACTACTACGTAGAGTACGAAAAGCTGCACGCGGGCAACAATTACGGCTGCCTTCTGCTGATCAGAGAGAATGAGACGATCCGCGTGCCCGTCACGGTCGTTCTCCACAAGACTGCCGGACGTGCGCTGGGTATCCGCAGGGAGAAGGGGCGTCTCACCGTGCAGATGATGGAATATTATCAGGCGTTTCGCTTAAAGAAGATCAGCACGAAGACATGGATGACTGAGACGAACCGAATCCTGAACCGTCTGTCGGAACTGGACGACAAGGACATCACATACAAGCTGTTCCAGGCGCAGCTCCTGTTGACGGAGGAGCGGTACAACGAGGCCAAGTGGCTGATCGAAAAGCAGGCCGAGCGGGTGCTTGGAAGACAGCAGGAATTTCCGGAATTGTGGTGCTACTATCTGTATCTCACCACACTGTACAGCAAGGACTACCGCTATGTGGACGAGGCGGCCGAGGAGGTGCGGGAGGTCTATGAGCGCAACAGGGGCAACTGGCGGATCGCGTGGCTGCTCTTATACTTGTCCGAGGAATATGTAAAAAATCCCGCCCGCAGATGGGAACTGTTGGAAGAACTGTTCCGCTGCCGCTGTACCTCGCCGGTGATTTACATCGAGGCATGGCATATTCTCTCCATGAATCCCGCCATGCTGTTGAAACTGGACGTCTTCGAGCAGCAGATTTTGCAATATGCGATCAAAAACGACCTCATGAAGGAAGAGATCGCCTTACAGACCGTCTATCTGGCGCAGAAACAGAAAAATTACTCGGACAGCGTTTTTCGCATTCTGACAGGCTGCTATGAGAAGAGGCCGCAGAATGAGATCCTCCATGCGATCTGCACACTGCTGATCAAGGGAAACCGCTATGGCGAGGCGTATTTCGAGTGGTATCGCGCCGGGGTGGAGCAGAATCTTCGAATCACCAGACTCTATGAATATTACATCATGTCCGTGCCGAGGCGGGAAGATCTGACGCTGCCCAAGATCGTACTGATGTATTTCGCCTATCAGAGCGATCTGCACTATGAGATCACGGCGTATCTGTACGCCTATGTGTACCGGCACAGGGAGGAGATGCCGGATATTTATGTAAACTATACTGCCGCCATGGAGCGCTTTGTGACGGAGCAGCTGATGCGGGGCAGGATCAACAGGGATCTGGCCTATCTGTACCAAAACCTGATCAGCCTGCCGATGGTTGACGAGGAGAGCGCCGCAAAACTTGTGTCCCTGCTCTTTATGAAGGAAGTACATGTGGAGTCCGAGCGGGTCAGGGAAGCCATTCTCATCTATCCGTACGGTGTGGGAGAGGAAGTGTATCCCGTCGTGTCGGGGCGGGTGCAGTTCCCTGTTTATCACAGGGAATGCAAGCTCCTTTTCGGCGACGGGGAGGGAAACCGCTACACGGCCGGCGTGAAGTTTCAGACGGAGGCGTTTCTTGAGCCGTCCAAGCTGGCGCATATGATCGATCCGTTTGTGCGGGATGATCCCGGCTATGCCGTCTATGTGTGTTTTGAGCGTCAGAATGCACTCAGGGTGCAGGAGGATAACGTCGATCTTTTCGCATTGCTCGCAAAGTCGGAGCGGATCGACGAGAACATGAAACGTCGGATCCGCATGATGCTGGTGCACTTTTACTATGAGAAGGACAGAATGCGGGAGCTGGACGACTATCTTTTGGAGTTAAAGCCGGAGGACGTGGCGCGGAAGGACCGCAAGGAGGTCATTCGGTATATGATCGTGCGCGGCATGTACAGGGAGGCGTACGGCTGGATCCGGCGATATGGGCCTTACGGCGTGGACGCCAAGGTACTCGTCAAGCTGTGCAGCCGCCTGTTGGATGAGGAAGCGTCCGGGGAAGATCCCGTCATGACCGCCGCGCTCTGGTATGTGGTCAGAAAGGGAAAGTACGACGAGAATGTGCTGAACTATCTGCTCCGCTTTTTTGCGGGCAGCGTGAAGGATATGCGGGACGTCTGGAAGATCGCCAAGGATTTCGGCATGGACACCCGCGATCTGTGTGAGCGTATGATCGTGCAGATGCTCTACACGGGAGCGTATGTGGGAGAGAAGGCGGAGATTTTCGGCATATACTGCAGATCCGGCGGCAGCGAGACGCTGATGGCGGCTTTCTCGTCACAGTGCTGTTATGATTACGCCATAGGCGGACAGATCATGGAACCGTATATCTTCCGCTGCGTCATGCAGCTGTACAGGGACGAGGTTCCGGTCCACATGGTATGCAAGATCGCTTTTCTGCAGTACTACGCGGAGAACAGGCAGGAGCAGGACGAGGCGGTCAGAAAGATCTGCTGCGCGTTCCTGAAGGATCTCTCCGAAGCGGGTATCGTGCTCCCCGTCTACAAAGAATATATCGGCTATATCCCGCAGATGGACGAGTATCAGGATAAGACGATCATCGAGTACCGCACGAAACCGGGGCGCCGGGCCGTCATACACTACGTGATCCGGTGCGAGGAAGGCGAGAAAGAAGAATACCGCAAGGAAGAGATGCGGGATATGTTCGGCGGGATCTGCGTCAAGGAGTTCGTTCTGTTTTTCGGAGAGAGGCTGCAGTATTATGTCACGGAGGAATCGGAAGGCGCAGAGCGGCTGACCAAGAGCGGCGCGGTCAACAAGAGCGACATCGGGCAGGACAATTTCGAGAGCCGTTTTTCCGTGCTCAACGACATCATGATCGGATTGACACTGCACGATTACGACACGGTGGACGGCCTTTTGCGGGAGTACTACAGAAAAGATTACATGGCGGATAAACTATTTCAGATGCGCTAGGAGCGGGCATGTTTTTAGAGCGGAAAGAGAAGGGCAAACTGCATACGGGAAGCGTGCTGGTCGGCTACGATCTGGGGGAGCGCTACTCCCAGATCAGTTACTGCATCTACGGACAGGAGGATGTGGAAACAGTCGCCACGGTGGTTGGGACAAGGCAGTATAACATTCCTACAATGTTATGTAAACGAGAAGGGGTCAACCAGTGGTTCTACGGCAAGGACGCCGTGAAGAACGCGGACGAGGAAGGTATGATTCCTGTTGAGGGTCTTCTGTCGCTTTCCAAGAAGGGCGAGCCGGTGGAACTGGACGGAGAATCCTACGATCCGGTGGCGCTCCTGACGCTCTTTCTCAAACGCAGTCTGGCGCTGATGAGCTTTATCGCCACGGCGGACAAGATCGACGCCATCATGTTTACGCTGGACGAGCCGGACGACAGGATGGTGGAGGTATTGTCGCAGGTGTCGGCGAACCTTGGCCTGAAGACGAAACGCGTCTTTTTCCAGAGTCACACGGAAAGCTTTTACTACTTTATGCTGCACCAGCCGCCGGAGCTGTGGAGCTATCAGGTGGTCGCGTGCGAGCATGACGGCAGACGTCTCAAAACTTACCGTATGGAGTGCAACAGGCGGACGACGCCCATCGTCGTATTGATCGAGGAGCAGACTTATGAGACGCTGGTGATACCTGCGGAGACGGAGGAGGAGCAGATCAGAAAGGACGCGGGCCGCGTGGCTGACGAGCGGTTCCTCGGTATTCTCAAAGACATGTGCGAGGGCAGGATCGTCTCGTCCGCGTATCTTTTAGGAGATGGTTTCCGATCCGAATGGAATAAGGAATCCTTGAAATTTCTATGCCATAATAGGAGAGTTTTTCAGGGAAATAATCTTTTCAGCAGAGGAGCATGCTACGGCCTGCAGGAGAAACTGGCGCCGAGCGAAGTGGGGACAAAACACGTTTTCCTGGGCAGGGACAAACTGAAATCCAATATCGGCATGAATGTTCTGCGTCAGGGCAGGGAATCCTACTATGCGCTTCTGGATGCCGGAGAGAACTGGTATGAGGCCGTCAGGGAATGCGAATTCCTGCTGGGGGAGGATAAGGAGCTGGCCTTTGTGATCACGCCCCTTACAGGAAAGAATGTTGAGACGAAAGTGATGCGCCTGACGGACACGGGCGGCGGCGCTCCTTTTACCAGATACCGTCTGCACATGGCCATGAGCGCGCCTGAGACGGTGCGCGTCAGCGTGACGGATCTGGGATTCGGCGACTTGTTTCCTTCCGGAGGACAGGTGTGGGAAGAGAGCTTTGCATTGTAATACGGAGGATAAATCTGGCAGATGAGTCGGATCATTCTTGGGACAGGCAGCTATGCCAATGTCCCATACCATATGGAAAAATTTTATGTAAACCTATATTCGGCGGAAGAACTGTGTTATCTTCTGGTGGAGAAGGCGGAACTGCTGGATCGGGACGTCATGCAGCGTGAGCTTGTGGCATGGCTGGACGAGGAGTGCGGTCTGGACCGGCTGGCGCATACCCTCTACGCGCTGATGAATCAGAATGGTTCGGCGGCGGCCTTTGTGGGAACGATCTTAGAGTATGTGAATCTTTATCCGGCCGAAGTCGTGGCGCAGACGGAGCAGACCATCCGCGACAATGAGGGCTTAAACCCTGACCGGCGGGGCAAGGCCAAGGCAGACTACATGCTGCAGAATGGCAAATACTATACGGCGCTGGCACAGTACCACAGTCTGCTGGCACAGCTTTCTGACACGGATACGGCGCTGCGGGCCGGGATCATGCACAATATGGGTGTGGCGTGCGCGCAACTGTTTCTGTTTGGGCGTGCGGCGGAGTATTTCATGCAGGCATATGAGACCGACGCGGCGCAGGAGAGTTTGGAGCTGTATCTTACGTCGCTGCGCATGCAGTATGAGGACAGGGACTATATCGCCTACATCGCGGATCATCCGGAATACCACGACGCGTCCCTGAGAGTGGAGCGGCAGATGGAGCGGGCCTACGGGCAGTTTGAAGGCACGGACGAGAACAGGATGCTTTTTACTCTGCAGGTGCTCAAGGAGGAAGGCAACGGCACGGCGGGAGTGAGCGCGGAGTATTATCAGGAGATCGAAAAGCTGACGGCGGGGTTGAAGGAAACGTATCGGAGCATGTATCATTGATAGGTACAGGGAACTGTATCATTTTGGAGCGGAGAAGAAAATGGGCTGGTTTCAGAAATTAACGGCGAAGTTATTCAGAAGAGACGCGGAAGACGAGCTCGAGATGGAGTGGGAGGACGAGGAGGCCGCCCACCGGATCGATTATAGCGACAAAGAACAGCGGGACGATTATGTCAGAAACTGTCTGGAGCGCATGGCGGACGCCACGAGAGAACTGGAAAATCTGACCTATGAGTACGATATGGTTACTTCCTATCTGAAAGATATGGAGGAGATCGAGGCCCTTCCGCCGGAGGAGATCGAGCAGCTCAGGGAGTGCGCAAAGCGGGTATCGCTTTTGCAGGACAGCAAGACGAACTTTATGGAGCGGCCGCATCGCATCACCGACGAAAAGTATCAGCAGATCGAGCGGATCGCCGACCAGGTGGAAGAAGGGTATCAGAAACTGACGGAGACAGAGGAGTATCAGGAACTGATCAGGCAGGACTTAAGCCGTCTGGAAGGTGAGAAACACGCCTATCTGTACCGCAAGAGCGAAGTTATGAGAGTGATCGCAGACACGAGAGGTATGGCGGTCATCTGCGTAGCGGCCCTCGGCATGTGCATTCTGCTGCTTTTGTTTTTGCAGTTTTTCCTGGAGATGGATACGAAGATGGGGTATCTTGTGACGGCGGGCGCGGCGGCGCTGACCATCACCATCGTCTATATCAGGCATCTGGATGCCAGACGGGAGCTGCACCGGGTGGAGGTCGGGATCAACAAGATCATTCTGCTGCAGAATAAAGTCAAGATCCGCTATGTCAACAATACGAATCTGCTCGATTATCTCTATCTGAAATACGGCGTGTCCGGCGCCGGAGAACTGATGGAACTGTGGGAAAACTACAAGATCGAGAAGGAGGAGCGGGAAAAATTCCGCAGGGCAGAGCTGGAGCTTGATTACAACCAGCAGGAACTGTTACAGATGTTGAAACGCTACCAGATCAAGGATCCCGCCATATGGCTGCATCAGACTGAGGCGATCCTGGACCCCAAGGAGATGGTGGAGATCCGTCACAATCTGATCATCCGCAGGCAGTCGCTGCGCCGCAGGATGGATTACAACAGGGAAGTGGTGGCGGGAGGCTCCCAGAAGGAGATCAAGGCTCTGGTGGATCAATATCCGCAGTATGCCAAGGAGATCATGGCGTCAGTGGAAGAGTACGAGAAGAAGTTCGCAAAGGGATAAAGCGTATACGGGTGTGGAAGTCAAAAAGCGGAAGAGAGGACTCGGAATGAACACAGAGATGGAACAGACAGACAAGCCGGGCGAGGAGTGCGGGGTATTCGGCATCTATGATTTCGACGGAGGCGATGTGGCGTCCACGGTCTATTACGGGCTGTTCGCCCTGCAGCACAGAGGGCAGGAGAGCTGCGGCATCGCGGTCAGCGACACGGCAGGGCCGAAAGGCAAGGTATTGAGCGCCAAGGAGATGGGGCTGCTCAACGAGAATTTTACGCCGGAGATCCTGAACAAGCTGAAGGGAGACATCGGCGTGGGGCATGTGCGCTACTCTACAGCCGGCAGCAGCACAAGGGAGAACGCGCAGCCCCTTGTGTTGAATTATGTAAAAGGGACGCTGGCGCTGGCGCACAATGGCAACCTCATCAACGCGGTGCAGCTCAGACATGAACTGGAATACACGGGAGCGATCTTCCAGACCACCATCGACTCCGAGGTGATCGCCTACCACATTGCGAGAGAACGGCTCAACAGCAGGACGGTGGAGGAGGCGGTGGGACGCGCCATGAAAAAGATCGAAGGCGCGTATTCCCTGATCGTCATGTCGCCCCGCAAGCTGATCGGCGCCCGGGATCCCTTCGGGTTCAGACCGCTCTGTATCGGCAGGAGAGACAACGCTTATATCCTCGCCTCGGAGACTTGTGCGCTGGACACGATCGGCGCGCAGTTTGTGCGGGACGTGGAGCCGGGCGAGATCGTCACCATATCGCCGGAGAAGGGGATCGAGTCGGACAGGAGCATGTGTCTGCCGAGAGAAAAGCATGCGCGGTGTGTGTTTGAGTACATCTATTTCGCCAGACCCGACAGCCATATCGACGGCGTCAGCGTCTACGATTCCCGCATTATGGCAGGCAGGTTTCTGGCCATGGATTCGCCTGTGGAGGCGGATCTGGTGGTGGGCGTGCCGGAGTCCGGCAACTGCGCGGCGCTCGGCTATTCCATGCAGTCGGGGATCCCATACGGACAGGCTTTCGTGAAAAACGCCTATGTGGGACGGACCTTTATCAAACCGGGACAGAAGAGCAGGGAGAGCAGCGTGCAGGTCAAATTAAACGCCATCCGGGAGGCCGTGCGGGGCAAACGCATCATCATGATCGACGATTCCATCGTCAGAGGGACCACCTCAGACCGTATCGTCAGGATGCTGCGGGAGGCCGGGGCAAAGGAAGTACATATGCGCGTCAGCTCGCCGCCGTTTTTGTGGCCCTGCTATTTCGGCACGGATGTGCCTGCCCGTGAGCAGTTGATCGCGTACCATCGATCTGTGGAGGAGATCTGCGGGATCATCGGTGCGGACTCCCTCGCCTATCTCAAAATAGAGCGGCTGCATGAGATCGCGGGAGGACTCGGTATCTGCAGAGGGTGTTTCACGGGCGAGTACCCGATGGACCCGCCGGAGGAGGATATACGGGGAGACTACGAGCGATAAATTCCAAGCGTGGGCAGCGTTGTTTCTTCGTCGCCACGCTTGCGCTCCGATCAGAGCGCAGCAGCACTAAACTCGACAAGACCTCGTTAAGTGCTGACGCTCTTTTAGGGGCTCCTCCAGAAAGCAACGCTGTCCGCGCCAAAGGTATCGGTAAGCGGCAAGTCACTGCCTAAACGCTGGAATTAACACTGTCGCGATGAAATCAGTCTGCGGCAGACAGCCATTCCTGTCGGCAGATCGGGCGGATTCAGCATTACCATAAGCAGACCCTTGGAGAGCGTCGGCGCTTGGCGAGGTTTTTGCGAGCCTAGCACCGTTACGCTCGGAGCGGAGCGCAAGCGAGTCTGCGATGGTACGCTGAATCTGACCGATCCTCAGCGTTACCCTGCGGTGGCTCAGAGATAACGCCGCCCGCGTCCGGCATAATAAAAATCAAACATAGAAAGAAAAGACTAACTATTAAAAGTCAAGCCTAAAATGAAATATTTTTTGAATGAATTGCAGAAATGCTTTTCAGATA
>CANRPO010000011.1 GCA_947632515.1 uncultured Lachnospiraceae bacterium
GAAGATTATCGTGGACATAGAATTAGCGAAAAACTAATTGCCTTTGCAAACGAGTATGCAAAGGCAATTGGATTTGAAAAAACATATATCCCATCAATACATATAGGTTTATATGAAAAGTATGGATATCGTTATCTCAGGGATATTATCAATTATGGCGGCGGAACAGACCGGTTGTATGTCAAAGAAATATAATATAATGGGTCAACAAGTTTTCGCGCAGACCGAACATATGAAAGAGATCCGGCAGCTCTACGAATACACCGACACCTATAAGAGCCTAAAGGATAGGGAAGTCATACGGATGACCTCTTTCCTTACAAATGAAGTTCAATATAGGATAGATTTCGCCTTGTTAAATTGATTTGAAAACAGGTCGAAAGAATACGGATAAATTATTATATGCCCATTCGTCTTTGATAAAGGCAGGATTCGGCTATCAGCACGCAAAAATCAGAAATTGTATGCACTTAGCTATTGCAAGGGAAATTTTTCTGTGTTACAATAAATGCACACAATAACGCAAAGCAGCGTGCGGAAAGTTGGTGAACGCTTGAATCAAAAGGAGATTGCAAAAAGTGTGCTCAAAGGCAACGGCGGAATTGCTAAAACTGCCGACTTTGTTGCGGCAGGCATAAAAAAATATGATGTGGCGGCGCTGTGCAAGGAAGGCTTTCTCGAACGTATTCGGCGTGGGGTGTACCAATTGCCGGGTAACGATCAAATAACAGAGGAACAGCTGCTCCGCGAACTGCTGCCACAGGGAACCGTTTGTGTGGAGTCCGCACTGTTTCATTACGGATACAGTGATTTTGCTCCTCGTGAATGGTCTGTTGCCGTACCGAGAACTGCGTCCCGCGCCATAAAGAAAATAGATGAATTTTCGATTAAGGCTTACTATATTCAAAAGGACTTTTTGCAAATCGGAAAATCAACAGACAACTTTAACGGTGTAGAGCTTGCTGTGTATGACCGTGAGCGTACAATATGTGATTGCTTTAAGTACCGCACAAAACTTGACAGCGAAACTTTTAATAAAGCAGTCAACGCTTACGCCGCAGATGAAAATAAAAATCTTGCCAACCTTTCTAAATATGCAAAAGAGATGAAACTATACACAAAGGTTATGAATTTGATGGAGGTACTGCTTAATGGCTGATATTGCCGCATCCGTGCTTGCACAACTGAAAAATAAGGCTGCCGAAAGCGGGAGGAGTTATCAGCTTTGTCTGCAACTTTTTTGCCAGGAGGAATTTCTGCGACGTTTGGAAAAATCCAAATATGCGGAGAATCTTGTGTTAGATTGCCGAAAAAATTGATGCTATTCTTAGCCTTATGGAGTTTTCCAGCAGGATGAAAGACTACTACGACATCTATTATCTTGCAAACAAGTTTAACTTTGACGGAACAACGCTTACAGAAGCATTAAGAAAGACCTTTGAAAACCGTAGCCACATCTTTACGATAGAGCAGTTTGAACAGATTATGACTTTTGACGGCAATGAGGCAATGCAAAGGAAATGGAAAGCGTTTTGCCGAAAGATTGATACAAAAAACGATGATTACGGTACTGTGCTGAGAACGATACAAACTTTTCTCATGAAACCTTTTACGGCGGCAATTGAAAGTAAAGGATTTGCTGAACAATGGTCAGCACAAAATACAGAGTGGATGTAAAGGGGATTTAACATCTTACCATCGCCATGTTACATCCGCTCCATATCTCATCTTTATACACGAATACATTTTTTTGAACGTTTTGCTCTATAAAGCCAATCTTTCAATTTAAGCCCAGTCTGTCAAAACTGCTTTTATACCCTCACGCTTTTAACCGGTTCATCCATCCGCGGCGTCTGAAAACGACGAGGGAGACGGCAAAACGTATGCACTCCTCCATTGACAGAGCAAAGTAGACCACAGGGATGGCCTGGTGGAACACGAAAGCTGTGAGAAGACCCAGAGGGACGCCGAAAAGCCAGGTGCCCATCAGGTCGATGGCCATGACGTATGTTGTTTTTCCGCCACTTCGCAGGATGCCGCTGCCGATGATCATGTTCAGCACCTTAAAGGGCATGACCGCGGCGTAGGCGGCAAGTATACGGACCGTCAGTTCCCTAATGTCTTCCTCCACCTTGAAAATACGCACATACACGGGGCTGATATAGAAAATCACCACGGACAGCATGAGGGAACCCGCCAGACCGTAAAGCAGGAGTTTTTTCGCCTCCCGGTAAGCCCTCTCCCTGTCCCCGTCTCCAAGACGCTTGCCGATGAGGATCGCCGCGGCCTGGCTCAAGCCGCACAAAGCCCCGATCGCCAGAGACTGCACGGGGTTCGTCAGCGTCATGGCGGCGCTGGCATCGGTGCCCAGGTGTCCGTAAATGCCCGCGTACACGTTTTCACCCATGACCCACATAAATTCACTGACCAGGAGCGGCAGCAGCATGGACAGATACTGTCCCCAGGCAAAGGGCCCGACCGCAGCGCGCTCCGCTCTCTCCCGGCATTTCAGATACATCCCAAGGATGACCAGACAATAGACAAGCTGCGAGAGAAACGTCGCCAGCGCCGCCCCTGTGATACCGAGAGCGGGCGCGCCCAACCGTCCGAAGATCAGGATCCGGTTGAGCCCGGTGTTGACAGCCGCCGACGCGATCCCGGCGTAGAGCGGCAGGGACGCTTTTTCCATACACCGCAGATAAGTAGACCAAATGGCGATCCCCGCCGCGGGGAAGAAGGTGCCGGACACGATAAACAGATACCGCCCCGCCGTTTCCGCCGTTACAATGTCATCGATATAAAGGCTCATGATCTGTTCCGGGACGGCAGCGCCGACCAGGGTAAACAGCGCGGCAAGGATGAGGCACACCCGCAGATTGAAAATCATGCTCCGGCGCGTCTCGGCGGTATTCTTCTGTCCCATGTACTGAGAGATCATGATGCCCGCCACAGCGCCCACAGCGGATACGACGACGTTGAATATCCCCGTGAATTTCCCCGCCAGTCCGACCGCCGCCACCTCCACGCCCCCGAGCTGGCCGATCATGACCTGATCCACCACGCCGAAGGACGCCTGGAGCATGGATTGCAGCGCCACCGGAACGGCCAGGGCAATGACGTTTCGCAAAAAAGTTTGTTCCTTTGTCTTCTGTTCCATTTTAACCTCCATTCCGGAGCGTTTACGCGACGGGGCGACGAGAAATTCGTGAATACGATTTCTCGTCTGCCATCAGGGCTATTTGGGACGCTCCGGCACAAATAGCCGTGTAAAAAATCAGCGCATCAGCGTGATTTTTCACACTAACATCCATTCCTGCGGAAAAAAATCCTCCCGCCAGTTCCAATATAAACTGACGGGAGGCGTTCTTTCAAATCTTAAATCCGTAAGTTGTCACAAAAATGGAGGCGTTTTTTTGTCGAAAATGCCGGTGAGCCACCGCAGACGATCTGTTCAGAGATTTCTTGTGCTGTCCCGGACAACCAGGGTCGTGGAAAGGGTTATGACCGGTTCCGCCGATCCACCGTCCCGGAATTTTTCTATTGCGTCCAACGCCGCCCGCGCTCGCTTGGCATTGTCCTGACGGACAGAGGTCAGGGACGGATAGACCATCCCGCACAGGGGCGTATCATCAAATCCGGCGACGGAGATCTCGCCGGGCACATCGACGCCGCTGCTCTGCAGGAAGTGAATGAGGTCAACGGCATAGTAGTCGGATACGGCAAAAACGGCGGAGAAATTCTTGAGCTTTGGCAGTTTCTCGCGGTAGAAAGCCCTCCGCTCCTCTTTGAGCAGCGGAATCAACATAAACTCCGCGCCATCCCCGAACCCCTCGCGAAAGCCCTTCCAGCGTTCCAGATCCATATCGGTGTCGTTGTCGGACAGGCACAGGGCGCGAGAATGCCCGCAGAGCCGGAAATACTCGCCCACCTGAAATCCGCCGTGGCGGTCGTCAATGTTGACGGCGCAGACGCGCTCCGTCGAGACGCCGCAGGCGTCATAGACCGCAAAGGGGATGCGCATATTCTCCCTGAGATGTCTGTAATCCGCGCTGCAAAACCCGATCAGCACCAGCCCTTCCAGATTCCACATGGTCGCAAAGGACACGATCTCATCCGGACTGTTTACGGTCTTCACTATCAACTGCAGGCCGCGCCCGGCCGTCTCCGCGCTCAGAGCGTTGAGCGCGGAGGCGATAAACGCATCCTCCAGAACGTGGGCCTCATATTTCTCATGGTCATTGATGACCACGCCGACGATCTTCGCCGGATTTTCCGCCAGCAGCACCTCCGCCGCACGAGGCAGATACCCCCGCTCCTCAAGGGCCTGCCGCACCCTGACCGCCGTCCGCTCGGACACCATATCGGTTTTGCCGTGGAGTACATACGACACTGCCGCCGTGCTGAGCCCCAGCTCCGAGGCTATATCCGAAAGCCGCACTTTTTCTTTCATGTCACGCCCTCCCGCCCCTTTCTCCGGTCTCCTCCGCCACCCGCGCAAAGATCTCCGGCAGCTCGGCAACGAACTCTCTGCCGCTTAAATCCGCGAAAGGCTCCGCAAGCTGCGGAAACGCCACCTTGTAGGCGCACAAAAGCTGGGTGCGCACCTGAAATCCGCGCCGATACCTGTCGTTCCACTCCTTGTCGCCGTACTTGTAATCGCCGAGGACGGGATGCCCGATGCCTGCCAGATGCGCCCGGATCTGATGGCTTCTGCCCGTGAACAGCTCCACCTCCAAAAGCGTCTTGTCGCGCTCCGTCCGGATCGGCCGATAGCCGGTCTTGATATAAGAATGCCGCAGGCTCTCCGGCACAGCCGAAACTTCGCAGGCGTCCGCCGGTTGGATACGGACTCTGTTGTGCGCCTCGTCCTTCATCAGATACCCTTCGATGAGCTGCTCGCCGTCCACCGTCCCCTTCACATAGGCCCTGTAATACTTGCGAATGGTCCTGTCCCGCAGGACGCCGCCAAGCATCCGCGCGCCCTGTAGGGATTTTGCGCACAGCACGATCCCGCCGGTGTTGCGGTCGAGACGGTTGCACACGGAGGGCCTGTAATAGGCGATCTCCCCTTCCTGTAAGCCGCCCGACGCAAGCAGATACCCGATCAGCCATTCGTTCAAGGAGAGGTCGCCCCGCGCCGCCTTCTGGGAGAGCACGCCCACAGGCTTGTCCGCCAAAAGGACATGCTCGTTTTCATAGAGGATGCCCACTCCCCTGATCTTCTCATAAGCTGTCCTGCACTCTCTCAAAAGGGCCGTATCGTTCACGCCGGACACAGTCCAAAGCTCCGTGTCCCCGTGCGTTTCCGCGTTTTTTGCCTGTCCGTCTTCCGGGAGCGCCGTCCTGCCCATAAACTTTAACAGAGTCTCGTCGGAGAAGAAGATCTTCACGCTGTCGCCTTCCGCAAGCCGCTCTGCTCCGTCGGCTCTCCTGTCGTTCAATGTGATATTCTTTTTGCGCAGCATCTTATGAAGGAAACCGTTTCCGGCCTCCGGCAGGATCCTGCACAGATATTTGTCCAGCCGCTGTCCGGCATCCTTTTGCATGATTCGTGCCTGATACATATCGTTTTTGGTGCACCTCCGCTCTCAGATTAACCGCAGACCGCGCAGGAAAGAGCGCTGCGGGTCAGATCGATATGGAATACAGCAGGCGTATAATACCGTCCCTGTCCCTGTGTTCTTCCAGATCTGCCGCCTCCAATCGACTCAGTCGGTCAATATAGCCTCTGCTGTCAGAAACGATCTTAACCGTCACATTTTTGATCCCCTCCTGCCGGATCATCTGTTCCAGATGTCTCTGCGCCTCCCCGGGATCGCATTTCGGATTCTCGGTGATCCCGCACAGCACGCCGCCTTTTAGGGCCATGTGGCTGATGGAAAAATTTTTCTGATAGGAGGTAAAATACATGTCATAGAATACGGTCAGCCGCCCGTCATATTCCTCAAGTTCCTTCTTAAGCTCCTCACTGCAGCCCTCGGCCCTCAGAAACAGTATGACATTCACCATGCTCTTGCAAGCCGGCAGACACCCCAGCACCGCGACGATGGTGAGCAGGTTCCGGTTCGTCCCCGTAGTCATGTACCCAATGAGATACAGACCGACGCTGACCGCGAAGAACAAAAACGTCCTGACCGCCGCCACAGCCCGGTGGTTTCTGATATAGCCGTAACATCCTTTTTTCACAAACAAAGTCTTCATATGCCCCGCCTTTCCCGGCTGTGCTCCGCCGCTCTCACCAAAAAAGCTGCAGGATATTCTGTACGCTCTGCGTTGCCAGATACAGCGCCTGCATGGGAGCGCCGCAGACCGACACCGTCCTGTGCCGCCTGCAGTCCTCGATGGCCTTCGCCACGACGCGCTCCGGCTTTACCATGACCTTTCTCTTTCGGGCGCTCATGGGAGCGCCATCTCCGTAGGCGCGCTCCAGAAAGGGCGTGTCCACAGGCCCGGGACATACCGTAGTCACGCAGATGCCGCGCCCTCTTAACTCTCTGCCGATTGCTCTGCCAAAAGAGTAGGCGTAGGCTTTTGTGGCCGCGTAGACCGCGAAATTCGGCTGCGGTACAAACGCCGCGCCGGAGGCAAACTGTATGATCTTGCTGCCCTTTCGCATATAGGGGAGGCAGAGTTTGATCAACAGGGTCTGCGCCGCCACATTCAGCCGCAGCATGGCGGATATGTCCTCGTCCTCCCGGGAGGAGAAGGCTCCATAATATCCCACGCCGGCGCAGCACGCAAGCAGCGTGATCTTCGGCGCAGCGAGCAAGAGCACTTCCCGAAACCTCCTAAGTTCCCGCTCATCCGCAATGTCAATGGGTATGATCCTCGTCTTTATGCGCATGGTGCGCGCCAGTTCCTCCATGGGCTCTTTTCTGCGCGCCAGGAGCCAGATCTCGTCCGTCCTGCGCAGCTGCGTTTCGATCTGTGCGGCGAACTCTCTCCCCATGCCGGAGGATGCGCCTGTGATGATCGCGATATTCATAGTTTTTTCTCCTATCTTCTCTTTTCTGTGACCCTGTCGCCGACATCCACCCGCTACTTCTTCCTGTGAATGTTGCGGATCGTCTTTTTCTTCGTCTTCCCGCGCCCGTCTCTGTGTGCAGGATTTCCTGCATTTTTTGCTCTGCCTTTATCGGTATTTTTCCCTTCACCCGCCAGCTTTCGCGGGCGGATCAGGCACTTTTGGTCAAATCCAATGAGATCCTCGCGGCCGCCCTTTACAAGCGCCTCCCTGACCAACTCGTAGCCGTCAGGGTTGCGGTACTGGATCAAAGCCCGCTGCATTGCCTTTTCATGGGGATTACGGCAGACATACACCTTGCTGCCGTCTCTCGGGTCGATCCCCGTGTAGTACATGACTGTGGACACCGTGGAGGGCGTCGGGTAGAAATCCTGCACCTGCTCCGGCATATACCCCAAGTCGCGGACATACTCCGCCAGTTCGATGGCCTCCTTCAGCGTGGAGCCGGGATGGGAGGACATCAGATACGGGACCAGAAACTGTTTTTTGCCAAGCTGCCCGTTGATCTTATCATATTTCTTCACGAACCGCTCGTAAACTTCTCTGCGCGGCTTGCCAAGCCTGTCCAGCACCGCGTCCGAGATGTGCTCCGGCGCGACTTTGAGCTGCCCGCTGACATGGTGTTCCACCAGTTCTCTGAAGAAAGTGTCGTCCCTGTCCGCCAGCAGATAATCGAAACGGATCCCCGAGCGCACAAACACCTTCTTGACCCCGGGCAGCGCCCGCAGCTTGCGAAGGAGCTCCAGATAGTCGCTGTGATCGACCTTGAGATTTGGACACGGCTCCGGAAAGAGGCACTGTCTGTCCTTGCAGACGCCCCGCGTCAGCTGTTTCTCGCAGGAGGGATGCCTGAAATTCGCGGTGGGCCCGCCCACGTCGTGAATGTACCCTTTGAAATCGGGGTCCTGCGTGATCAGCTTGGCCTCCCGCAGGATAGAATCGTGACTTCTGACCTGCACCGTGCGCCCCTGATGAAAGGTCAGCGCACAGAAACTGCAGCCCCCGAAACATCCTCTGCTGCTGACCAGAGAGAATTTGACCTCCGAGATGGCGGGCACGCCGCCAAGAGCCTCATAAGATGGGTGGTAAGCGCGCATGTAGGGCAGATCGTAGACAGCGTCCATCTCATGTGTGGTAAGCGGTTTCGAAGGAGGATTCTGCACCACATAAACGCCGTTCTGATATGCCTCGACCAGCGTTTTCCCCGTGAAGGGATCTGTGTTGCAGTACTGCATCCAAAAACTTTTCGCGTACTTGGCCGGGTCGGCCTTCATCTCCTCGTAGGACGGCAGCATCTCGCTGTCGTACACACTGTCCAAATTCCTCGTCCTGTATACCGTCCCGGCAATAAAGGTGACGTCCCGCACAGCGATCCCGCTCGAGAGCGCGTCCGCGATCTCCACGACAGCTCTCTCCCCCATGCCATAGGAGATCAGATCCGCCTGGCTGTCCAACAGAATAGAGCGTTTGAAACTGTTCGACCAGTAGTCGTAATGCGCCATGCGCCGGAGACTGGCCTCGATGCCGCCGAGAATGACCGGGACGTCCTTGTACCTCCTGCGGATCAGATTGCCGTAGACCACCGCCGCGTGGTCGGGCCGCTTGTAGGGCTTGCCACCCGGCGTGTAGGCATCGTTGGACCGCCGTCTGCCGGACACATAGTAATGGTTCACCATGGAATCCATATTGCCGCCTGAGACGAGAAAGGCAAGGCGCGGCCTCCCCAGCGCCGCAATGCTGTTCTCATCCTTCCAGTCGGGCTGAGAGATGATCCCCACACTGTAGCCGTGGGCCTGCAAGACCCGGCTGATGATCGCGTGCCCGAAGGACGGATGATCCACATAGGCGTCCCCGATGACATAGACGAAATCCGGCTGCTCTATGCCCTGCGCTGCCATATCCTCTTTAGTGATCGGCAAGAATCCCATCTTCCATCAGCTCCTTGAAATGATATGTATAGTAATCGGCCAGCGTGCGTTTCTCCTCGTCCTGATGCTCCGAATATTTGTCGTAGACGGCGCAGACGCGCATCCCGGCCGCCTTGCCCGCCTGAATGCCGGGTATGATGTCCTCGAACACAAGGCAGCGCTCCGGCGCCACACCCAGTTCCCTCGCCACGGCCAGATAGATGTCCGGGGCGGGCTTTCCCTTCGCCACATCGCAGCCCGTCATGATGCAGCCGAAATATTTTTCCAGACGGTGCACCCGGACCACATTCTCCACCAGTTCTCTGGAATTGCTGGTGGCGATCCCCGCCTTGATGCCGCGCTCCGCGCAGTAGCCGAGCAGTTCCTCCACCCCTTCTTTCAGCGGCACCTCATGCGCATATTTATCCCATGCCATGCGGTTCCAGTCCGCCTTGATCGTATTCAGATCGTCCGGAAGTTTGAAACGCTCCTTAAAATAGATCGCCGTCTCGCTGAAACTCATCCCCTCGATACACGCCTGCAGATTCTCCGGCAGCTCGATGCCGAATCTGCCGAGGTATTCTATATCGATATTTCTCCACATCCACATGGAATCCACCATGGAACCGTCCAGATCGAATATAACCGCCTCTGTCATCCTCTCAAGCTCTCCATTTCCTCTCTCGTCAGTCTGCGGAAACTTCCCGCCGCCAGATCCTCCTCCAGCTTAAGGGGCCCCACGCGCAGACGTTTCAGATAGACGACCTCGTTTCCCACGGCGCGCAGCATGCGTTTCACCTGATGAAACCTGCCCTCCGTGATCGTCAGCGTGATCCTTTTATCGTCCAGTATACGCACCGCCGCGGGGCGTGTCAAACGCTCCTCCCCGATGTCCACGCCGCTCTCCAGCCGCTCCTTCTGCATCTCGTCAAAAGGATAGGCCAGCCGGCACTCGTACTCTTTCTCCACATGCCGTGCAGGAGAAGTCAGCTCGTGCGCCAGCGCCCCGTCGTCGGTGAGCAGCAAAAGCCCCTCCGTGTCCTTGTCGAGCCTTCCGACGGGGAATATCCCCTCGCGCTTATCTTCTCCCAGCAGATCGAGGACCGTCCGCTCCCTCTTATCCTCCGTAGCGCAGACCACCCCCGGCGGCTTGTGCATAAGATAGTAGACATGCTCCTCATAGACACAGAGCTGCCCTCTGTGACAAACGCGGTCTTGCCGCTCATCGACATGCCTCTCCGGGCACAGTTCCCTCTCGCCGTTGACCGTCACAAGACCGCCCCGAATATCCTTTTTGACCCGGCTGCGCGTCCCCATATGGCAGCAGCACAGAAATTTGTCCAGTCGCATAACATCTTTTCCTCAGGAATATATATTAGATAAGCTACCCCGCGAAGGAGTGCCAACAACATGCGCAAAACTGTGGATCGTCTGTACCGCCTGCTCTTCACCGCTCTGTCCCTGTATCTGGTCGTCCTCCTGTTAGGCTATCCTTCGCTCTCCTTAGAGTACGCCTCCACGGGACTGAAACTGTGGCTGACAAAGATGGTCCCCACGCTGCTTCCCTTTATGATCCTCTCCGGCATCATGATCCGTATGGAGCTGACGGAAGGATTCGTCAGTCTTCTCCACCCGCTCCTGCACTTCCTGTTCGGCACGTCCAAAAACGGCTCCTACACAATGATCATGGGATTTCTCTGCGGTTTCCCCATGGGCGCGAGGATCGTCGGCGAGCTGTGCGGATCGGGCCGTCTCACCCGCGAGGAAGGCGCCCGCCTTCTGTATTTTTGCAACAATATCGGCCCCATCTATTTTCTGAGCTATGTCGTACCTACTCTCGCCATCGAAAAGCCGGCTGTACCTCTGCTTTTGATGTACGGGATCCCTCTGCTGTACGGCTTTCTCCTGTGCCGTATTCCGCCGCTTTCGCACAGGCAGAGACGACAGGCTGCGCCCCCTAACGCGGCAGACGCAGCAGTCAGCGGCCACGCCCCCGCCATGCCGCTCCTTGCCGCCGTCGATTCCGCAGTTCTCTCAGGGCTGATCGGCATCGCCAAGCTGGGCGGCTATATGGTCTTCTTCAATCTGCTGAACATCCTCTTTGTACCGTTTCGCCACGCGGACGCGACATTGCTCAACATTTACCGGTGCATCCTGGAGATCACCGGCGGGATCGACTATTCCGGCCGCTCCCTGTATTATCCTATTCTGATCCTGCTCCCCTTCGGGGGATTCTCCTGCATCGCCCAGACCTACAGCATGATCTGCCATACAGAACTGTCGCTGCGTCCCTATATTTTCCACAAGACAGTCCAGACCGCCCTCACGGCTCTGTGCTATCTTCTTCTGCGCCGTCTTCTTCTCCTGTAACCGCGCAAGATCAGGATCATGGAGATCGCCATGCCAAGCACCAGGAACGCACAGACAACACACACCCCTAAGAAATAGGCAAACGTCACGGGCTCGCTTTCGCTCTCCGTCTGCTCTACCTCTCTGAGGCGGGCATCCCTGCGGCTCCCCGCCGTATCTCTCTTCTCCCCATCATCAGGCGCACGCTCCGCCACGTCATCGGAGGCGCTCTCCACAGCCTCCTTCTCCGCCAGCTCCCTGGCAATCTCCTCCGGTGTCTGATAGTCCATGGCGGGCAGAGAGACCATGTTGCCGGCAGTGTACAGATCGTAACCGTTGTAGGCGTTCACCACGATCTGCGGCACAATGTGAGGCGGTACCTGCATCGTGAACCGGAAGGTATCTATGTCCTGATCCGGCCATCTCTGCAGTTCGGAAAAAGTTTCCCCGTTGTCATAGCTGTATGTATAGTAGAGCATCCCGCTGTCGTAGTCCGCCGCGGAGACCTCCACCGTCACTTCCCCGTTCTTTTCATTCTGTTCGACCACATCGATCATACACACATCCGGCTCCGTCCGGTCAGGCGCCATCACGCCGGAAGGCACGGGGACGGACACATTCTCATAGCCGCTGTAATCTGCGCCCAACTCCCCGGAGCGCAGCTGAAAGTACTTCGCCACCGCCGTCGCGTCCAGCCGCCCGAACTCTCTCAATTTCTCGTCGTGATCGTAAAAAGGCTGATCGTTCTCCTGATCCAGATGGCAGTGCTCTATGAGCACGCAGGGGAGTCCCCGCTCCACGGAATGCCTGATGATGCCGTAGTAGTCCGTCCCCTTGTCGTTGAGCCTGGTCTTGATCCCTCGCGAGTACAGCCCCAGCTCCTTCAGCATATCGATCTCTATGCTGGCGAAACTGTAACCCTTGCTGTAATACTCCCCGAAGGCCGACACCCAGCACTCCGCGCCGAACAGGGTGTGCTCCCCCGACATGTTAAAGTGCAGGCAGAACAGGAAATCCGCTCCAACGCTCTCCGCGTAGGCGCAGCGCTCGTCCAGGGACAGTTCCCTGTCGTCCTCCCTCGTGAGATAAACGGTCACGCCCTCATACTTCTCCAGTTCCTCCTTCATGGCTTTCGCCACGACGAGCGTCATATCCTTCTCGGTATAGTCCTCATATTCGCCGCCCAGATTTTCCCCGCCATGCCCGGGGTCGATCACCACCACAACAGGGGCGGCGGCAACAGCCTGTTCTTCCGCACAGACGGCATATGTGTGCGCGAACAGCCCAAAGAAAAAGAGGAGCGCAGTGGCCCAAATCTTTATGCCGCGCCGTTTTCTTTTGCTTTTGATTCCGTCATGGTCCGTACGTTTCACACGATCACTCCATCAATATCCGTCAGTTTTATCGAAACAAGCCGGTTACAAAGAACCGGCTTGTGATCCACACTTTTTCCTATCATCGTTACATTATATCCAATTCCGCAGGCTCTCCGTCGCCCTCCGCCTCCTTGAGCATCTGCTCCACCTGCGCGGGTCTGAGTTCCGCGCGGTTGGCCTTGACCGTCTCGTTGTAGCCGTTGATCGTATTGAAGAAACTCTCGTAGTGCTCGGTCGTCGTAGCGAGGGTCGCCGTCATGGCGCTCTCTAAGTTCGCCAGCATATCGTCCAGATACTGCATGGCCGACGTCCTCACGCCGTTGGCCTCCGCCGTGGCCGTGTTGAGAATCTCCTGCGCCTGCTGGGTCGCCATCCGCACGACCTCGTTCGCCTGCGCGTAAGCCTGCTGCATGATCTCGTGCTCGTTGATCAGCTCCGTCGTCTGCGCCGTCGCGTCCTTGATGAGAGCCTCCGCCTTGGCGCGGGCGTCGTTCAAGATCGCCTCCTTGTTGGTGATGATCTTCTGATAGCGCTTGATCTCGTCCGGCGTCTTCATGCGCAGCTCGCGCAGAAGTTCGTCGATCTCTTCCTTGTTGACGATAATGTTCGTCTTGGACAGAGGCTGATACTTGCAGCCGTCAATATAGTCCTCGATCTCGTCGATCAGTTGTTCGATTCTACTGCTCATCTCTACTCCTATCTGCCATATCCGTATTTCTCATAGATCGATCCGGCTACAAACTCCGGCACACACTGTGAGATATCCCCATTAAAGCTGGCAATCTCCTTCACCGTGGAGGAACTTAAGTACGCGTATTCCAAACTGGTCGTCAGAAACATGGTGTCCAGCTCCCCGTTGGAAAACTTTCTGTTGGTCTGCGCGATCTGCAGCTCATACTCGAAGTCCGTGATGGCGCGGAGTCCTCTGATCGCCACATGGATGTCCTGCTCTCTGGCATAATCGATCAGCAGACCGCTGAAAGAATCTATCCTGACATTGGGCAGATCCCTCGTAGCCTCCTCTAACATCTTAACACGTTCTTCCACAGAAAACAATGGAGTCTTTATTTTATTGTTCAGTACACTGACCGTTAATTCGTCAAAAATCTCCGCCGCGCGCCTGATAATATCCAGATGACCGTACGTCACCGGATCAAAGCTGCCCGGATAAATCGCCGCTTTCATATATGCCGGATTACCCTTCCCTCATTTTGATACCTTTTAACCATCATAAATCACTTTTCGCAAAAAGTCTCTATTTATTTTAAAAAATTCCATTTCTTCCGTTCAAAGATAACGTTCCCCGCGTTTCTATGCCCTGCGGCAGAACACATGCTTGTTCGTCTTGTAACATTTTTCTTTCTCCTGTGCCAGCCCCAGCTGCGGCAAATAGGAGAAGTCCGTGTCGAGAGACGCCTCTACGACGATCAGCGTATGCTCCGTCACATAGGGCGCGTCCCTCAGGATCCCGAGCGCAGTCCTCTCATGTCCCTGCCCGTAGGGCGGATCCATGAAAATGACGTCCGCCTCCTTCTCATGGATGCTCCGCAGGGCCGCAGGCACATCCTGTCTCAGCACGGTGGCTCTCTCCGCGAGCCTCGTAAAGCGCAGATTCTCCGTGATGCAGGCGACAGCCTCCCTGTTATTCTCCACAAAATAGGCGTGTCTCGCGCCGCGGCTTAAGGCCTCGATGCCGATGCCGCCGCTGCCGCTGTACAGATCGATAAAGACCGCGTCAGGCAGATACGGCTGCAGCATATTGAACAGCGTCTCCTTGATCCTGTCCGTGGTCGGTCTTGTATCCATGCCTTCCGGCGTCTTTAACCGCAGACTTCTCGCGGTTCCCGCTATGACTCTCATACTATCACACCCTGACCTTGACGCCCTTGCTGTCGCGTCGTCCCAATTTCAGCTTGTTGAGTTCCAGCTGCCTGTCGCCGTACTCAATGGTCTGCTCCACCGCGTTCTGCGTGTAGTAGACGGCCTCCACGCTGTCCTTTAAGCCCAGTTTCATGCCGCGCACGCCGATCGCGCCCTTCTTTTTCTCCGGGATCTCCTCCAAGGCAAACCGCAGGAAATACCCCTCCGCAGACTGCAGCACGATATTGCGCTGTTCCTTCCATATGACGACGCTCACCACCTCGTCGCCCTCCTGCAGTTTCGTCGCCGCGACCGTCCGCTTGGCCACGTCGAACTCTCCGCCGTCCACCACCTTGAGCATCGCCTGTCTGGTGGCGAAGATCACGCGGTAGAGGTTTAAGTCGCTCTGGCTCGCCGCATACACGATGCTCTCCTTAGCGGAGTCGTAATTGCTGATATTGTCCACCGGAACGCCCTTGTCGCGCAGCTTTCCCATCGGCAGATCCATCGCCTTCAGCGTATGGAGCTGCCCCGTGTTTGTAAAAAGACATATTTTCCCGGTATTCTTGCAAAGAAATACATACTTGTTCTCGCTGTCCGCCGCCTCCCTGTTTCTCTCGTAGGTGGCGGTGTCTATCGTCCTGGCATAGCCGAACCGATCCATCACAAAGACAATATCCGTCTCCTCGACCGGCCTCTCCACATAGACGGCCTCGCTCTGGGTGGTGATCTGCGTCCTTCTGGGCCGCCTGTATGCCTCCTTGATCTCATCCAGCTCGTTGATGATGACCTGGGCCATGGAGTCCTTTCTCGCCAGAATATCCTCATAGCGGTAGATATTCGCCATCGTCTCCTCGTGTTCGTTGATGAGCGCCTCGATCTCCAGACCGATCAGCTTGTAGAGGCGCATATCGAGGATCGCGTTGGCCTGTTTCTCCGTGAACATGAGCTGCGCCGCCATGATCTTGGACTCTTTGGACTTGAACCGGATGCCGTCGGTCTTTCCCTCGATCAGGCAGGCCTTCGCCATCGCCCTGTCCTTGGAGCCGCGCAGAATCTCGATGATCAGATCGATCACATTGCAGGCCTTGATGAGTCCTTCCTGGATCTCCTTGCGCTCCAGTTCCTTCTCCAAAAGGTTGCTGTATTTTCTGGCCGCCACCTCATATTGGAACTTGACGCTTTCCTGTATGATCTGTTTTAATCCCATGGTCTCCGGCCTGCCGTCCACGATGGCCAGCATATTGACGCCGAAAGTGTCCTCCAGCCGGGTCTTTTTGTAGAGAAGGTTCTTAAAGTTCTCCACGTCCGCGTCCTTGCGCAGCTCGATCACAATGCGGACGCCCTCTTTGGAGGACTGGTTGGTGATGTCCACGATGTCCTGCGTCTTCTTCGTCTCTGCCAGAGCGGCCACGTCAAGCAAAAATTTGCCGATGTTGGCGCCGATCATGGTGTAGGGGATCTCCGTGATCACCAGATTGGTCCTGCCGCCCTTGGCCTTCTCCACTTCCACTTTGCCCCGCAGCTTGATCTTGCCCGTTCCCGTCTCATAGATCTCGAGCAGTTCGTCCTCGTTGATGACGATGCCGCCCGTGGGGAAATCAGGCCCTTTCACATAGCGCATCAGCTCTCTGGTGGTGATGTTCTCATCCAGCATATAAGCCTTGGTCGCCTCGATCACTTCCGCCAGATTGTGGGGCGGCGTGCTGGTCGCCATCCCCACCGCGATCCCCTCGGAGCCGTTGATGAGCAGATTCGGGATCTTCACGGGAAGAACGCCCGGCTCCTTCTCCGTCTCGTCGAAATTCGGCACGAAGTCCACCACGTCCTTGTCCAGATCCGCCAGAAAGGCCTCCTGCGTGATCCGGGCCAGACGGGCCTCCGTGTAACGCATGGCGGCCGCACCGTCCCCCTCGATATTGCCGAAGTTGCCGTGTCCGTCGACCAGCGGCAGTCCCCTTTTGAAATCCTGCGCCATGACGACGAGGGCCTCGTAGATGGAACTGTCGCCGTGAGGATGGTACTTACCCATCGTGTCCCCCACGATACGCGCCGACTTGCGGTAGGGCCTATCGTAACGCAGCCCCAGCTCATACATGTCGTAGAGCGTTCTTCTCTGCACGGGCTTTAACCCGTCGCGCACGTCCGGCAGCGCCCTTGCAATGATGACGCTCATGGCGTAGTCTATGAAAGATTTCTGCATCACCTCGGAATATTCCGTTTTAATGATCCTGTCGTTTATCGCAGCCATGTAACTATGTCAAACCTCCAGCTATCTCTATATATCCAGTTCCGCGTCCTGCGCATGGCGGTATATGAATTCCTTGCGCGGGGGCACTTCCGTTCCCATCAGAAGTTCCGTCATCTCCGACGCCATACGGGCGTCCTCGATCTCTACCAGTTTCAGAAGTCTCGTATCGGGGTCCAGCGTGGTCTCCCAGAGCTGCTGTGCGTCCATCTCACCCAGACCTTTATATCTCTGCAGGGTAAAAGGCCCTTTGTGCTTTTTGCGGTACTTCTCCAGCGCCTTGTCGTCGTAGAGATACTCCTCCTCCCCCTTTGACGGCATGGCCTTGTAGAGCGGGGGCATGGCGATATAGATGTGCCCCTCGTAGATCAGCTCCGGCATAAAGCGGTAGAACAGCGTCAAAAGCAGATTGGAGATGTGCGCTCCGTCCACATCCGCATCGGCCATAATGATGATCTTGTCGTAGCGCAGCTTGCTGATGTCGAAGTCGTTGCCGTACCCTTCCGAAAACCCGCAGCCGAAAGCGTTGATCATCGTCTTGATCTCGGCGTTGGCAAGGATCTTGTCGATGCTCGCCTTCTCCACATTCAGGATCTTGCCGCGGATCGGCAGGATCGCCTGAAACATACGGTTCCTTGCCATCTTGGCGCTGCCGCCCGCAGAGTCGCCCTCCACGATGAAGATCTCGCATTGCGAGGCATCCTTGGATTCACAGTTGGCCAGCTTGCCGTTGGAATCGAAGGAAAACTTCTGCTTAGTCAGCATGTTGGTCTTGGCTTTCTCCTCGGTCTTGCGGATCTTCGCCGCTTTCTCCGCGCAGCCGATAATACTCTTTAACGTATCCAGATTGCGGTCGAAGAATCTAACGATCTCGTCGCCCGTCACCTTGCTCACGATCTTGGCGGCGTCCTGATTGTCCAGTTTCGTCTTGGTCTGTCCCTCGAAACGGGGATCCGGGTGCTTGATGGACACCACCGCCGTCATGCCGTTTCGCACGTCCGCCCCCGTAAAATTGACGTCCTTCTCCTTCAGGATATTCAGGCCTCTCGCATAAGTGTTGATCACATTGGTAAACATGGTCTTAAAACCCGTCAGGTGCGTGCCTCCCTCGGCGTTGTAGATATTGTTGCAAAAGCCGAGGACATTCTCATGGAACTCGTTCACATACTGAAAGGCGACCTCCACCGTGATCCCCTCGGACTCGCCCTTGTAGTAGATCACGTCGTGTATGGCCTCCTTGGATTTGTTCATATCCTTGATAAAACCCACAATCCCCTCGGGTTCGTGATATTCGATGTGTTCTGTCTCCCCGCCCCGCTTATCCTCGTAGATGATCGTCAGCTCAGGATTTAAGTACGCCGTCTCGTGCAGACGGCTCTTGACCTCGTCCTCCTTGAATCTGGTGCGGTCAAAGATCGTGTCGTCCGGCAGGAAATTGATGGTCGTGCCCGTCTCCTTCGTCCTGCCGACCACCGGGAGCAGACCCTTCTCCAGTTCCAGCGTGGGAACGCCCCGCTCATAATGATCTTCATAAATAAATCCGCCCGTCTTGACGGTCACATGCAGATGGGTGGACAGCGCGTTCACCACGGAGGAGCCGACGCCGTGCAGCCCGCCGCTGGTCTTGTAGGCGTCGTTGTCAAACTTGCCGCCCGCGTGGAGCGTGGTGAAGACAAGGCGCTCCGCGCTCATGCCCTTCTCGTGCATGCCGACGGGAATGCCCCGCCCGTTGTCCGACACCGTGGCGGAACCGTCCGCCTCCAGCGTCACCCATATCGTGGAACAATACCCCGCCAGATGTTCGTCCACGGCGTTGTCCATGATCTCGTAGATCAGGTGATTCAGGCCTTTCGTGGACACGCTGCCGATGTACATGCCAGGTCTGACGCGGACAGCCTCAAGGCCCTCCAGAACGGTTATACTCGACGCATCGTAATGATTTTCTGAATTTGTCTTTCCCATGCAGTTTATCCCTCTGTTTGTGTCATATCGTTTTTCTTGTTGATCATATATATTCTATCAATTCTTGGGGTAAATACTTGTGGATCATCTCTTCAAGCTGCGCGGAGTCGATCGGCTTGGACAGATAATCCGCAAACCCTTCCTTCAGATACTCTTCCCTGGCGCCCACGATGGCATTCGCGGTAAGCGCGATGACCACGGGTTTATGCTGTATGTACTCTTCCATCTTCTGCAGATTGTGGAGCGTCTCGATACCGTCCATCTCCGGCATCATGTGATCCAGCAGAATAATATCATAATGGTTTTCTTTTACTTTATCAAGGCACTCCTGCCCGCTCAGCGCGGAGTCGAACTGCACTTTCAGACGTTTTAAAAGGCCCTTTACGACCGTGATGTTCACGCGCGTGTCATCCACCGCGAGAATCCGTGCATTCGGCGCCACATAAGCCCTGCGCGCCTGTGTGTCCGGCAGCGCCACATCGTCGGCAGACTTCCTGTAATCTCCCAGCGGCTCCTCGCCGGCCACCTTCTGCGGAACAACGAAAGAGAATGTGCTCCCCTTGCCGTAGATACTCTCTACAGTCAGATTGCCGCCCATCATCTCCAGAAGACGTTTGGTGATGCTCAGTCCCAACCCTGTCCCCTCGATTGTCTTGTTTTTGCGCATATCCAGACGCGTGAACGGGTCGAACAGAAGATACAGATCTTCCTCTTTGATCCCTATGCCGGTATCGGACACCGAAACCCACAGATTGATCGAACTGTCGTCATTTTTCACATAATCCACCTGCATAGTGACGGAACCCTCACGGGTGTATTTGACTGAATTAGTCAATAAATTGACGATGCACTGTTTGATGCGTTTCTCGTCACCGTGCAGCATTTTCGGCATCCCGGCGTCGGTCACGATCTTAAAGTTCAGGTTCTTTTCCTCCGCCCGCAGGGAGATCATATTCTCAATGTCCAAGAGCAGATTCCCCATATTGTAATCCGCCTCCATCAGTTCCATCTTGCTGGACTCGATCTTGGACAGATCCAGAATATCGTTGATGATAGACAGCAGCACCTTGCTCGCACTGTAGATGTTCGTCGCGTACTCCTTGACGCTGCCAGATCCCGTCTCCCGCAGAATCATCTCGTTCATGCCGAGGATCGCGTTGATCGGCGTTCTGATCTCATGCGACATACGCGCGAGGAAGGAGCTTTTCGCCTCATTGGCGCGCTCCGCCTCCTCCTTCAACTCGATCAGCTGTTTCGTGTACAGATAGTTGTCCGTCATGTCGGTGATGCGGTACAGAACGCCTGCCTTGCGTTTCTTGTCGTCAAAGATCTCACTCTGCTGCCACTCGTAGAAATGTTCCTGTATGATAAAGCCGTCCGCATGGGTGTCCATAAAGTGAAACACCTGATTGTCGACCATTTCCTTATTCTTCCAGTCTACATCCGGAAAGATCGTGCCGGCCTCGTGGTTTGCGTAGATCAATGCGCCCAGCTCGTCCACCACGAGGATCCCCTCCTTGATGTCGTCGAGCACCCTGTCCTTCGCGCGGTTCACCGCATCAAACAGCCTGTAGCGATACATGACAAAGACGAGAAAACATTCCGTGATCAGCATGGAAAACGGGTACGAGTCATAGTGGCCGAACGCCCCTGCGATCCGCAGCGCCCACATCATAATGGGGACAATCGACGCGATAAAGATAAAAAGCAGTTCCGGCCGTTTCTCACCCTTGTGCTCCAACACGGACTGCACCATGATCAGCGCGATCAGGATCCCCATCACCGTGACAGACACAGTCCACCAGCGGTAGAAAATCCCCGGCTCAAAGACTAACAGATAGATGCCGTCCTCTATCGTATAATCAATACTCCTATAGTACAGCTTGTGATAATCCATCGTAAAGATTATGGACAGAATAAAAATATTGTTGACCGCATAGAAAGCCTTAATGAAACGAATGGCTTTCCCATGCAGGTGATTGCTGTACAGACAGGTAAAATAGAGAAAACTGAGCAGCCCCATCGTCGTGCCCACATACTCCATCTTGACCGCCGGACGCAATGCCTCCAGACTCTGACTTTGCAGTTCCAAAAAATATCCGGACACATCCAGGAAAGTAAACACCGTGCCCGCGAACAAGATCTTCTGCTGTTCTGACGGCTTCGCCCGATACACAAGCAGCATCAAAACAAATGCGACAACCGTCCCAACGCCGTGCAATGCAACAATTGCGTTCATGTCATAACCTCTTACATATCATTCCTGTCATTTTTGATATACTCAATTATTATATCGAACAAACCGCCGCGAGACAAGATGAAATTGCAGGCGTTCTACCAGTCATTCTACCGATACCGCTCCGCCGCCTCGTACAGATATTCCCGGCCTCTTTTGCCCGCTCTGTCCAGAATCCCCATGTATGTCAAAAGCGGCAGCACATCCCCCGCCAAGTCTCGATGTATACCCGCGGCCTGCGCAAACTCCTTCACCGTAAAGGCGTCCTCCAACGCATAGGGCACGAGCCGGAGAAAGTCTTCTGTCCGCTCGATCCGCACCTCGTCGAATAGCGCCAACGGCATTCTGTCGTAGCGGCTCGATCCTCTCTTGCGGTTCCTGCTCCAGCCGTTTAGGAGCCTGTATTCGTCCATATCCACAAGAGGAAAGGCAAAGGACAGATTCGGATGTCCAAGGTACTGTTTGATGCGATACAGTTCCGGGAACGCATGATACGCGCTGCCCGTCACTGGAGACTTGTGCCTTGGAGACAGCTCTCCCGAATCCTCGTCCATCCAGATGACCCACTTGCAGTGCGGGATCGGCAGCACCACCGTCACCGGATACAGCGGCAAAAAGGCCTCCAGTTTCGGACGGAGCCTGTTAAAATTGCCGTTCTGGATCTCGATGATCCGCTCTCCCGTATAGATGTCGGCGATATACCCCTCAATCGGCACCTCATGACAATCTTCGTTCGGCTCATAATACAATTTCATCACAGCGTGCACCGTCTTCTCCTGCAAAGTGCCGAAACCATGAGGATCATGCTGTTTCAAAAGTACCTTCAGTTTCGCCTGTTCAAAGGCGTCTCTATCCAAATTGTCCAATCCGTTTCCCCAATCCGTTCAGTTTCCGGTTACAAATCTATATTGATTATAACAAATATCCTCTCTTCGAACAAGTGTTTTGTTTTCAATGTAAAGTAAGAGGCGTAGACAGAACGGCAAAATGCGGTCGTGGCACCCTGTCACGACCGCTCGGACTACTTTGTTCTTTATCTTCGTTATAACTTCTTTACATTTCTGTCACCGTGCAGAATACGCTCCTGATCCGAGGCGCTGAGCGGCGTGATCCTGCCGGTTCGGTCATAGTAAGTCAACAGCGTCGAATTTTTTGCCATTGTCTTGTGTCCGCTGTCCGTGACAAGATCAATCACACGCTCCACATCGCCTGAGCGAAGAAGTTTCTCGATCTCCGCGTCACGCTCGAACAGCCGTCCCGCATCCGTCTCAGGCAGTCCCTCCGTCTCCTCCGCTCCCGCATCCTGCAGCGTCTCCGCATCCGACGCCTCCGGCTCCTGTATCTGCGTATCATCCTGCGCCGTCGGGTCGTTCCATATCCTGTACAGAATATCCTTCACAGTGCCCACAAAGGCGGTGATCCACGATCTGACCGCGTCAAGGATCCCCTGCCCCGTCCGGCCAGCCTGCTCCTCGCCGGCATATCCTGCATTCGCGCTTTTCTGCGCGTTCCGGGACAGCTCCAGCCTGACGCCTCCCTGCATGACGGTACGGCCTGCCCCGGATTCAAGGTTCTCGGACTTCTCGGCCTCCTCAGCCCTGTCCTTCTCCGCCTCCTCCTTGGCCCGTTTGTAGGCCAGATCAAACTGTCCGCCATCGCCTGTCCTGTCCGCCGCATTGGGCATTTTCAATTGTGTGTGATCGTAATGATCGGCGCCGTTTATTCTATTTACCATGATTGATATAGTTCACAAGCCCTTCCGCCGCGATGATCCTCTGCATGAACTCCGGGAATGCCTGCCCCTGATAGGTGGTCCCCTTCGTCACGTCGGTAATCACGCCCGTATCAAAATTTACTTCCACCGTATCGCCTGCGTCAATTCCAGCCGCTGCCTCCGGGCACTCGATGATCGGCAGGCCGATGTTGATAGCGTTTCTGTAGAAAATTCTGGCGAACGTCTCCGCGATCACACAGCTTATGCCCGCCGCCTTGATGGCGATGGGCGCGTGTTCTCTGGATGAACCGCAGCCGAAATTCTTCGTCGCCACGATGATGTCGCCCTTTGACACTTTCCCGACAAACTCCTTGTCAATATCCTCCATACAGTGCGTCGCAAGCTCCGCAGGGTCGGAGGAGTTGAGATAACGTGCGGGAATGATCACATCCGTATCCACATTATCCCCATATTTAAAAACCGTTCCTTTTGCCGCTTTCATATCCAAACATCCTCATTCTTTCTGTAAATTATGTTTACGCCGCCGTCGTCTCTATATCGGGGCGCTTTCCGCATATTTCATGCGCCCGAGCGCCGAAAACGGCCTACTTCAACCGGCACGGGCACGAAATCCGGCCTGCCACCGCGCTCGCCGCCGCCACCGCGGGACTCGCCAGATAGATCTCGGATTCCACATGGCCCATACGCCCCACAAAGTTACGGTTCGTGGTGGACACACAGCGCTCACCCTGCGCCAAAATCCCCATATAACCGCCCAGACACGGCCCGCATGTAGGCGTGCTGACCACCGCACCCGCCTCGACAAAGGTCTTCAAAAGCCCTTCCTCCATGGCCTGCAGGTAGATTGCCTGCGTCGCCGGAATAACGATGCAGCGCATTCCCTTCGCCACGTGCCTTCCCTTTAACACCTTGGCGGCGATCCGCATATCATCGATACGCCCGTTGGTACAGGAACCGATCACCACCTGGTCGATCCTGATGTCCTCCTTGATTTCGTCGATGGTCTTGGTGTTCTCCGGCAAGTGCGGAAACGCGATCGTGGGACGCAGTTTGCCGAGATCGATCGTGTATTCCTCATCATAGACCGCATCCTCATCTGCCTCATAGATGGTGTAGGGTTTATCAGAATGCTCCTTCATGTAAGCGATCGCCGTATCATCCACCGGGAAGATGCCGTTCTTACCGCCCGCCTCGATCGCCATGTTCGCGATGGTAAAGCGGTCGTCCATGGTGAGATTTTTCACGCCCTCTCCCGCAAATTCCATGGACTTGTAGAGCGCGCCGTCCACACCGATCATACCGATGATATGCAGGATCACATCCTTGCCGCTCACCCACTCCGCAGGTTTCCCGATCAGATTAAATCTGATCGCCGCCGGCACCTTGAACCATGCCTTGCCCGTCGCCATACCGGCGGCCATATCCGTGCTGCCGACGCCTGTGGAAAACGCTCCCAGCGCGCCGTAGGTACATGTGTGGGAATCCGCGCCGATAATAACGTCGCCCGCCACCGTCAAACCCTTCTCCGGGAGCAGCGCGTGCTCGATTCCCATCTCGCCCACTTCAAAATAATTGGTGATCTTATTGCGATATGCAAACTCTCTGACACACTTGCAGTGTTCCGCAGATTTGATGTCCTTGTTGGGCACGAAGTGATCCGGCACGAGGGCGATCTTATCCCTGTCAAAGACGCCGTCCACCTTCATCTTCTCCATCTCCCTGATCGCTACCGGGCTGGTGATGTCATTGCCGAGCACCAGATCCAGATCCGCCTCGATCAACTGTCCCGCCTCCACTTTGTCCAGTCCCGCGTGTGCAGCAAGAATTTTCTGAGTCATTGTCATTCCCATGACTTGTTACCTCCTGTCGTTGCGTTTGCCGTATTAGTATTTTCGTACGAATATTATTGTAGCATAGAATGTTTGTTATGGAAAATGTTTTTTGAAGGTTCCCTCTGATGCGCCATACGACAAAACAGCAGCCCGCGAATCTCACCGCAAGCCGCTGCATGTCTCATGTGAAATTTGGGTACGAATGCCATCGCGGCACAGAACACCTGATACAAGACTGCCCTGACATGAATATGGCAGCTGAGAAAACGGGTGAAGAGCTAAAACTTATGCCAATTTCTGGATTCTCTCGCTGTGCTTTATGACCGTTTTTTTGATCACTTCTATATCCGTCTGCATAGACTCGATCTTGTTAACACCATTTTGGTATCTCTCATAAGTGGACGTGTAGCAGGACTCGATCGTCTGCAGGCGGGGAAGGACATTGTTTTCCAGCGTCAGTTCAATTTTTTTCACGGACTGCTCCAGATTTTCTACCGATTTCTCCAGTCTTCCTACCGACTGTTCCAGTTTTCCTACCTTCTGCTCTGTCTCCCGCTGCGACTGTTCCAGCTTTTTCACCGACTGTTCCAGTTTTCCTACCGTCTGTTCCGTCTTCCGCTGCGATTGTTCCAGCTTTTTCACCGACTCTTCCAGTTTTTCTACCTTCTGCTCTGTCTCCCGCTGCGACTGTTCCAGCTTTTTCACGGACTGTTCCAGTTTTTCCACCGACTGTTCCAGTTTTCCTACCGTCTGCTCTGTCTTAAGCTGCGATTGTTCCAGTTTTTCCACCGACTCTTCCAGTTTTTCTACCTTCTGCTCTGTCTCCCGCTGCGACTGCTCCAGCTTTTCCACCGACTGTTCCAGTTTTTCCAGCCGTGGCAGGATACAGTTTTCCTGAGTTGCCTCAATCTTGTCCAATCGGTCGTTTACAGGCTTAAGCTTCGTATCCAGCATGTCTGATATGGCATGCAACAATTCGTTATCCGGCATCTTTGCAACCTCCTTTCTACTGTATGGTAAACAAATCATATCATGCAGTGTCCACAAATGTACAGCCAATTTTTTCTCCAAACAATAGCCGCATAACATTTTGCACAATACAAAATCTTGTGGTATATTTGTCAAATATCCCCTTTTGGCCCTACATATTGAAATAGCCGTTTTGTAAACGATATTTCGTCTCTATTTTTTCTACATGCATGAAAACACAAGTGAATCTGCCTGACGGATTGCGCTGTGAAAAAAGACAGCCCTTGGTCTCTCCTTCGACCAAATAGGCTGCCCTTTCATGTTCTTATATCATCTGCGGCTTAGTTGTTGATCAGCTTATCCTCTTCGTTGTTCCAGCTGTAAAGCTTTCTCACTTCCTCGCCGACCTTCTCGGAAGGATGCTCGGAGGCAAGTTTCCGCATGGCCTTGAAGTGTACCTGTCCGCCTGCGGAAGACATGTCAAGCAGGAAATCTTTCGCAAAAGTGCCGTCCTGAATGTCGGAGAGGATCTTCTTCATGGTCTTCTTGGTCTCCTCCGTGATGATCTTCGGCCCCGTGACGTAGTCGCCGTACTCCGCCGTGTTGGAGATGGAATATCTCATACCCGCGAAACCTGACTGGTAGATCAGGTCTACGATCAGTTTCATCTCATGGATGCACTCGAAATAGGCGTTTCTCGGATCATACCCGGCCTCGACTAACGTCTCGAATCCGGCCTGCATCAGCGCGCATACGCCGCCGCAGAGCACCGCCTGCTCGCCGAAGAGGTCTGTCTCCGTCTCCGTGCGGAAAGTCGTCTCCAGTACGCCCGCTCTTGCGCCGCCGATGGCCAGCGCGTAGGCAAGCGCTATATCCTGCGCCTTGCCTGTGGCATCCTGATGAACTGCCACAAGACAGGGCACGCCCTTGCCCGCCTGATACTCACTTCTTACGGTATGACCCGGTCCTTTGGGCGCGATCATCGTCACGTCCACGTCCTTGGGCGGTACGATACAACCGAAGTGAATATTGAAACCGTGCGCGAACATCAGCATATTGCCGGGCTCCAGATTTGGCTCAATGTCTTTCTTGTACATGGCTGCCTGCAGCTCGTCGTTGATAAGGATCATAATGATGTCGGCCTTCTTCGCAGCCTCGGCGGCCGTGTATACCTCGAATCCCTGCGCCTCAGCCCTGGCCCACGACTTGGAACCCTCGTACAGACCGATGATCACATGGCAGCCGGACTCTTTCGCGTTCAGCGCGTGCGCATGTCCCTGACTGCCGTAGCCGATCACCGCGATCGTCTTGCCGTCCAACAGGGATAAGTTACAATCTTCCTGATAAAAAATCTTTGCCATTTTCCTACTCCTCCGTTTGATAACTTTTATTATTAAGAGGGCAAGCCCTCCGTGCAGCACATCCGCTCTCTCGCCGCCGTCCCATTAAGCGAGCCCGCTCAAAGATACGTCACATTCTCAATGCCGCGCCCAAGTCCCGCGATACCCGTTCTGGCCAGTTCCAGAATCTCGTAGCCGTCCAACAGATTGATGAACGCCTCAATCTTATCCTGATTACCCGTCAACTCAATGATCAGACTCTCGGTCGACACGTCAACGATCTTGGCGCGGAAAATATCAGCCACCGCAATGACGCCCTGACGCTCATTTGCGGACGCTTTGACTTTGATCATGGCAAGCTCCCTGTACACGCTCTCGCCGGGCTTGAGTTCCTTAATATCCCTGACATCCACCAGCTTGGCCACCTGTTTCTCGATCTGGTCGAGAATCTCGTCATCCCCCGAGGTTACGATCGTGATGCGGGTGAACCGCGGATCCGCCGTCACGCCCGCCGTGATACTGTCAATATTGTAGCCCCGTCTGGAAAAAAGCCCAGCTATCCGGCTGAGTACGCCGGAAGTATTGTCCACCAACAACTGAAATACTTTCTTCTGCATAGCGCAAACCTTTCCGCGCATGACGCTCACCGCCACGCACCGTCCATTATTGTATCAATTCACAGGCGAAAAGTCAACCTGTCCCGCCGCCCGTCTACGGCGTCCGCCCCGTATGACAGAACCTAGACGTCCGTCTCCAGACATTTCTGCAGCGCCAGCGTCCCGGTTCTCGCCACTTCCACAATGCTGACAGACTGCATCATATCGATCAAAAGCTGTATCTTTTCCGGCACATCGCAGATCTGAATGATCATGGTTTTCTTGGACATGTCCACGATCTGCGCTTTCATGACGTCGCAGATCTCCATGATGTCGCGCCTGTTGCCCTTGTTGTATTTGACCTTCATCAACATCAGCTCCCTGCTGACGCTTGCCGTCTCGTCGAAGGTCTTTACCTTGATGACGTCCAGTTTTTTGTTGAGCTGTTTCTCGATCTGCTCGATGGTCCGCTGATCGCCGCTGCTGACGATCGTCATGCAGGAAGTCGCCGGATCGTCCGTCTCCCCCACCGCCAGACTGTCGATATTAAAACATCTTCTGGAAAAGAGCCCCGCCACTTTACAGAGCACGCCGGAGCGGTTTTCCACTAAGACTGAGTAGATTTTTTTCATTGCTTTTTCCTCCTGCCACACCAATGCCGCGAAATGCGGTCACGCTACATCGTCCGATCACTTGACCAGATCCATCGGGTCGATCAGGCACTCTAACAGCACGGCCTCGTCTTTCTCCAGGAATGCGTCGATTGTCTCCTGCGCGCCCTCCATCGTGCCAAGCCGCATGAATCTCATATCGTAGGCGGACGCCAGTCTCTCCAGATCGGGGCTGCCCGACAAATCAACCACCGAATAGTGGTCTTTGTATGTGTAATGCTGGTACTCGCGCACCATACCGAGATAATTGTTCCTGAGCACGATGATCTTCACCGGCACGTTAAACTGCCGCATAGTTGCAAGCTCCATCATGGACATCTGGAACGAGCCGTCGCCGCACACGGCCACTACCTGTCTGTCTTTGTCCGCAAGCTTTACACCCATTGCCGCCGGAATGGAGTAGCCCATCGTTCCCATGCCGCCCGTGGTCAGGAACCTGCCGTTTTTTACAATGTGATAGTTACAGGACCAGATCTGATTCTGTCCCACGTCGGCCACATAGACGGCGTCGTCTTTCATGCTCTCCGACAGCATACGGATAAACTCTGCCGGATCCACATAGGCGGGATTGGGTTTTCTGACGCGGCCCATGGTGTCCCGATAACCGTTCAGCGTGTCGATCCAAGCCTCGTGCTCGCAGGAAAACTCCTCCGCCATGAAATCTTCGATGATATGTTTTGCGTCGCCCACCAGCGGTATCGTCGGCCCCACATTCTTGCCGATCTCCGCAGGATCCACATCGATGTGCACCAGCACCTTGTTCTCCGTGATCAGATCCGGCTGGTTCACCGCGCGGTCAGCCACCCTGGCGCCCACCATAATAAGAAGATCGGACTCGTTCATGGCGCGGTTCGCGTATGGGTTGCCGTTATTGCCCACCATGCCGTAGTACATGGGATGTCTGGTCGGCATCACGCCGATCCCCATCATGGTGGAGACTACGGGAATACGGTATTTTTCCACAAAAGTGCGCAGTTCTTTTTCCGCCTGACCAAGCAGCACGCCGCCGCCCGCGCAGATGATCGGACGTTTCGCCCTTGACAGTTCTTTTACCACCTTCCTGATCTGCACCGCATTTCCCTTGACAGTCGGTTTGTAGGTGCGCATATTCACCTCGTCCGGATATTTGAATTTGGAAATGACTGCGTTCTGCACGTCGATCGGCACATCGATCAGGACGGGGCCCTTCCTGCCGGTATTGGCGATATGGAAAGCTTCTTTGAATATTCTGGGGATCTCCTCGGCATCCTTGACCAGATAGCTGTATTTCACGAAAGACTCCACCGCTCCGGTGATGTCCGCCTCCTGAAATACGTCGGAGCCAAGCAGCGCGCTGTTCACCTGCCCGGTGATGCACACCAGCGGTATACTGTCCGCAAAAGCCGTCGCGATGCCTGTGATCACATTGGTCGCGCCGGGGCCGGACGTTACCGCACAGACGCCGACGCCGCCCGTCACGCGCGCAAGTCCGCTGGCCGCATGGGCCGCGTTCTGCTCCGTGCGGATCAGGATCGTCTCGATCCTGGAATCCAGAATGCTGTTGTAAAACGGGCATATGGCAACTCCCGGATAGCCGAACACATATTTTACGCCTTCTTCCTCAAGGCATCTCACCATAGCATCTGCACCTAACATTTTTCTCAATCTCCTTATGTTTCATCGTCTATCTGCAATATTCTCTTTGTCAGTTTCACCGCGTCAGCCGCGTCCTTGGAATAGCCGTCCGCACCGATCTCGTCCGCGTACTCCTGCGTGATCACCGCGCCGCCCACGATGATCTTGGCGTCCACTTTCTTCTCTCTGGCGTAGTCGATCACATGCCGCATCTGCTGCATGGTGGTCGTCATGAGCGCCGACAGGGCGATGACCTGAGCGTTGTGCTCCCTCGCCGCCTCGATGATCTTCTCCTTCGGCACATCCTTGCCCAGATCGATCACCTTGAAACCATAGTTCCTCAGCATGAGCGCCACCAGATTCTTGCCGATGTCGTGGATGTCGCCCTCCACCGTGGCGATCACCACCGTGGGCATCTCCCGCTCGGCCTCTCCCGTCATGAGCATAGGCTCCAAATACTCTATGGAGGATTTCATCGCCTCCGCGCCGGCGATCAGCTGCGGCAGAAAATATTTTCCCTGATCAAAAAGCTCCCCCACCTGATTAATCGCTTTCAGCAGCACCTCGTCCAGCAGTTCCCGCGCCTTATGTCCGTCCGCCAGCGCTCTCTTCGTGTCCTCCACGACAGTGTTTCCGTTTCCCTTGAGCACATCGGCGTAGAGCCTGTCCACAGCCGACATCGTCCCGCCGCTCTCGCTCTGCGTGTTCCCTCGAAAACGAATGCCCGTCGTCGTCTGCGCCGTCACGCCAGACGCCTCCCTTTTCTCCTTCACCGCATCCATCAGGTGAATGTAGCGGAGATCCGCCCCTTCCTTGTTTAGGAGAAGATCGGCCGCGAACGCGCAGCTCACCAGAAGTTCCTGAGAAGGATTTGCGATGGCCATGGACAGTCCCTCCCGGATCGCCATGGTGAGAAAAGTCGTATTGACAAAGCTCCTCTCCGGCAGTCCGAAAGAGATGTTGGACAATCCGCAGATGGTCGCCAGACCGTTGGCCTTGCAGTAGCGGATCGTCTCAAGGGTCTCAAGCGCCGCGCTCTTGTTCGCGCCTACAGTCGTCACCAGACCGTCCACCACAATATCTTCCTTGCGCATACCGAGCGCCAGCGCACGGGCCTGTATCTTCTCTATGATCCCGATCTTCTCCTCCGGACTCTTCGGCAGTCCTTCGTCCGAGAGCGGGAGCAGCACAAACATCGCGCCATACTTTTTCGCCATCGGCAGCAGCTTTTCAAATTTTATTTTCTCATAGGAGATGGAGTTGATCAGCGCTCTGCCCGGGTATCTGCGCAGCGCCGCCTCCAGCACGTCCACATGGCTGGAATCGAGTGAGAGCGGCAGATTCGTCACACCGCCTACGACCTCGATGGCGCGCAGCATCATCGCCTTCTCATCGATGCCGCTCATCCCCATATTGATGTCCAGCACCTCGGCGCCGCAGGCCTCCTGCTCTTCGGCAAAATCCGCCACCATATCCATGGAACCCGCCCGCAGCTGCTCCTGCAGTTTCTTCTTGCCCGTAGGGTTGATCCGCTCTCCGACGATGAGGAGACGGTCGTCCAGGCCAAACGTCACCGTCTGTCTCTCACTGGCGAGGAACCGTCTGCCGGAGGTACTGCGCGTCACGACTTCCATGTCTCTGACGCTCTCCACCGCCATGCGAATATGCTCCGGCGTCGTCCCGCAGCAGCCGCCCACGATGGACGCGCCCGCCTCCACCAGCGCTCTCATACATTCACCGAACTCTTTCGCCCCCATATCATAGACCGTATGCCCGTTTTCGTCAAGCGATGGAAGACCCGCGTTGGGTTTCGCGATGACGGGCACGGTGGTCACCGACGCGATCTGCCTGACAATCTCTGTCATCTTGTCAGGCCCCGTGGAGCAGTTCGTTCCCACCGCGTCAGCCCCGAGGCTCTGAAGAACCACCGCCGCCGTGACTGCATCCGTCCCGTACAGCGTCCTGCCGTCCGCCTCAAAGGTCATCGTCGCCATCACGGGCAGATCGCAGACCTCCTTCGCGGCGATCAGCGCCGCCCGCGTCTCCTGCAGGCTCATCATCGTCTCCACGACGAGCAGATCCACACCCGCCTCCGCCAGATAGCCGATCTGTTCCTTGTATATATCGATCAGCTCCTCGAAATCAAGCTGCCCGATGGGGGCAAGCTGCTCGCCCGTCATGGTGATGTCCCCCGCCACATAGGCTTTGCCGCCCACCGCCTCTTTTGAGAGCGCCACCAGCTCATGATTGAGCCGCCGGATCTCCCCGTCGAGTCCGTACTCTCTTAATTTGACGCGGTTCGCCGTGAACGTGGGCGCGTAGACAATATTGCTGCCCGCCCCGACAAACGCCCGCTGGAGTGAGATCAATATCCCACTGTGTTCCAGGATCCACTGCTCCGGGCACACGCCGGCAGGCATACCCTGCCGCTGGAGATTCGATCCTGTGGCGCCGTCCAGAAAAACGGGATGCTCTTTGACCAGCCCATAAAATTCCTGCTTTTTCATCTTACTGCGTGCTCCCCTGTGCGCCGTCCTCCGCCGGCTCCTCATAGAATACCGTATCATCCGTATCGAAGTTGTCCTCCGGCACGGGATCCTCCTCTTCCGCTCCGTCTCCGCCTTCTTCCTCCTCCGTCCGGTTCAGATAGCCGCCGCCGAGAATGCCATTTTCCTCTGTGTAGGTGATTCCCTCGCCCTCGGGGATCTCCCCGTGCAGGATCATGATGATATACTGAATGCGAAGATTGGCTCTGTCGTAGTACTCTCTTGCGGCCTCTGCGGTCGCCTCGTCAAAAATCTCCGCCTCGTATGCCCTGTGATACAGCTCCACCGCCTGCCGCATGTTCTCATCCGCCTCGTCCGCCAGACTGTCCGCCGCCGAGAACTGCTCCGGCGTCTCAAGCTCCGCCATCCATGTGATCTCTGCCTGCAGCTGATCCAGATAGGAGAGCAGCAGCTCCGTGGCGTCCTCATCTGAGACGTCGATGGAGTTCATCTCATCGTTGTAGTTGGCAATATGCTCGAAGAAGGCACTCATATTCTCCTGATACGCAGTCAGCGTCTCGTCCTCCCCGCACGCTGTCAGCGACAGCCCGCACACCGCGCAGACACACAACAGCACCAGTTTTTTTACAATGTTCAAGACGATTCCCTCCGATATTATCTTCCGCGCGCTGAAATTCTTCGCCGTGACACCGTCACAGCCACTTGTCCAGCGCCTCCTGCAGTTTCTCCACCTCCACAGGTTTCGCTATATGATCGTTCATACCGGCCTCGCGGGCCGCTCTTATGTCGTCGGCAAAAGCGTTCGCCGTCATCGCCACGATCGGAATGCGCGCCGCGTCTTCACGCTGCATGGCGCGAATACTCTCGGCTGCCTCGTAACCGTTCATGACCGGCATCTGAATATCCATAAAAATCATCTCATAATAATTCGGCTCGCTGTTTTTCACCATATCGACAGCCTCCCGGCCGTCCGCCGCCTGATCCACGATGACGCCGAGATAGGAGAGCAGTTCCACGGCAATCTCCCGATTCAGCTCATTGTCCTCCGCCAGCAGGATATGCCTGCCCTCATGGCTCTGTTTTATCAGATCGGCAAGACCGTTCCTTTTCTCACCGCCGCCCTGCGCCAGCACTGACTTGAGGGCATATATCAGGCGGGAGCGGAACAGCGGTTTCTCGATAAACGCCTGAACGCCCGCCTCTCTCGCCTCCGTCTCGACCTCCGACCAATCGTAGGCCGACAGGATAATGATTGGAATGTCATCGCCGGTCCGTTTCCGAATCTCACACGCAGTCTCAACGCCGTCCTTGCCCGGCGGCATCTTCCAGTCCAGTATGACGGCCGCGTAGTCCTCTCCCGCCTCGTGGGCGGCCACCGTCTTCTCGACCGCCTCGTCGCCGGACAGCACCCACTGCGCCTCCATGCCGATACTCTCCAAAATATCGCAGGTGCTGATACAGGAGCTGCGGTCGTCATCCGCCACCAGAATACGCAGATTCTCCAGCGTCTCCACACCCTGCGCCGACAGATCCTGCAGTTTTAAATGTACCTGAACCGTAAATTTGGAACCTCTTCCGGGCGTGCTCTCCACCCTGATGTCGCCCTCCATCATGCGGACGATATTGCGGGTGATGGACATGCCCAGCCCCGTACCCTCGATCTTATTGTTGACGGAATCCTGCGCTCTCGTGAAGGGATCGAAGATCGTCTTCATGAATTCCCGGTCCATGCCGATACCCGTATCCTCGCAGACAAACTCATAGCATCCCATGTCATGGATGCGCGAATCGCACTCCCGAATATTGAACGTGATGATCCCGCCCTCCGGCGTAAACTTTACGGCATTGCCGAGAATATTGACAAAGATCTGTCTGAGGCGCAGCGTGTCGCCGATCACATCCTCGTGAGCGATGTCCGAGATATGTACCCGCAGCTGCTGCTTTTTGGCGTTTACCTGCGCCCGGATAATGGTGACAACGCTCTCCACCAGATCCGACATATTGAACGGCTCCTCATTCAGCGTCACCTTGCCGCTCTCTATCTTGGACATATCCAGCACGTCGTTGATCAGAGCGAGAAGATGTCTGCTGGAGATCGTGATTTTGTTCAGGCAGTCGGCGAGACGCTCCCGGTCGTCCATATGCATCTCTGCCACCGCCGTCATACCCATGATCGCGTTCATCGGCGTGCGGATGTCATGGGACATGCGCGCAAGGAAATCGGATTTTGCGCGATTGGCCGCCTCCGCCGCCTCGGACGCGCTCTTTAACGCCGTGCGGATCTCGATCTCCTGTTCCTTGATCGCCGTCACATCCTGAATGGCAAACAGTACCTTGACGGCTCTGCCCTCCTCGCGTTTCAGACACATGATGGACATTGTCTCCCAGCGGTGTCCGCCCATATCGATCTGGTATTCATATTGGAGGAACGGCGTCTCCTCCGTCAGGTTCTCCCGGATATGCCCGACGGTGAGCACAGAGGCCATGGTCCTGCCGCCGTCATCCTCCGCGATATATTTCGGCTCCAGATGGCGTATCAGATCCGTATACTTCCCGCGGGCAGGCGCGTCGCCTTTCTTGCCTTCCATATATTCGTAGGTATCTTCCTCCAGATCCACGAGGGCGAACCTGGAGAACAGATGAGGCACGGCGTCCGCCACGCGGGAGATCTCCTGTTTCTCGGAGATCAGTTTCCTTCTCTGGAGCCGGTTTTTGATCACAAGATACAGCACATACAGAACAAACGCGAGCAGAATCTTTATCTCCAGACGGATCCCCGCCGAGTTCGCGCTCTGCGTCATCCCTTTGTTCAGTCTGGACGGCAGGCTCTGCACCAGAAAAAGTTTCCCGCCCTCCAGCGGCGTGACATAGGCATTGCCCGCGCCGCTGCCGCCGATATAGTTGAATTTTGCAGATGTGCCCGTGGCAAGAGCGTTTTCCAGCTTATTGAGATCTTCGGCGTACAGTTTCCCGGTACTCTTTAACTGTTCCGGAAGATTTTCGGGTTTCTCGCCGTTTCCGACATAGCTGACCACATTGCCGTCCGCCTCCAGCAGATAGGCGCTGCCCTGCATGCCGAAATAGCCCACGTCGGCAAAGTGCTCCCGCACGGAATCTTCCCGCAGGATGCCGCTCAGAACGCCTATGATCTCTCCTTCATGGTAGAAAGGCGTATAGAAAATCAGCAACGTCTCATCCGTGATCCGGGAATGATAGACGACGCTCCAGCCGCTGTTGCCCCGCATACCGTCCTGAAAGTAAGCTCTGTCCGCCAGATCCGCCGTCCTGCCGTCGGCGGTCAGATCCGTCCCGTCGGACGAGATGAATTCCACATAGTCAAAAAAAGAACGCTCCGTCATATCTCTCAGCATATCCGAACCCACGGTCGGCTCCGTCATGATGGGACCGTACAGATGCGATAATATTTTGACGTTATTGTCGGCAAGATCGAACAGATCGTTCATGCGCGCGGCAGACTGCATCGTGGCAGACTCGATAAAACTGTCGTTCTGCTCCAAGACACGCTCGCTGTTATCCCGCGCAAAAATAAAAAAGGAGAAAGCGATAAATGCCAGCAGTGCACATATAAAGACAATCTCCCATACAATAGCCTTGTTTTCTTTTTTGTTCGTTGACTTCATAAATCCTCCGCGCCGCATCCAATGCCATTTATCCGAATATTATTATATTGTACCATGGGGCATTTGATGTTGCAACAGTCAGACCGATTTAAAAGCCCTTAAAATTCTATCTCGCAGTCGGGTTCCGCTTTTCTGCACGCCTTCAAAACCTGTTTCATGACCGCTTTCTCGTCGGCGCCCTCCGCAAACTCCACCTTCATTTTCTGCGTCATAAAGCTGACTACCGCCTCGGTAACGCCCTGCGTCCTATTCGCCGCATCCTGCATCTTCTCCGCACAGTTCGCGCAGTCGACCTCAATCTTGTACGTCTTTGTCATCATCCATTCCTCCGCTTTTCATTTTCTCTGCCGGCGTCTGTTTCGCCTACTCTTCCACATGTTCCATTCCCATGCTGATGATCGCGCGGACGTGCTCGTCGTCCAGTGAATAGTAGACGGATTTTCCATCACGCCTGAATTTCACCAGCTTGGAAGATTTTAGGATCCTGAGCTGATGGCTCACAGAGGACTGGCTTAAGTTCAGCAGTTTCGCAATATCATTCACACACAGCTCGTTCTCGAACATCGAATACAGGATCTTGATCCTCGTGGAATCTCCGAATACTTTAAAAAGCTCCGCCAGATCGTACAGGATCTCATCGTCCGGCTGCTGTCCGAATATCTTTTCCACAATATCCTCCCGCCCTTTAGACGTTTCGTCCTGTATACTTTTCAGTTCGTCTCCGCGCCCTGTCGCCATGCGTCCTCCTTTTCACCCACAACATATGTTTAAGTGTTCATATGTATATTATTTCATTTCTGGAGAAATGTCAACTGTTTTCTATCATTCTGCGCTATTGTCTGATCTGCCCGTCGCCTCGTATGAGATATTTGTAGGTAGTCAGCTCTTTCAAGCCCATGGGCCCTCTCGCGTGGAGTTTCTGCGTGCTGATGCCGATCTCCGCTCCGAATCCAAACTCGAAACCGTCGGTAAAACGCGTGGACGCGTTCACGTAGACGCAGGCCGAATCCACACCCTGCAGAAACTGTTCGGCATGTTCTCTGTTCTCCGTGAGTATGGCCTCGGAATGTTTGGTGCCATAGCGGTTGATATGCTCCACAGCCTCTTTGACGGAGCCTACCGTCTTCATGGAGATAATATAGTCCAAGTACTCTGTGCCGTAATCCTCCTCCGTGGCCGCTGCAGCGTCCGGTATCGCCCTGCGCACAGTCTCGTCGCCGCGCATCTCGACATGCTTTTCCCGGAGAGCCTCCGCGAGTTTTGGCAGGAAACTCTCGGCGATCTTCTCGTGGACCAGCAACGACTCACAGGCGTTGCAGACGCCGATGCGCTGAGTCTTGGCATTGAGGATGATGGGCACGGCCTTCTCCGGATCAGCCTCCTCGTCCACATAGATATGGCAGTTTCCCGTTCCCGTCTCGATCACCGGAATCGTGCTGTTTTCCACCACGGCCCGGATCAGTCCTGCGCCGCCACGCGGGATCAACACGTCCACATACTGCTTTAACTGCATAAAAGCGGTGGTCACCGCCCGGTCGTTGTGGGCGATCAGTTGAACCGCGTCCGCCGAAATCCCTTCTGCCGCAAGCGTTTCCCTGATAATCTGCGTGATCGCCTCGTTGGAGTAGAAAGCGTCTTTGCCGCCTTTCAGGATGACCGCGCTTCCGGTCTTAAAACACAGTCCGAAAGCATCCGCCGTCACATTCGGACGCGCCTCATAGATGATGCCGATGACGCCCATGGGGACCCTGACCTTGTCGATGCGCAGTCCGTTGGGCCTGTCAAAGCTGTCCATCACCTCGCCCACAGGATCTGAAAGAGCCGCGATCTGCCTGAGGCCCTCCGCCATCGCCCCGATTCTCTCTTCCGTCAGTTTCAGCCGATCCAGCAGGGCCTCCGACATACCGCTCTGCCGCGCGGTCTCATAGTCTCGCCCGTTTGCCTCCAACATCCGCCCCGCATGATCTATCAGCGCCGACGCCACCGCTTCGAGCGCATCGTTCTTCTCCTCCGTGGTCAGTCTCTGCAATTCATATTTCGCCGCGACTGCCCGCTGTCCCAACTGCTCTAAATATTCCATGCGCCATTCCTCTCTTTCCTTCCTTCTATAACGCCCCGCTCCGTAACGATCAGATCGGGTTTTCTGTCGTGCGCCTCGTGGGGAATCTCCTTCGCGATCTGGCACCCGTAAGCGAGCGCCGCCACGATCAGGCTGTAACTCAAAGCGGCGTCGCCTGGTCGCGCGCTGTCTGTTCCCGCCGCCAGTTTCGCCAAATATCTGTCATAGAAACCGCCGCCGTACCCGATACGGTGCCTCTCCATGTCGAAAACCGCCCCCGGCATCCACATCATCACGCTGCGCGCCCCCGCGCCGTCTTCCCATCTGCCGGTCCATTCCGCAAAAGAGACGCTCTGTGCCGGCTCCGGAATGCCGCGATAGCCCTCTTGCAGATCCGCGGGGGACGCGATACGCCAAAACTCCATCTCGTCTCCGGCCACTTTAGGCGCGAACACGGTCTTGCCGTCCCGCAGAGCCCTCCCGATCAATCCCCTCGTACTGACTTCGCTGCGATAGCTCGCATAGGCCAGAATAACCTCCGCCTCGCGGTACCCGGACATGACCGCCACAGTCTCTTCTATGGCCGCGTCGTACGCCGCCCTCTCCTTTGCAGACAGGCTGTCCCTTCTTGCGAGCGCGCGCTTACGCGCCGTCCTCTTGTCGTCTCCAAAGCTCACTGATCCCTGCCTCCGCCATTCTTGTCCGCGCCCCGCCGCCGATCCCATTACGAGGCCGTATGCGCCATGCGCAGACGTTATCCGCTCCGCCTTGAACTACTCGTGCATCTGCTGTACATACAGGGGCAGATCGAAATCCTCGTCCCTGTGCGCCAGAAACAGCGTGCCGATGTTCTGTCCCGACAGGATCCGATGGATCACCTTGATGTCCGCGCTGTTGGCGATCACCATATCCACGCCCATGTTGTTGGCGATCTTTGCCGCCTGCAGCTTGGTCGTCATCCCTCCGGTGCCGGAGTCGCTGCCCGTGGACGCTTTTCCCATCTCCATCAGTTCCTCCGTGAGTTCCTCCACGACCTCAATGTATCTGGCGTCCGGATCTTTCCTTGGGTCGTCCGTGTAGAGTCCGTCGATGTCCGACAGAAGGAGCAGCATATCCGCACCGATCAGCGACGCGACGATGGCCGAGAGCGTGTCGTTATCGCCGATCCCCAGCTCGTAGGTCGCCACTGTGTCGTTCTCATTCACGATCGGCACGACGCCCAGCTTAAAAAGCTCCGCGAACGTGTTGCGCGCATTGAAGCGGTTCAGATTGTCGATGATCGTGTTTTTCGTCATAAGGATCTGCGCCGCGACCTGATTGTACTCCGCAAAGATCTTCTGGTAGGTCATCATTAGTCTCGCCTGCCCGATGGCGGCGCACGCCTGCTTGACCGCCGTCGGGTTGTCGTCGCCGGTATCCTGCATCATGACCGCCTTCTTACCCGCCGCGATCGCCCCGGACGTCACGAGCACCACATCCTTGCCGCGATTTCGCAGATCGCACAACTCCCGCACGAGCACGTCCAGTTTCGTGTAGTCGAAATCGCCCGTCTCCTTGTGCTGCAGTGAGGAGGAGCCTATCTTGATCACGATCCTCTTTTTATCCTTCATCATCTCTCTTATGTCCGGCATGACACCTTATATCCTCCATTCCGAAACGCCTCGCGGGCGTGTCAACGTTTTCTATTTTTTCGTGAAGGGGCGATACCGCGCCGCGATCTTCTCCGCGATCAGCATACCGTCCATGGCCGCCGAAGTGATGCCGCCCGCATAGCCCGCGCCCTCGCCGCAGGGATACAGTCCGCGCACTGCGGACTGTCCCGTCTCATCCCGCGTAATTCTGACCGGAGAGGACGTCCTGCTCTCGATCCCCGACAGATATGCGCCGCCGTCCGCAAAGCCGGGCATCTTTTGACCGATCAAGTCGATCCCTTCCACAAGCGCCTCGTTCAGCCCCTCCGGCAGAATGTCGTGCACGGCCGCCATGCGGTACGCTCCCTTGACCGCCGGCGCAAAATCAGGATAATCCCTCCGAATGACGGACTCACCCGCATCCCTGCCTGTCACAGCGCTCCTGTAGTCGCCGTAACGCTCCACGGGAACGGCCCCCTGACCGATGCGATACGCGCGCTCCTCCAATTCTCTCTGAAAGGAAACTCCGGCAAGCGGGGAATCCCCCTCATAGTCCCGGGGCGTCACCGTAACGATTATGGCGCTGTTGCTGTTGTCGCCGTCCCGCCCGCTGTAGCTCATACCGTTCACAGCCAGCCTTCCGGACTCCGAGGAGGCGTTGACCACATAGCCGCCCGGACACATGCAGAAGGAATAGACCCCTCTGCCCGTCGAGGTCTGCGCCGTGGCCTTATAATCGGCCGGCGGAAGGAGCGGATCGTCCGCCCGTCCATACCGGATAGCGTCGATCATCCGTCTTGGATGCTCCATACGCAGTCCCACCGCGAACGCCTTTGCCTCCATCGGGATCCCTTTCGCGTGAAGCATCTCAAACGTGTCCCGCGCGCTGTGCCCTACAGCGAGAACAACAACCTCGCTGCCAATGTGCTCACCGTCCGCTGTCACGCCCGCCACACGCCCGTCCGCACAGTCGATCTCCGTCACCTGTGCCTCGAAACGCACCTCGCCGCCCATAGCGGTGATCTGCTCTCTCAGATGACGCACCACCGTGCAGAGTATGTCCGTGCCGATGTGCGGTTTTGCATCATATAGAATTTCTTCCGGCGCTCCCGCCTCCACGAAGATCCTCAGCACCTCTTTGTTTCTGCCGAATCTGTCCTTTACCAGCGTATTCAGCTTGCCGTCCGAGAACGTGCCCGCGCCGCCCTCCCCGAACTGTACGTTGGAATCCGGATCGAGGGTTCCCTCACGCCAGAACCGCTCCACGTCCTGTCTGCGTCTCTCCACGCATCTCCCGCGCTCTAAGATAAGCGGCATATACCCGTGTTTCGCCAGCAGATAGCCGCAGAAAAGCCCCGCCGGACCGCTGCCAATGATGACCGGCCTGTGCGCCAGCCGCTCCGTGCCGTCCGCCGTAAAGACATAGGCTCTCTCCGTCACTGCCTGCGCCTGCGCGCCCCTACACCCGGCGAGCACCCGTCTCTCCCCTGCCACGCGCACATCTACCGCATAAACCACCATGATCTCAGGTTTCTTTCTGGCGTCAATGGACTTTTTTACGATCTGCCACGACAGGATCGCATCGGGGGAGACCCGCAGAATTTTTGCCGTCCTATATAAAATATCCTCCCGCCTGTGAGACAGCGGGACCTTCACCTGATTTACCCTGATCATCTCTAAAACCTTCGCCACGGCGCGCGAACCTGCCGTCAACCCTATCTAAAAGCACTCCGAACAGCAGGTTCCCCCGCCGGCCGGAGTGTTTCCAAGTTTCGCCCTTGTTTTCTGTCAGTCAGCCTTCGTCACAGAGGTAATGTGAGGATTGACTCCCTCATACCAGTACAGAAATCCTTCCATGTCGATCTTGTCGCCGATGTTCAGAGCCTTGACCGCGTTGTACACCTCTGTGCTGCTGTCGCACAGATAAGATTCCACCGTGAACGTATATACATTCCCGTCGAGCGAGACATTGAAATACAGATCGTCGCCGTCCTGGCCGGAACCGTCCCAGCTATACAGATAAGCCACGTCGTTACCGTCCGCATCCTGACCGGCCGCCTCCACGGTCATACCCTTGAAAGAGACAAACTTGTTCTGGTGATCGATCAGCTCGTCGGAGCCAAGAAGAGAAGTCACATCCTCCGCCTCCGCGATGTAACTGCCATCCTCGATCTCAAACGTGGCGTCAATGATCTCGACTTCGCCCGACCACTCTGACTTGTAACCCGTTACCTTGATCTTTGTTCCGGGGGTCAGTTTCTCATAGTCCTCCTCGGAACATGCCATGTCGTACAGGAAGTACGCCCCGTCATGATCCTGCGTATAGACGGTGGCCTTGTCCTCCCACCAGGACTGTTTCGCCTGTACATAAGTCTCGATCACCACCTGCGAATCCAGCTCCGCCGCCGCATACTCGTCATAAGTCATGACGCCCTCAGATTTCTTGTCTGTGTCCGCGCCGCCCGCGCCGCATCCAACACAGGCCAAGACCAAAGCGCCCGCCAACAATAAAGCCGTCAATTTTCTCATAATTTCCTCCGTTCTGAAGAGCTCCCTGTCATCTTCATCGTAAAGTTTATAAAATCGCTGTCCGCAGACAACACAATAAGTATACATGAATTTGACGATAAATCAATAGATCAATGCCGATTTCCCTTTCTTTTTGCAAACTGTACCGCCGCATACGCCAGGATGACCGCCCACGCTGCTGCAAGCGCCGTCAGCATGATCACCGATACGCCCGGCAGTCCGCCCAGCTCCTCTTCTCCCGCAGACATGCGGTTTCTCTGCGCTCCGATCTGATCCAGCCTGTACAGGGACGAGATCTCGCCGTACATGGCGTCAATGTCCGGATCCTCTAACGGCTGTCCTCTCCTGACTGCCTTGACGGTATTCTCCACAAGCTGCCCCGCCGCGTCCCGAAGAGACGCGCTCCCCACAAACACAGGCGTCACAAATGTGTCGTCCACATGGTCCAGCAGCAGTTTCGACGCCTTGATCTTCACATCATAGTGCAGCCCGTCGTCCTGCCCGCCGGCCGCCAGATATTCCTGATACGCCGCAGAGTTTAACGCCTTGTACGTCACGGGCACATATCCTTCCGTCTGCGCGTAGGCGATCTGCACCTCGTCCGTCAGAAGATACTGCGCGAACAGCCACGACGCCATGACCTCCTGGGGATCTCTCTTGTTGAAGACACAGACCGACGGCCCCTGTGAGATCATCCGGGGATGCTCCGTGTCGAACTGGGGGACCGCCATCACCGCCGTCTCGAACTGTACCAGCTTGTCCTCACTGATGTCCAAAAGTGGCGCATCCGTCCCCATCCATGTCGCTCCGGCCGTGGAATCCACCGCGAAGATACACTGCCCGGCATTCAGGAAATTGGCCGGGTAGCCGGATATTTTGAAGGTGGAAAAAGCGCCCGTGGCGGCATGCCCCGCAATGTCCGAGAGCAGCGCCCGCGTGGTATCGTTAAAAAGGCGTACCTCACCGGCATCCGTCGAGTAGCCCGCCCCCTTCTGCCGCAGCATCTGGATCATCATATTGTCGGTGGATTTATAGAGAAAAGGAATCATCACCTTCTGGCCGTTTACGAGGTAATTGCCGTCCGCATCCTGCGCCATGGCCGCCTCGGAGACCTCCCACACGAAGTCCCACGTCAGGACATCGGGCAGCGTGTAGCCCAGCGCCTCCACATAGGTCTTGTTGACGTAGCACGCCTCCGTGGAACGCATGTACGGCAAAGCATACAGCTGTCCCTCTATCCTGCACTCGTCGAGGAAATCCGGGATCAGCTCGTCGAACGCGGGCGCATCGAACTTCACCCTGTCTCCCCCGAAACCGTACTCTGCATCCGCCGCCAGCCCGTCCAGACAGACCACGTTGCCGGCGCCCGTCAGATAAGTTGCGATATGATCCGGATAGGTGATACACACGTTGGGCGTGGTGTCTGTGGCGATATTCGTGATCACATCATTGTAAATCTTGCCATAGTCTGTGTACAGCCGCAGATTCACGGTGATATTCGGGTACAGTTCCTCGAAGTCGGCGATCGCCTGCTCATAGATCGCCGTCTGCGTTTTGTTCGTGTCATTCTTTGCCCAGAACGTGATCTCGTAATCCCGCGTCTCATCGAAGGACTCCGGCATCTCGAAGGGCCGTATCCCCTCCCGCCCGTGACAGCCCGCAAGCCACGCTGTGCACACGGCCGCAAGCGCTGCGGCGCAGACGGTCTTTCGGACAAAATGTTCTCCCCTTCTCTTCATCAGCCCTTCGTTCCTCCTCTGGATACGCCTTCCATGACTTTGTCCCTGAAGACCAAAAACAATACGATCAACGGGGTCGAGATCACCACTACCGCCGCCATCATCGCCGGAATGTTCTCCCGCCCGAAACCGTTCTCCCGAATCTCCTGTATACCGTTGGAAACGAGATAATAGCGCGCATCGTCCGTGATGAGTCTGGGCCACACATAAGAGTTCCAGCACTCGATCACCTTTAAGATCGTGACGGTGACAAGCGTCGGCCTGGCGATCGGGATCATCACCCGCAGCAGATATTTAAAGTCCGACGTGCCGTCCACCTTAGCCGCATAGTACAGGCTGTCCGGTATCTGCTCAAAGTTCTCCTTCAGCAGATAGAGGTAAAAGACAGATGTGACCGACGGTAAGATCAGCCCCGCAAACGTGTTGCGCATATTGAGGTTTGTGATCGTCATAAAGTTTGTGATGATCACCAGTTCATTGGGGATCATCATCATGGACAGGAACAGTACAAACACGGCGTTTTTCCCACGAAAGGAAAGCCTCGCAAAGGCAAATGCCGCGAGGACGATCACCGCCAGCATGATCAGTGTCGTGAACACCGTAAAGATCAGCGTGTTCAGCAAATATCCGCCCAGCGGCACCGCCGTGAAAGCGTCAATATAATTTTGCAGCGTGGGAGTCAGCGTGTACAGCTTCGGCAGATACTCCGCATTGTAAGCGCTGTAACTTTTGAGCGATGTGAGGATCATCCAATAGAATGGGAACAGCACGATGACCGCCCATAACGCCAGAAACGCGTAGGTGACGCCCTGTAAGACCGCCGCCCGGTTTTTGACCGCCTTTTCAGTTTTGTTGTAGTCATGTCGATCTGCCATATCAGTCTCCGTTCCAAAATATGCGCGCAGGAATCGTGGCACACGGTTCCCCTAATAGTGAATCTTCCTCTTACTCACCAACAGATTGATGCAGGTGATCGTGAATACGATCGCAAAGAGAATGATCGCCGCCGCAGAGGCATAGGACGGATAGCCGCCGCTGTCGCCGTACAGCATGTCGTACACATAGCCCACGATGGTATTCATGCCCGCCGCGTTGAGGTTCGTGCCGAACAGCGCCACCGCGTCGCTGTACGCCTTGAATGCGCCGATAAACCCCGTGATGATCAGATAAAAAAGCATGGGGGAGATCATCGGCAGCGTGATCCTCGTAAAAATCCTGAGGTTTGACGTGCCGTCCACCTTGGCCGCGCGGTAGTATTCCGGGTTGACGGACGCCAGCGCGCCGGTGAGAATCAGGATCTTAAACGGCATGACCACCCAGATCGTGTAGAGACACAGTACAAACATCTTCGCCCGGTACGGCCCGTCGATAAAGTCCACGCTCTCCCCGCCGAACCATGTGATAAACAGATTGATCAGACCGTCGGAATAGGCTGTCTTCTTGAACAGGATCATGAACACCATCCCCACCGCCAGCGTGTTGGTCACATAGGGCAGAAAGTACACGGTCTGCAGAAGATCCCGCAGCGGCCTGATGGAGTGCAGGCCCACGGAAATGAGCAGCGCAATCCCCGTGGACAGCGGAACCGTGATCACAACGAGTAAGAACGTATTCTTCACCGCCTGCAGAAAATACGGGTCGCGCAGCACATAGGCATAGTTGTAGCCTCCTATGCCAAAGTAAGTCTGTGACGCCGAATTGTATCCCTCCTCAAAGGAATACACAAAAACGTCGATCAGCGGGTACACCATGAATACGCCCAGAAACAGGAGCGCCGGCAGAAGATACAGCCAGCCCTTCAAGCCGCCGTTCAAATGATTTCTATCCATTGTCAGTTCTCCTCGAAACAGATGCGCTCTTCCGTCTTCCTGTCGAACAGGAACACCTTGCGCGGAATAAGGGCAAAGCGCACCTCGCTCCCCTCCGGGACAAGCACGGTCTCTGCGCCGCGCTCATCCTGCGTCCCGACGATCACGCGCACGGCAGGATTCAGAGAGGCCGCATTCTCACACACCATGCTGATGTCACGCCCCATGACCTCGACTCTGCTCAGCTTACAGCGAAATACTCCCGTCTCCCCACGCACAAAGCCCTCGGGGCGAACGCCCACATAGACCTCGCCGTCGGACACGCCATTTACCCTGAAAACGGCGTCGCTGCCGATGTACAACATATGCTCTCTGATCTGTCCGGCAAAGACATTGATGGGCGGAGTGCCGAGGAACTTCGCAACGAAGAGATTGGCCGGACTGTCGTAGACCTCCTGCGGCCTGCCGATCTGCTGTATCACACCATCCTTCATCACCGCGATCCGATCTGAGATACTCATAGCCTCCTCCTGATCGTGCGTCACGAAGACCGTGGTGATCCTCGTCTCGCGCTGGATCCGCCTGATCTCTTCCCGCGTCTGTATGCGCAGCCTCGCATCCAGATTAGATAACGGCTCGTCCAAAAGCAGCACCTTCGGCGTCTTGACGAGAGCCCGCGCAATGGCCACACGCTGCTGCTGTCCGCCCGACAGCTCAGAGGGTTTCCTGTCCATCAGCCCATCGATCTGGACGAGTTCGGCCGCTTCCTCCGCCTTCTTAGCCATCTCGGCTTTGGAGAGCTTGTCCTTGCCTTTCAGGTTCTCCAGCGGAAACAGAATGTTCTGTCGGACGGTCAAGTGCGGATACAGAGCGTAGTTTTGAAAGACAAGCCCGATCCCCCTGTTCTCGGGAGGCAGTTTCGTGACGTCATCCGCCCCGAAAAAAATCTGCCCCTCCGTCGGTTTTAAAAGGCCGCTGATCAGATTGAGCACTGTGCTCTTCCCGCAGCCGGAGGGCCCCAGCAGCCCGATCAGTTCGCCGTCGGGGATCTCTAAGTTGATTCCGTTCACCGCGGTCACCTCGCTGCGGTTCTTCCTGTCCCGCCCGGGAAATTTTTTCGTCAGATTCTGCAATACTACTTCCATGTGAATACCGTTCGCCTTTCTATATCCTGCGGTGCCCGTTGCCCTTCTGTCTCTCCGTATCTGACAGGGCATATCAGCCGCGCTCCGACGCGGCCTGTCCCGCCACCGCTCCGCTGCTCCAGGCCCACTGCAGATTGTAACCGCCGCAGACGCCGTCTATGTCCAGTATTTCTCCGGCGAAATAGAGCCCGCGCGCAATGCGCGATTCCATCCGGCCCGTCACTTGCGTGCAGTCCACGCCCCCGGCGCACACCTGCGCCTGCGCGAAGGAGTTCGTTTCCCGCACCGTCACGGTGAGCGAGCGAAAAAAGCCCTCCAGCCTGCGCCTTGCGGACGCCGGAATATCCTTCGCCAACTCCGTCTCCCGAATATCTGCCAGTTTCAGGTAAAGCAGCCCGATCTTCTTATTGACCAGCCCGGTCACAAACTGCTCCGCCGTCCGTGAGGACTGCCGTTCCCATCTCAAGTCCCAGAATGCTCTCTGCGCCGCATCGTCCGTAAAGTCCGGCATGACGTCGATCTTCACCGCCACATCCCGTTTCTCCCGCAAGGCGTATGCCGCATCTCTGCTGAACTGGAATACGGGGATGCCGGAAATACCGTAATCCGTCCACTGCAGCTCCCCCGCCTCACAGCGGACGGCACGCCCGTCTATGTACAGCGTCAGTCCCGCCTCGCACCGCACGCCCGCCACACGCCTGCAGAAATCTTCACGGCACTTGAGCGCCACCAGCGCGGGCACAGTCGGTATGATGCGATGCCCCAGCATTTTCGCCAGAACAAATCCCTGTCCGTCCGACCCTGTCCCCGGCGCCGCCTTCCCGCCGCATGCGAGGATCACGGCGTCATACGCCGCCGACGTCCCGCCGTCCGTCTCCACGGCAAATCCCGGATGTCCGGCGCGGATCCCCGCCACCCGGTCACTTGTATGTACGCATACGCCGAGCCGGTCCAGCTCATAGCGCAGCACGTCCAACACGGTGGACGCCTGTCCGCTGGCAGGGTACAGATAACCGTTCCTGTCCCTGATCCGCATACCCAGCCCTGCGAAGAAATCTTTCGTCTCCGGCACGCCAAACCTTCCGTACACCGCATCGACGAGGGCTTTGCCGCTCCCGCGGTAACAGTCGGCGCTCATGTTCTCGTTGGAGAAATTGCACCTTCCATTTCCCGTGGACAGAATTTTCCTGCCGACCCTGTCGTTTCTCTCGTAGACCGTCACCCGCGCGCCGGAGCGCGCCGCATGGATCGCGGCCGTCATGCCGGCCGCTCCCGCGCCGATCACCGCTATTCTTTTCCCCATACCGTCTCCCTGTCCGCCTCCGCGATCCGGGCAACACCCGTTTTACTTTGCGCAGCTCTCTGCGCCTGCTCCCGACGCTCTAGCTGGAATAAGATTCCAGAAAATGGTACACCTCGTCTTCGGATTCCATATATTTTCCCTGCATGATCTCCGCCTGCAGCGCATCGTCAAGGCTCTCGAGCAGAATATCCGTGTTCATGTAAAGCGTCTGCCTGTCCTCTCTGTACACCACGATAAAGTGATCCGCCACCATGAGGTAAAACCCGGGTTCTTCCTTCTGTGTCTTATAATATTTGCAGACGACGACCCTGTCCTTCGAGAAAGCGGTCAGTTCTATCGTCTCAAAACCGCGCTCCAGCTCCGTGAGCGGCGGATTGGCGTCGTAGGACTCAAGTTCCTCCACGAGGCTCTCTCTGTCCAGTCCGATATACTTGACCGGAACGCTCTCCTCCTTCTCGTGGATCGTCCCGTCAGAAAGATCCACCTCCTCGACCAGATAAGCCGTGTCCGCAGTCACCACGGGAATGTTTTCCACTGCGGCTTCGATCACCTGTTCCTCTGTCTCAGCCTCTCCGGGTGTCTGTTCCTTGATGTGATTTGAAGTCTCCTTCTGCGGATACTTGTTCGGGTAGAAAAACTGCTCCGCCCTCAGCGCGGTATAACCGCCCAGCCCGAGCATAAAACCCGACAATATAAGAAAAAGACTGATACGTCTTATAAGTTTCATCCTTCCTGTTGCCCTTCTTACCGGATTTCCTGTAATCAGTATCAGTCATTTTACAAATTTTATGCAGCCGTCAACCCCTTTTTTTAATCCCTCATCCTACAGAACGCCAATGTTTTTTCCAAGCATGATAAAGAAAAAACCGAGCGGCATTTTGGACAATTCCGCCTCCCCGATCACCCGCAGGATCATCAGAAAAGTGATGTAGAAGAACAGCCCTGTCAAAACGCCGATCAGAATCGTCAGACCACCGCCGATCTGCGCAAGGAGCAGACGGTTCACCAGTCCCACCACCACGCCGGACACCCCTGCAGCCGCCGCGGGAAACGCCACGCTGCCGAGCCATTCCTGTCTGTATTTCAGATTCCTGCTCACGAACAGGAAACACAGCGCCGCGTACGCCGCAAAAAACAGGAGCAGCGCGCACACGATACCGTCCGCTCCGAGGTACGCCTTCTGCACAAACAGATAGGCCGCCAGCACGTGCACGACCAATGATACAACCGCCGCAAAAAGCAGTTCCCGCATCATGCGCATTCGATACAAAAGCTGGGCAAACAGATAGCAGAAACCATACAGCACGACGATTGCCGCCCCCTCGCGAATCCATACGGCGGCTTGCGCATTGTCTCCCACAGACAGACAATCGACAAACGCCTGCGCTAACACCGCCAGATAGACTGCCGTCGGGAAAGCCGTCATACACAGCTTGCGGACAGCCTTGCCGATCCGATCCCGCATTGCACGGTACTCCTCTCTCTCATAGGCGCCGCCGATCCTGCCCGTCATATTGCAGACGCACAGAACGCCGATCGCCGCGCCGATTCCCACAAGCGTCCCAAATTGGCCGTAAAAGGCGCCCCACGTCGCGGTCCGCGCCGCGCCCTGCTCTGTTTTATTCATACAATAATTGAACATACGCTGATCGATCAGCATAAAGAGATTTGACAGGATCGCAACGACCGCAAAGGGGATACTGTTTTCCAGTATCATTTTCTGCAGATAATACTGCGATTCCATGCGCTTGCTGTTGTCCGCCCCCAGCTTGCCCCGCAGCGTCCCCGCGTAGATCACATACACCACCAGCAGATGGAGCGTTGTGATAAGCTGGGAGAACATCACGCCGAGCATGGCCCCGAAAGCGCCGTAGGCGCAGGCCAGCATATCGCTTTGTTTCAGCGCCGCCACCCGCGCGCCGTAATCGCCCATAAGCCGCGCGCCGACCGTCACGCAGACAAACATAGAGATCCCCTCGATATACCGGGAATGGGCTGTGAGCATTCCCAGCCCGTAGCCGTTGAAATAGCCGCGGAAAATACCGATAAACGCCGCGAAGACAAGAACCGCCCCGCACGCCGCGATGGCCGTGCGGCTCAGCGCCTCCAGGACAAAAATATTCGCAATGACAGCGGAAAATACCACCAGGATCACAGCCGCCGCAGCGCTGATTATCAAATCCAGAAAGAACGCCGCCCGAAACACTCTCTTAGCGTTCCTGTACTGCTCCCTCTTTACCCGATAGCGGACAATGCCGGACAGCGCTCCCGTCATCGCGTCGGAAGTAAACAGTGTGATCAGGAAAAATATCTCATAGGCCGGCGCAAACAACCCGACGCCCGCGTCGCCGATCGCCCGCGCCAGCGGGATTCTCATGACAAGCATGATCACATAGGAAAAAACACCCGCAAACTGTACCAGCGGATTTTTGACCGATCTGCCCGTGAAACCGCTCCCGGCTCTCTCTCTCCTCCGTAATTTCATAGCGATACCATATCCTTTATCATTCTATATCTCTGCGCCTCTGCCAAGCCGCAGCTCTACGTCTCTCTCACAATACCCAGTCTTTCCAGAACGGCCTCCTGCTTTTGTTCCATGACCGCGGCCTCGTCCTCCTCCATGTGGTCATAGCCGCACAGATGGAACATGCTGTGCGCCGTCAGGAACGCGAACTCCCTGAGTACGCTGTGTCCGTACTCTTCCGCCTGCGCAAACACCCGATCCGCAGACAGAATGATGTCCCCCAGGATCAGCTCTCCGCTGTCCGGGTCGAAATAGTCCGCCTCGCACGCCTCCACAGGGCTGAAATCCCCCGGGCGCTCGAAAGCGATATTCGGAAAAGAGAGCACATCCGTCTCCCTGTCCAGCCCCCGATACTCTCTGTTATACGCCCGAATGCCCTCGTTGTCCGTCAGGAGAAGATTTACCGTCGTCTCATAGGGGCAGCGCTCCATCTGCGTGACAGTCTCCATAACCCGTTCCACGACCCCGCGCATGTCGAATGGCATTTCCACAGCCGTCTCGTTCTCAACGTAGGAAGTCATAGTACAGTTTCTCCTCCACAAAGATCTTCTTCATCTCATGGACCTGCGAGAGCGTGATCTCGCTGCCCCACAGCTCGTCCGTCTCCAATTTCTTTTGAAATACCGTGTCGATCAGCTGCGCATAGTCCAGCTCGGCCTTGGGGTCTTTCTCGAAAAGATAGGCGATGGACGACACGATGCAGTCCGCGAACAGCACAACCACCGTCTCCGGCGACACGATCCTCTCCGACTCGTCCACAAACTCCTTTAAGATCTTCTTCGTGTTCGGCGGAAAATGGTACTCGCTGCACACCGCAGAGACATTCTCCCAGGTGTTGTCACCCTTCAGCTTGCCGATCCTCTGATAGTAAGCGCAGGCCTTCGCCGCGGCGTCGTCCAGCCCCAGACGTCTGGCGATGCGGTCGCTCAAGTACGCCGTGTGGATCGCATGGTAATACTCTTCCTTGGACATATTTTTCAGCTGCACGAGCAGCGGAAATTCAGGGTCGTTGATCTCCATATACTTCTCGCGGTTCCTGTAGATCACCGCCGTGCTGAACAGTTTCAGACTGATCAGAAGCAGGATGCAGCTCACCAGCAGATTGATCGCCGGGATCGTAAACTGCGCTGCGGACAGCTGCTCTCGAGAGAGCAGGATCACATTCGCCGTCAGACACAGCGTCAGGATCATCAGCGACAGGAACATCGGAATACCGACCTTGAACTCGTCGTTCAGCGTGCTGAAAACAAGGATCCCCGCCGCTCCGCTGACAAAGTACAGCCAGAAGACGGAGAAAGAGCCGCCTGCGAAATTGACAGCCATCAACAGGCACACGCTTCCCGCCGCCAACCCGGTAAGCCCGTCGCTGAACACGCCGAGCAGTACGAAGATCACAAGAAACGGCCACCCTGTCACCGGAAGATAGGGAAGAAATGCGGCGGCGATCAGCCCGCCAAGATATGCGAGTCCAAATCTCGCGTATTTGCCGTCGTTGCGGTAGATAAACCGTCCGTTGATCTCCTCCATCGTAAAGGCGAAGATCACGATGCCCGTGCCCGCCAGCGCCATGACAACGTTGCGGATCAGCACGCCGGCGTCACTCCCGTGGAGCAGACTTCCCGCCAGCGCGATAACGCCCGCCAGCACAAACATCAGTCCGAACAACGATATTCTCTTTAGGATCTGTCTTTTATTTTTTCCCACGATTGTAATTCCTGCTCTTCACTTTTGATTCGCTGCGCCTTTTCTCTTTCGCCTCATAATCGTCGTAGGCCCTGACGATCTTTTGCACCAGCGGATGCCGCACCACATCCCTGCTTGTCAGATTGCAGAACGAGATGTCGTCAATCTTCGAGAGCACTTTCGTCGCAACGTCCAACCCCGACTTCGCGCCCGGCGCCAGATCCTTCTGCGACGCGTCTCCCGTCACCACGACCTTGGAGCCGAAACCGATACGGGTCAAAAACATCTTCATCTGCGCGGGCGTCGTGTTCTGCGCCTCATCCAGTATGATGTAGGCGTTGTCCAACGTCCGTCCTCTCATGTAGGCGAGCGGGGCGACCTCGATCAGTCCCTTCTCCATATTTTTCGTGAAACTCTCCGCCCCCATGATCTGATAGAGCGCATCATAGAGAGGGCGGAGATAAGGATCCACCTTGCTCTGCAGATCGCCCGGCAGAAAGCCCAGTTTCTCCCCGGCCTCAATGGCAGGTCTTGTCAGAATGATACGCCCGACCTCATTGTTCTTGAATGCCGTGATCGCCATGGCCATGGCCAGATAAGTCTTGCCGGTGCCCGCCGGACCGATGCCGAACACGATCATGTGATCCCTCATAGCGTCCACATACTGTTTCTGCCCCAGCGTCTTGGGCTTGATCGGCTTGCCGTTCACGGTATGGCAGATACAGTCGCCGTCGATCTCAAGGAGAACGTCTCCGCCGCTCTCACTCTCCATCTCTATGGCGTAATTGACGTGCTGTTCCTCCAACTCGTTCCCTCTCTCCGAAAGGGCGATCAGCTCCCGCATCACATGGGACGCCTTCATGACCTCCTCCCTCTCGCCGCTGATCTTCACGGCGCCGTCGCGGTCTACGATCACCACCCGAAGGTCTTCTTCTATTTTTCTGATATAGGAATCATGACTGCCGAACAGATTGCGCATGTGTTCCACAGGCACGTCGATACTGACTGTAAATTCTCCCATATAGCTACTGCGCGTCCGTCCCCGCGGTATCCTCCTCTTCCGAGCCATCGGCGTCCGGGCCGCCCGCGACCTGCTCCGTCCTCGTCGGCACAAGACGCACCGCCGATTCCTCCAGCTGCATGCGGGCGTTCAACACCCAATTTGTCTCATTCTTTTTTATTGTAACATTTTTTTCTGTAATTTGTACCCCTTTTTCCTCTAAAGTTGAGATTATTTTGTTCCATTCCTCCTGCATGATCGCGTTCATCTCATCCGCCGTGTGTTTTCGCCGCACCGTCTCATACTCCTGCACCGTCTTCGTGCCATAGTAAAGCGGCAGATAGAGATGATCGAGCAGTTTGACCTGCTTGATCTCACCGCTGATGTCGTAATCCCCGTATGTGATCCGGCCCCACTTAAGGTCCCACTCCCTGTCGCCTATCCCCAGCGTCAAGAGTTTCTTCTGCCTGCCGGAATAGCTTTTCTCCTCATACAGAATGTCCCGTCTGACAGAAAGCGATTCCGTGTAACGCAGCTTAATATCCGCGTCGGACTCCACATACCGGTACCGCCGCACCGTGGTATCCTCGTTATAGACCGGGACCGCGCCGCTGACAAGCACATCCCCCGCCGCCACCGTATCGCCGAGAGCCACCTGCGGCACGCCGCTTCTGGTGATGATGTAGGACACCATACCCGCCTTGGTGGCGACCAGATCCATTCCCTGTGCCGCCTCCGGTCGACCGGCCCTGTCATAATCAGGCATCTCATTTTCTTTGATGTAGATGACCAACGTCGTACCCTTCAACTGCACGGACGTCCAGGTGATCACGTCGTAATCTTCCCGCAGCGCCTTCTCCAGTTCCTCCAGCTGAAGGCTGCTCTTCTTCATGGAGACGCGCACATTTTTCTCCTCCAGATAGTCAAGGAGCACGTCCTCCGTGAGCGTGTAATTGCCCTCGATCTTAATGTTCCAGATATACTGTGACATCAGCATCCAGAACGCCATACAGCACAGAAAACCCGCCACAAAGATCTTGCGGCGTTTCATTTTGGACATAAAAAAAGGCAGCCCGTACTTTCTCAGGACAGTTGCCTTTGTTCCGGTCTTTTTCAAAAGAGGTTTCAGCGCAAAAAAGCCTTTCACGCTGATGTTCATGGTGGCGTAGTCGCCGTGGCTCGTAATGTCCCACACAAGAATATCATGGTTGCCGCACAGATTGAGCAGCCGCTCCGTGGAATATCCCCACACCCTGATCGTCACATAGCCTCTCATATACTGTATCCAATGAAGCATTCTTCCATCTCCGCTAAACATATCGGACAGCGTCAATGCTGCCGCTGATTTTCATGTCTTCATTGGTATAATAATCGATGGAAAGCCGTCTGCCCTCAAAGCAGATCCGGCAGTTTTTGCCCTGGAGCACAATCGACTCCGCAGTGTATTCCAGAATCCCTTTGTAATTCTGTATAAAAGCCTCGCGGTTGCCGGTGACCGTCACAATCGCTGCGCCCAGCATCGTATCCTTCGGCAGCTTGAGCGATTCCACGATCAGCTCTTTGGAATTGGATAAGGCGGATAATGTTGACTTTTTATAATTCTTTCTCATAGTCTACTATATGTCTTCGACCGGAAATTCATACCTTCATTCTCTCTGAGCCCCCTCTGTGCGCGGCAGCCCGCAAAGCGCGCTCACTCCCGCACTACGCCCCTGATCAGGGCGTTCGGCTGCACAGGCGTATCCCCGAAGTGATACGCTCCCAGAAAACGTTCTTTGGCCATCGTCAGTCTCTCCCTGTCGTTTGCATGGATCACTGCCAGCGGCTCCCCCGCCTTCACATAGTCTCCCACCTTCTTGTGCAGGATCAGTCCTACCGCAAGATCGATCCCGCTCTCCTTCGTCTCTCTGCCGCCGCCGAGGAGCAGGGAGCAGATACCGATCTCTTCACAGTCGATCTTCTCCACATAGCCTTCCCGCTCAGATACGATATTCTCTATGATGGACGCCTGCGGCAGGCGCGAAGTGTCGTAGACCATCTCCGGATCGCCTCCCTGCGCCTCGACGAACTGCGCCAGTTTCTTTAAGGCGCTGCCGTCCTCGATGGCCCGCGCGATCTTCCGCTCCGCCTCCTGTTCCCCCTCCGCCGCGCCGCCCGCGACCAGCATGTATGTGCCGAGGGTTTTGCACAGTCTGGTGAAATCCTCCGGGCCTTCCCCTCTGAGGGTGGCCACCGCCTCCTTCACCTCCAGCGCGTTTCCTACCGCGCGCCCCAGCGGCTGGTCCATGTCCGACACGACGGCGATCGTCTTCCTGCCCGCCCTGTTTCCCAGAGTCACCATCTCCCTCGCCAGCGCGAAAGCGTCCTCCTCGGTCTTCATGAAAGCCCCGCTCCCCGTCTTCACATCCAGCACGATGGCGTCCGCGCCGGAGGCAAGTTTCTTGCTCATGATGGAGCTGGCGATCAATGACAGATTATCCACCGTGGCGGTCACGTCCCGCAGCGCGTACAGTTTCTTGTCCGCGGGCGCGACGTCGGCCGTCTGCCCCATGATCGACAGGCCGATCTCATTGACCTGTCTGATGAAATGCTCCTCGCTGATCCCCGTATCAAATCCCGCAAAGCTCTCCAGCTTGTCAATCGTCCCTCCGGTATGCCCCAGCCCCCGTCCGCTCATCTTGGCGATCTTCACGCCGCATGCCGCGGCCATGGGTGCCAGAGCGATGGAGGTCTTGTCTCCCACGCCGCCCGTGGAGTGCTTATCCACCTTGACGCCCGCGATGCCGCTTAAGTCCATCATATCGCCGCTGTGCGCCATAGCCATCGTGAGCGCCGCCGTCTCCTCCGGATCCATACCCCGGAAATAGACGGCCATCATCATGGCGGACATCTGGTAATCGGGAATGCGCCCCGCCGTATATTCCGCGATCATGTACTCGATCTCTTCCCTGCTCAGCGTCCCGCCGTTACGTTTCTTCATGATCAGATCATACATGCGCATACTCGCAAAGCCTCCTGTCTGCGCTCCGCAAAAACTATTCGTTCTCTTTTTTACTTGTGATAAGGCTCCCCATTGATGATGCGGCAGGCTCTGTAAATCTGCTCTAACAGAATGACACGCATCAGTTGGTGCGGAAAAGTCATTTTAGAAAAGCTGACCGTCAGGTCAGCCTTTTTGCATACTTTCTCGTGCAGTCCGAGAGAGCCTCCTATGACGAACTGGATGTGACTCACGCCCCCTGTGGCAAGCTGTTCGATCTGCCCCGCAAAGGCCTCGGAGTCAAACATCCTGCCCCTCAGATCCAACACCACGGTGAAGGCGTCTTCTCTGAGACAGCGGAGAATGCGCTCCGCCTCCCTGGCCCTGACCGCGTCGTCTAAAGACGTCCCCGCCTTATCCGGCGTCCGCTCGTCCTCCACCTGCAGGATCTCGAGTTTACAGTATCTGCCAAGACGTTTCCCATACTCCGCCAGAGCGTCCCTGTAGAATTTCTCCTTGATCTTACCGACCGCGATAACCGTTATCTTCATTCGTTCTCAAACAGCTCCTGATAATACTCGTCGATAAAATGTGACAAGAGTCCCTGATCCAGATTCAGGAATTTGTTGTTGATGATCTCCTTCATCCTGTCGGTGCGCTTAAAATATTTCTGTTCCTCGGGCATCTCTTCCTCGAAAAGTCCGCTCTCGATCTGTTCCGCGCTCAGATTCTCCCTGCACCACTTCTCAAGCTCCGACAACAGCGAATCCTCCGACTGAGCCTTTACCAAAAGTATCTTAGAGGTGCGCATGGACACGACGCCAAACACAACAAACAGTATGAACATGGCGCCCATCACGCCGCAGACAAAGTAGCGCGTCGTGTCCGCGCTGCGAAAGACGGGCAGCGTATTCGTGAACACGAGCACATCCAGAATAAAGCCGAGGATCCCTGCGAGAAACAGCGTATATGCTGAAGTGCGGTTGTCTTCTGCCTGAAGCGCGCTGTTGCGGTAGGCGTGATAGTCCTCGGATTTTTCCGCAGCCGTCTCCTCAGGATCCTGCCCCGCGGCCGACATGGCACGCAGATACTCCTCCATCCGCCTCTGTCTTTCCAACTCTGATTCAGACGTTTCCTCTTCCTCCAGGCGATCCACCAGCTCCACCTGACACTCCGCGCAGAGCTTGACTCCCTCTCTGTACTCGTTCTTACAAACGGGACACCACGGCATGTACGTCACACTCCTTTATCTCAATCGGTAAAAATTTCCGGGAATCTTAGGTATAGCTTTATTCTATAATCATTCCACCCGGATTGCAACACTTTCCTACCGCTCGCCCTTAATGCCGGAGTAGACGGTCCTGGCGCTGATCCCGTCCAGTCTGCCGATCTTGCCTGAGAGCGCGTTGATGACGTCCTGGGGCGCGTCGATCGCCACGCTGATAATATTGATCTCCCGCTTGCGGTAGGGAATGCCCATTCTGCCGATAATGTACCTCCCGTACTCGTGCAGCAGCATATTCAGCCGTTCAATGCTGTCCTCTCTCTCCACGATAATACCGATCAACGCGATCCTTGTATCCACGGAATATCACTCCTTCTTCATAAGTTCTTCGATACCCTGATTCTTATTCTCCGACTTGTCAATATCCAGGCATAGATCGTGATCGTCCTTGTTGCGCCATACGGAGCACTCGCCGATGGCGCTCATATCCCGCCAGAGCGTGAATGTTCCCACGGAGGCAACACCGTCCCACTCCTCCACAGTGCCGATATAGTTCACGGTGTAGCCATACAGCTCACCGTCATACAATCCGTCCACGAAACCGCCGACCACATTCTGCAGGATCCTCTCGCCGCCTTTCAGCTTGGAGACGTCCACCTCAAAGTGTTCCGCGCCCTGCCCGTTCGGCAGATTATCCGCCCACGCGCCGGCGTAACTGTGATACATATATTTACCCATTTTGTTGCGCTTACTCTTCTCGCTGATATAGAAACGGAACCATGTGCCGTCCCCCTCCCGCGCGCCGTCTGACCAGTCTCCGTAATAGTAGCTGTTGTCCTCATAGATCGCCAAACCCTTGCCGTCCGGCTCGCCGTCTCCGTTTACATCCCCAATATAATAATACTGTCCCGTTCCCGTAAGCTCCGAAGACAATTTAACGTATCGCTTTAAGTGCGCCAGATCCCAGATGGCGGCCTGATTATTGTCTGCGAAGTAAGGAAGGGCCTCGTTCAGAATGAACTCTTTGCTGTAGGAAATGTCGTTCTCGTCCTCCACATCGACCACCACCGCGGTCTTGTCGCTGTCCGCCGCCACCGGATCGATGGGTTCCTCCTCAGGCTCCTCCGGCTCTGCCTCCTCCTCGTCCCCGTCCGTCTGCGGCGCGATGACAACAGCATCTCCCGACGTCTCGGGCACATAGTCGTTCTTCTGCTGCTCTTTCACATAGTCTGTGATCGTCTGCTGCAGTTCCTCATCCGCGTCCCGAGCCGTCTCCTTCCCGCGCCCGGACAGAAACGCCAACAGCGCGATAATGCAGACAAGCAGGAACGCGATAACACCGAGAAGGATCGGCGTCAGGGAAGGGTTCTCCAAGAACCCTTCGCGCCCGCTCTCCCGCTTTGCCTCTTTCTCCTGCTCCGTCTCCGGTTCTTTCAAATAATCCTCTTCATGATCTTCTTCATCCGTTCGATGATTTCTCTCCATCAGATTCATGCTTTCTCCCTCACTGTGACTCATAATCCAGACACGTTCTGTTCCCGGTCACGCTGCCCACATAGGCGGCGGCCGCTCTGTGCGCCGGGGACTCCTGATAAGCCTGCAGCGCCTCCTCGCTCTCAAATGCGCCGATCAGACCGATGTCCCTGTTGCCGGAGTCAAGCGCCTCCGTCTCCACTTTGAGAGAAATGACTCCCGACACCTGCCCGGCCACCGCCTCCAGCTCTCTCTTGATGCGTGCTGCGGCCTCCTTCCTCTCCTGTACAGACAACTCCTCACGAAAATTCCACAATACAATGTGATGAACCATTTTTCTTCCTCCTGCTCTTCTATTTTAGATGCCATTCCTTAACAAAACAGTGTGCAAATTATTAAGATTTTATGTAACTGCTCCGGAAACAAGAAGAGTCCGCCATACTGACAGACTCCCCGATTTTATGCATATTTACCTGGACAGATACTCGTCGATCCCCTTCGCCGCCGCCTTGCCTGCGCCCATCGCAAGGATGACGGTAGCCGCTCCCGTCACCGCGTCGCCTCCGGCGTACACGCCTTCCTTGGTCGTCTTCCCGAACTCTTCATCCGCCACGATACACTGGTATTTGTTCACTTCCAGTCCCTTCGTGGTGGAGGAGATCAGCGGGTTGGGCGATGTGCCCAGCGACATGATGACCATGTCCACATCCATCGTAAACTCCGATCCCTCTATCGCAACGGGCCGCCTTCTGCCCGAGGCGTCCGGCTCCCCCAGCTCCATTCTCACACACTTGATACCGCACACCCAGCCGTTCTCGTCCTCGAGGATCTCCACGGGATTCGTCAGCAGATCGAAGATGATCCCTTCCTCCTTGGCGTGATGCACTTCCTCCACACGGGCGGGAAGTTCCTCCTCGCTCCTTCGGTACACGATATGTACCTCCGCGCCGAGACGCAGCGCCGTTCTCGCCGCATCCATGGCCACATTGCCGCCGCCGACTACCGCCACTTTCCTGCCGTGCATGATGGGGGTGTTGGAATTCTCGTCGAAGGCCTTCATCAGATTACTTCTCGTCAGGTACTCGTTGGCGGAGAACACGCCGTTGGCCTGCTCTCCGGGAATGCCCATGAACTTCGGCAGACCCGCGCCGGAACCGATGAACACCGCGGAGAATCCTTCCTCCTCCAGCAGCTCATCGATCGTGACAGACTTGCCGATGACCACATTCGTCTCGATCCTGACGCCCAGCGCCTTCACGTTCTCAATTTCCTTCGCCACAACATCCTTCTTCGGCAGACGAAACTCCGGGATCCCGTACACCAGCACGCCGCCCGGCTCATGCAGCGCCTCGAAGATCGTCACGTCGTACCCCATCTTCGCCAGATCGCCCGCGCAGGTCAGCCCGGACGGGCCGGAGCCGATCACGGCTACCTTCTTGCCTTTCTTCTCCTTCGCTCCCTCGGGTTTGATGCCGTTCTCCCTCGCCCAGTCGGCCACGAACCGCTCCAGCTTGCCGATGGAGATCGGCTCTCCTTTGATGCCGCGGATGCACTTGCCCTCGCACTGGCTCTCCTGCGGGCAGACCCGCCCGCAGACCGCCGGCAGGGCGGAGGATTCGCTGATGATCTGATAGGCCGCCTCTACGTCGCCCTCTTTCACCTTCTCGATAAAGCCCGGAATGTTGATCGCCACCGGACATCCCTTGATACACTGTGCGTTCTTGCAGTTGATACATCTTGCCGCCTCGCACATGGCCTCCTCTTTGTCATAGCCGAGGCATACTTCCTCGAAATTCGTCGCGCGTACCTTCGCATCCTGTTCGCGGACAGGCACTTTCTTCAATACATCCTGCATCAGTCATTACCTCCACAATTTCCGCAGCCGCCGTGATGGGTACTGCCCTCCTGCGCCTTCAGGAATGCTCTTCCCTCTCTCGTCCTGTAGATCTGCTGGCGTTTCATCGCCTGATCGAAGTCCACCTTGTGTCCGTCAAACTCGGGGCCGTCCACACAGGCGAATTTCACCCGGCCGTCCACCGTCAGGCGGCATGCGCCGCACATACCCGTGCCGTCCACCATGATCGGGTTCATGCTGACGATCGTGTGAAGCTCGTACTTCTTCGTCGTCAGGCACACGAACTTCATCATGATCATGGGTCCGATGGCAACGCACAGATCGTAGCTTTTGCCCTCCCTCTCGATCAGATCTTCGATCACCTTCGTCACCATGCCGCTCCTGCCGTAAGAACCGTCGTCGGTGGTCACATAGAGATTGCCGGCCACCGCCTGCATCTCCTCCTCCATGATCAGAAGATCCTTCGTCTTGGCGCCGATGATCACGTCGGCGTCTATCCCCCGTTCGTGCAGCCATTTCACCTGCGGGTAGACAGGCGCCGTGCCGAGTCCTCCCGCCACGAACAGGATCTTTTTCTTTTTCAGGCTTTCGATATCCTCACTCACAAACTCGGAAGGACATCCCAGCGGTCCCACAAAATCGTGAAAGCTGTCGCCGCTTTTCAGATGTCTCATCATCTCCGTCGCCGCTCCGACTACCTGCACGACGATCGTGACGGTTCCGGCATCTCTGTCGTAGTCGCATATGGTCAGCGGAATACGCTCCCCGTCCTCGTCCATCCTGACGATGACGAACTGCCCCGGCTGGCACGATTTCGCCACCCTAGACGCCTCAACGTTCATCAGATAGATGTTCGTCGCAAGTTCCTCGGCTTTTAATATCTTGTACATCTGTGCTTATCCTCCTAAACTGATTCCCTGGCCATCTGAATACAGGCAAACGTATCTGCCACAATACACAAATTGATACGCACCTAGTTAATGATATAAGAACTCCGTTATTTTTGCAACTGTTTTCCTGCAATTCCCACTTGTCTGAAAAAACAGATCCCCTAAAGGATATTTGCCACAAATTCTCCGTCCGGGCCGTAACCGAGCTGCGCCGCCTCACCCGTGTGCACGTTGATGAGGAACACTTTGTCGGTTCGGCTCAGGATGCCCGTGCCGTCGTCATAGTGCTCGTTGATGGTATAGTAATCGTCGCTCTCACCGATGCGCAGCACCGAGCTGAATCTGTAGCTGAACACACCGCTCTGGCGCTTGCTGTGCCCCGCCGTGTCCTCCAGATACCCGATCTCCACCAGTTTCGCGATCAGATCGTTCACCGCCCGGGAGGGGGCGATCGCATCCCTCAGTGTCAGCGTATATGTCCTCGTCGTGATCTCGCTGGAGATGCCGTCCTCGCTGATGTTGACGAACTTGAACAGCGTCGTGCCAAGGGGCATGGGAATCGGCCCTGTGTATGGGACACTGTCGGCTGTCGGTTCCGACTCGTCCGTCGTATAGTAAGTCTTACAGCCCTCCAACCCCTCCACAGAGATCATCATAGGCTCCTCGTACTCCCCGCTGTACAGCGACACCTCGGGCGGGTTTGGCACAGACAGATTGATCACATAGGTCTTGCTGACCACTTCGCTCTCGATACCATAATCATTGACAAAAAAAGCGCTGATCGTGTACTCTCCCGACTCTAAAAAGATTGGCGCCGTGTAGATCAGGCTGTCCCTGGTCGGTTTCGATCCATCCATCGTATAGTAGATCGTCCCGGCCGTGTTGGAGCTTAACTTTAGCGGAATCACCTCCGCATAGCTTCCCTCCACATAGCTGAATTCCGGCTCCAGTGCGAGATAACTCTGGAAAAGGTTCACAATGTCAGGTTCCATGCAATTTCTCAAGAGGTCATTGATCTCTTCGTACATGCCGTCGTTGGCATAGATGGTGATGATTTTGTTGTAGGCCTCCTCCAGATCCTCGTAGGGGAAGTCTCCCCGCTCTATAATGCGTGAAAGAGCGCTGACGGCGGATACATGATCCTGCTGCAGATAGTAGTAGTCCGCCTCCAAAAAAAGCAGCTGCGCAACATCCGGGTATTTTTCATACGCCGCCTCCAGGCAGGAGATCGCCGCAGAATAGTTCTCATCTGCCGCATACTCTCTCGCCTTCCCGATCTGATAATCCACTGTCCGGATGTGATAGGCGTACGCGCCGTATGCGATCAGCGCGACGGCCAGAATGACGATCAGACTTGCGGCCACCCAGATTTTACGGTCATCCTCCACAACGTTCTCTGCCTCTCCGGGCTTTTCCTTCCCGCTCTCCTCATCTTCCCGCGGTGTCTTCTGTCTGTCTTCGCCCTCCTGCAATGCCACAAGCGTCGATAAGGTTTCCGTTATGCTGTTTTCAATTTCCGGCTCAAAGTCGGGCACCATCCGGATCTCCTCTCCGCACTTCTCGCAGATCAGATGTCCTTCTTCCAACTCATTGCCACAATGCGGGCACTTCATAAGCGGCTCCCTCTCTGTCACTGTTTATCCGACTGTCACTTGATGTTTCCTGCCTCCACGCAGTTGTACATGAGCATGGCGATGGTCATGGGGCCCACGCCGCCCGGCACAGGCGTAATGGCGCTGCATATAGGCGCCACATCGTCATAGTCCACGTCACCGCACAGCTTATTGTTTTCGTTTCGGTGGATGCCCACGTCGATGACCACCGCGCCCTCCTTCACATAATCCCGCGTTATCATCTTCGGCCTGCCGACCGCCGCCACAAGGATGTCCGCCCTCTTCGCCACTGCCTTCAGGTCCTTTGTCTTCGAGTGCGTCACCGTCACGGTCCCGTTCTCCCTGAGCAGGAGGAGCGCCATGGGCTTGCCCACGATATTGCTCCTGCCGATCACGACGCACTCCTTTCCGGCGATCTCAATGCCGGAGCGTTTCAAAAGCTGGAGGATGCCCGCCGGCGTACAGGACACGAAACCCGGCTGTCCGATGCAGAGCGCGCCGACGTTCTGCGGATGAAAGCCGTCCACATCCTTCTTCGGATCGATGGCGCGGATCACGGCGCCCTCGTCGATATGATCCGGGAGCGGCAGCTGCACCAGAATGCCGTTCACTTCTTTCTTGGCATTCAGTTCCCCGATCAGCCGCAAGAGTTCCTCCTGCGTGGTTTCCTCCGGCAGCTCATAAGCCAGAGATTCTATCCCTATGTACGCACACGCCTTTTTCTTATTGCCGACGTACACGCTCGACGCCGGGTCGTTCCCCACCTGGATCACGGCGAGACAGATCCGCACGCCCTTCTCCTTCAACGTCCCGACCTTTTCTTTTAATTCATCCTTGATCTGCGCGGAGATCGCTTTCCCATCTATGATCTGCGGCATACTCTTTCCTCCTTCTCTATCTGTCTCCTCTGTCCGGCTCAAAAAAGCCCGGTGATCACCCCGTCCTCATTCACGTCGATCCCGTAAGCCGCCGGCCTCTTCGGCAGACCCGGCATCGTCATGACCGTCCCTGTCAGCGCCACCACGAACCCGGCGCCCGCGGAGACGTACACCTCCCGCACGGTCAGCATGAATCCCACGGGCCTGCCGAGCAGCGTAGGGTCGTCCGACAGCGAATACTGGGTCTTGGCCATGCAGACTGGCAGATTTCCATACCCCATCTCCTCCAGTTTCTCAAGCTGCCGCTCAGCCGCCGCCGTGTAGGACACGCCCCCGGCGCCGTAGATCTCCGAGGCGATCTTCGCGATCTTCTCCTTCAGCGGAAGGGCGTCCTCATACAGCGGCGCAAACCGGCTCTCCTTCCGTTCCAGTGTCTCCAGCACTTTCCCGGCCAGTTCCAGGCCGCCTTCTCCGCCTTTCTCCCACACTTCGGAGATGGCGAACTCACAGCCTCTGTCCTCACAGAACTTCCTCACATACGCGACCTCAGCCTCCGTGTCCGTGACGAAGGAATTGAGCGTGACCACGATGGGTACGCCGTACTTGTGGAGGTTCTCGATGTGTTTCTCCAGATTCACGATGCCCGCCTGCAGCGCCTCCATGTTTTCCGCGGACAACTCTGCCTTCGGAACGCCGCCGTTGTATTTCAGGGCGCGCACGGTGGCGACCAGCACTGCCACGTCCGGCCGCAGGCCCGCCATGCGGCACTTGATGTCAAAAAATTTCTCCGCGCCAAGATCCGCGCCGAACCCGGCCTCCGTGATGACATAGTCCGCCATCTTGAGCGCCGTCTTCGTGGCTCTGATAGAATTGCAGCCGTGCGCGATGTTCGCAAACGGCCCGCCGTGCACCAGCGCCGGCGTGTGCTCCAGCGTCTGGACCAGGTTCGGTTTCATGGCGTCCTTCAGGAGGGCCGCCATGGAGCCCACTGCGTTTAAGTCCGCAGCCGTGACCGGCGCGCCCTCATAGCTGTACGCGACGATGATCCTGCCGAGCCGCTCCTTCAGGTCCTTCATATCGGAGGCAAGACAGAGGATCGCCATGATCTCGGACGCCACCGTGATGACGAAACGCTCCTCCCGCACGACGCCGTCCGTCCTGCCGCCCAGTCCGATGACCACGTTGCGCAGCGCCCTGTCGTTCATGTCCAGACAGCGTTTCCACACCACCTGCCTCGGATCGATGTGCAGCTCGTTGCCCTGTTGGATATGATTGTCTAAGAGCGCCGCCAAAAGATTGTTGGCGGAAGTGACCGCGTGAAAGTCTCCCGTAAAATGAAGATTCAGATCTTCCATCGGCACGACCTGCGCATAGCCGCCGCCCGCCGCGCCGCCCTTAATGCCGAAACACGGACCCAGAGACGGCTCCCTGAGGGCGATGACCGCCTTTTTGCCGAGTCTGCCGAAAGCCTGTCCCAGCCCCACGCTGGTGGTGGTCTTGCCCTCGCCCGCAGGCGTGGGGTTGATCGCCGTCACCAGGATCAGCTTTCCGTCAGGATTTCCCTGTATACCTTCTATGTACTTGTCCGAGATTTTCGCTTTATATCTGCCGTACAGCTCCAGATCGTCCGGCCCGATCCCAACGCGCGCCGCCACGTCCACAATATTTTCCAATACCGCCTCTTGGGCGATCTCTATATCTGTCTTCAAGCAAATGCCTCCCTCTTCTACTGCGTCCTCTCCACAAACTGCTCAAACTCCTCGGGCGTCATCAAAACCTTGCGCGGTTTGGTTCCCTCCTCCTCACCCACGACGCCCGCCTCGCAGAGCTGATCCATAATGCGCGCCGCCCTGTTGAATCCGATCTTGAATACTCTCTGCAGCATGCCGATGGACGCCTTGTCCTTCTCAATGATAAATCTGCCCGCCTCCGCGAAATACTGATCGTACTCGGAGCCGCCGTCCCCGGACGTCCCGCCTCCCGCGCCGGATTCCGCTCCCATGCTCTTGATCTGATCCTCCACAGAGTCGTCGTATCCATTGCCGCTCGCCTGATCCTTCAGGAAATCTACCACGTCGGCCACTTCCTTGTCTGAGACGAAAGCGCCCTGTATGCGCGCGGGTTTCGGGTATCCCTGCGGATAGAAGAGCATATCGCCTTTGCCGAGAAGTTTCTCCGCGCCGACCATGTCGAGGATCGTGCGGGAATCCACGCCGCTGGACACGGCGAAAGCCACGCGGCTCGGCATATTCGCCTTGATCAGTCCTGTGATGACGTCCACGGAAGGCCGCTGTGTGGCGATGATCAGATGGATCCCGCAGGCTCGCGCAAGCTGCGCCAGACGGCAGATAGATTCCTCCACTTCGCCCGGCGAAACCATCATCAGATCCGCCAGCTCGTCCACCACGATAAGGATCTGGGGCAGTTTTGCCGGCGCCTCGGGATCGCCCGCCTCGCGCATACTCTCCACCTTCCTGTTGTATCCCTTGAGATCTCGGACATTGAAGTCCGCGAACTTCTTGTACCTCTCCGTCATCTCCGCCACGCTCCAGTGAAGAGCCGCGGCCGCTTTTTTCGGATCTGTCACCACAGGGATCAGCAGATGCGGTATGCCGTTATATACGCTCAGCTCCACCACCTTCGGATCGATCATGATCATCTTTACGTCCTCGGGTTTCGCCTTGTACAAGATGCCCATGATGATCGTGTTGATACAGACAGACTTACCCGAGCCTGTAGCTCCTGCTATGAGCATATGCGGCATCCTGGCGATGTCGGCCACCACGATCTTACCGCCGATGTCCTTGCCCACCGCGAACACAAGGTTGGACGGAAACTCTCTGAATTCCTGCGACTCCACCAGCTCGCGAAACGCCACGGAGCTGTTCTCCTTGTTCGGCACCTCGATGCCCACCGCCGCCTTGCCGGGGATCGGCGCCTCGATACGGATATCCGTGGCCGCCAAATTCAGTTTGATGTCGTCGGCAAGGCCCACGATCTTGCTGACCTTGACGCCCAGCTCCGGCTGCAGCTCATAGCGCGTGACGGAAGGCCCCTGGCTGATGTCCGTGACCGTCACCTTCACGCCGAACGTGTCAAGCGTCTGCCGCAGACGCTCCGCCGTCTCCTTCAGTTCTCTCGCGGAATCTCCGCTTTTCCTGCCGTTTCCCTTTGCCAGAAGACTCACAGGCGGGAATTTGTAAGGTTTTGGAGCGGCGTCTGCAGGAGGCATACCGCTTACCGCCCTCTCCCGCTCGCGGGCCGCTGAGATATCCTCACTGCGTATCACGGGTTTCGGCGCGCGGACCTCCGGCTCATATTCGATGGCAGGCTCCTTAGCAGACTCCTCTTCCTCCTCATCAACCGCCCCGTGTATGCGGATTTCATTGATCGCGTCAGATTCGTTCTCTATGTAATGACGCGAGTACGCCTCACGCGCAGGCTGCTCCGCCGTCTCCTCTCCGGCATCGTCCGCCTCCGTGTTCAACATGATCTCATGCAGATCGTCCCGCACCCGCTCCGCGTCTTCTCTGTCCCGTTCTTTTCCCCCGCCCCGCTGGAGGGCTGTGTCGAGCATTACGCCGCTCACCTTCCTGTCCATGCGCAGGATCTTCTCATTCTCGAGCTCCTCTTTCTTCTGTCTGCGCCGTTCTTCCTCTCTCGCGCGCCTTTCCTCCTGCGCCGCGCGCCTCTCTTCGGCCCGCTCTCTGCGATAGGCCGCATCCTCCACAGATCTCTCGTACATGCGCTGTCCGTGTTTTTTCACGCCGCCGATAAAAGATTTCTCCGTGACGATCACCATACAGATGATCGCCAGCACGAGAACGAGCAGCACCGTGCCCACCATCCCCAGAAATTTGTAGGATAAAAAGACGAGCGAGCCCGCGATGATACCGCCGCCGCTGTGATTTTCGCTGCACCGCGCATAGATCTCCTTGAATGCGTAGCCGTCCGTCTGCCCAAGCTGAGCGCTGAACAGTTCACACGCCATGCTGACGAGGACGAACAGCACAATGCCCGCGATCAGTTTTCTGGTTGCAATGTTGTTTCCCATATTGGACATGCCAAAGGCGATCGCCAGAAAAATAATGATCGGCGCAATGTATGCAGTCAGCCCAAAAAGCCCGAACAGCACGCTGCTGACCGCGTCGCCGATGCTCCCGACCACGCCAAAATTGCACAAAAATAATATGATCGCAAGCGCGAGAAAGACGATCAGCAGAATTTCGTTGCGGATCGCCACATCCATAGGCTCCGATTTCGCCGTTCTGCGCTGTGACCCTGTATTTGTCCTTTTCCCTCTATTGGAACTCCTGCCCGAAGACGCCGCACTCTTCTTTGCGGAGGAACGGTTTCTTCCCTGACTTGCCGCCATGTCAAATGCCTCCCGAGCGCACCTCACCTGATAATACGCTCCCTATAGTATAGCATTTTCATTTTCGCTTGTCATCCCTTATTTTGTATCTGCAATTCTTTTGTCTACCATATCGTGGAGTTTGGCGACCGCGTCCTTGATACCGCCGACCTGACAGATGATTCCTTCCTCCACAGCCTCGCTCCCCACAAGGATCGTCCCCACATCCTTGGTCAGCACGCCCGTCTCCATCATCAATTCCTCCAGTCTCGACTTGGAGATCTTGCAGTGAGTACAGACAAAGCCCGTAATGCGGTCCTGTATCTGCCTGAAATAGTCGAAGGTCTGCGGCACGCCGATCACCATACCGTTTAGGCGGACAGGATGAATGACCATCGTCCCCGTCGGTACAATATAGGAATAGTCCGTGCTGACAGCAATGGGGACGCCGATGGAGTGGCTGCCGCCCAGCACAAGAGAGACTGTGGGCTTGCTTAAGGACGCGATCATCTCCGCTATGGCGAGTCCCGCCTCCACATCCCCGCCCATGGTGTTCAAGAGGATCAGCACGCCGTCAATGTCCTTACTGTCTTCTATCGCCGCCAGCTGGGGCAGCACATGCTCGTACTTGGTCGTCTTAGAAGTGCTGCTCAGATTGTCGTGCCCTTCGATCTCGCCGATGATCGTGATGAGATGGATCTTATGGTTGGAGGCATTTTCGTCCAGCGTGATCTGTCCCACCTCCCCGATACGGTCGTCCTGATGTTTCTCTTTGTCGCGCTGTTTTTCCTGTTCCTCGCGCTTTTCATCATTGGAGATCTTATTCTTCCGGTCGGCGTTTTTGCCGGCGTCGCCTTTATCGCCGTTTTTGTTATTGTTTTTGTTTCCCATAACGTCCTCCTGCCTTGATCTTTCTATATAAAAAAGAGAACCACTGCGTGATCCTCTTTTAGTTTGCGTTGTCTCATCATATTTATTCATTTGCATTCGGCGACAGATCACTTAATATCGAAATCATCGTCCGGAGAAACCTCTACATCGTACTTCATATCCTTCTCCGCCACCTCATACAGGAAATCCATGTCACGCCTGACATGTCTCTTCGGAAGAGGCAGGGGATTCTCAATAAACGTCGTTTCCCCGGCCTGCTCCGCCGCCGTGTTGATCTCTTCGATCACGCTCCGCATCACCTTCGCTTTGCTGCCAAACAGGCTGTTCTGCAGTCCCAGTCCCGCCAAGACGGCCCACACATACAAGGACAACATGCCGAAACCATGTTCTCCGTACACCGTCATCGGCGTGGGCGCCGCCAGAAGGCACAGAAACATCCACGGCAGATAGTTCCGACCCGTGCCCTCGCCAAAAAACGCCGGGACAAGGAGCAACGCCGCAAAAACCGATACGCCGATCAGATACAGATCCGCCGCATACGGATCTTTGCCGGTAAAAAGATAACTGCTCTCATAGCACGCCCGAAGTCTGTCCGAGACGGTCACGGCAAGCGCGGTCCCGCTCACGTCTGCCGAGAGAACCGCCGCGCCGGCCCATACTGCCGCGCCTGCAGCGATCGCCGTCAGTATGACCGCCGCACTCATGCCCGTCCCGTTGCGCGCCGGCATCCCTTCCTGCCCGCGTTTCCTTCCGGCGGCTATGGACAGGACAAAAACAAACAGAGACGCCCCCGTCAGATCCAGATAGGCCAGAGCGCCGATCACCGCCCCCACCGCCGCCGCCGCGAACACAGATACGGGTTTCGGCATGCGGCCCGCACAGTAACTTTTGACAAAACTGCCCGACAGATACAGGCCGATCAGATACAAGTCAAAAAACAGCCACTCCGGCCCCGGGCAGATAAGCATACGCAGACAGGCGGAGGAACCCGCCATATAGAGCGTCGCCGCACACGCCGGCACTCTCCCGGCAAGCTCTCTCGTGGCGGCATAGGCAAGCATCAGGCCGATCATCTGCAGCACGATCTGAAGAAACACAGCCGACACGGCTCTGTTGCCCAGAAAGGACAGCGCCACAGAGAGGAGCGTCACATACAGATCGCCGATGCCACAGTCAATGGCTGCGGCAGCGCCGTTCTGTGTCACAACCGCCCTGTCAAAGTATGCCGCACTGTCTCCATAGAAAATATTGGCATCCCCAACTCCGGCAGCCGCCGCCGACACGTCGTTCAGACACATGATCCGCACCAGCAGAGCGCCCGCTAAGATGAGCAGGAACGCGAGGCATTCCATCCCGATCACGGCGCCTTTTTTCCAAGTAAAACGCCTCATGCACCACGCGGAGCAGCGGCTGACGAGCCGGTACAGCGCCGCCGCCAAAGCCGGAGCGGCCAAAGCGACGGCGACGAACAGCCCCACGCCGGCAAAACCGGAGACGCCCGTCAGATGATCCATCCACACATTCACACAGACCGCAAACAGCACAATACACAGAAGGGTGTACAGGAACCACACTATATAGCTGAACTTTGTCTTTCGATAAGCCATCTTCTGTCGTCCTTCCGGGTCAGATCCTGGACAGCGCCTGCTCCAGATCCGCCAGGATGTCGTCGATATGTTCAATACCGACGGAAAGCCTGATCATCTCAGGGGCGACGCCCGCCTCCTTAAGCTGCTCGTCGTTCATCTGCCTGTGGGTGTGGCTGGCGGGGTGCAGCACGCTCGTGCGCGCGTCCGCCACATGGGTCACGATGGCCGCCAGCTCCAGATGATCCATCAGCTTCGCCGACGCCGCTCTCCCGCCCTTCAGGCCGAAGGAGATCACGCCGCAGGAACCTTTCGGCATATACTTCTGCGCCAGATCGTAATATCTGTTGCTCTTTAAGCCCGGATAATTGACCCAAGCGACCTTGTCGTGCGCCTCCAGAAATTCCGCCGTCCTCTGCGCGTTGTAACAGTGCCTCTCCATCCTCAGCGGCAGCGTTTCCAGCCCAAGATTCAGCAGGAAAGCGTTCTGCGGCGACTGCATGGAGCCCAAGTCTCTCATGAGCTGGCTCGTCGCCTTCGTAATGTAGGCAGCCCTGCCGAACTTCTCCGTGTAGACGATGCCATGGTAGGACTCGTCCGGCGTGCACAGCCCCGGAAACTTGTCCGGATAAGCGCTCCAGTCAAAATTGCCGGAATCCACGATGCAGCCTCCCAGCGCCACGGCATGTCCATCCATATATTTCGTTGTGGAGTGCGTCACAATATCCGCGCCCCACGCGAAGGGATTGCAGTTGATCGGCGTGGCGAAGGTATTGTCCACGATCAGCGGCACATGATGATCGTGCGCCGCTTTCGCAAATTTCTCAATGTCCAGCACCACCAACGCCGGGTTGGCGATGGTCTCCGCAAAGACGCACTTCGTGTTTGGCAAAAAAGCCTTGTCCAGCTCCTCCAGGGGCGCGTCGGGATCTACGATGGTACAGCTGATCCCCATTTTTTTCATCGTACATGTGATGAGATTGAACGTGCCCCCGTACACCGTGGAGGACAGCACCACATGATCGCCGGCCTCGCATATGTTCAGCACGGCATAGTGCGTCGCCGCCTGCCCCGACGACGTCAGCATGGCAGCCACGCCGCCCTCCAATTCGCAGATCTTCGCCGCCACGCAGTCGTTGGTGGGGTTCTGCAATCTGCTGTAAAAGTAACCGCTCTCCTCCAGATCGAAGAGCCGTCCCATAAACTCCGAGGACTCGTACCTGAACGTGGTGCTCTGGTAGATCGGCAGCACACGCGGCTCCCCGTTCTTCGGTTTCCATCCGGACTGAATACATATCGTCTCTTTCTGATACTGTCTGCTCATGATTCCTCTGTTCCTTTCTCCGCGATACGGATCTGCATTCCCACAGCAGACCTCTTTATACGTCCGCGCCCGGCGGCGTTTCTATTCGTCCCAGTTATGGTACACCGCCTGCACGTCGTCGTCCTCGTCCAGCAGATCGAGGATCTTCTGCATGTTCCTGACCGCCGTCTCGTCGGTGAGCTCCACCCAAGTCTGGGGAATCATCGTCACCTCCGAGGAGATCGCCGTGATCCCCGCCTCTTTCAGGGCCGCGTCCACCTCGCTCCACCGGTCGGGATCGGTGTAGACCTCGTAGCTGTCCTCCTCCTCCGAGAAGTCTTCCGCCCCCGCGTCCAGCGCCATCATCATCAGGTCGTCCGCCTCCATATCGCACTCCTCCTTGTCGATGATGATCAGGCCCTTCTTGTCAAACATGAAGGAGACGCAGCCGGGCGTTCCCACATTGCCCTGTCCCTTGGTAAAGGCGTTGCGCACATTGGCGGCCGTCCTGTTCTGGTTGTCGGTCAGCGCGTCCACGATGACCGCGATGCCGTTGGGGCCGTACCCCTCATAGGTCACATACTTGTAGTTGACGCTCCCGCCCTCGCCCGCGGCCTTCTTGATGCCTCTCTCGATCGTGTCGTTGGGCATGTTGTTGGCCTTGGCCTTGGCGATCACCTGCGCCAGCTTGAAATTGTTCGCGGGATCCGGGCCGCCGTCCTTGACCGCCACAGCGATCTCACGCCCGATGATGGTGAAGATCTTGCCCTTTGCGGCGTCGTTTTTCTCCTTCTTATGCTTGATGTTCGCAAATTTTGAATGTCCTGACATGTCCTTTTATCTCCTTCTTTTTTTAATGCTCTACTGTTCCTCCGGCGTTTTTCCTTCCGCCTTCTTACGAGCCATCACCGTCCGGATCATGTGCTCTTTTACCTCCAGTATGCGGAACGTATAGCCCGCATACTCGAACTCGAAGTCCTCCCCCTCCTCGGGAATATGTTCCAGCCTCGAGATCACGAAACCGTTCACCGTGTCAAAGGGCTCCTCCTCGAAACTGATGGAAAGCTGCTCCCCCAGCTCCTCCAGGGGCATCATGCCCTGGATCACATAGCCGTCCGAGCCGCTCTCACTGATGTAAGTCTCCTCCTCGTCGTACTCGTCCTCGATATTGCCGACGATCTCCTCCAGAATGTCCTCAAGCGCGACAAGGCCGGCCGTCTGCCCGTACTCGTCGATCACGATGACCATCTGCACCTTCTCCGTCTGCATCACCCGGAACAGATCGTTCAGCTTGCGTTTCTCCGTGATGAAACGCGGCTCTCTGAGCAGTCCCCTGATCTTGCCGATGGGCCTGTTCTTCATCTTCTCGTTCATCTGCATGCGCATGACGTCCTTCAGATGCAGAATGCCCACGATGTGATCGATGGTCCCGTCATATACCGGGAATCGGCTGTTGTGCTCGTCCGCAATAAAGGCCGCGGCCTCCTGCAGCGTCATGGTGCACTCGATACCCACCATGTTGTTGCGGTTGATCATGATGTCCTTGGCCTCCTTGTCGCCGAACTCGAAGATATTGTTGATCATCTCCGCCTCGTTGGCATGAATGATCCCCTGTTCATGGCCGACGTTGACCATGGACAGAATCTCCTCCTCCGTCACGTCGGAGGTATCTTTCGAGACATTGACTCCAAACAGACGCAAAACGCCGTTCGCCGTCAGCGATATGAGCGCCGAGAGAGGCGTCGCAAGCCGCACATAATAATAGACCGGGGTGATGAAAAAGGTCAGCCAGCCCTCCGGATTGCGCGAGGCTGATTTTCTCGGTATGGATATGCCAAAAGTCACAATTATGTACAAGATCAACAGTGTGGCGATCACCGCGCAGGAAACGCCGGAAAGCCTGAGATACCAGACGTCGTCCCAGTCATGGCCGCAGTACGATACCACGCTCCCTATAAAGCTGTTCAGCCGATCCAGATACACCGCGCCGAACAGAAGATCCACCGCCACAGCGCCGAGCTGGACCGCTCCGGCGTATTGCGCCTGATGCCCTATCAGGTAGGCGATCCTGTCCTGTTTGGCGCCGGATCCTCCGGCGTCCTCTCCGTCCGTCTCCTCCATCTCCGCGCCCCGCATATCCCGGAACGCAGAGTCAAAACCGTTAAACAACATTTTCAAGAGCAGCAGTATGACAAAGCATAATATACTGCCCGCGACGCCATCGTCCATATCTCAAGTCCTTCCTTTGCCAAATACCCGGCAAACACTTACTCATTTCTATAAATATAACAAGGAATGGAACGGGTGTCAAATTTCAGTCAGTCTTATGTATTTAACTCCAGGCTGACCATCAATCCGTTGTTGACCACTTGCATAATATCCTGATCGAGATGACAGATTCTGTCCTTTAAGCGCTTTTTGTCTATCGTTCTAAGCTGCTCCAACAGGATGACGGAATCTTTCACCATATCGTATTTGCCCGCATTTAATTCAATGTGCGTCGGCAGTTTGGCCTTGTTCATCTTGGAGGTGATCGCCGCGCAGATCACCGTCGGGCTGTGCTTGTTGCCGACGTCGTTCTGTATGATCAACACCGGTCTGATCCCTCCCTGCTCAGAGCCGATCACCGGGCGTAAATCTGCATAGTAAATATCTCCTCTTCTCATTATCACACACTTCCTTATACGAATATTTGCATCTATAGTATTGCCGTTTTCTCTAAGGGTATACATGATAATTTCTTTTCTGTGCCGGCGATCGTCAGCGATAGTCGTCATAGTAATCCTTCGTCGCCACGACCCGGCCCTCTTTCACATAGACGCGCGGGATGCGTTTCCCCAGATCGCACGCCAGCTCGTAATTGAACCGCCCTGACAGTTCTCCCAACTCCTCCATCGTGATCCGCTCGCCGCCGTCCGCTCCGATGAGCGTGACCTCGTCTCCTTCCGCTGCCTCCGGTATGTGGTCCACGCTCACCATGAACTGATCCATGCACACTCGCCCAAGGATCGGCGCTTTCTTCCCGTGAATAAGCACGCAGCCCTTGTTTGACAAGCCCCGCGGATAGCCGTCTCCATACCCCACGGGGATCGTTGCGATGCGCATGCTCTTCGGTGTGACATAGGTGCCGCCATAGCTGACGGGAACGCCTGCCTCCACCTCTTTCACATAGACGATGCGGCTCTTTAAGGATAATACGGGCCGCAGATTCACGATGTCCCGCGACACCTGTGCGGAGGGCCACAGTCCGTAAAGTGTGATGCCCGCCCGCACCGCGTCCATATTCGCCTCCGGCAGCTCTATGATCCCGGCGCTGTTGGAGCAGTGTTTGATCGGGATATGGCAGTGCAGCTCCCGCTCCACGCGCTCCATAAAATCCTGTATCTGTCTTAACTGCTCTCTCGCCGACGTCTTATCCGTCTCGTCCGCCCTGGCGAAGTGGGTGAACATCCCTTCCGGTTCCACACCCTCCGCGCCGAGCACCTTCTCCACGAACGCAAGGCCGCTGTCATCCGGCCGCACGCCCACTCTCGTCATGCCCGTATCGACCTTCACATGCACCTTCACGGACTTGCCAAGTTTCCTCGCGCACGCCGAAAGCTCATCGATGGTATCTTCCCGGAACACCGTCGGCCGTATATCGCAGCGTATCAGCTCCTCATAGCAGTACGGAAAGGTATAGCCGAGTATCAGGATCGGTTTCTGCAGTCCGGCGTGGCGCAGGATAAACGCCTCCTCCGCCGTGGCCACCGCATAGCCGAACACATAGTCCATTTTCTCAAGCTCACGACCGATCTGCACCGCGCCGTGCCCGTAGCCGTCGGTCTTGATCACGCCGATCATCCTCGTCCCCTCGGACAGATTGCGATGCATGTGCTCCATGTTATAGCAGACGGCGTCCAGATCGACCACCGCCCGGACCCTTTCGTAATTCCCTGTCATCTTGTTTTCCTCATTTCGTCCTGCCGCGAATCCGCTGGCTGTGAAAGCGCCGCCTCCCCGATCCTGTCGATCATGTCCGTCGCCATCATAGCGGGTTCCGTCCTGTCTGCCGCCGCCAGATCCCCGGCCCTGCCGTGCAGATATACGCCGGCCACCGCCGCGTCCGCTCCCGGCATCCCCTGCGCCAGAAGGCCCGTGATCATACCCGCCAGCACATCGCCCGACCCCGCCGTGGCCATGCCCGAATTGCCTGTCGTGTTGAGATAGCTCTCACCGTCGTCCGGGCGCACGACTACGGTGCGCGCGTCCTTGCATACCACAGTACAGTGCAGCCTGTCGCTAAGCTGCCTCGGATATTCTGTCAAATGGGCCTTTGCCTGCTCGGTCGTACAGCCGTACAGCCTCGCAAACTCCCCGAGATGCGGGGTGAGGATCACATCTCTTCCCCGCCTGCCGCAGTCGGCCAAGGCCTTCTGTAAGGCAGCGTTCTGCGCCAGCAGATTCAATCCGTCCGCGTCGATCACAAGCGGCAGACCGCTCTCCTTCACACAGAAACGCAGCAGTTCATGCGCAGGCTCCCCGAGTCCGATCCCCGGACCGATCAGCACGCAGTCCGCCCACGCCTCAGCCTCTCTGAGCTCTTCCAGAAACATCTCCCACGCGTCGGCGCGGACGATATTTTCGGACAGGCCTTCCTCCGCGTAAATGACAAGCATGGCCTCCGGCACAAACTGCTGCAGCGCCTCTTTGTTCTGCACTGCAGTGACTGCCTTCACCATCCCCGCGCCCACGCGGAAGACGCTCTTTACGGCCATCATCGCCGCTCCGGCGACCTCTCTGCTCCCCGCGATCACAAGCGCTTTGCCGAAGGTGCCCTTGTTGCCGTCCGGCCGGCGCGGCGGCAGGAGGCTTTCGTCCCCGCCGATATAGGTGTACCACCGGGGCGTCTCCCCGAAGAAACTGTGTTCGTCTATGCCGATGTCGCGGCAGACAAGCCGCCCTGTGTACCTCGCTCCGGGATAGAGCAGATGCCCCACCTTGCGAAATCCGTAAGTCACGGTCAGATCCGCGCGGACGGCGCAGCCCATGACCGCGCCCGTGTCGGCGTCTATCCCCGACGGAATATCCACGCTGCACACATAAGCCTCCATCCGGTTGATCCGCTCTATGGCCTCCTTATAAATCCCCGCCGCATCTCTCGACAGTCCCACGCCGAATATGGCGTCTATCACTATATCATATTCACTTTCTTTTATTGTGCTATCGATCTGCGCTCCGTATGCGCGCAGAATGTCGATCTGCGCCGTTGTCTCTGCGGTGCGCTTTTCCTCGTCTCCGAGCAGCGCGAAGTCCACCCGGAACCCGCGCAGCTTAAGGAGCCTGCCGATGGCCAGCCCGTCTCCGCCGTTGTTGCCGCAGCCCGCCGCCACAAGCACCCTGCACGGCTTTTGCCCCCGCTCGCGCAAGAGCTCTTCCACCGTCGCAAGCGCAGCCCTCTCCATCAGGAGCAGGGACGGCATATGGTATCTGCCGGTCGTGTTGGCATCGTAGCGTTTCATCTGCTCCGCCGTCACCACATATTGTTTCATTCGCCCCTCCCAATCTGCAAGATGCGCTAAAATCTCACGATTTCAACGCATCTTCGCCGTTTCTGTTATCAGTTTGTCTCACGGTCCCGCCGTTTTGATCTTCCGCATTTTCTTTTTTCGCCGTCTCCCCGGCCGCCTGCGCCGCCTTATATTTCTCTGACGGATCGTACTGCATGTCGAAAAGTTCCAGAACCTCCGCCCCGAATATGTCGTGCATGTAGGAGTATAGCTGATGGTTCTTCGCCTCCTTCTCCTGCTTGCGGATAATCTTCTTCTTCAATTCTCTCCTGACACTGCCGATCCAATCCTCGATCTCCTTCAGCTCGGCGGTATTTTTCTGCAGTTTCCGGTAGCAGACCTCCATCGTGGCGACCATCAGCCTGTTGTTGAGTTGGTTGATCTGCCTGGGCAGCTCCACCATCTCCTCCTCGCAGGCGTCCAGTTTCTCGTTGCACTCGGCAAGCAGCCTCTTGCACTCCTCCTGTCGTTTCTCCAATTTCTTGGAGGGCGACCGCACAAGCTCGTCCGCCGCGAGCACAATGTCGTCCATCAGCTTTTTTTTGAGTTTTTTGATCTCCTTGCCGTCCTCGTTGACCTTGCCCTGACGCTTGAGCAGAGCGTTCAGCTCGCTCTCCATGCGCTTGATCTCCGGCGTGTACTCGCTCTGCGTGAAAAGCCGGTGCCACTTATTGTCCAGCGTAAGGATCGGGATCTTTTTACCGACCAGCGCCGCCTTGAACTCTTCCTCCGATTTTGACATATGCCTCTATCCTCCGCCGACAACGGTTTATCGGCGTCCTTCTCTCTTACTCGCCGTGCGACAAAATATTGTAGGACAGCTTCATCAGGCTGTCCGACAGATGAACGCTCTCCACCTGAATGTGGTCCGGCACATGCAGATCCACATGCGCGAAATTCCAAAAGCCCTTGATCCCGCACGCGACAAGCTGTTCCGCCACCTGCACCGCGCCGGTCTTGGGTATGGTGAGCACCGCGATGTCGATGTCGTTTTCCCGCACAAAGCTCTCCATCTCCTGCATCGGGCGCACCGTGATCCCCCGGATCTGCGTGCCCTGAATCTTCTCGTCGCTGTCGAAAATACCGCGAAAAATGAATCCCCTGCGCTCAAAATTCATATAGTTGACAAGCGCCTGCCCGAGATGTCCCGCTCCCACGATGATCAGATTGTGCTCCTTGTTGAGTCCCAGTATCTTGCCGATCTCCTCGTAGAGATACTCCACATTATATCCGTAGCCCTGCTGGCCGAAACCGCCGAAGTTGTTCAGATCCTGCCGTATCTGCGACGCGGTCACCCGCATGATGTCGCTCAACTCCTGCGAAGAAACTCTCTCGATCCCCTTATCTCTCAGCTCGCCGAGATACCTGAAATATCTCGGCAGGCGACTGATAACAGCCTGTGAAATTTCCCTGGATTCCACCGCACTGTCCTCCCTGTTTTATAATACTCTAAGTATACAACCGCGTTAAAAAACTGTCAAACAAGTTGACAGCCCGGCGCGCGGATTATAAACTATCTTTCAGCAGAAAGGATAATGGGAACATGATACTCTCCGTAAGCAACATAGACAAGGCATTCAACGACGTCCCTGTACTCAGGAACGTGTCATTTCATATTGAAGACAACGAAAAGGCCGCCGTTGTCGGCGTCAACGGCGCGGGTAAGACGACTCTCCTAAAGATCATCATGGGCGAGCTTGCCGCCGACAGCGGCACGGTGACGCTCTCCCGCGACAGGACGATCGGCTACTTATCCCAGCACGACGCCGTATCCGGCGACAACACGATCTACGACGAACTGTTGTGCGTCAAGCAGGATCTCATCGATCTGGAATACAGGATGCGGTCTGTCGAGCTGCAGATGAAGACCGCCTCCGAGGAGACGCTGGAGAAACTGATGGACAGCTACACGGCGCTCACGCATGCCTTCGAGAGCGGAGGCGGCTATGCCTATAAGAGCGAGCTGACCGGGGTGTTAAAGGGGCTCGGTTTCGCGGAGGAAGAATTTACAAGACGCGTGTCCACCCTCTCCGGCGGGCAGAAGACACGGGTCGCGCTGGGGAAACTGCTCCTGCAAAAGCCCGACCTGATCATACTGGACGAACCCACCAACCATCTGGACATGTCCTCCATCACATGGCTGGAAACCTATCTCCTGAACTATAAGGGCGCGGTGATCGTCGTGTCTCACGACCGTTACTTTCTGGACCGGATCGCCGCCAAGATCATCGAGCTTGACCACACGAAGGCTACCGTCTTCACAGGCAGCTACTCCGACTACGCCGCCAAGAAAGAGATCCTCCGCGCGGCGCAGTACAACGCCTACATGAAACAGCAGCAAGAAATCAAACACCAGGAGGAAGTCATCGAAAAGCTGAGATCCTTCAACCGGGAGAAATCCATCCGCCGCGCGGAGAGCCGCGAGAAAAAGCTGGACAAAGTGGAACTGCTGGAAAAACCCTCCGAGGTGCGCGCAGACATGCGCCTGAAACTGGAACCAAGGTACGAGAGCGGCAACGACGTGCTCCATGTGGAAGATCTGTCCAAATCTTTCGGCGATCTTGTCCTGTTCGAGCGCCTTTGTTTCGACGTCAAAAAGGGCGAGCATGTGGCGATCATCGGCGACAACGGCACAGGCAAGACCACGATCCTCAAAATGATCAACGGCCTGCTCGCCCCGGACGAGGGAGCGATCCGTCTGGGCGCCAACGTGGCGATCGGCTACTACGATCAGGAGCAGCAGATGTTACATAGAGACAAGACACTGTTCGAGGAGATCTCCGACGACTACAGGACGCTCACGAACACAGAGATCCGCAACACGCTGGCGGCCTTTCTCTTCACGGGGGAAGACGTATTCAAACAGATCAAAACCTTAAGCGGCGGAGAGCGGGGCCGTGTCTCTCTGGCCAAGCTCATGCTGTCCGAGGCCAACTTTCTCATTCTGGACGAGCCCACCAACCATCTGGACATCCTGTCCAAAGAGATCCTGGAGGATGCGCTGAACGCCTACACGGGAACCGTCCTCTACGTCTCCCACGACCGCTATTTCATCAACAGAACCGCCTCCCGGATCCTCGACCTGAACCGCCGCGTGCTGACGAACTATCTCGGCGACTACGAATACTATCTGAGCAAGCGGGAGGAACAGCTCGCCCTGATCGACACCTCGGGCACGACAGCCTCAACCGTCCCGGACAGCGGACATGCCGACACTTCCAGACAGGACTGGCAGGCGCGCAAGGAACAGCAGGCCGCCCGGCGCAAAAAGGAAAATGATCTGAAAAAATGCGAGGAGCGCATCGAGTATCTGGAAAAACGCAACGAGGAGATCGACGCGCTCATGGCCTCCCCGGAGGTCTGCACGGACGCCGCGAAATTGCAGGAATTGCATCAGGAACGGGAGACGAGCGGGGCCGAACTGAACGAACTGTATGAAAAATGGGAGCTGCTCTCAGAGTGAGGGCCGCTCCCTTCGCCGTCGCTATGTCAGCTATGTTCCCAGACGCAGACGCTTACAGCGCCTCAAAGGTCGCCCGGATCGCCTGAATGAACTCCAGACTGTTGAGGATCACAGGATGTTCGCATGTGGAGATCAGCGACAGGCTCTTCGTCATCTTGCCGTCCTCCACCGTCTTGATACATGCCCGCTCGAGCTTATCCGCAAATTCCACAAGTTCGCCGATGCCGTCCAGTTCGCCACGCTTTCTGAGCGCGCCCGTCCAAGCGAAGATCGTCGCGATGGAGTTGGTGGAAGTCTCCTCCCCCTTCAGGTGCTTGTAATAGTGCCGCTGTACCGTGCCGTGCGCCGCCTCGTACTCGTAGACGCCGCTGGGGGAGACGAGCACCGACGTCATCATGGAGAGGTCGCCGTAAGCTGTGGCCACCATGTCGCTCATCACGTCGCCGTCGTAGTTCTTGCAGGCCCAGATGAAACCGCCCTCCGAGCGGATCACCCTCGCCACCGCGTCGTCGATCAGCGTGTAGAAATACTCGATGCCCGCCGCCTCGAATTTCTCCCTGTACTGCGTATCGTAGATCTCCTGAAAAATATCCTTGAAATTGTGATCGTACTTCTTCGAGATCGTGTCCTTGGTGGCGAACCACAGATCCTGTTTCGTGTCCAGCGCGTAGTTGAAACATGCCTTCGCGAAACTCGTGATGGACTCGTCCGTGTTGTGAATGCCCTGTATGATGCCGGGACCCTTAAACTCGTGGATCGTCTCTCTGATCTCTGTGCCGTCCTCTCCCTTGAAGACCAGCTCCGCCTTGCCCGCGCCGGGCACCTTGATCTCCACATTCTTGTAGACGTCGCCGTAGGCGTGACGCGCTATGGTGATCGGTTTCGACCAGTTGTGCACATAGGGCGTGATCCCTTTGATCAGAATGGGGGCGCGGAACACCGTGCCGTCTAACGCCGCGCGGATCGTCCCGTTGGGGCTTTTCCACATTTCTTTTAAGTGATACTCTTCCATTCTCGCCGCGTTGGGCGTGATGGTCGCGCACTTGACCGCGACGCCGTACTTCTTCGTCGCCTCCGCGGAATCGATCGTCACCTGATCGTCCGTCTCGTTCCTGTGCTCCAGACCCAGATCGTAATACGCCGTCTTTAAGTCGATATAAGGCGTCAACAACTCGTCCTTGATCATCTGCCAGAGGATCCTCGTCATCTCGTCGCCGTCCATCTCCACAAGCGGTGTCGTCATCTTGATTTTTTCCATGTCGCTGTCTGCCTCCCTTTTCCTTTTTAAGCCTCGTCGCCGTATATCCCATACAGCCCGTTTTTTACCATATTGTCGTATGCGTTCAGCATATGCCTGTTGGCGAGCTGCCCGGCACGCTCGGCGTCGCCCGCCTTGATCGCCTCCATGATCTGTCTGTGCTCGTCGTTGGACGCGCGCCCTCTCGTATTGTTGGCAAGCGTCTTCTGTCTGACGCGCAGCACATACTGATGATAGTCTCTGAGCGTGTGTTCCAGCATCTTGGAGCCGCACGCCTCATAGAGAATCTCATGGAAACGATTGTCCAGCTCGGCCATCTGATCCATGTGTCCCTTGGCCGCATGGAAATCCGCCAGATAGACATTCTCCTCCATCTCCTCAAGCTGCTCTTTGCTGATCTTCTCCGTGGCCAGTTTCGCGCACAGCCCCTCCAAGAGCGAACGGATCATATAAATATCTTTTACGTCCTGGGCGGTGATGCCCGTCACATAGGCGCCCTTGTTCGGTACGATCTGGATGAGCCCCTCCAACTCAAGCTGCCTGAACGCCTCCCTGACGGGGGTGCGGCTGACGCCCAGCTCCTCGCCGATCGCCACTTCTTTCAGCTCTTCATGCTCTTTGTACTTGCCGCTTAAGATGTCCTCCCGCAGTTTCTGGAACACTCTGCCCCGCAGGGAATACTTGTCATTCACTTCATTTTTAATGTCATAGTTCGCCATCTCTTTCCACCGGTCCTTCTACACCAAAAATCACTCCCGCGCAAAACACTACCCCGATACGCCCGGCATGGGAATCTGCAGTTCCCTGCAAGTCCTCTCGATCTGCGCCACAAGCTCCTCGTCGGTCAGCACCGTCACACGCCCGGAGGCGTACTCCTCGTCCACCCAGACCTTCAGCGCCCGGACAAGCTCGCAGTTCTTGTCCAGATGGTCTTCCTCCTTCAGACGGTAGTAGGTGTTGATCCAGTGCGCGATCCCCGCCAGCCCCGACGTGTTGGACACAGCGCACAGCACCGGCCTGTTCAGAAACTTGTCCGTGTCGAAAATATTGTAGATCTCCTCGTTTTTCAACAGGCCGTCCGCGTGGATCCCGGCTCTCGTCACGTTGAAATTCTTGCCCACAAAGGGCGTCCTCTCCGGAATGTGATAGCCGATCTCCTTCTCGTAATACTCCGCCAGTTCCGTGATGACCGTCGTGTCCATGCCGTTCAGATGCCCGCGCAGCTGCGCATACTCAAATACCATCGCCTCCAGCGGCGTGTTGCCGGTCCGCTCCCCGATGCCGAACAGCGAAGTGTTGATGCTGGAACAGCCATACAGCCATGCGGTCGTGGAGTTCACCACCGCCTTGTAGAAATCGTTGTGCCCATGCCACTCGATCAGCTCGTGGGGCACGCCGGCATGGGTATGTATCGCGTAGATGATGCCCTGTACGCTCCTCGGGATGACCGCGCCCGGATAGTTGACGCCGTACCCCATCGTATCGCAGGCGCGCACCTTGATCGGAATCTTGTACTCCTCCATCAGTTTCATCAGTTCCATACAGAAAGGAACCACATAGCCGTAGATGTCCGCCCTGGTAATATCCTCCAGATGGCACCGCGGGCTGATACCTTCCTCCAGACAGTCGCGGATCACGCTCAGATAGTGGTCCATCGCCTGTTTCCTCGTCATCTTTAGTTTCAGGAAAATATGATAATCGGAACAGCTTACCAGGATCCCCGTCTCTTTCATGCCGATCTCTCTGACGAGCTTGAAGTCCTCCTTGCTCGCCCTGATCCAGCTCGTGACCTCCGGATATTCATACCCCCGCTCCATGCACTTGTAGACGGCGTCCCGATCCTTCTTGCTGTACAGGAAAAACTCGCTGGCCCGGATCATGCCATTGGGGCCGCCCAGCTTGTGCAGATAATCGAAGATCGTGACGATCTGCTCCGTGGTGTAGGGCGCTCTGGACTGCTGGCCGTCCCTAAACGTCGTGTCCGTGATCCAGATATCCTTCGGCATATTGTGAGGCACCGTCCTGTCGTTAAACGGGATCTTCGGTATCTCAGAATAGGGAAACATATTCCTGAACACGTTCGGTTTCTTCACGTCGTCCAGTATATACATATGCTCTTCTATCTCAAGAAGATTGCTGCGGTCGTTCATCGTCACCGGGCGATTGGTAAAAGTTCTGTCTTCATTCATGGCTTTCACGCCCCTTTCTGTCTGTCACGGTATCATTGTATACAATTATACCTCACTTGTCAACCATACGGCACATTTCCTTCACATTCAGCATCCCCCAGCCCTGCTTGCTCCAGTGATCCCCCATATCTCTGGCGCTGTAGATCATATGGCGTTTGATCTGCTCGTTGTTCATATACGGAAATTTCTGCAGGTACAGCGCCGCCGCGCCCGACACGATGGGCGTCGCCATGGAAGTGCCGCTCTTTCTCGTGTAGGCGTTTCGATATATGCCGCTGCCGCTCTTCTGCCAGTGTACATTGCATGAGACGATGTCCGTCCCCGGCGCCACCACGTCCGGTTTCCTGCACAGCATGTCATAGCTGCCCCGCCCCGAATAATTCTCGCACAGATCCTTTCTGTTCCCGAAAAAGCCGCCCTCATGGCATCCTACCGTGATCACTTTACAGCCTGACCCGAGCGGCGAGATCGTCCCCTCCTGCGGCCCGTTGTTCCCGGCGGCGCACACCACCACCACACCCTGATCCCAGATTTCGTCCAAAAGCTCTGTCAACTCGCGCATGCGATCCCTGTCGCCTCCCGTGCCGATGCCGAGCGATATATTGAGTACGCGGATCCTGTATTTGAGGCGGTTTTCCATGACCCACAAAAGCCCGCGGCGCATATTGTCGATACTGCCTTCCCCGTTTTGGTCAAGTACCTTGCCGACGCACAGGCGGCACGCGGGCGCGATCCCTCTGTACATGCCGCCGGAGGCATAGCCGTTTCCTCCCACACAGCCCGCGACGTGAGTGCCGTGTCCGCTGTCGTCGTAGCTCCCCTGCCGCCCGTCCACAAAATCCACAAAACTGAGGATCCGATCCCCGAAATCCGGGTGAAAACCTATCCCCGTGTCAAGAATCGCCACGGCGACGTTTTCCGTCAGAATATTCCGCTGTATGAAATCGCTGCAAGCCACCTGCTTTCTAACGCGGTTCAAGGTAATCCCACCTATGCAAACAAAAACTCTCGGCTATAGATTTATTCTATGCCGAGAGCACTGTCATGTTCTGTATAAAATATGGAATTTATGTCGCTTATGGGTTTGCTCGGATAGCAGCTTTAAACCCAGTAGCTACCTTGCCTTTCCTCGCCTGCCGCCTCGATAGAAGAACAGCGCCATGGCCGTACAGATCAGCCCGATACACAGGAACCACTTGGGATGGATGCTGTGATCCCCTGTGTTCGGAGAATCGTCCTTGTTGCCAAGAGAGGTAAACACCGCCTGCCCGTCCTTCACGTCCGCGACCTTCACGCTGTTGTCCCCATAATTATAGATCCCGTAATAGGAAAAATGTTTCGCCGTGAAGGTAACGGCGTCCCGCCCGTCCGAGGAGACGACTCTGCTCTCTACCTCCTCCAGCTGGCCGTCGGCGTCCAGACAGACCACATGCAGATTATCCGCCCCAACGCCCTTCGGCATGGGAACCGTGACCTCCATGCGCTGCTTACCCAGCGCCGTGATCGGAATCCCCGTCTCCGCCTCCGTCAGATCCATCTCATAAGCGCACAGATTGTGCGGCAGTTTGTTGCCGTATATCTTCTTGTAGACGTCGCCGATCTGCGCTTTCGCCTCTTCGCTGTCCTGTATCGTCAGGATATAGCTGTCCTCCGCGCCCTCCATCACCGCGCCGAGAACGCCCTCCTGCGGCAGAGAGTAACTGTTCACCCGCACTTCGATCCCGCTGTGTTTCTCCGGCTCCATGGCATCCGCCAGTTTCTCCGTGCCTTCCTCCAGCACATAGACCGCACCGTCTATCACACAGCTGTCTCCGGCCTCCGGGAAATCCGTCCTTCCCTGTCTGCCGACGATCTGCAGCGTACCGTTCTCACCGTCCGCCGCCTCCTTCGTGATCTTACAGATCACGCCCGCAAACCCCGCCTTGCCGTCATCCAGCACCGTACCCGACAGATCGCTCACGCCTGTCGGGATCACGGCGATCCTGTTTCCCTTGAACGCCATATCGCGGTAAGTATCTCTGTACAGTTTCGTGGCGCTCGTCTCGTAGGACAGCGACGGCAGTTTCTCTCCGCTGAACACGACCACACCGCCGCCCGCAGACTTCTCCGCATCCGCGCTGTCAAAGGCTCTCAGACCGATCTTCTCAGCCGCCGCCGGAATATGTACCGTGGCGATGGGACAGCCCGCAAAAGCCCTGTCCCTGATCTCGCGGACACTGCCTCCGCCCTCGATCTCCTTCAGACTGCCGCAGCCCGCAAAAGCGCCCTCGCCGATGATCTGCACGCTGTCCGGCAGGATCACCTTCTCTATCGTCCCGCAGTCCGCGAACGCGTCCGCGCCGATCTGCCTGACCGTATTCGGCACAGTAACCTCGCTGTCTGCGCCCTTGTATGCCAGCAAAATCCCGTCGCCCACGATCAGGAAATCGCCGCTCCCCGCATTCTGTCTCCAGTTCGTCAGCCAGGGCGTCTTTGAAAATACCGCCGCCTCGATATTCTTCACGCTGCCCGGAATCGTCACATCCTGCAACTGATCGCAGTGATAGAACGCCGCATAGCCGATCTCCTCCACCCCGTCGGGGATCCTGACGGACGCAAGATCCGATCTGGCAAAAGCAAACTCCCCGATCCTCACAATACTGTCAGGAATGTCAAAAGAAGTCATATCGTCGTCATAGTACGCCTGCGCCGCGATCACGGAACCGCCCACCACGGTGTACTTCGGGAAATCGCCGCCCTTCGCATCCCCGCTCCCCGCAAGTCCGGGCACGGTGTCCGTAAATTCTTCCTCCTCGCTCTCCGGCACGCCGCCAAGCACCTCGCCCGTGCTCCCCACATTGACCGACGCCTGCGCGTTGTCGATGAGGACAACGACCTCGCTGCCGATCACTCTCGACTTGCCCTTGACATTGTCGTCCTCCTCTTCCTCCATCGCGTTCATGTGAGAAACTTCGTGGTAATAATCCATCGGCGCGCTGATCTGCGGGATCGTCCCATCTCCGTCAGCCACATCATTGTCACTGACGCTCGAAGGGATCGGCGCCTCCTCGTACTCAGACACCTCTATATCGTCCAATTCCAATGTCTGGGCGAAATTGTAAGCGACCGTTCCCGGCTCCGCCTGAATGTCCAACTTCGTACAGCCGTCAAAGGCCGTGCTGTGGATCGTGCTGACCGACAGCGGAATCTCGATCTCCCGCAGCCTGACGCAGTCCTCAAAGGCTTTCATATCGATATTCTTGACCGAGTAAGGAATGTACACGTCCTTCAGATTCTTACAGTTGGAAAAAGCGTAAGCGGAAATCTCCTTCACATCGCTGCTGATCTCCACGCTCTCCAGAGGATAATCACCCCAAAAAGCATAGGGCTTGATCTTCGACACCGTGCTCGGCATCACATAGCTGTCGCCGCACCTGCCCGCCAGCACCTGATATAACGTGTCCCAGCCGTTCTTATTGTAGATCGCTCCGTCGTCGCAGGTGAACTTCGGGTTGCTGCTGCTGATCTGTACCCCAGCCAGACTGTAATCTCCCGCAAAGACCCCGTTGCCGAGCGTCGCAAGCCCGGCTCCTATGGACACTTCCCGCAGAGACGGACAGCCGCTGAACGCCGCGTTGTCAATACGAGTCACCGAGTCTGGGATCGTGACGCTCTCCAAGTTCGTACACTGTGAAAAAGCGCTCGCCCCGATGACCTCCACGGAATCACCTATCGTGACATGCTTAACGCTGTCGTTCCCCGCAAAAGCCTCCGCCTCGATCCTCTCGACATAATTAGAAACAGACACGTCCTCAGCCGTGCCATTGTACTTCACTAATGTAGTTTTGTCCATTTGAAAATCAGATGCGGAGGAGGCGTCCACCGCCTCCGCATCTGATGCCGGAATCTGTGTAACCGCGATCGCCGTCACGATCAGCAGTATACCGATCAGATTTCTGATTGTTTTTTTCATAAAACTTCCTTTACGCTGTCTTCACCTTCGCACTCTTATCCTTCTTCATAAACAGGATGATGGACAGGCACGCCAACCCGATCGAAAGGAACCACTTCGGATGGATCGGATCGCCCGTCTTCGGCGTCGTGTCGAGCATCCCCTCCGTCAGATTGCCCGTATCCACATAGACTGTGTACGGCGAGAAGTGCGTCGCCGTAAACCGGATGCAAGGCACTCCGTTGATCGCCGTAAAGCTCTCGTTCAGGCTCTCAAGCTGATTGCCGTTGACTACCGCCCCCGCCATATTGTTGCCGCCATAAGCTACCAGCGCGTCGGGGATCGGGATCGTAATATCCACGGAAAGTCCCGATGTATCGCTGATCTTCGTCGTGCCCGTAGAGTCGTACAGGCTGATGTCCATCGCATAGTAGAGGATGTTGTCTAAGCTGCCGTACTTGTTCGTCAGCGCATCCGCCACCGCTCTCGTCGCCTCGTCCGTCTCCGTGATCTTCACGACAAAGTTATCCGTCGAACCGTTCACATCCGCTGTCGCCAGATCCTTATTGGAAATGCCCGGTTTCGTGATGTCTACCCGCGTACTGCCGTTACCCGTATTGCCCGTACCGCCATTGCCCGTGTTGCCGCCATTCGCGCTTGCAGGAGCCGCAGCCGCCGCATACTCCGCCGTGATCGTCACATCACTGGCCGGCATCACGAACGAAGTCGCCTCCGTACTGACACTCGCCAGCGTTACTCCCGTAGTAGACGTCGTCCACTTGCTGAACTGCTGGCCGTCCGCCGCCTTGTTCGCGACGATCCATACCGTCGTGCCTGCCGCGTATTCGCCGCTGCCCGCGCCGTTTACCACCGTCAGCTTGTGCTTGCCAGCCGCCTCCGAGGAACCGCCCGAGGAGGACGTGGCCGTAGTCGACGTGGAGTTCGACGAACTGGTGTTGCTCGTATTGCTCGTGTTACTGGTATTGGATGTCGTCCTGTTGGACGTATTCGTGGTCGTCCCGCTCGTCGTGCCCAGCGTGTTCGTGCCCGTACCGCTCACAGCCGTCGGCTTATATTTCAGGATGATCGTTGTCGCCGCCTGGATATTCTCATAGCTTGCGCTGTAACCGTCCGACGTATAGCCCGCATGGGTGGGATGTGCAGGCGGAAATGCATCTTCGCCCGGAGCAATATACTGCGTCTTCCCTATCTGCGTGCCGTCTATGCCGTCATAGAACGATACCGGATATTTGCCGCCCACCATGCCGCTGTTGGTGTACCCCTGTGCGAAGAACGAAGTGTCCTCATGGATCAGATCGCCGTACTGCACGTTGTTCGAACCTACCCACTTCTCAAAAGTCCAGTCATCCGTATTTGCAGGAGTCTGTGGTTCAGTCATGTGTCCGCCATCTTCCACATACTGCGGATTGTCAAGGTCGTTGCCGTCCCGATCCTTCAGATCCTCGATCAGTTCGTAGTTCTGGTCGTAGAAGGAAACCTGCCACATCTCACCGAGAGGATTTACCTCATCGATCTCCAAATTGTATTCTTTACCATACTCCTTTACATACCGCACCACTGCAGAATCTTCATAAGCACGGACATTCGTCCTTACTCTCTCGTCGTTATCATTTCTGAACGCTCTGCCCGAGATCTTAACTTCCTTACCATATACCACAAGTTCATTCAGACTGTTTGATCCTACAAATGCATTCGGGCCTACGTCATTGACCGTCATCGGCAGAGTCACTTTGGACAACTTATTGCAGTTTCTAAAGCAGTCCTCCGGAATCTCTGTCAATCCTGCCGTATCGTTACTGCCAAAATTAACTTCCGTCAAGAAATCGCAATCCTCAAACGCACCCCGTTTGATAGCGCTCACATTAGCCAAATTCGGATCAAAAAGCGAATTGACCGTTCCCGCTCCAACTACATCGCCTCTTCCTGGCAGACACTCCTCTATCGTAAGCGAGCCGTCTGAATTATTGGAATATATAATGCCATTATCCGCCGTATAGTACTCGTTACCTGCCACAGTCTGCAACTTATAACAGCCTCTAAACGGCGTCCTGCCAATGTCGACGCATGCCTCACCCAATTCTACCATGGCCAGATTCTCACAACTGTCAAACGCGTATTTCGGCAAATATTTTACCGTGTGCATCTTGACAGAAGTGATAACATCATTACCCCTATCATGTTCCTCCTTAACAGCAGCTCCATCGTCGTCATACATGCCGCTGAACAGACCGGGGACAATGTCAACTTTATCGTCTGGATCCGTTGCCTTCGTTCCATCGTACATCCCTCGACTTTTTTCATCCCAACCAGAGACTGGATTGCGGAAGTAAGTGGTAACATTTCCCGTATTTTTAACCGCCCCATTATAATCCTCATCATCTGCCGTCTTATTGTGAACATAGCCATATACATCTATAGATTCCACACCCGCAGGAATATCTATATTTTTTGTGGCGTTCACCAAATCCTGCTCCATTGTGGTAGACGGGAAATAATCATTGTTAATATCCACTGCTTTTGTGACGATATACGGATTTTTCTCATAGTAAGGTGATGGAGCAGATGCTGCATAAGCGACAATCGGTTCAAACAAAAAATCTGTCAATGAATCTGATTTTGCATCAGCCCAATAACTTGGCTCTTTCTTCCGCCAATCTTTTACTTCATCCCCTGCCGACCAGCTTGTCATCCATTTTCCCAATTTGTCGCTGTCTTGACAGAACTTGCTGAATGCATCAGTAATCCAAGGGCCATAGCTATCAGTTTCATATAACGCGTTCTCTTGTACCGAATCGCCTCCTGCCGCCTGCCATTGATCCATAAAATCTTTGCGCAGGGAATCGTACTTAGCATCATCATACTGACTGTATAGCATATATTCACGCCAATGTGCATAATTTGTTACCCATGGGTTCCCGTCTCCCGCCTTTTTAACCTCATCAATCTCATCTCGATATGCCTCATCCAATAGAGAATCAATCTCCTCATATTTTGGATAATCCATAAGCGTTACCATATCCGTTATCGGATTATATATTACTGTCAGATAAGTAGGGGCAAGGCTTTTATAGCATACGCGTATTCCATCATCTGGCTTGATGACATTATCCGGGTCTGTCGCCCACTCAAAAGGCGCATATCCCACGCTAATATCCCCATGGAATGTCAGTTCATCGCTCCCCGTCTTAAAGGCATCCGTTCCGATGCTGACTGCCTCATATCCAACAGTATCCTTAGGAGAAGAAAAAGTAACGTCAATCAACTGGTCACACCCTTCAAATGCATTAGCACCTATAGATGTGACAGAGTTGCCAATATATACTTCCTTCAGCTTTTTCCAATCCTTTCCGCTATCACCGCCACCGGCCCGAAATACACCATCAGCAATTGAAGAAAGTGAATCATCTGAAATTACTAAGGACCGGACTTCCTCATTTAAGTCGGAATCCGAAAAGCAGCCGCTTTTAATTCCCGTCACTTTTGTATTGCCTACCGTAGCCGGGATTTCCAATTCTTTATCCCAATTGCTTGTATCTGCATCTGGCACCAACTTACAGGAAGTCAGCAGTCCTGTACTATCGATACATAATAAATAGATACCATCGCTCACTTCATAATACTCTAAGCCATCCGTGCCAATATAACAATACGGGATTGTTTTTGAGACCGCAGTCCCTGAGCGCCATGTAGACTGTCTTGGCAACGCAGGATCCTGGCTCTCATTGATCTCAGGCCCCCTGACATAAAAATCGGGATTGATGACATCCTTAAATAAGGGGTCATTACTCTTTTTCCCATCCTCTCCAATTTTAGCATCTTTATTATACTCCACAAATCCGCACGCATACCGATCATTCTGTGGATCACTCGGAAATTCTACCCATTCCAGATTTACACAGCCGTGAAACATAGAATCTGGCAGTTGTTCCTTTTTCGCCGAAGTCCGTCCTAAATTCTGCGGAAACACCACAGACTTCAAACTTGAACGTCCTGCAAAAAGAAAATTACCAATACAATCAGGCTCAGACATTTGTTTAGGCAACACAAAGTCCATCGGCTTTGATCCTGCCGCCGTCGCAAACGCCCCTACACCAAGTTTTGTAATACCCGCATTTTCCATCGAAACGCTTGTCAACGCAGAGGCATTGTAAAACGCGTAATCTTCCACTTCGCAACCTTGTATATTGTCCGCAAAATTCACCGTCGTAAGGCTGCCGCAATTTGCAAAAGCGCCGTATCCTACTTTCTTCAGAGAAGATCCGAAATCAATCTTGGACAACAATGTTCCGCTGAAACATTCCTGTCCGATAACCTCAGTCTTGTCTCCCAATACTACTTCCTTCAGATTGTTGCATCCCTTGAATGCTCTGTTACCGATTACTGATACATTTTTAATCGTAATACTCTGCAACATTCCGGCACCCATGAATGCCTCATTGCCAATATAGGCGATCTGCTCAGGGATCGTCATGTTCGTAACATTGGAAACGCCCTGAAACGCTCTATTGCCAATCGCGATCATATAGCAGCCGCTGTCCCGTGTTGTCAAAAATCCATACTCATCATTTTTATACCCTTCTCTTGCCGTCCCGCCTCTTGCTAAATAAACGCCTCTCGAGTCAACAGGATCGTCCTCTTTCTTTGGTCTGTTATCATGAACGTTTACAAGCGTATAGCCCTCTCCCAGATTCTTCAACGAAGTACAGTGTTTTGCGAAATAGTCTAATTGTTGCTGTCCATCAAGCATAAACGGTGTTACAGAAAGCTCTTTCGGCTCTGGGTCGGCCGGGTCACTCTCCAATGCCGTTTTGTGCTGTTGAAACGCTGCTGTTAAATTTGTTACCTGATCTGTAAAATAATCCAAAAGCCCAGACTCATCATCAGGACTTCCATAAGTCTTATAATCATTATAGCTATAGGTGACCGGTTGCGTGAGATCCTCCTTCTGGTTATCCATCTTCAAACCCACGGTTTTAAAATCTTTAGTATAACCGTCCACGCTCCAATTACTCTCATTGAAATAATTCTCAACATCTTCAAATTCCACTGTAAAATATTCTACATTCGGGAACAAAGGCAGTTCCACTACATCTGAAGGAAATGCCTGATTGTACTTACAAACAATACCTGCATCATTTCCGCTACTGGGATCCTTTCCTTTATAATACATATATTGCCAGTTCAAACTCCATATATCAGAACCGTTTTGCTGTCCAAGATTCTGAACGGTAAGTGATGCGTCAATGTTCTTCTTTTGCCATTCCCCAACTAAATCATCGACAGTATAATAGGTTGACTCATCCGTTGCTTCCGATTTTCTTTCATATTTATTCAATGAAAAGTTCGTGCCACCAGGCAAAGATTCATCATGTAGATACGTCTCTTTTGCCGAATCGCTTGCTTTAGGTTCAGCCGGTTCAAATTTATAACCATTATCCGGATCTTCTATCTCATCCTGATGTATATCTGCCGCTATCGTCGCGATACCGGGCGCACTCGCCTTGTTTTCCGGCACGGGAATTGCCGCCACACCAATCGCGGTGATCATGAGAACCGCCGACAGACTGCGCCTGACACTTCTCTTTAATCTCCTTCTCGACTTCTTGACCGGTGCTTTTTTAGCCATGATTTTTTCTCCTTCTACCATGTGAAATCTATCTATCTTTTGCGCCATTCACTCTGTGTCTTCCGCGGCTTTGCGGGCCCGCCCCGCCTCTCATGCCGTCGGCCGCGTCGTCTGCGCGGGAAGATCGGATATTCGGAAAATCCATACAACAGAGCCCGACACGCGAAAGCTTTACGCGCGGGCTGCCCGACCATTGGATCTATGCAATCTTCACATACTATGTATCGTCAATTTCGCGCTATCCGATTAGGGCTTTCTCTTTATATACAAAAAACCCTTTCCCTATTAGCATACAGTATAATTTTACTATATCTTGAGATTTATGCAAGTGTTTTGTCACAATTTACCCTTCCAAATCCGCAGAAAATTTGCATAAATATCCGGAAAATCTTCCGCAAAAACAGCCGGAAAGAATGGGCCCGCCATAACGACGGGCCCATTGCGATCACATATTCTGTTCAAATTCCGCCAGACTTGTCGTTCTTGCCGCTAGCTTGTGCCATCGGCTCAGAACCGCTGGGTCCGTCTGCTCCTGCATCAATGCCAGCAACCGCTCCGGAATCTGGCCGAAGTCCTCCAGAAGTTCGGTGATGGCCGCTATCATGCCCTCCAGTTTTCCCTCTGCTTTGCCCCGCTCAACGCCTTGCTTGATACCTTGCTGAATGCCTCGCTCTATTCCCTGTTCTATTCCTCGCTCCATGCCCTGTTCCATTCCGTCCCTGCGGCCCCGTTCGATCAACTCTGTTATCGCCTTACACATATCTACCTTGCCCTCCTTCTCGCTGTACTCCTTCACCCTCATCAGTTCGCTGGTCTTTGTATACTCTGCTATCACATCATAGGTATCAGGCTCCATCCGACGGTATGCGGGATCATTTGCCATCAGCTCCTGCAGCTTATCCGGCTCCTCCGCATACCGCAGACAGTCAAATACCTGTTTTACATCCGTTCTGAATACCTCCGTGTCTTTGAACTTTCTCACTTCGCACAGATAGACCTTATAGTCGTTCACTGCCTCCCGTAATTCCAGTGGGATGTCCTCAAGGTCAAGTATATCCCTCAAATTCGTCGCTCCGTCCCACCGTTCCCCGTAATAGAGCACGATCGTGACACAGGGATGCAGCCTGCTCTCTTTCGCAAAGCCCGACAGGAACTCGGCTTTCGTGATTTTTCTTCCGTTCTTATCTCTGTCCGCTCTCCTGATTTCCCGCCCAATTTGCGCCGCCTGTCTCTCATACTCCGCCGTGTCGTAAGACATACACCGCAACGGCATCAGGTAGTCCGTCTCCTCCTGATTCTCGATCCCGATCACCATGAAGTTCATCCCGAAAGCCGCCCGCCGCACCAGATCGCGTCGCCTGTCTTTCAACCCCCTGTTTTTGCTTTTGTTTCGGCC
>CANRPO010000012.1 GCA_947632515.1 uncultured Lachnospiraceae bacterium
GAGTGCGGAGCACGGAGCCTGCGCAGCAGGGTGATTCCGGAGTAAGAAAGGCGAAAGAGAGCGAAAACAAGCGCGAGTGAAACGAGCATCTGTTTTCGCCTGATATGATAACGACGGAATCGGGAGTGCGGAGCACGGAGCCTGCGCAGCAGGGTGATTCCGGAGTAAGAAAGGCGAAAGAGAGCGAAAACAAGCGCGAGAGAAGGGAGCACAACATGTTTTCATATGAGGATTATAGAGAGATCATCAGGATCATACAGTCCACGGGAAGGCAGTGCGGTTATGCGGACGCCCTTGGGCGCGACAAGTTTATCATTATGCGCCATGACGTGGAGTACAGCGTGGAGAGAGCCTATCAGATAGCGAAGGTGGAACAGAGCATGGACTTTGTCTCCACGTTCTTTTTTCAGTGGACCAACAATTCCTACAACATTCTCTCCCGAAGAAACATGGATATGATCAAAGACATGCACGAGAGAGGGCAGCATATCGGTCTGCACTTTGCGCTGAACGGCATGACGGATATGCTGCAGATCCGCAAGAGGATCAAGATGGAGACGGAGATCCTCAGCGAGATGTTTGGTTTCAGGATCACGGAATTTTCCATACACAGGCCGTCTAAGGACGTACTTCGGGAAAACATTAAGTTGGACGGCATTCTCAACGCGTATCAGGACGATTTCTTTACCTTTGCGGACAATGTGAAAGAAGATACGGCGCTGGAGGTAAAATATATGTCGGACGCCAATCATATCTGGCGTTATGGTTATCCGGATGAGAAAAATATCACAAGTTACGATAAGGTGCAGATACTGACGCATCCCTTTGCGTGGAGCAAAAAGGGATATGACAACTTTGATAATTACAGAGCTTTATTGCAGGAAAAGTATATAGAACTGGTGGAATCTGTAGATAATGAATGTAAGGATTTCGGAGAATACAGGGATTATTTTATGGCGAAAAACGTGCAGTAAACAGCCATTGCGCACGTTTTCTAAATGGGATGGCAGCAGGGTTGCGGTCTGATAAATAACAGGTGAAACGATATGTGCGGGATATGCGGATATGTGAGCCGTGAAAATATTACGGCAGAACAGTTAAAAATCATGAACGATGTGATGTATCATCGAGGGCCGGACGACAGCGGGGAGGAGATCTACGAGACGCCCGATCACTGGCGGATCGGATTTGCGCAGCGCAGGCTGTCTATCATGGATCTGTCCGCCCTGGGACACCAGCCGATGCACTCGGCCGATCAGAGAGTATCCGTGGTTTATAACGGTGAGATATACAATTATCGGGAGCTGAGAGAAGAATTGGCGGACTATCCATTTCGGTCGAACTGCGACACGGAAGTGATCATAGCCGCCTATTTAAAATGGGGGATCCGGTGCGTGGAGCGTTTTAACGGCATGTTTGCGATCGCCCTTTATGACAGAAAAACGCAGGACGTCTATCTGGTTCGTGACCGAATCGGCAAAAAACCGCTTTACTATTGGCACGAGGCGGGAAATCTTGTCTTTGCATCGGAGCTGAAACCGATCATGAAGTGCCCGGGATTCCCGGGAGAGATTGAGAGGCGTGTGCTGCCGCGCTATCTGTTTCACCAGTACATCAATGCGCCGGAGAGTATCTACCGCAATGTGTATAAGCTGGAACCGGGTACGGCGCTGCGCTTTTCGCGCGGCGAGATCAAGCTATGGAAATATTGGAGCGTCAGAAGGGCGTATCATGAGGCGCAGAAATATCCCATAGGGGATTACCGGGAGGCGAAGGAGCTGTTGAAAGCGCAGCTGCAAAAATCCGTGCGTGCGCGTATGATCGCCGACGTGCCGTTAGGTACTTTTCTGAGCGGCGGATACGACTCTTCCCTTGTGACGGCGATGGCACAGGAGTGTTCCGACAGCCCTGTGAAGACCTTTTCGATCGGGTTTCATGAAGAGAAGTACAACGAGGCAAAATATGCCAAGGCAGTGGCGGACTATCTGGGAACGGAACACACGGAACTCTATATCGGCGAGCAGGATATGTTCGATCTGGTGGACAGTATTCCGCAGTACTATGACGAGCCTTTTGCTGACAGCTCTGAGATCGCGACCATGATGGTGTCCAAGCTGGCGAGGGAGCATGTGACGGTCGCTCTGTCGGGGGATGGCGGGGACGAATTTTTCTGCGGGTATAATATTTACACGAATGTCCGTCAGGCGCAGCGGTTGGATCTTCCGGGGGCGGTGGTGCATGGAATATGCGGGCTGCCGGGGTTCCGGCAGCTGCGCATGGAGGACAAACTGCCCTTCAAGGTCCGGGTGATCGCGGGAAACCGCGAGAAGGAGAGCAAGACGCAGTTTGGCGCCGGAAATTACTTGACAAAGGCAATGGCCATGGTAAAGGAGCCGCAGAACGGGGAGCCGGATATGCTGCCGATCCATTACCTGACGGAGAGCGGGTATCATGTGAAGGATTGGCAGATCAGGAGAATGCTGTTGGATATGGATACCTATCTGCCGGGCGATATTCTGTGCAAAGTGGACCGCGCGTCGATGAAATATTCTCTGGAGGCCAGATGTCCGATTTTGGACACGGATGTTATGGAATTGTCCTATCGTATACCGCATGCCTTCAAGTATGCGGGCGGTGACAAAAAACATATCTTAAAGGATATCGCCTATGATTATATTCCGAGGGAGCTGCTGGACAGACCTAAGGTGGGATTTGGCGTCCCGTTGGACAAATGGCTGCGAGGTCCGCTGAGAGAACAATTACTTGATTACAGTAGTTATGATTTTCTCGCCCGTCAGGATATTTTTGACGCCAAGTATGTTTCGGATATGATCGGGCGGTATGTGGAGACGGGCGACGCGGGTCCGGCTACCGGGGCGAACTACTCCAAGCTGGCTTGGTCGTTCTTTGTGTTCCAACAGTGGTATCAGAACTATCACAGATAAAAAATATGGATTGTATAACCTTCGAAATACTATAAAAAATAAAATAACACATTAAAATAATGATTTTCAAAAAAAGAAAAGATCAGAAAATAGAAAAAATTGTCAGCACAATTCAAAAATCAAAAATAAAATCAAATTTAATAAAAAAGTTGTTTTTTGAAGAATTTGCAAGAAATATGAACGAAAAATGCAAAATCAAAGTTTTTAAATAGAATTATGAAGGATTTTATTCAAATGGCATGAATGCGGATATGGGACAAAAACACATTGCTTTTTATATTGGCTCTCTGAACAAGGGAGGAGCGGAAAGAGTCTTCGTAAACCTGGCAGATTTTTTTGCGGAAGAGGGATACCGGGTGACAATGGTCACACAGTATCGCTATCCGGAGGAGGAAGAATATAGCTTGCCCGCGAAGATCAAGCGGGTGATCTCCGATCTGTCCGAAGAAGAATTAAGTAACAGTCGTGTTGTGAACTTTTGCCGCCGCTTGCGCAAGCTGCGCCGGGTGTGGACGAAGGAACGGCCGGATCTGGTGCTGGCATGCATCGGCAAAAATAACTTTATGGCCATTGTTACGACGATGTTTACAGGAACGAAACCTGTGGTGTCGGTGGTGGGGGAGGCGCGGGAGGAATATCCAAACAGGCTGATGCTGGGGCTGGCCAATCTGCTGTTTCCGCATGCGGCGGGAATTATTCTGCAGACGGAGCGCTCCCGTTATTTCTTTAATAAGAAGATACAGCGTCTGGCGGTCATTCTGCCAAACTCCCTGAATCCGGCTTTTATCAGGCCCCGATACGAGGGGGAGCGCGATAAGCGGATCGTGGCGGTAGGGCGTCTGGACGCGAACAAGAATCACGAGATGATGATCCGGGCTTTTAGCGCGCTGAAGGATAAATATGCAGAGTATACGCTTACAATATACGGAGAAGGGGAATTGCGGCCGTATCTGGAAAGCCTGATCAAGGAATTGGGAGTTACAGAACGGGTGTTTTTGCCCGGAATGATCCCCGATGTTGCGGTCAAGATCGAGAAGGCGGCGCTGTTCCTCCTGACATCTTATTCGGAAGGCGTCTCCAATGCCCTGATCGAGGCGCTGGCCATCGGACTCCCGGTCGTATCCACGGATGTACCGAGCGGCGGCACGGAGGAGCTGATGAGAGACGGAGAGAATGGACTGATCATTCCGCCGGGAGATCAGCGGGCGTTGGAACAGGCCATGGACAGACTGTTGGGCGATCCGGCCTATGCCGATCGTCTGGGGCGCGCGGCGGCGGAGATTCAGAAACGGCTTGCGCCGGACCGGGTGAATCGTCTCTGGAAGGAATATTTTGATGGGATCATGCAGAATGGATCACAGTAGTTATAATAATTACGAGATGTAAAATCTTATGGAAAATGTCTGAAAAACGCGAAAAATTAAAATAAAGAAAAATATAAAATCTAATTTTAACAAATTGAGAATCAAATGTTATGAAACAGCGCAAAGTATTGATTTTACTGCAAATTTTAATATTTCTGAGCATCTTTTTTTTGTTGTTTGTAGGGGTTTCCTATATGGTCAGAACGAACGGAGATGTGAAAGATCGGTTTTCGGGTTTCTATGCGGAGAAGGACGATACGCTGGACATCGTCATGATCGGGTCCAGTCCGGTAGCCCCTTATTACGCTGCCCCGAAGCTGTGGGGCGATACAGGGATCGCCATGTATCCGCTGTCGTCCAACGTGCAGCGTCCTGTCGCCATGAAATACCTGGTGCGGGAGGCTGAGAAGTCCCAATCCCCCGGACTGTATATTTTTGAGATGCGAATGTTCACCATGGCGGATGAAGGGCTGCGGGAGAATATGGCGTACACGCGCGGGGTGACGGATAACATGCGTTACTCCCCGCTGCGCTTTCAGACGATTCGGGCGATGGTGCCGGAGGATGAGGAGGAGGGACGTCTCAGTTTCTATTTGGACATTCTGAAATACCATACCAACTGGAAGATGCTGTTTCTTCCGTCTGAGTGGGCGAATGCGGCTTATGATAAGGACAATCCGCTGAAAGGTTATGAATTCAAGGATGAGGTGGGGCCCCAGCCGATGCCCGACTGCGGGGGCGCGGCGGGTGTGACGGCGATCCCGGCGGAGCAGGAGGCGTACCTGAGGGATCTGCTGGACTATCTGCAGGTGGAAGGCAGGAATGCGCTGTTCATCGTATCGCCTTATGGGGAATCCCTTGAGGAGCAGCAAATGTATAATTATATGGCAGAGATCGTGTCCGGTTGCGGCTATCCCTTCCTGAATATGAACGACCATTATGAGGAGATTGGCATCGTCTTTGAGGAAGACTTTGCGGATTACGGCAGTCACACCAATGCGGTGGGCGCGGAGAAGTGCACGGATTTTCTGGAGAAATATTTGCAGGCACACTATGATTTTGAGGATAAGCGCGGCGATGCGGCCTATGCGTCGTGGGACAGATCGTATCTGTTATGGCAGGAAGAGGTTGAAACGGCGCGCGGGACGATCAGACAGCGAATCGAGAACGGGGATTACGCGGTGATCGAAGAAGACGAGTAGCGGCGCGGGAAAGGATCGGACTATGTGCGGAATTGCCGGATTGTGCAGCTGGGGAGACGGTTGGCAACAGAATATAGAGCGCATGAATGAGCGCATGTATCGCCGAGGGCCGGATGCCGCCGGCGTATGGGCGTCGGAAGATCGCTCGGTGGTTATCGGACACAGGCGGCTCGCTGTGATGGATCTGACGCCGTCGGGAGCGCAGCCCATGGAATCAAAAAACGGACGTTATGTAATTTCCTACAACGGGGAGATCTATAATTATCGCGCCATTAGGGACAGGCTGCGGGAGGAGGGAAAGGCATCCTTTCGGGGAACGTCCGATACGGAAGTCCTTTTGGAGGCGTTCTCTGCCTATGGGGTATCCGAAACGCTTGCCATGGTCAAAGGCATGTACGCGATCGCCCTCTATGACAAGCAAGAACGGGTGTTATTTCTTATTCGTGACCGCGTGGGAGAAAAGCCTCTCTACTATGGTTTTGTGCGGGGACAGCGCTTTGCGTTCGCGTCGGATCTAAATTCCATCGCCGCGCTGGACGGATTTGACAATGCCGTAAATACGCGGGTCTTGGGAAATTACTTTCGCTATGGCTACATCCCGGCACCCTATTCGATCTATGAGAATATCTACAAATTGGAGCCCGGGAAATATCTGAAAATTAAATTTCCATTTAATAAATGGGACATTATAACCTACTGGTCGATGGAAGAGAGAGCGGTCTGCGGACAGCGGCATCCCTTTCTCGGAAGTGAACAGGAGGCGGCGGAGGAATTGGAACGGCTGCTGAAAGCATCCATACGAGATCAGATGACGGCCGACGTGCCAGTGGGGGCGTTCCTGTCGGCGGGCATCGACAGCGGCACGGTGGTGTCTCTCATGCAGTCATTGAGCGCGCGGAAGGTGCGGAGTTTTACGATCGGTATGTGGGACGAGAAGTTCAATGAGGCCGGGATCGCGAAAGAGATCGCCGCGCATCTGGGAACGGAGCACACAGAGTTATATATCACAGAAGATGACGCCCGTAATGTAATTCCCAAACTGGCGGAGATGTTTGGCGAGCCGTTTGCGGATTCCTCCCAGATCCCCACCTATTTGGTGAGCAGGATGACGAGGGAACAGGTGACGGTGTCTCTGAGCGGGGACGGAGGGGACGAGCTGTTTGGCGGATACGGCACTTATGCCTCCGTGAGCCGCATCTGGAATAAGACAAGAAAAATACCGTATGTTATGAGAAAGCCTGCCGGCGCGCTCCTTGGCCGGTTGAGCGCGGACGCGAAGGGACCGATGGCGGTGAAGGCGCAGCTGCTCGGCGCGCGCGGTATCGAAGACATGTATCTTCGTTCCGAGATAGGGGAAGGTTTTGCGATCCCGGCAGAAAGCGCCGGCTGTCCGACTGTTATGGACACCTATTGCGCGGGACTGCTTGCCGAGCCGCAGCGCAATCTGATGCTGATGGATCTGCGGATGTATCATCCGGACGATATTTTGAATAAAGTGGACAGAAGCGCTATGGCTGTCTCGCTGGAGACAAGGGTGCCGATGCTGGATAAAGATGTGGTAGAGTTCGCGTGGACGCTGCCCCTGTCCTATTGTGTGCAGAACGGCGTCGCCAAGAAAGTCCTGCGGGATATTCTCTATAAATATGTGCCTCGTGAACTGGTGGAACGCCCGAAGACGGGATTCAGCATTCCGCTGCACAGATGGCTGAAGGAGCCGAAACTACGGCAGTGGGCAGAGGAGCTTATGGACAGGGATCTGCTTGTCAGACAGGGGTTTTTGAACCCGGACGTGGTGCGCAGGCTATGGAAAGACTATACGGAGCGGAATATCTGGCGCGTGCAGATCTGGTATATTCTGATATTTCAGGAATGGCTGCGGTATGCAGGCGGGAAAGGTGCGCAGTGATCTATGAAGGTGTTGGAACATTATCGACCGCCGCAGAGCAGCGCGGACGGTCAGACGGATTTGATCTCAGTGATTATCGCCGCTTATAATATAGAAGAGTATGTGGAGCGGGGCGTCCGCTCCGTCTGCGGACAGTCCTGCCGCAATTTGGAGATCATTGTGGTGGACGACGGCTCCACGGACCGGACGGGCGCGCTCTGCGACAGGCTGGCGGCTCAGGATGGGCGCGTGCGTGTCATCCATAAGCAAAACGGTGGGCTTGCCGATGCCAGAAACGCGGGTCTGGCGCAGGCACAAGGCAGTTTTATTGCCTTTGTGGACGGCGACGACTGGATTGACGCTGAAATGTATGAGAAAATGTTGGGCGCATTGAAGGAACAGGATGCGGACGTCGCGATCTGCAGATACCGACAAGTGTACAGGACGCATACCGACGACGGCTCCGTGGACCGGGCGGTGCTCTTCGAGGGACAGGAGGCTCTGCAATACTATGTGCAGGAGACGGAGGAGTACGCCATACAGAACGCCGCGTGGAACAAATTATATAGGAAGGAGATCCTTGACGGGCTGACGTTCCCCACAGGCAGATGGTATGAGGACATCCTGTTCACGACCAAGGCGCTGAGCCGCGTGAAACGTTGCATTTACCTTGACACGGCCTATTATAACTATATAATAGACAGAGAGGGCAGCATCATGAACGCACAGATCAATTCGCGTACTTTCACGGATCAGATCCCCGCATATTACGAGAAGACGGCGTTTCTCGAAAAGCTGGGAAGACGGGATCTTGCAGAGATTCATGATTATTTTTTTTATAAAAGACTACTGTTATTTTATGATGGGCTTGAGCGGACAGAGGATGAGAACAAAGATCGGTTTTTGGCGGAACTTACGCGGATCATACGGAAAGATAAAGACCGTTATGATAAGGCTTTCAAGTGCCCGGTCGCCGATCCGCGCGACTATAGGATGATAAAACTGTTCTTGAGATCCCCTGCGCGGTACAGCCGCAGGAGGCATTGGGAAGAGAGGGTGGTGATTCCTCTGAAAGTGAAGGTCAAGGAAATGATAGGGAAATGATCATCATACAGCTTTCGGGCGGACTGGGCAATCAGATGTTCCAGTACGCTCTCTATCTACAACTGAAAAGTCTCGGCAAAGAGGTGAAGATCGACGATGTGGCGGGATTTGCGGAGGATGAGAAAAGGGATTTTGCACTGTCGCCCTTCGGCGTGCGCTATGAGCGACCGACGCGGCGGGAACTGATCGCAATGCTGGACTCCTCGATGTTCTTGTGGAGCCGCGTGCGGAGAAAGCTGTTCGGCAGGAAGAAGAAATCCTACTTCGAGGAGGACAAACGCTATCACCCGGAGATCATGACTTGGGACGACGTTTATCTGGAAGGCTACTGGCAGACGGAGAAGTACTTTGCGGCGTCGGCTGATCTGGTCAGGCAGACTTACGACACGGACAAGCTGTTGAAGTATGTCGCTGCCAACCGCCCGGCGGAGGGGATGGGGGAGTATCTTGCGCGTATTGAAGGCCGGGAGTCGGTGAGCGTGCACATCCGCAGGGGCGACTATCTTCTGCCCGCGGGGCAGGCGCTCTACGGAGGGATATGCACGGAGACATATTATAAGGAAGCAATGCGCCGCATGAAACGGGAACGCCCCGGCTGCCGCTTTTATCTGTTTACGAATGACAAGACGTGGATCAGAGAACAGCTTGCGCAAAAGGAGGCTGCCATGGGTGAAACTGCGGGGACGGACGACCGGGAGCTGGCTCGCAGCATAGAGATCGTGGATCTCGGGGGAGCGGGAGACGACGATTATGCGGAATTTGTTCTGATGAGCAGATGCAGACACAATATACTGGCCAACAGCAGTTTCAGCTGGTGGGCGTCCTATCTGAACCCGCATGGGGACAAGATCGTGCTTGCCCCTGACAGATGGCTGAACGGTTGGGACTGCGAAGACATCTATCGGGCGGACATGCTGCGGGTGAGGACGAAACAGGCGTAGCAGCGCGGCGGCAAAACTGCGTCGTTGAAAGGATCATATCTATGGGTGGAAAGACAGTGGAGGAAGGAAAGCAGGAGAAGAAGGTCACTTTGATTCACAAGGTGGGCTATCTCTTCGACGGAAAACAGAAGCGGCAGCTTGTCGGGCTGGGGGCGCTCATTCTGATCGGCGGACTTCTGGAAACACTGGGCGTCTCTATGATCCTGCCGGTGGTTGAGGTGATCATGGACCCACAGTCGGTCATGGATAACGCGCTGGTGGCGAAACTCGTGGAGGCTCTGCATATTGAGACGGACAGGCAGCTTATCATGATTATGCTGGGAGCGCTGATCGCCCTGTTTGTGATCAAAAACGCTTATTTTGTGTTCCAGATCTATGTGCAGAACACGTTTGTGACGAGAAACAGAAACCGCATGATCAGCCGCGTCATGCGGGAGTTTTTAGGCAGACCCTACGAGGAGTATCTCGGGGCCGATATTCCCACGGTATTCCGCCTGACAGACAGCGACATTCCGAATGCTTTTCAACTGGTTCTTGTGATGATCCAGATGGTGACGGAAATTGTAGTCGCGGTGTCTTTGAGCGTCATGCTGGTGGTGGTAAGCCCGGGGATGTGCCTTTTTATCATAGTCATCTTTCTCGGTATGACGCTAATCATCACGAAAGTATTAAAGCCCCGTCTGAACCGGATCGGGCATAAAAACCAAATGATACAGTCCCGCATCGCCAAATGGCGCATCCAGTCCATCTACGGGCTGAAGGACGTGAAGGTGCTGCATCGGGAAGAGTTTTTCGTGAGAAACTATTACGAGAGCGGCGCCATCGGCGCCAACGTGGCGAGAAATTATGCGGTACTCAACAATCTGCCGCGCCTTCTGATCGAGACGATCTTCATGGCGGCTATGCTCCTTTTTATCATGTTATATATAGTCCGCGGCGGGAACATTGCCGTACTTGCCCCGCAGCTCACCGCCTTTGCGGTGGCGGCCGTCCGCATCATGCCGGGCACGAACCGCATCAACACCTATCTGTCAGAGATCGCCTACTCTCAGCCTTGCCTGGATTATCTGTATGAGAATCTGAACGAGAGCATGAAAATGGACGTCAACGGCAGTGTGACGGGACTGACAAATGAGAAAAAAGAGGATCTGCCGAATACGGAGCTGCGGGATAAGATCGTGTTGGATCACATCACCTACGCCTATCCGAATACGACAAAAAATATCTTTACGGATGCTCATATGGAAGTCAGAAAGGGGCAGTCTGTAGGGATTATGGGGCCTTCCGGCGCGGGGAAATCGACAATCGTGGACATTCTGCTCGGCCTGCTCCATGTGCAGGAAGGGACGATCACCTGCGACGGCGTGAGCATTTTTGAGAATTATCCTTCGTGGCTTTCCATGATCGGTTATATCCCGCAGTCGATCTATCTGATCGACGAGTCTATCCGCGACAATATTGCATTCGGTATCGACGCGGACAAGATCGACGACAGGCGTATCTGGGAAGTGCTGGAAGAGGCTCAGTTGAAAGAGTTTGTGGAGGAGCTGCCGGATGGTCTGGATACCACCATAGGCGACAGAGGCGTGCGGATCTCCGGCGGACAGAGGCAGAGGCTTGGCATCGCAAGGGCGCTCTACCACAACCCGGAAATTCTCGTGTTCGACGAGGCCACTTCCGCCCTCGATACGGATACGGAGAAGGCCGTCATGGACGCGATCAATAGTTTCCACGGGAAAAAGACAATGGTGATCATCGCGCACCGCCTGAACACAATCGCCAAGTGCGACGTGATCTATAAAGTAGAAGATGAGAAGATCACCGAGACGATTTTAGCATAGTTCCGGAGAGGAATAGGCAGAGATGATAGGTACGGAGTTTATTGACGGACAGGGATTGGGCAATCAACTGTTCTGCTATGTGACTGCCAGAGCGGTGGCATTGGAAAACGGATATGCGTTCGGCACTGCCGGACAGGAACATTTTGCGGTCAATATTCACAGCGACAGAGGCATGTACTTTATGGACGTGGATCTGGGACACGCCATCTCTGCGGAGGAGAAGAATGCATTCGCGGTGTACCGCGACGCGGAGGCCAGACTGTACATCGGCAATTCCGGGCATGATCTGACGCACGGCTGCTATGTGGCGGGGGCCGATCCCGCGATCCTGCATGTGCCGGACAACACATTACTCTATGGCAATATGCAGGACGAATCTTATTTTGCCAAATATCTTCCGCAGATAAGAGAGTGGCTCAAGGTGAAACCGGAGTATGATTCCTACGAGTACAGCAGGGAGAATCTGTGCGTCATCAACATGCGCGGCGGAGAATACACGGGCAGCCCGGAACTTTTGCTCAACCGCAGATACTGGCTTAACGGCATCAGACAGATGAGAAAAATCCGGCCTGACATGGAGTTTATGATCGTCACGGACGACGTGGAGACTGCGGCGAAAATGCTGCCGGGCATCGAGGCGCATCATTTTGACATCGGCAAGGACTATGTGACGCTCAAAAATGCGCATTACCTCTTGCTTTCCAACTCTTCCTTCGCCTGTCTTCCCGCGCATACAAGCGAGACGTTAAAGTTCGCGATCGCCCCCAAATATTGGGCGCGCCACAACGTATCCGACGGTTATTGGGCGTCTGAGCAGAATATTTACAGTCTGTTTCACTATATGGACAGAAAGGGCAGGATGTTTACCGCGGCGGAGTGCAGAGAGGAACTGGAGCGCTACAAGAGCCGATCAAGGAAATATGCGGCTTTAAACATAAAACCCAAAGGCGTTCGCCTGAAGGCTGCAAAGCTGCATGCCCGGTATATATATAAGAAAGCCTATTTGGAGAAGATCGCCCGCGGCGTGCAGAGGCGGCTTGGGCGGTTGATGGGAAAGAGAACAGAGAAAAGATGAAACGGATGGAGATGAAGACCATAGACAGGGCGAAAGGGCGAGTGAAAGTGTGGTGGGGAAGAATCGCCGCGCGCATAGATGAGATCCCCATGAGAAGGATGGCGGTTTGCGCCGGCATTTTGTTTGCGCTGTCACTTCTTCCGCTGCTTGCGCTGGGCAGATACAATGTGATGTGTATCGACGATTACGACTACGGCAGGCAGATCCATGACACATGGCTGGCGACAGATTCTCTTGTGCAGTCGATACGGACCGCCTGGCGACAGAATATGGAATTTTACAGGGATTGGCAGGGGACCTACATCTCCTGTTTCCTGATGGGGCTCTGTCCTATGAATTTCGACTATTCTGCCGCGTGGATCGTTCCGATCCTGATGATCGGCATGTTTGCCGTCTCCGCCTTTTTGCTGGGGAGACATATTTTGTGCCGATGGCTGGGCGCGGACAGGGACAGCGCCGCCTTTGTCATGTTTGTTCTCCTGTTCCTGTTTTATCAGGTATTGGAGGCGCCCTTCGAGGGGATCTACTGGTATAACGGAGCGACCCATTATATCTTGATGGAATCGGTCTGGTTTTTTACGCTGACGGCGATCTCGTCTGCTCTGTGGGCGGAGAGACGTTCGGGAGAGATTCTGCTCAGCGCTGTGGCTGCGGTGCTGGCGGTGATCGTTGGCGGCGGCAACCTGATCACCGGGCTGCAGGCGGAGATCGTGATGGCTCTTCTGGTACTCTACGCCGTGGTGACAAACCGAAAAAAGATCGCCGTTGCCGCGATACCGTTCCTGATGGGGAGCATGGGATTCCTGATCAACGTCATGGCGCCCGGCAATGTGCGGCGCGGCGAACTGGACACGGACGTGGGGTATGCGGCGCTCCTGTCCATCCTGCTGTCTTTCTATTATGCCGGAGTCTTCATCATCCGCTGGACGACCGTCTTTGTGATTCTGGTGTGGTTTCTGCTTTTGCCGGTGCTTTGGAAACTGGCAAAACGTTCTGACAGGAAGTTTGACCATCCTGTGTTGGTGACGTTTGGATGTCTGTGTCTGCTTGCGGCCATGTTTACGCCCACGCTCTACGCGGTCGGCATGGTAGGGCTCTCCAGAGTGGACAATATCATCCAGATGGTATACTATCTGTGTCTTGTCATGGTGACAACGTACTGGCTGGGTTACATCTCGCACAGAGAGAGGGCGGCTGCTTTCGGAGCGGAGAGCGGGGAAGGAGAGCGGCGGATCAGCGGGACGCGGGAAGAGCGGGCCGGGGATGTATTTGGCCGGTTTCTGGAGACAGCCGGAATGAAGATGACGGTGGTCTGCCTGTTTTTGACGCTTATCGTGTGGATCTTTACGGCGGACAAGAATACGTACACAAGCGTCTCCGCGCTGCGGTCGCTGGCCAAGGGGGAGGGAAGGACTTTCTATGCGGAGGCCATGGAGCGGCATGCGCTCTATGTGGATGACGCTGTCACGGGCGTGGAGGTGGCCCCCTATTCTGTCAGGCCCGCGCTGTTTGATTTCAACGATCTGTCGGAAGATGAGGGAAACTGGATCAATCTGGCGGTGGCCCGGTATTATCATAAGGAGTATGTGAGATGTCTGAAAAGATAAAGCTGCCGAACGTCACGCTGGCGGCGATGACGAGCGTGGACTTGTACGAGACGATGAAGGCCATGCAGTACAGCATGAGGGGAATCGAGTTCGGCGACGCGGTGTTAGTCACCCACAGACGGCCCCTGACGCTGCCGCGCTCCATACGATACTCCCACACGTCCAGGCTTGACAATATCGACAAATTTAATTATAAGATGGTCTATGAGCTGGGAAACCACATTCGCACGGACTACGTGCTGCTCGTTCACGCGGACGGGTTCGTGGTGCACCCGGAGAGCTGGCGCGACGAGTTTTTAGACTATGATTACATCGGCTCCCCGTGGCCGATGCCCGGTCCGGAGCACGCCTACTACGATTCCAGGGGGGAAGTGTGCCGGGTAGGCAACAGCGTCTCTCTTCGCAGCAAGCGGCTGTTGGATTTTCCGGCGCAGGCGGGACTGCCATGGGAGCGGCTGGAGGACGGCTCCTACAACGAGGACGTCTTTTTGTGCTGTAAGTACAAGAACAGGATCGAGGAGGCCGGTATGAAGTTCGCGCCGATTGAAGTGGCGAAATATTTTGGACATGAGCACATGATCCCTGAGATCATGGACGTGGAGCGCCCTTTTGTTTTCCACAAATGGAGAGGCAGAAATGAGCGGTACCCGAGGTTCGTCAATCCGTGGAAGGTAAGATGGCAGAAGGTGAAGGACCGGATACGCCCCCTGCTGTTCTGGCGAAGATGGAGAAATAAGGCATGATATACGATTGTATCCCTTTTTTTAATGAATTGGACATTTTAAAACTCAGAATGCAGATCCTGTCGCCCTATGTGGATAAATTTGTGCTGGAGGAGGCGACAGTGACTTTCTCGGGCGAGCCGAAGGAGATGATCTTTGACAGCCATCGGGAGATGTTTGCGGAGTTCGCCGACAAGATCGTCTATGTGGCGGTGGATAACTCTCCCCTTGGCGGCGTGACGACGCATGAGAGGGATAAATTTCAGAAAAATCAGTTGATCCGCGGCATGGCGGACTGTAAACCCGACGACATCATAATCTTCGGCGATGTGGACGAGATACCGAATCCGAGGACGCTTGCAAGGCTTATACGGGATTTTGACCCCACAAAAATATATCATCTGGCCCAGAGGATGTTCTACTGTTTTCTGAATATGGAGGAGGTGTCGGGCAGTCTGCTGTCCATCACCGGGGAATTTGAAGGGGTGGAACACAGACAGTGGCTTGGCACTAAGGTGTGCAGCTTTGCCGGTCTCCCGAAAGAAGGGATCGTGTATCTGCGGGAGGTGTCTCCCGCAGATGAGCGCAGCGTTCGTGTGGCGGACGGCGGCTGGCATTTCGGCTATATGGGCGGAAACGGCGAGCGGGACGTGGCCAGGCGCATCGGCGTCAAGGTGCAGGCGGCGGCCCACCAGGAGTACAACAGCGCCGAATATCTGAATGCGGCGGTGGACAGGCTGCTGTGCGGCGAGGATATTTTTGACCGAAACTGCACCTTCGTGCGGGTGCCGATCGACGACAGTTATCCGGAATATCTGCGGGACCACCGGGAAGAGTACGCGTTTTTGATCGCGCCGGAGATCGGCAGGGTGCGGATCGCGGGGAAACGGATCAAACTGGCCTGCAGACGGTTGCTGCGAAAAGCCCGCGGCATGGCTGCGCGCATACTGCGCGGGTGAGACTGCATGGCTGCGGAATAGGGAACGCGCCGCCGGATGGCGAAAAGGAGAAACGCGATGAAGGAATTGTATCGCAATCTTAAGAAAAGCAGACTGCCGTGGTTTCTTTTTTATGCGGGACTGACCGTGGAGCTCCTCATGGTGATCGTCGATAAGAGCAATTACGTCAACCCCATTGAGGGGCAGCTCTTTCGGCTCACCTTCTTTCTCTTTGCGTGCAAGCTGTTTTTGACAGACTATCGCGCCAGGGGATGGTGTGCGGTCGTCCTGTTGGAGGCGGCGGCATTTGTGTCATACAGGGTGACGGGGGAGAACGATCTGATCCGCCTGGTCACATTCGTGGCGGCGTGCAAGGACATTCCGCTCAGACAGATGCTGAAATATACTTTCTATGTCACGCTCGCCGGGTGTCTTGCGATCATTATGCTCTCCGTGACGGGCATTTACGGGCAGATCAGTCTGACGCAAGCCTACGGACATGAGCCGCTGGAGACGACTCTCTACATCGGAGAGGAGCCTGTTCAGGAGACCCGTTATACGCTGGGAATGGGACATCCCAACGCTCTGGCGTGCATGTTCCTCATGTTGGTCGTGCTGGGGGTCTATATTTGGTTTTCCTCGATGAAATGGTACAGTTATCTGTTTGTCATGCTGTTGAATGTGGGAGTTTATCTGTTGACAGGCTCCAAGACAGGAGGGCTTCTTGTGGCGGCGTTTCTTGCAGCCGCCTGCCTGTTTCGCTACTGCCGTTTCCTGAGGGAACGATCGCTGATCTATGTGTGCGGCCTGCTGGTATTTCTTCTCTGTCTGGGCTTTTCACTGGATGCGGCAGTGTGCGCACAGCGGGTCAGGGATGCGCAGTGGAATGAGTTTTTCTACACCGATTCACGGGATGACAGGCATATCGAATTGTTGGCGCGGATCGATCGCTTTCTCAGCGGCAGGATTATATCGCTGACAGATTCGGAGAACAACGACGGTATGATTCAGACATGGTCCCTGTTTTCGGAACCGAACAACATGAATTACTATTTCGATATGGGCTGGGTGAAACTGTTCTATCGGTACGGAGTTGTGCCGGGTCTCCTGTATACGCTGGCAATGTTCATGCTCCTGTGGAAGATCTATAGGCACAGGGATGCCTGCGGGCTTTTGGTCTTTGCGGCGCTGGCTGTATATACGGTGATAGAGGCGCACCTGATCTCCGTTTATCTCGGCAGGAATTTCCTGTTGATGATCATGGGTTCCTATCTGACACGCCCGGTTCCGGAGCGGAACGATCCGGGATATGCCGCCGGAGATTGAATTTTTCCCCGAAAAATGCTATTATAAACTGATATATTGTCTATCATAACAGATAGGATCTGCCGAGGAATCGAGATGAACCGTAAAACGAAGATAATCGAGGGATACTGGCTGCTATTCATGGATCTGGTCAGTATTTCCCTCGCATACGCCATTGCAATACTGATACGTTATCACGGATTCAGATGGGTCGTGGAGCCGGAACTCCATTTTATAGGGTACGTCTGCTTTCTGCTTTTTTGCGTGGTCTACAGTTTTCTGTTCGATTGGAACAGAGAGTTTCTGAAACGGGGCATCCTCGTAGAGTTTATCGCCGTAGTAAAGTTCAATATTTTTATGGTGCTGTCGCTGATGGCGGGGCTCTTTCTCTTTCAGCGGAGTTTATATTTCTCGCGTCTTGTGATGGGATATTTCGGCGTTCTGGACGTGCTGATCGTCTGGCTCGTGCGGGTCGGTATGAAGAAGGCGCTGCGGATCTATTTTACCTCCAAGTCCAACATTGTAAAAATGATGATCATCACGAAGGATTCCGTCCTGCACAAGACGGTATCCAGGCTAAAAACCGCGCTGGACATAAATTACGAGATCGTGGCGTTAGCCTGTGTGGATGCAGACCGCAAGGGCGTGATCATAGACGGGGTCAGGGTGAACGCCGACGGGGAAAATGTCTTGGATATGGCCAGACAGATGCCCCTAGACGAGGTGTTTATCGATCTGCCGGAGGAGGACAAGGAGTATGTGCGGCACATCATATACGATCTGGAATCCATGGGGATCGCCTGCCATTACAACATTGACATCATCGAGCGCCCGCAGAAGGAAGTGCGGGTGGGAAATTTCGCGGGTTACACGGTTGTCACCTACTCGATCAATCACTTTGATTACAGACGGATGGCGATCAAACGCCTGATCGATATTGTGGGAGGTCTGGCGGGCTGTGTCCTGACGGCCGTGCTGACGCCCTTTGTGGCGCTGGCGATCAAGCTGGATTCGCCCGGGCCGGTATTCTTCGCCCAGACGAGGATCGGCAAGAACGGAAGACGCTTTAAGATCTACAAATTCCGCTCCATGTATACCGATGCGGAAAAGCGCAAGAAAGAGCTGGAGGCGCAGAACGAGATGCAGGGTTTGATGTTCAAGATGGACAACGATCCGCGCATCACAAAAGTGGGCCGGTTCATCCGCAAGACGAGCATCGACGAGCTGCCGCAGTTTTTGAATATCGTAAAGGGAGACATGAGTCTGGTCGGGACAAGACCCCCGACGGAGGACGAGTTCGAGCAGTACAACTCCCACTACAGGAGGCGGATCAGTATGACGCCGGGGCTGACGGGGTTGTGGCAGATCAGCGGGCGCAATGAGATCGTGGATTTTGACGAGGTGGTGAAACTGGATCTGGAGTATATCGATAACTGGACGCTGGGACTTGACATCAAGATCCTGTTTCGGACGATCGGGGTCGTGCTGACGGGGAAAGGCTCAAAATGATGGAAAAAGAGACATACAGGGTATTGATGATCGGCCCTGACAGAAGCGTACACGGCGGTATTTCGGGCGTTGTGAACAACTATTACGATGCGGGACTGGATCGGATCGTCGATCTGCGCTATATCGGCACGATGGTGGAGGGCTCCAAGGTTTTGAAACTGTTTCAGGCGGTCAAAGCATATGTCCGCTTTCTCGCGGCCCTGCCGCATTATGACATCGTGCATGTCAATATGGCGTCGGATGTCAGTTACTACAGAAAAGCGGTATTTATCTGCACCGCCGGGATCTGCGGAAAGAAGATCGTGATACATCAACACGGCGGGGATTTTACGGAATTTTATGAGAAAGAACTGAGCGACCGGGGGAGGGACCGGGTCAGACGGGTGCTCTCCATGGGAGACGCGTTTCTGGTGCTGGGTAACGCGTGGAAGGACTTTTTCGGGGCGCTTATCGGGAGAGACAGGATCACGGTCCTGCCGGACGCGATTCCCATTCCTGAACCCAAAGAGAAGACGTATGGCGCGCACAAGATCCTGTATCTGGGAAGGCTGTGCGAGGCGAAGGGGATCGGGGAGCTTCTCACAGTCATGCCCGGGCTGCACGAGCGGTATCCCGACGCGCACTTGTATCTCGGAGGGATCTGGGAGGATGCCGGATTGAAGAAACGCGCGGCGGCGCTCGGCGGATATGTGACGGATCTGGGCTGGATCAGCGGCGACGAAAAACAACGTTATCTGCAGGAATGTGATATTTTTGTGATGCCATCCCACTTCGAGGGACAGTCCCTGTCGGTCTTGGAGGCCATGGCAAATGCCTGTGCCATAGCCGCATCGGAAACAGGAGGCATCCCCGATATGATCGCGGATGGAGAGACGGGACTCCTGACCGTGCCGCAGGATGTTTCATCCCTGGCGGGCGTACTGTCGAGACTGCTTGCCGATCCGGAGTTGTGCCGCGTTTTGGGAGAAAACGCCCGTATCAGGGCGCGGAAGGATTATTCCATAGACAACAATATCAGGCGGCTGCTCGCCATATACGCGTCGGTCAGCCGCAGGGAGTCGCAGCATGAAGAAAGATGAGCCGTTGATCAGCGTGATCGTGCCGGTCTACAATGGGCAGGATTATCTGGAAAACTGCATTCAGACGATCGAGGGGCAGACCTACGGAAATCATGAGATCATCATTGTCAATGACGGTTCCACCGACAAGACGGGAGAGGTATGCGACCGACTGGAGGGAGAACACGCCAATATACGGGTGCTGACTTTGGGAGACGAGGGCGTCTCTGTGGCGAGGAATAAAGGCGTCGGCGCAGCGCAGGGAGAATTGATTACCTTTGTGGATGCGGACGACAGGCTGTGTCCGGACATGCTGCAAAAACTGTACGACTGCCTGACGGACACGGAGAGCGACGTGGCGGGCTGCGGGTTCTTTCCGTGGAGCAGCGAGGAGGATTGGCTGGCCGGCGCGTCGCCGAAAAGGGATACGCCCAAAGTCAGGATCTACGATGCGCACAGTTATCTGAAAGAGGCCGTGCTGTGCGGCAACAGCCGCTGTTGGAGCAAGCTGTACCGAAGAGAGATTTTTGACAAAGCGCTTTTTCCGACCACACTCACCATCGGGGAGGATATGCTGTTTCTGGTAAGAATGTTGCCGTATATTGACAGGATCGCGGAGACAGACTATCGCGGCTACGGTTATTACCAAAATCCTGCGGGGGCGATCTGCCGGGAGTTTACACCGGGGTATATGGATCAGATCAAATGCTGGCAGCTTGCCAGAGAGGAAGTGCTGCGCATGGACGAGAGTCTGGACGCACAGGTGACGGCGCTGTATATGATGGGGATTATGCTCACGGTCGGCAAGATCGCCATGCTGCCGGCGGCGGCAAGGCGCGGACAGAAAAAGTATGTCGTGGATTGTCACGAAAGTCTTAAGAGAGCGATGGAAGTCTCGGGCGCGCGCAAGAGGCTGTCGTTCGGATACCGCTTAAAGACGATGCTGTTTTGGGCGTGTCCGTATCTGTATATGGCGCTGTACCGCCTGCAGAAAGGGTTACACTGATCGGTGAGATGGCGTTGCGCGCTTGGCGCCATGCGATAAGGAGTCGTTGTTTATGTTGATCGTCAGAGCGATGGGCGGGTTGGGAAATCAACTCCAGCAGTACGCGCTGTATCGAAAGTTGGAACATATTGGCAGAGACGTCAGGCTGGACACCTCTTGGTTTTCCAATGCAGATCTGCAGGCGCACATGGCGGCAAGCAGGGAACTGGAACTGAACTATCTGCGCCCCCTCCCCTACAGGGAGGCGTCCGGGGAAGAGGTGCGGGCCCTTCTCGGCAGACTTTGGGAGGAGCCGGAGAAGATTGCCGGCAAGATCAGGAGAAGATTGAAACTCTCCGCCAATCCGGCTTTTGAGGAGACGGAGATGTACCATGAGGAAATCCTTCACATGGATAACAGGTATCTGGTGGGATACTGGGCCTGTGAGAAGTATTATGCCGATATGATGGATATTCTGCGGGCGGACATCTCCTTCCCGCCAAGTGGGGACAGAGAACTGCAAAGCAGGAATGAGGCGGTGATGCGGCAGATGGAGGAGACGCAGTCCGTCAGCGTCCATATCCGCAGGGGAGACTATCTGGATGCCATCAACAGGGAACTTTTCGGGGGGATCTGTACCGACGCCTACTATGAGAGGGCGATCGGATATGTCAGGGAAAGATGTCCGCAGGCGCGGTTTTATCTGTTTTCGGACGACATTCCCTATGTGCGGGAGCGCTACCGGGGGGAAGAATACCGGGTCATCGACTGGAACACCGGAAAGGACAGTTTCTATGATATGATGCTGATGAGTCATTGCAAGCACAATATATGTGCCAACAGCACGTTCAGCTTTTGGGGAGCGCGTCTGAATCCTCATGCAGACAAGATGACGGTGCGCCCGTCTGTACACAAGAACACGCAGGTCTGCGTCCCGGAAGTGATGAAGGAACTGTGGAAGGGCTGGACTTTGATCACGCCCCGGGGAGAGGTTTTATAGGCTATGGCAGAGGCAAGGCGTTTGATCAGTGTGATCGTACCCGTATATAACAAAAAAGCATATCTGGCACAGTGCGTTGAAAGTATTCTGGCACAGAGCTATGGAGATCTGGAGCTAATACTTGTGGACGACGGCTCCACGGACGGCAGCGGAGAGATCTGCGAGAGCTATGCAGACAGGGACAGCCGCGTCAGGGTGTTCAGACAGGAGAACGGCGGGCCGACGGCGGCCGTGCTGACGGGACTGCGCGAGGCCGTGGGAGAGTATCTGACTTTTGTGGACAGCGACGACTATATCAGCGGGGAGATGCTGCAGGAGATGGCGAACTGCCTGACGGGGCAGAGGGGAGAGATCGTCTGCTGCAATCATGTACTCGAGAAACAGAGGGAGACGATTCCCGTAAAGATGTCGCTGACGCCGGGCGTGTACGAGGGAGAAAAGCTGGAGAGGGAGATCAAGGCGAACCTGATGGGACGGGAGGAGCGGATCATTCCCATGTCCCGCTGTATGAAACTGTGCGAGAGATCGGTGTTTGACGGCAGCGAGCCATATTATGACACGAGCCTTCGCATGGGGGATGATTTCAATCTGATGTATCCGGCGCTGCTTGCGGCGCGCAGGATCGTCGTTATGGACGGAGCGCTGTATTATCACTACAGATATGTGGAGGATTCCATCGTACACGCCTACGATCCCGGCAACGCGCAGAGTGTGGAGAGATGGTATCGGGCGATCCTCAGGATCGTCCGCGACAGACATGTCCCTGACGGAGAACTGCTTTTGAACAGGGAATACTGTTATATGATGCTCTATGTCATCAAGAATGAACTGCGCAATCCGCAAAACGATTACAGGGAAAAGATACAGGGTATTTTCAGGGAGCCGACGGTCAGGGACAGGATCAACAATACGCGGGTCAGCGTGCGCGGCAAGAGCAATGCGCTCTTGTATTTCGGGATCAGACACCCCAACAGGGCGGTTCTGGGTATTTTGAGACTGATCGTAAAACGGTATGACCGCTCCGGGATCAGGCGAAAGGACAATTGAGGGAAAGGTACGGTAGTCGGCATGAAGGAACAGATGGTAATGTATTTACACGGCGGCAGCGGCAATCACGGCTGCGAGGCGATCATCAACAGCACCTGCCATATGTTGGAGGACATACCGAAACTCCTTGTCACCAACAGCGAAAAGGAAGATCGGACCTACTCGCTGGAGCCGCTGTGCGATATTTTGCAGGAGCGGAAGATCGCGGAACATTTTTTCGCGCACGTGTTCTACTATGTGTGGCGCGCGGTATTCCGCGACTCCGAATCCTTCATGCGGTATCGGTTTCGCGAGGTGCTCGGCAAGAACCGCGCGCCGCTCTACATGTCTACGGGAGGCGATCTGTACTGCTATGAATTGTCCAAAAAGGAGGCGATCACGGCAAACGCGGCATTCTGTAGGGCTGGCGCGAAGACCATACTGTGGGGCTGTTCTCTGGAGCCGGAGCTCCTGAAGGAGCCTGAGGTCGTGGCGGATATGAAACGCTACGCGCTGATCACTCCGCGGGAGACGATCACGGAGCGGGCGCTGCGGGAGGCAGGCGTCACAGAGAACGTGAAGTTATTCCCCGACCCGGCTTTCGCGTTGGAGCCGGAGAAGACGGATCTGCCCAACCGTTTTGTCGCAGGCAAAACGATCGGCATCAATATCAGCCCGATGATCGTGCGCCATGAGAAGGAGAGCGGGATCACGCTGGAAAACTATCGCAGGCTGATAGATCATATTTTAGCAGGATCGGACAACTGTGTGGCGCTGATCCCCCATGTCATGTGGAAATATAACGACGACAGGCTGACGCTGAGAGAGCTCTATCGCGGCTACGAGGCAAATGAGCGGGTATTTCTTTTCCCGGACATGTCCTGCCGGAAATTGAAGTATATCATCTCCCGGTGCAGGGCTTTTATCGGGGCGAGGACGCACGCCACGATCGCCGCGTACTCGAGCTGCGTCCCGACGCTGGTGGTAGGCTATTCCGTGAAGGCCAGAGGAATCGCCAGAGATCTGTTCGGCAGCGAGGAACACTACGTGCTGCCCGTGCAGACGCTGGAGAAACCGGAGGAGTTGATCGGCGCATACGACTGGCTGATGGACAGAGAACAGGAGATCCGTGCCGGGCTGGAGCGGACAATGCCGGAATACTGCGCCAGGGCAAAAATGGCGGGCGAGGAAGTGCGCAGGCTATGGAACAGCCTGCAGGGATAGGAAAGGCAGTCTATGGGCAGAGTACAGTCGGCAATCAGAAACATTGTCTTCGGGCAAGTCGGCAATTTCATAACGCAGCTTTTGAACTTTGTGCTGAGAACCGTTTTTATCGATCATCTCGGCGATACGCTGAACGGTGTGAACGCGCTGTACACCACACTGCTCTCCGTGCTTTCCGTGGCGGAGCTGGGGATCGGGACGGCGCTGAACTACAGCCTCTATAAGCCTGTGGCGGATAAGGATTACGAAAAGGTCAAATCCTATATGCAGTTCTACAAAAAGGCCTACAGGATCATCGGCGCGGTGATCGCAGTCATCGGTCTTGGCATCTCGCCCTTTTTGCCGTGGCTTGTAAAACAGCCCCAAGGGATCACCGTCAGGGATCTGACGCTGTATTACTATATTTTTCTGTTTAATACGGTGAGCAGTTATTTTGTGGCTTACAAGTACAGCCTGGTCAATGCGGAGCAGAAGAATTATATCCAGACGAACATCCTCACCGCCACAAAGATGGTCACGGTGAGCCTGCAGATCGCAGTGGTGCTTACCACGGGCAATTTTTATGTGTATCTGCTGACGGCGGCGGCGGTGGAGCTGCTTCAGAAGATTTTTGTGACGGTGTATCTCAATCGGAGGTATCCGTACCTGACGGAGAAAAATGTGACTAAGCTGACGAAGGAGGAGACGGGAGAGATCGCCGCCAAGACCAAGGCGCTGGTGTTCCACAAGGTGGGGGACGTGGCCAGACTGCAGACGGACAGCATGATCATCTCCGGATTTATCAATGTCACCGTGGTCGGTTTTGTGGACAACTATAATATGGTGGTAAATTCCATCGCCAATGTGGTGAATATCTTATTTAACTCGGTGATCTCCGGGTTCGGGAATCTGGTCGCCACAGAGTCCCGCGAGAGGCAGTACAGGATGTTTCGGGTGTACCGTTTCGCCGCGTGTTGGATCTACGGGTTTACTGCGGTGGGTTTCTCCATTCTGCTGACGCCCTTTGTGATCCTGTGGAAAGGGGAATCGAGGACGCTGGCCTACGGGGTGGTGATCAGTATTCTGATAGACTTTTATTTTAAGGGGGAGCGGATCGTGCTCTCCAACTTTAAGACGGCGGCCGGCGTGTTTGAACAGGACAAGTATCTGGCGCTCATACAAGGGGCGGTCAATTTGGCCGTTTCCATTGTTCTGGTGCGTAAGATAGGGCTGATCGGCGTCTATATCGGCACGATCGTGTCGGGCTTGATCGCCAACGTCACCAAACCCGTGATTATCTACAAAGTCATATTGGACAGGCCCGTGAAAGGGTATTTTGTGGATTTCGTGAAATATCCGGCCGTGATAGCTGCGGTGTACGCGTTGCTTATGGGGATCAAAGAGCTGGTGATGCCGCAGATTACGATTGCAGCCTTCGCCGTGATGTTTGTAATCATCTGTATTGTGTTCAACGGCGTCTTCTTACTGCTCTTTGGCAGGACGGAGGAGTTTGCGTATCTGTGGGGAATTGTGAAACGCAGAGCGGCCGGGAGCCGCTGATGCGGAGGACGGGGAAGAAGATTATGGATAAAAAGGAGCTGATCGACACAGCCTGCAGGGAACTTTTGACCTATGGGCTGTGGGATAGAAAGACGAAGATAAAGCGGTGGGTCAAAAAGAATCTTTTTCACGAACTGACGGATGTGGAAGATCTGATCTTTTGGAAAACGGGAATTTTGGCCGTGGGCCTGCTGCACTGCCGCCCTTCGGCGTCTCCTGCCCTGCGGCAGAGGATCGAGGCGGCGCTGGCGTCATACTTCGAGAGATGGAACGACAGAAAACAGCCGGTCTGCTATCCGGATGATCTGTTGGCGGGAGAAACGTTTCTCGCCATTTATGAGGAGTACGACCGCACAAAGGTTGAAAATGGCATGATCCATGCGCAAAATGCGCAAACCTACCGCTGGGCGATCAAAAAACTGGCAGAGTATGCCCTGAACTGCGTCACCGACGAGGCGGGCAGCCTGCCCTACCGGCCCCGCCACGGGGACGGCCATGTCTGTGTGGATTCTGTGGGGCTGGTCTGCCCGTTTCTGTATGAGTATGGCCGTTTTATGGAAGAGAGTCAATCTATGGAGTTGGCCGTCAGACAGATCGTCAATTTCCTCGCCTACGGCATGGATCAGGCCACAGGATTGCCCTATCACGGCTACGAGACGAGGACGGCGTGCAAGTACGGCATCATCGGCTGGGGAAGAGCCGTGGGCTGGCTGCTTCGCGGGATGGCCGGGTGTATGACGACTGCGTACGGCGAAGAGCGGCTGCGGGATTCCTATAGGGCTTTGGCGGACGCTGCTATCGCGCATCAGCGAAAGGACGGCTGTTTTTCGTGGCAGTTACAGGCGGTTGACGGCCCTGCGGACACCTCCGCCACAGGGATGATCTGCGCGGCGCTTAAGCGGGGTGTGGAACTGCATGTGCTGCAGGATGCGAAATACGAGCAGGCGGTTCTGGCGGGAACAGACGCTGTGGAGAAATCTGTGAAGGACGGGCGGGTATACGACTGCTCCGGGGAGTGCGAGGGATTCGGACAGTACCCACAGCGCTATGGAGCCTACCCGTGGTCGCTGGGGCCGGCGCTTATGCTGTAGGAGATGTGGGAGAAGAAGTCGGATGAAGAGAGAAGTTGGCAGGATTATGCGCGGGAACAGCATAGAGATCACTTTTGCGGAGGCATGCTATTTTGGGTTCTTTATTTTGCTGTCTGTCGCCAAGGGGCTGGGGCTGTACGAAGGGCAGAAACTGTTTACGCTTTTCGTGATCCCGGCTTTTTTGCTTGCCGTTATCAAGATACTTGTCACGCCATACACGAAGGCGCAGTGGGCGATGCTGCTGCTATTGCTGTTTCTTGCGGCGCTGGTGCTCTTTCGCTCCAAGGAGATCGGCATCCTGTTTGTGGCGTTCACGGTGCTGGGGATGAAAGACATAGCCGTGGAGAAGGTTTTTCGTGTGGGGCTGTGGGTGTGGTCGCTGTGCGCGGTCTTTCTGTGCGTTTTCTCTTTCTTTCGTCTGGAACACACGATATACAGGGTGCATTCCAAGCTGGGGCTGGGCCATATTTTTCGATGGAGTCTGGGATTTACGCACCCGAATATCCTGCACATCACCTATCTGGCGCTGTGCGCGTTTATCCTGTATGTGCTGGGAAACCGTTACAGATTCCGGCATTTTCTGTGCCTGATGGGCGGCAACATGCTGGTCTTTTTGTATTCTGTCAGCTACACCGGGTTCGGCATTGTGGCAGCGCTGCTTATGGGCTGTCTGTATGTGCGGTTTCGGCCCAGGTTCTGCATCTTGGAGAAGCTGTTGGCCAATCTGGTGCTGCCCGTCTGTCTGTTTTTGTCGTTTGTGGCGCCCTTTTATCTCTACGATCCGAAGTATGCCTACAAGGTGCAGAAGTTAAATTTTCTGTTGAACACAAGGATATGGCTTGCGGAGCAGTTTCTCAGATCGGAATACCGCAGCCTGTTCGGGGCGGATGTCTCCGAGGTGGTAAAGTCTTCCATGACAATGGACAATTCTTACGTCTGGGGATATATCAATTACGGGTTGATCCCGTTCGCGATCATCATGCTGGGGTATTTTGCCCTGTTGTTCTATGACACACATAGACAGCGGACGAGGGAACTGGTGATCCTGGTGTGTTTTCTGGGTGCGGGGTGGACGGAACAGCTGCTCTTCAACACTTCCTTCAAGAACGTCACGCTGCTCTTTCTGGGTGCGTTTCTCTTCAGGCAGAGAGACGGCGCGGAGGAATACTGCCTGTTCCCGCGCGCGAAGGAAATGCTGACGATTCCTTTGGCCGGCCTGCCGGAGCGGGTGTGGTGCGGTGCGGGACGGATGTGGAGAGAATGCCGGGGAAAGCTGGTTCTTTTCATGGCGGTGGGTGCGACGCTTGGATTGATTCTGTGCGCGGTTTTTTACAGGGCGCCGGAGGGCTACGTGGTTCCGCGTTTTTATACGGACGGGTTGGAGGAGACGTCCGTGTATGTTGCGGGTGAGGATGATCCGGCATATGCAGGCTGGAAGATCATGAACTACACGGGCGACGACGTGCCGATGCAGCTTGTGCAGGGCAGGGCGGTCACGTTGGAGACGGTGCGCTACTATGTGGGATGCGCGTTGATCGGCGGGTTGGGCGGCGCGGCAGCAGGCGCATGGTATTGCGGACGCAGGCGGAACGATAGAGAATAACGGAAAACGGAAAGGCGAGGGCGGTTTCGGGTATGAACAAGACGGATTTAAAATACTGTACAATACTGAAAACAAATATCAATGTCACCGATATGGATGGGACGATCGCCTATATCACGGAGAATCTTGACGCCCTGAAAGGGGATTATATCTGCGTCTCCAACGTCCACACGACGGTGATGGCATATCGGGACAAAGAATACCGCAAGATACAGAACAGCGCCGCGATGGCTCTCCCTGACGGGCAGCCGCTGTCCATCGTAAGCCGCAGGAGAGGCTACGCGCAGGCACAGCGCGTGCCGGGGCCGGATCTGATGCCGGCGATCTTAGATTTGTCGCAGGAGCGTGGATATACCCATTATTTTTACGGCAGTACAGAACACACGCTGACACGGCTTCGGGAGGAGCTGTTGAAGAGATATCCCAAACTGCAGATCGCCGGCATGTATGCGCCGCCTTTTCGGGAACTGACGGTGGAAGAGGACGAGGAGGCGGTGCGCAGGATCAATGAGAGCGGCGCGGATTTCGTCTGGGTGGCGCTGGGTGCGCCGAAACAGGAGAGGTGGATGTACGGGCATAGGAACCGGGTGAACGGTCTGATGCTCGGCGTGGGCGCGGCCTTTGACTTTATCGCGGGTACGGTAAAACGTGCGCCCATGTGGATGCAGAAACTGTGCATGGAGTGGGTGTTTCGCATTATGCAGGACCCGAGGAGAATGCTCCCCCGCTATCTGAGTACGAACTTCGCGTTCCTGTATTATGTGCACAGGGAAAACAGGGCGCTGCGGGAGAAGAAAGGCCGCGAAAGCAGCATCGGCCGGGGCGCAGATGCGCAGCGAAATCCTGTGGGCAGCAGCGACCGCCTGCGCATCGCCATGATCGGCCATAAGAGAATACCGTCAAGAGAGGGCGGGATCGAGATCGTGGTGGAGGAGCTTGCCGTGCGCATGGCGGCGCTGGGGCACCGCGTGGACGTCTACAATCGGTACGGGCACCATGTGTCCGGCAAAAAGTACGATCAGGAGTACGGCTGGAAAGGCAGGAAGTATTACAAAGGCGTCAGAGTTTACATCGTCCCGACTTTTCACGCCAGCAGCCTGAACGCTATCGTCTATAGCTTTTTTGCGACCATCAGGGCGCTGTTGGGCAGATATGACGTGCTGCATTATCACGCGGAAGGACCGTGCGCGATGCTCTGGCTGCCGAGGCTTTTTCACAGGAAGATCGTGGTCACGATCCACGGCCTGGACTGGCAGCGCGCCAAGTGGGGCAATTTTGCATCCTTTGTCATCAGGTTCGGCGAGAAGATGGCGGCCAGGTATGCCGACGAAGTGATCGTGTTGTCAGAGAATGTGAGGCAATATTTTGCGGATACTTACCACAGGCAGGTCACTTATATTCCGAACGGCATCACCAGACCGCGCCTGCGGGAGCCCGAGCTGATCGCGGAAAAGTACGGGCTTACAAAGGACGGTTACTTTCTGTTTTTGGGCAGGATCGTGCCGGAAAAAGGACTGCACTATCTGATCGAGGCGTTTGCGGAGACGGACACGGACAAGAAACTGGTGATCGCAGGCGGGAACAGTCAGGCGGTGGAGTATATGGAACGGATCCACTACATGGCGAAACAGGATCGCCGAGTCGTCATGACGGACTTTGTGCAGGGGCAGCTCCTCGAAGAGCTGTATTCCAACGCCTATGCCTTTGTGCTGCCAAGTGACGTGGAAGGGATGGCGCTTAGCCTGTTGGAGGCCATGAGCTACGGAAATTGCTGCCTTGTGAGCGACATCTGCGAGAATACGGAAGTGGTGGAGGACAAAGCGCTGGTCTTTCACAAGAGCAATGTGGCGGATCTGCGGGAGAAACTGACATACATGCTGGAGCATCCCGAGATCGTTCATGCGCGGGCGGCTGAGAGCGCGGATTTCATCTGCGGCAAGTACAACTGGGACGATGTTGTGGACGAGACGGTTAGGCTGTATCACAGATGCCGGGAGAACAGAAAACCCAAAATTCAGAATTGATTTTATGAGACAGATATTTCATGTAGGAGTATGGCAATGAAGATTCTCATGGTGAATAAATTTCTGCACCCCAACGGCGGTTCGGAGACCTATATTTTTAAGTTGGGAGAACAGTTGGAGAAAAGGGGACACGAAGTGCAGTATTTTGGCATGGAGCACGAGGGGCGGGTCGTGGGGAACCGTGTGGAAAGCTACACGGCAGATATGGATTTTCACGGCGGCGGGCTGAAAAAACTGCTCTATCCGTTTCGGATCATCTACTCGTCAGAGGCGAAAAGGAAGATAGGACTGGTGTTGGAAGATTTTGCGCCGGATGTGGTGCATCTGAACAATATCAATTTCCAGCTCACGCCGTCCGTCATCTACGCTGTCCGCGCCTATGAGAAAAAGCGCGGCAGGCGTGTGAAGATCGTGTACACCGCCCACGATTACCAGTGGGTGTGTCCCAACCACATGATGCGGATCCCATCGACGGGTGAGGTTTGCTTTGCCTGTCGGGGTGGAAATTACAGGCAGTGCGCCGAAAACCGCTGTATTCACGATTCGCGCGCAAAGAGCCTTCTCGGCTCCATCGAGGCGGGCTATTACGCCAAACGAAAGACCTACGGCATGGTGGACGTGATCGTGTGTCCCAGTGAATTTATGAAAAAGCAGCTTGACACAGACCCTCTGCTCGCTGACAGGACGGTGATGCTGCACAATTTTATCGAGGCGGATGGAGGAATGCAGGGCGGCGTGACATTGCATAAGGCGGCAGATGGCGGAAAAGCTGCAGATGACTATGTCCTGTATTTCGGCCGTTTTTCGGAGGAGAAAGGCACGAAGACCTTATTGGAGGCGTGTCGGGCACTGCCTGATATTCCCTTTGTCTTTGCCGGGAAAGGTCCGCTGGAGGAGATGGTCGGTCAGGCGGCAAATGTGGAAAACCGTGGTTTCGTGACGGGAGAGGAGCTGCATAGCCTGATCGCCGGCGCACGGTTCAGCGTGTATCCTTCCGAGTGGTATGAGAATTGTCCCTTCTCCGTGATGGAGTCCCAGATGTACGGCACCCCTGTGCTTGTCTCCGATCTGGGCGGAGCGCCCGAGCTTGTGCAGGCCGGCAAGACAGGAGAACTGTTTCGCGGCGGTGACGTACAGGAACTGACAGAGCACATCCGCGCCCTCTGGAACGATCCCGCACTGTGCCGCAGATACAGCGAGAACTGCCGCCATATAAATTTTGACACAGTGGAAGAATATTGTGATAAAATAGTGAGGAAAGTGTATACATAGATCATGCTTGCATGCATTTATGTATACACTTGACGACGCAGCCGACAGTTATGATATTTACGCAATCAATTTAAACCAATAATGCTATCAGAGAGGAGCATTCCCATGTCCAGACGAACCCTGTACGGGACGGTCATCGTGACTTACCGGTGCAACGCCCGCTGCAATATGTGCGACTGTTTCAAGGATCCCACCAGACCCGAGGAAGAGATCACTCTGGAGGAGATCAGGAAACTGCCGGAGATGGCTTTCACCAATATTACCGGAGGGGAGCCTTTTATCAGACAGGATATTCCCGACATCGTGCGCGAACTGTACAAAAAATCCGATCGCATCGTCATCTCCACCAACGGTTACTTCACAGACAGGATCATCGCGCTGTGCAGAGAATTTCCCAAGGTGGGCATCCGTATCAGCATTGAGGGACTGCAGGAGACCAACGACGCGATCAGAGGGATCCCGGACGGCTTTAACAGAGGGTACAAGACTTTGAAGACTCTGGTGGAGATGGAGCATCCCGACGTGGGTTTCGGCATGACGGTGCAGGATATGAACTGTGAGGATCTGGTGCCGCTCTACAACATTGCCAACGACATGGGAATGGAATTTGCCACGGCGACTCTGCACAATTCCTTTTATTTCAGAAAGACGGACAATAAGATCGACGACAAGTACAAGGTGGCGCAGAATTTCGAGAAACTGATCAATGAACTTCTGAAGAGCAAGTCGCCCAAGAAATGGTTCCGCGCCTATTTCAACCATGGGCTGATCAACTATATCTACGGCAACAAACGGCTTTTGCCCTGTGATATGTCTAAGAACGCGTTTTTTATCGATCCGTTCTGCGACGTCATTCCCTGTAACGGTATGGAGAAGAAAGCCGTCATGGGAAATCTGCGCGAGTCGAGCTGGGACGAGCTGTGGAACTCCAAGCAGGCGCAGGAAGTCAGGGAGTGTACAAAAAATTGCGACAGAAACTGCTGGATGATCGGGAGCGCCTCGCCCGCTATGCACAAATATATCTGGATCCCCGGCTGGTGGGTGATCAGGCATAAATTTTTGAAGGGCGGCAGATACAGTCTCAAGGAGAACAAATTTATATGAAATTCCTGTATGTAGCTCCGCGCTATCATACCAATCAGGCAGATATTATGAAAGGGCTGAGAGAGCACGGCCATGAGGTGTGTTTTATCAGCCATTATGCGGCGATCATTGAGGATTACACTTATGTGAGGCCCATCGTGCTGGGATATTCTCTGCTGTATCGGCTGATCGATTACCTCTATGTCAACGTGATCCGCAGGAAGGACCCGACGGCCATCGTATTCAAGATCCGGCACGGTTTTCCGCCGATAGGAAAGCTGCGAAGGACCATATGCGGTTACCAGCCTGACATCGTGATCCTGCGGGAGCGCTCCGTGTACTCCATGGCGGCGTATCTGATCTGCAGGAGCAAAGGGTATCCCTGTATTCTTTACAACCAGAATCCGATGTGGTCGGAGCAGACCAAGACGGATCCGGCGCATCGGATCGTGGCGAAAATGTCTCCCAAGCTGCGGATGACTCCCGTCATGGGCGCACAGCGGGCGGGGACGTCGATCAAGGAGAACGATTACTTTGTCCCCTTTGTGATGGAGCCGCGGCGGAGGTCTGCGGAGAGGACTTATTTCGCGGATGACACGGTGCATATCCTGTGCATTGGGAAATACGAGAGCAGAAAACATCATATCATGCTCCTGCAGACGGCGGAGCAGCTTAGAAAACGATATAAGATCCATGTGACGCTGGTGGGGGAGGCTACGACCCGCTTTCAGAAGGAATACTGCGAACAGGTCAAAGCCTATGTGGAAGATCATGGCTTGCAGGATATTGCCGAAGTGAAGACCAACGTTGCGCGCGGAGAGATGGAACGGGAATATCTGGCAGCCGACGTCTATGTGATCCCGAGTACGCTGGAGATGGCGTCCGTCTCCCAGATGGAGGCCATGAGTTACGCTCTGCCCGTGATCTGCAGTGATACGAACGGCACTGCGTGCTATGTGGAGGACGGTGTGACAGGCTATCTGTTTCGGGACTGCGAGCAGGCGGATCTTCTTAAGAAACTGGACAGGCTGCTGTCCGACCGGGAGAGGATCGTGGAGATGGGGGACGCAGGCTGTCGGGCGCTGACGGAAAAATATAATTTTGCACGCTATTTTGATACGGTCATGCAAATGAAGGAAAGAATAGAAAGGGAAAATCTTTATTAAGATCGCCCGAAGGGCTGACTGACAAAAATGAAACGTAAGCTGAAAGACATGCTTGCCGCATTCGTCTATTTCCTGTACGAAAAAGGCATACTGCACAACCGCATACGGGTTCATTCCATCGACGAGACGATCGACGAACTGCTGCGCACCGAGAAGAGTATGGTGCGTTTCGGGGACGGCGAGATCGTGATGATCAAGGGCGTCGATCTGATGCTGCAGAAAGCGTCGCCTGAGATCGGGGAAGGGCTGGCCGGGATCCTGGCTTATCCCTATGATGATCTGATCGTGACGATCCCGGACATTTTTGACACGCTCGCCGACCACCATGCGGCAAGCAGGCGATTCTGGAGGGATCATCTGCTTTTCTGCCGCAGGACCTATGAGAAATATTGTAATCCGGACAGGATATACTACTCGACTTTCGTGTCCCGCTGTTATTATTTTGCACAGGACCGCAGCCGCTGTGACGGCTGGTTTGCAAAAATAAGAAAAATATGGGAGAATAGAGACATTGTTATTGTGGAAGGCGCAAAGACCCACAACGGCGTGGGCAACGATCTTTTTGACAGCGCGGCAGGCATTGAGAGGATCATCTGTCCGCCGAAGGATGCCTATGGCGCGCTCCCGGCGATTCTTGCGGAATGTCTGCATTACGGCAGGGACAGGCTGTTCCTTCTGTCCGTCGGCGTGGCGGCGAAATTCCTTGCGCTGGAACTGTTTCAGAAAGGCTATCGGGCGCTTGACATCGGCAATCTGGATATGGAGTACGAGTGGTACGTGCGGGGAGCGTCCGGCAAGATACCGCTTGCAAAGCATGAGGTCATCGGGGAGGAGGCCAACCGCGAGGCGGGCTATCACGAGTATTTAGAGCAGATTAAGGTGTGGTTGAACTGAGGCAATGAGGGTTAGATCATGATAGACAGCAAACAGAAGTACAAACTGTATCTGGAGCAGGACAAGCTGGCCCTTGGCAGAAAGCGGGACAAACGCCCGAAACTGTTCGGGGATGAGATCTGGAAATTCGAGATACTGCTGCGGAAGGTGGAGTACGATATTAACTGCAGATGCGGACTGTCCGCATTGCTTGTGGGAAAATATCATAAATTCAGGTTCCACCGTCTGAGCGTCAGGCTGGGCTTTACCATCCCTCCGAATGTCTTTGGCGAAGGGTTGGCGATCCCGCATTACGGACTGATCGTTGTGCACGGCGCGGCGAAGGTCGGGAAAAACTGCAGACTGCAGGAGGGTGTGACGATCGGGGCGACCAATGGGAGTCATGAGGCGGCTGTCATCGGTGATAACTGTTATTTCGGCAGCGGCGCCAAGGTGATCGGCGCGGTCAGGATCGCGGACGACGTGGCGGTCGGCGCGGGAGCTGTAGTCACCAGGGATATTACCGAGGCCGGTACCACATGGGCCGGTGTGCCCGCGAGGAAGATCAGCGGCAAAGACTCGCATGATAATCTGTGCAGCGCGCTTTTTGGTTGAGGAGCATACGGATCTATGAGCAAACCGGGTAAGAACACAAGGGTGGGGATGTTCACCAAGTTAGGGTACATTTTTGATAAGAAGGATAAATGGAAAATTGGCATGCTGCTTGTGGCGGTGGTGATCGGGAGCTTTCTGGAGCTTCTGGGCGTCACGATCTTCATGCCCTTTATCGAGATCATCCGGGATCCGGCGACGATCCACCGCACGTGGTATCTGCGGAAGATCTACGAACTGTTGCACCTTACGTCAGACAGGAGTTTTATGGTAGCCCTGTCCTTGGGGATCATTGCCATTTATCTTGTCAAGAATATTTATCTGGTGATCGAGAAGAGCTATATTTACCGTTTTTCCTACAATATGCAGATGAAACTGTCCACGAGGCTGCTCTCCACCTACATGAAAGAGCCCTACACCTTTCATCTGAATAAGAATATCGCCACATTGCAGCGCAGTCTCCAGGAGGACACTTCCAAATTCATGCAGGTCATCCTGTATTCGCTGGAGCTGGTGGCGGAGCTGGCGGTGTGCTTTGTGATCGGCGTATATCTTCTGTTTGTCAGCAAGTCCATCACCATCATTGTCCTGGGGCTGATGGTCGTATGCGTCGGTTCGTTTCTGATGTTCACGAAGAAGTACAGCCGCAGGCTGGGGCAGGACAATCAGGAATATCAGGGAAAGATCTTTCAGTGGATGAATCAGGCCTTGGGCGGCATCAAGGAGATCAAAATACTGGAGAGGGAATCCTTTTTTACGGAGGAATACCGCAGATACTATGTCAAGTTTGCCGGCGGGCTGCGCATAGCGAGGACCATCTCTATCATACCGAAATATGTGGTGGAGGCGGTGGCGATCACGGGACTTCTGGTGGCGGTCATTGTCAAACTGCTCTTCGGCGAGGCGGACATGACTTACTATGTCACACAGTTAGGTGTGTTTGCCGTCGCGGCTTTCCGTCTGATGCCCAGCGTCGGCAGGATCAACGAGCATGCCACCAACACCCTGTACGCGCTCCCTTCCGTGGATCTGGTCTATCACGATCTGAGGGAGATCGAAGAGTATATTGAGAAACGGGACAGCGAAGTGCGGGAAGACTGGAATCTTCGGGAGAGTATAGAAGTCAGGGATGTGACCTACCGCTATCCGGATACGGAGGAGCCTGTCATCAGGCATGCGAACCTTTCCATACAAAAAGGAAAGACGGTGGCATTCATAGGCGCCTCAGGAGCCGGGAAGACGACGATGGCGGATATTATTCTCGGGCTGTTGACGCCGCAGGAAGGCGTGGTCATGGCCGACGGCATCAATGTGCATGAAAAGCCCAGAACCTTCCACGCGCAGGTGGGCTATATCCCTCAGGTGATCTATCTGTCCGACGACACGATCCGCAACAATATCGCCTTTGGCGTCAAGAAGTCTGAGATCGACGAGAATGCGGTACTGCAGGCGATGGAGAAGGCGCAGCTTGCAGAGTTTGTGCACAGTCTGCCCTATGGGTTGGACACCATCGTCGGAGACCGGGGCGTGAGGCTGTCGGGAGGACAGAGGCAGCGCATCGGTATCGCCAGAGCGCTCTACCACGACCCGGAGATCCTAGTGCTGGATGAGGCGACCTCGGCGTTGGATAATGACACGGAGACCGCGGTCATGGAGGCGATTGAAAATCTGCAGGGCGTGAAGACAATGATCATCATTGCGCACAGATTGACGACGATACGCAGCGTAGACGAGATCTATGAGGTCGGAGACGGGAATGTGACGAGAAAAAGTAAGGCTGAGGTGTTTGGAGATGAATAAAAACGGCGCTGCAAGGATGCTTTTTCCTGTCTCGCTCGTGCTGATCGCAATGGGAGTCCTTATGATCCCGGGCGCAGAAGGATATGTCCTGTTTGACGACAGCGGGAGCTACATTGAGATGGAGCGCTATATGGAAGGCGTTATGCCTGTCTATCCGCTGTTTCTCAGGCTGAATAAGGTGCTGTTCGGTGAGGGCCGCTATCTGCAGATCGTGATCGTGGAGCAGGCGCTGTTTGCCGGTGTGTGCGTCGCCGTCTTGACGGAGTTGATCCGCCGGCGGTTTGGCCTGCGATATTGGCAGGGGTTTTGTGTCTTCGCATTCCTTCTTTTGCCGTTTACCACAGATATGCCCGATGCAATGACGACGCAGGAGATCTTGACAGAGGGCATCGCCTATGCGGCATACTATCTGTTCTTTGCGCTGTATCTGGAGACGGCGTGGACGAAACGCAGGCGGTATGTGTTGTATTTGTTTTTGGTTACTCTGTTTTTGTCGTCGCTGCGCTCGCAGCTCCAGATCCTGTTCGGAGCGGACGGCATTCTCTTTTTCTATATTATGCTGACAGGGAGCGGCACGGCGCCTAAAAAGCGGATGGCGCTCCGTGCGATAGCCGGGGCGGCCGGCTGTCTGTGCGTCAGTGTGATCGGCGTCTGGTGTACCAGCAGGATCAGCGTCGCCTATCAGGATAGGATCGCACACTACACCGCAAAACTGCAGGCCGAGCTGAGTGCGGATTCTGCGGAGCGCGGAGCAGAGGAGAGCGCGGACGCGGAGCAGGGAGAGAGAGAGGAAGAACAGGAAAACAGAGCATCTGTGTCACAGTATGATTCGCTGATTTTTGCGCGGGGGATGTACGAGGCCGATTATGAGGATTATCTTCTGTTTGAGGATGAGCTTATGCAGCGGCTTTTCCTGCGCCTGTACGATACGGCAAAACAGAATGAGAGTCTGTATCCCTACGCGCGGCCGGGATTGTGGATGTGGAAGGATATTGTAGGAGGGATCGGAGCGTCCGGCAGTAAGTGTTTCCAGACGCTGGCGGAATTCTACAAAAGTCTGCCTGAGTATGCGCAGCGGGACGATCTGCGGCTGACTTGGCACGAGAGCGCCAAAGAGATCGGTCTGACGCTTTTGAAGGCTCATTGGGGCAGATTTTTGTATCACACGTTGCTGCTTTTACCGCAGGCGTTTATCTGTACGGTGTTTTATCAGATCGAGAGCGTCTATCTGCTCTGCCATCTGGTCACCCTGTTTCTGTATGTCACCGCCGCCGCGATGATGATCTGGGCGTATGCGGACAGAAAGACGGACAGGGCTTACGGGGAATTTATGGCGGCGGTGCTGGGGATCAATCTGATCATGATTTTTGCGCTCTCGCTTGTCTTTTTCGGACAGCAGAGATATTTGGTGTACAATTTCGGTATCTTTTATGTTATTTATTTCCTGCTTGTATTGCAGTTGTGGGAGCGATACGGAAAAAATCGGGTGGCGAAATGGAAAGATCAAAAAGAGTCCTGATCATCATTCCGGCTTACAATGAGGCGGAAAATATCGAGAAGGTGATCGATAATTTAACAGAGCATTTCCCGCAGTACGACTATGTGATCGTCAATGACGGCTCCACTGACGGGACAAAGCGGGTGTGCGCGGATCACGGCTATCAAGTCTTAAATCTGCCCATCAATATGGGGATCGGGGGAGCCGTGCAGACGGGCTACCGCTATGCGAAGGAGAACGGTTACGATATGGCCGTGCAGATCGACGGGGACGGCCAGCACGATGTGGCGTTCTTGGAGGGGATGATCCGCCGCATGGAGGAAGAGCGGGCTGACTGTGTGATCGGTTCCCGTTTTGTGGAGAAAGAAGGGTTCCAATCGTCAGGATTGCGCAGGATGGGCATTATGTTCTTAAGCTCCCTGGGATGGATATTGACAGGGGTGCGAGTGAAGGACATCACCAGCGGGTATAGACTCGTCAACCGCAGATTTATCTGCATTTTTGCGGACGACTATCCTGCGGATTACCCGGAGCCGGAGGCGATGGTCATTGCTGCCGTCCATGGAGGAAGGATCAGGGAATACCCTGTCGTCATGCGGGAACGGGAGAACGGGACCAGCTCTATCACGCTCAAAAAGTCGGTCTACTATATGATCAAGGTATCGTTGGCAATGTTGATCCGAAGATTGAGTTTCGGAGTCAGGAGGCAGAAATGATCCCTCAAACTCTGCAGATCACGCTCTCGGTAGCGATCGTCTGCTACTTTATCATCATCCTCTATTATCTGAAAAAGAGAATGCTGGAGTTGAAATATACGCTCGTCTGGCTCGTGGCCGGGCTTGTCATGGGCATTATGATCTATTTCCCGGAGCTGCTTGTGTATTTTGTGGGCATATTCGGTATTCAGAGCAACATGAACGGGCTGTACATTCTGTGCATCGGCTTTATTTTTATGATATTGATGACCCTGACTTCCATCGTTTCCAGGCAGCAGCTCAAACTCAGGATACTGATCCAGGAACTCAGCATGATGGAAAAGCGAGTCCGGGAACTGGAAGAACAGATTGGGAGCGAGCCGTCGGGGCCGGAGAAGAGCGATTATGGAAAAGATAGCGATTGATCTGTTGTGGCTGCGCCCGAGGCAGGTGGGCGGGACGGAATTTTATATCAGAAATCTTTTGGACGGGTTTCGGAAACTGGAAGATACGTTTCATTTTGTATTGCTCGTCTCCAAGGATAACAGAGACACATTTGTGCACTACACGCGGGACGAGCGGTTTACTCTTCTCGAGACGGACGTCGTATCTGCCCATATTGGGAAACGGATTTTGTGGCAGTTTTTTTGCGAGAACCGTTTCCTGCGCAGGCATGGCATCCGCAGATGCTTTATCCCTGTGTACTGCAGGACGCTTACAAACGGCGGCATCGCCTATGTGAATACGATCCACGACCTGCAGGCGGCGCATTATCCCGGGTATCACCCGTTCTACGAGGTGGCGTACTCCAGACTGTGCTGGTGGCTGGACACTCATTTTTCGAAACATATCGTTGCCATTTCCGACTGGGTCAAACAGGATATTCAGACCAGATACCATGTAAGCGGCGACCGCATCACGACCATCTACAACCCGATCGTGGCGGACAGATCGCAGACCATAGATTTTGCGGTGCTGCAGGAAAAATATGATCTGGAGGAGCACGGGTATTATTACACGGTGTCCCAGATGATACCCCACAAGAACCTCGGGACACTGTTGGAAGTCATGAGACAGATCAAGGAGCGCGGCATCGATCTGCCGCATAAACTTTTGATCTCTGGCGTGAACAGCGCGGCCGGACAGGAGGTAGAGCGGCAGATCCGGGAGAGCGGGCTGGAGAGCGAAGTGATCCTGACGGGCTTTGTGGAGAATGCGGAGCGCAATACCCTGTATGCGCACTGTAGGGCATTTCTGTTTCCGAGCGTCTTCGAAGGGTTCGGCATGCCGCCCGTGGAGGCCATGCTTTTTGGCAGTGTGGTGATCACAACGGACAGGAGCAGTATACCGGAAGTGACACAGGGGAAAGCGAACTATGTCAATGCCCCCTATGACGCGGAGGCGTGGATCAGGGCTATGAGACAACCGCAGAATCGCATTGCGGAGGTTGACTTTGACAGATACGATCAGATGAAACTGGCGAGACAGTATCTGGAGCTGCTGCTGCGGCAGTTGGGGTGACGTCAGCCGTACACCATGATGTGGCGGATGATCTGCAAGATGTTAAAGAGCGCGCCCAGCACCGCGAAAGTGTAGAAAGAAACTTGGGAGAGGCGGCTTTTCAGAAGAGCAAATCGATTGACCAGAATATAGGTGCAGAATATGGCGGAAAAATAGAAGTAGGCCGCAACACGCATGATGGAGGCGGACACGGTCGTCGTGAAACCGAGGATCGTTTCGGGGAACAGGCCGACCACCAGCAGCGTACCCACTAAAATCCACGACAGAGTAGAAAAGTCCGTCAGAAACGCCAGCAGATAACACATGGCGGCTACCATGAGCAGAGCCGATACCATCACACAGTATTGCTCCGCTTTCGGACATGTCTTAAACAGCGCGTCTGGATAGACATAGCTCAATGTCCGGTTGGGGACAGTATATTGAAAGAAGACATAGCCTGTCCAGAAAATGTCGAGAGAGAGCGGGATGAGAGAGATCAGTTCGGGTACGCAGAAACGGGAGCACTTGCGGAACGTACAGACCGCCAACGTCACACAGAACGTGAACAGGATGATATTCGGCACGGAGACGAAGTGGTAAAAGGCGGTGTTGACACCCATGCGGATATGGCCGCCGAAAGACATGTGCAATAGTTCCGCCGTGTCGTGAAATCTGGCATCCTCAATATTGCGTACCCTGTTGCCGGGAGACAGTATGAGCAGGGCGAGGTTGAGCAGGACGCCGATCATACCCTCCGCGAATAATATGCGAAAACCGTGGCTTTTGGTCTTGCAGGCCGCATAGATCGCGAGAAAGAGGACGAGGAGGATGACGGAGTGCAGATAATAGTTGGCGGCAAACGTGACGGCCGCAAAAAACAGTAAATAAGTGGCGGGTTTTACCGTTGCTTTTCTTGAAGAGGACAGCAGGGTATACAGCGCGTAGAAAAACATGGCGAAAGGCCATGCGTAAGCGATCGTGGTAGTCAGCCAGCCGGCGGTCGCAAAGATGGAGTAAGGGAAATTGAGGAACAGGAGCATCGACCAGATCTTAAAAGAACTGTCCGGTTCCGATGTGCGCAACAGAAGATGTACGATCCGTGTAAAAAAGTGATAGATCAAGGCGATCATGATCACGTCTATGATCTTCCAGACAATATTGGGAAGAGCGCCCATAACAGCCTCCGTACCGATCAGAATGACTGTAGAGCCCCAAGATTCATAGAAAGAGCACAGATAGGAAAAAAGATGATAATCCCAGCTCTTTAGTACGGTCAGCTGGTTCGCGTCATCCCAGTAGTCCGTGTGCATAAAGAGATGCAGTATGCCGTAGATGAACATGATCAGAATGTAATCATAATATTTGCACCACAGGGATTGGGCTTTTTCCATGACAGACGGCCTTTCCGGAATCATTAAAACAATAGCAGCACTTTATTCAGTAGTCTACTATATGCATTGAGAAATTGTCAATGGTGTGGTATACTTTTCAATATTATGGGAAAAGAAATAAGCGTTATTTTAGTGAACTATAACGGAAGAGAATATAACGATCGCTGTATTGAGTCCCTGTTACGCAGTACGGTATCGGCCTGCATACAGATCGTAGTGGTGGATAACGCCTCCACAGACGGCTCTCTCGAGGCTCTCAGGGCGAGATGGGATGAGGAAGACAGAATACATGTGATCTCGTTGGATCAAAATTATGGATTTTCCAAGGCGAACAACGAGGGGATTCGATGGTCTTTGGAACAGGGGATCGACAGATTCCTGCTGTTGAATAACGACACGGAGATCGCGCCGGAGGCCATAGAGCGAATGCTGGCATATCAGCGTGACAGGGGCGGGATCGTCGTCCCGAAGGTTCTCTATGCGGATGGAACAGATACGATCTGGTGCGCGGGCGGCGATTTTACGCCGATCGTCAAGAAGGCCATGCAGCGCGGCCTCAATCAGAAAGATCGGGGACAGTTTGATAAGAGCGGCGTCTGCGGGTTCGCCAACGGCTGCGCCATGCTTTTGTCCAAAGAGATCACAGAGAAGATCGGTTTTCTCGATGAAAGATTTTTTCTGTACTATGAAGATACCGAGTACAGTATGCGCGCCGCAGAACACGGGGTCCCTATTCTGTACTGCGCGGACGCGGTCGTCCGGCACAAGGTCAACGGTTCCACCAAGGGCAATGAAAAGCCTGCAAATGCCTACTATATCACGAGGAACTGGCTGTTGTGCAACAGGCTGCATATGCACAGAGAAGGGCGCATAAGCGTCAGATTTTTGGTTTTTGCAGTCTATTTTATCTGCAATCGGCTCGCGTGGATGTTCATCTGGCTGGCGCGGGGCAAGGGCGCGATGTGTATAGGGGCGTTTAGGGGAATCAGGGACTTCTATAATGGAACATGGGGGAAATATGCAGAGCCTTGATCGGTTTAAGAGGAATACAACGTGAAAAAAATGTTATATATTATGGGGGTTGAATGGGGATGGATCTTTCAGCGCCCGCAAGTGCTGGCGCTTGCCTTGGAGAAAGACTATGAGGTGACGGTCGTCTGTCCGAAACAGCCGATCCATGCGAAACGTCAAAACAATGCGCAGCCGGGGAAACTGATCACGCTTTTTCAAATTCCTTTTCAGGAAAAGAACCGTTTGCTCGGAGCGGTGGCGAGAAAACTGCACACGGCCAAGCTGGGAGATATGTCGAAGTACGATTTGATATGGGTAGGTTATCCATTGTTCGGAAGATATATTCCCGAGAACTATAAGGGGACAGTCATCTACGACTGCATGGACAATTTTGAGGCTCTGTACCCTGATCGGAGGGAGAAAAATCTGCGCAGAGTCTGCGAGGAAGAGAAACGGTTATTGAAACGGGCGAATGTTGTTTTTGTTTCCAGCCTGAAGTTGAAGGAAAAACTGCTGTCGCTGTGTCCCGGTAAAAATATTACGCTCATCCGGAACGGATACAGCAATATCGCGGTGTCGGAGCCGAAGGCGGGATGCCGGAAAGATCAGTATACGCTGGGTTACATCGGTACGATATCCAAGTGGTTCGATAATGGGATCGTGGAAGAGAGTCTGTCCAAGATACCGGGTATCAGATATGATCTGGCCGGTCCGATTGCGGATCATCAAGTCATACAGAATGCGCGGGTCGTATACAGCGGGGTGATCGAACACAGTAAATTGGGAACGCATGTGCGGGAACTGGACTGCTTGATCATGCCCTTTCGGATCAATGAGATTATTTTGTATGTGGATCCCGTAAAACTGTACGAATATATTGCATGGGGAAAGTGCATCATCGCGTCATGGTATCCTGAGATCGACCGATTCAAGGATTTTGTGTATTTCTATCGCGATGAGGAAGGGTATTGTAAGCTTGTCGATAAACTGTGTGTCGAAGGATTCCCCGCAAAGTATACGAAGGAAATGCAGCGGCAGTTTTTGGAAGAAAACACATGGGATGCCAGGGTCAGAGCGATCCAAAAATGCCTGTAGCGTATTTTCGGAAGATAGAAAAGGAAGTTTTTCTTATGGATAAAATAAAGGTCATGAGTGTGTTTGGCACTAGGCCGGAGGCAATCAAAATGTGCCCGCTGGTCAAAAAAATGCGAGAGTATGAGCAGATAGAGAGCGTGGTGTGCCTGACCGGACAGCACAGAGAAATGTTGCAGCAGGTCATTGATATTTTTCAGGTCAAAGAAGATTACAACCTGCACATCATGAAACCGTCTCAGACATTGACGTCGATCACGACGGATGTGCTTACTCTCATGGGGCCCGTACTGGAGAAGGAAAAGCCGGATATCGTGCTGGTGCACGGTGATACGACGACCTCCTTTGCAGTGGCGCTTGCCGCATACTATCAGCAGATACCCGTTGGGCATGTGGAGGCAGGACTGCGGACGTATGACAAATATGCACCCTTTCCTGAGGAAATGAACCGAACGCTGACCAGCAGGATCGCAGATCTTCATTTTGCGCCGACGGAGGCAAACAAAGAGTGTCTTGCCAGAGAGAACATAGAGAAGAACGTATTTGTAACAGGAAATACAGTGATCGATGCGCTGCAGACGACGATCCTGAGAGATTACAAGTATAAAAGCCCTGAGTTGATCCGCATTCTGAATGATATGCGTGAAAGAATATTGCTCGTGACGGCACATCGCCGGGAAAACTGGGGGCAACCCTTGCGAAATATCTGTGAGGCGTTGTGTGAGATCGCAGAACGCTACGAAGACGTGGCGGTGATCTATCCGGTGCATCTGAACCCAAAGGTGCGGGATACGGTCTTTGAAATCTTGGGAAACAGGGAACGCATTCATCTCATTGATCCGATAGATGTGGAAGATATGCACAATCTGATGGCAAAGAGTTATTTGGTCGTCACTGATTCCGGCGGCATACAGGAGGAGGCCCCGTCCTGCGGCGTTCCGGTGGTGGTGCTGCGCAACGAGACGGAACGGCAGGAGGCGATCGAGGCAGGGACAGTAAGATTGGCGGGAACAGATAAAAAAAAGATTTTCCGGGAGATAAGCGCTTTGTTGGAGAATCAGGAGCAGTATGATCGAATGGCGGAGGCGATCAATCCGTACGGTGACGGACATGCGTCCGAACGGATCATACGGGCGATCCTTCAGTATTTTGGCGTACGTTAGATCGTACATGCGTTTGCGGTCTGCACGCGGTGAAGAGGTTGAAAATGGCAAAGATAGGAATGATCACAAGTTCTCTGTTTGCGTGCGGCGGTGAGGAGAGGGTCGTATCGCTGATAGCGAATGAACTGTCCAAATATCATGACATTACGATATACACATACGAGAGCCGACGTCCGGAGGGCGGTAATCGAAACGACTATGTCCTGTCTGAAAAGATCCGCGTGGAAGAAGTTTTGGCTCCGCAGGAGATATTTTTCAGGCATGTGGTGAAGGTGCTGTACAATCTGACCGGGATGACGGCGGGGCCGCTCTCGCAAACTCTTTTAAAATGGGCCTTTTATCCGGCAAGCCATCTGGACGAGTGGACGGAGCGGATCAACCGGGAGCAATACGACCTGATGATAGCAGTCTCGGGAGCGAATACGATACTGCTGGGCTATATTGCGGACAGGATAAACGCCCGCTGTATCAGCTGGGAGCACAGCTCATATGAGGGCTATTTCGACAGGCGGACAGGCTATTACAGGAACCGCGTCAAGGCGTACAAGGAGTGCGCGGCGAGACTGAAAACGCGGGTTGTCCTAAATCAGGACATAGCAGATAAATTTGCGTCAAGGCTTGGCCTTAGCGCGAAGATCATCCCTAACCCCAAGAGTTTTACGAGCGAACGGAAAGCCGATATGGGCAGCCAATGTTTTGTCACCTGCGGCAGGGTGGAGAGGGAAAAGGGATATGACGATCTGATAGAGGCGTTTGCGGAATTTGATAAGACAAATGCCAAGTGGAAATTGCTGATCATCGGCGGCGGAAGTATGGAGGAAAAACTTCGAACTCTGGCCAAAGAGAGAGGCGTTTCAGACAAGGTCGCGATCACGGGATATATTCATGAAGTACAGGAAAATCTGCTGAAAGGCTCGGTCTTTATAATGACCTCCAGATGGGAGGGCTTTCCCATGACCGTCACGGAGGCTCTGGAAATGGGACTGCCGGTGATCGCTTACGATATTCCCGCCATGCAGCCGTTAGTTACGGATGGGGTGGAAGGTAAAATTGTGCCGGCATTTGAGCGACCGCGGCTTGTAGAGGCGATGGAAGAACTGGCGCAGAGTGAAGATCTGAGACGCAGAATGTCCGGGAAAGCCTTGGAGAAGGCAGAGACTTTGCAGCCCGGACAGATTGTAAAGCAGTGGCTTGCTCTGATCGATGAAGCTCTGCGTTGAATGCGCAAGGTACATGTGCATAAATATGGACAGCGTGCCGAAGGGAGAATAGAATGTTTGTTTTGCCGATCGTGGCGTATTTACTTTTTTTATTTGTATATTTTAATAAAAAGAAAAATATCGTGGAGTCTGTCGTGGTGTCGTGGCTGTTTCTCACGTTATACACGTGGTTGTTCGTGGAAGTGTCGGGTGTTTTTGGAATGCTCAACACTGTTGCGGCGCTGGCGGCGTGGGGCGCGCTGTGCGTCGTCCTGGCGTTTTACATTGGACGGAAACATCTTCTGCACCAAACGATGGATCATTTTAAGACAGAGCAGAGGATGCTTGCTCTCTGGCGGGAGAACAGGGCAAATTTGATCTGTATGCTTTTGTTCTGCACGGTCGTCTGCCTGTTGGCTGTCCTGAGAAGTCAGAATTTGATTGACAATCTGGAACATAGGCTGCCTAAGATCATGCACTGGATCCAGAACGGCAGAGTGGACTATTTTGCGACTACGATACCCGGAGAGATCAACTACACCAAGCTGATCGAGTATATGAATGCCCAGATATATCTGTTGTGGGGAACGGATCGGTTGGTGAATCTTGTGCAGATCGGGACGTATCTGTGCTCTGCCTGCTGTATTTACGGGATCAGCCGCAAGATCGGCGTTTCGACCGGATTTGCGTTTCTGGCAGTGTGGATCTATCTGTTGAATCCCATGATTTTGATCGAAGTGTTCACGGCGCAGACGGATGTGGCGGCGGGAGTCTATCTGTTGGCGTTTGTCTATTTCCTGTTGGATTACATTCATGCCGACAAGCTGAAAATGGACAGGGACGGGGCATTGTCTGCGATATGTCTGGCAGGCAGCGTCATGTTCGGATACCTTGCGAAACCGACGGTCTGCTTTGCGATGGTCATTTTCTTTTTGTGGATGTGTGTTGTGCGCATCATAAAGAAAGATTCTTTCAAAGTATTGCTGCAATATGTTTTGGTGGGCGGGATCGTGGCGGTCATACTGTTTCTGCCTGATGTCGTGCGGGAATATCGGTATCGGCAGATCCCGGACGTCGCATATGAGGAGACGCCGGAGCAGGAGACTGTCTCTGCGGATGGGGCTGTCTCCGATGAAGATACGGAGGAAACGCTGCAGGTCGATGCTGGCTCGATTTCCGACGGGGTATTGGCAAATCTGCGGCATCCGCAGGAGTTTGTCATCGTCTGTATCAGAAATCTTGCCGCCAATGCCACAACGCGCTGTTTCCCTAAGATTAACGAGTGGATCACCCGTTTCGTGGAGAAGTGCGAGCGTTTTTTGAATTATTCCAGCGGCTACCGCTATTTCCGCGTCATGGTGGAAGGCGGCGTGGGGGAGACGAGCGAGCCCAGCCCGGTCATTATGTTCAGTTTGTTGTTTGCATGGATCAGTGTGATTGTCAGAATTAGCAGAATCAATCGAGAGCAGTTCATTTATATGGCTGTGGCAACCGTCGGCTTGATCGTGCAGGCGGGTCTGATGTCTTACTCATGGTACAGGCAGCGCTACTTGATCGGCGTGATGGCGGTACTGTGTCCGGTTTTTGCGGCCGTTCTGGAGCATGTGATCGTCAGCGCCAAGATAAGACAAAATCTTGCGGCGGCGATGATCACAGTGAGCTGTTTCGGAACGGTAAACGCCCTATTCTGCGAGATACCCTATGTGATCTCCGGTTTTCACGGCGGGGAGCTGCATCAATATCTGCTGCATGACGAGTCAGCAGAGTTGTACTACCGGTTGATGCTTGACTATGTCAATGAGAAGGGGTATGAGACGGTGGGGCTTTGCGGCTTTGTGTCATATGAGCAGATCGTGTGGAGAAATGTCAGAGATCTGAAACGTATGGAACATGTGAATGTAGATCCTCGGTATTACGAGTGCGCGAAACTGGAAGATCCGGAATATCGGCCGCAGTGCATTGTCGAGGAAATGCCGGAGGTATTTGGGTTGGCGGAAACCATGTATTGCAATGGACAGGAGTATGTCTGCGGTTGGAAGGCTGTCGGAGAAAATGGCAGAAATTATGCGGTCCTGATACCGAGCGGGCAGTAGAGAGAAGGTTTTTAAATGGGCAGAAGGCAAAGCTATCTGATCATATTTTTGGCGGAATTGTTAGTTTTGATGGTTATGGGGGTCAGAATGTTCATAAATTGGACATCTGCAGAAAATATTGATGTTTCTATCACCCAATGGCATTCGGATGAGACTGTATACAATACAGAGAACGGCTGGCTTGTTGAGGAAAAAGATGCAGCAGTTGAAGAGAAGACGGCATTTCTGCAGAGTCCCTTGATCGGGTTAAGGAAGGGCACATACCGGGCCGAGATAGAATACAGCTGCAGTAGTGAACAGGCATGTACGGCTTACAGCGAAGAAAAACCGTATGCGCTTAAGGCGGGGGAGGCTCGCCTAGGTAGAAACTATGATCATATATCCTATGATTTTAAATTGACAGAAGACATTTCGGATTTTCAACTGATCGTTTACTATGACGGACAGGGATATTTGCAGATCACTGACATTACGCTTGCGCCGTCGCCCTTTGGCAGGCTGAGAAATATGGCGATTGTCCTGTTTTTCTTTATTCTTGCAGATATGTGTCTTCTGTACTCAGACAAGATAAGAAAGCACCAGGATTTTGTCCTGGGGGTGGGAGGGATTATTCTGCTAGTCTCTCTGCCGCTGTTTATAGATGGAATATGGGCTGGAGATGATTTGAGTTTTCATTTGATGCGGATCGAGGGCATTGCGCAGGAACTGCGGATGGGAAATATTCCAGTGAGGATTTCTTCAGCCTGGATAGACGGATATGGCTATCCTGTGTCGATCTATTATGGGGATTTATTGTTATACGTTCCAGCGGTGATGAATTTGATCGGTTTTTCCGTCACAGAAGCGTATAAATTCTATGTTTTCATGATCAATGCGGGTACTGCGGTGATCGCCTGTTACTGTATGAATCGTGTTTACAGGGATCGGAGGATCGCGCTGTTGACATGTTTGGCGTACTGTACAGCGTCGTACCGCCTGATCAACGTGTATGCCAGAGCAGCGGTTGGCGAATACAGCGCTATGATGTTTTTGCCCTTGGTTGCGGCGGCAGTCTATAAGATCTATACGGATGATGTGCAGGATAACAGGGAATATCGGAAAAATGCAACTTTGCTTGCGATTGGAATGAGTGGTCTGATCGGTACTCATATTTTGAGTACCGAGATGGTGGTGGTCGTTCTGGCCATCGTATGTTTGTCGCTGTGCAGATTGACATTTAGGAAAGAAACCATAAGAGTATGGCTTACTGCGGTTGGAGAGACCTGCCTTTTGAGCGCGTATTTTATCGTGCCGTTTCTGGATTACTCCGTGAGCGTGCCTAGTAAGATTGGAGCGATTGTGGAGCGAGGCGGGGCGGCTATTCAGGTGAGAGGCGTGACTCTGGCGGATTATTTCACTTTTTTCAAACCATTGCAGCAGATCGATTTTCGCTATGCAGATACCGGGAGGCTTTTGTCACCGGGTATTATTTTAATGGCAGCGTTGATCGTTGCGGTGGTATTCTGTATCAAAAGATGGAGCAAGACAGATAAGAAAATAAAGTGGTTGGTCTTTTATGCATGTCTGACAGGGGGTGTCACGTTGAGGGTATTTCCTTGGGATGAACTGGCTGAGCACTCGCAGATGGGGAATTTTTTATCTCAGGTACAGTTCCCGTGGAGATATATAAGCATACTGACAATTATGCTGACGTTGCTGTTTGGATGTCTGCTTGCGCAGTCAAGCGGCGACAGGGCTGGATTTGTGCAGACTGAGAGGATTGTTTTGATCACAGGGTTTGTGATGACCTGTTTCTTTACAACAAGGTATATGGAGGGCACCTCCTACTTTAATGCTTATTGCGGGGAAGAGTTAAGCAGATATTCCGTTGGAACTGGAGAGTATCTGCGGAGCGGTACCAACAGAGATATGTTTAAGACGCTCTCATCAGATACTCTTTCGGAACGTATGAATGAGGTGTCCATTATATCCAGAAGAGGCTGTAGTATGAGAATCAGATGCGTTGCGTCAGATGAGGAAGGCTTTATCTGGGTTCCATTGTTTCATTACAAGGGCTATCATGTCACGGACGACGATGGAAATGAGTATCAGATCAAAGATGGATATGCCAATCAGATCGAAGTGTCTGTGCCGATCGGATTTGACGGTTATCTGAACGTTGAGTTCCGGGAGCCGTGGTATTGGCGGGCGGCAGAGATATTTTCCCTGCTGTCGGTATTAGGGATATGTATTGTAAAGGGAAGGATGATTTATCAAAATGAAAAGCTTGTGGCAGGACATTAAAACCTTTATAACGACGATCAGGCAGCTGCTTGGTCTGTTGACGCCAAGACAGCGCAGGCAGGCGGTCGGCGTCTTTGTTTTGGTGGTGATAGGAGCGGCGTTTGAGACGCTGGGCGTGGCCGCCATCCTTCCGTTTGTCTATGCGGTCATCGATACCTCGCGGTTGTGGGGCAATCGATATATTATCGTGTTTGCCGAAACGTTCGGCCTTCACACGGACGCGGAACTGATCATCAGCTTAGGACTTTTGATCAGCGCGTTTTATATTTTTAAGAATCTCTTTATGATGCTGACTTCCTATTTGGAGAACAGATTTAAGGCTGACTTCGCGTACGAACTCTCTAAGTTGATGCTGCACAGCTATATGAAACGGCCGTATATTTATTTCCTTGGGACGAACAGCGCGGAGATGATTCGCGGCCTAAACGATGACATCAACAGCATCAATGATATGCTGACGGCGCTTTTTAAAATTTTTTCACTGGGATTTATGATGATCGGTATCGGTGTATTTCTGATCATCCAGGAACCGCTGATGGCGTTCGGCATCGTTCTGCTTGCGCTCATCGTCTTTGCGGTAATCGTGCTGGTGGTGAAGAAAAAGATCAGAGAGCTTGGCAAATTAAAGATCAAGTACGCTACCGCCGCGTATAAATACGCCTATCAGGCGGTGAATGGTATGAAGGAAATCTCCATTATGAAAAGAGATGATTATTTTCTGGACAAGTATACAAGCGTGACATCCAGAAAAAAGGAGGCGGATACCATATATAACAGTATCTCTGTCGCGCCGGAGAGGATCGTGGAGGCGGCGTTCGTGTGCGGTATTCTGGGAATCGTCTGTATTCAGGTGGGAGTTGGAGGTATGACGGCGTCGCTGATCACCAATCTGGCGGCTTTTGCCGTGGGCGCGATGCGTGTGATGCCCTCCCTTTCCACTTTGACGGGGCGTATGACGCAGGTCGTGTATCTGCGGCCGGCATTAGGAGGGATCTGCGCCAATATAGAGGCGGCCAGACAGCAGGAAAAGCTGTTTCTGGAAATGCAGGATTTTGTCGACAGCAGCGAGCACGAGGTCGCGTTCAACGAAACGGTGGAGATGAAGGGGATCGACTGGAAATATCCCGGTACGGACAAGTACATTTTGAAAGATGCAGGAATCACGATCCGTAAGGGCGAATGTGTCGCGTTGGTTGGTAAGTCGGGAGCCGGAAAGACTACGCTTGCGGACATTTTGCTGGGGCTGCTCAAACCGGAGCGCGGGTTTGTCCGCGTGGACGGTATCGATGTATACACTATTCCCTACGCATGGAGCAAGATCATCGGCTATGTGCCGCAGATGGTTTATCTGATTGACGATACGATCCGAAATAATGTGGCTTTTGGCATAGAGGAAGAACAGATCGATGACGCGAAGATCTGGAACGCGTTGGACAAGGCGCAGATCAGAGCATTTATAGAAACACTGCCGGATGGGCTTGACACGGTCATCGGCGAGCGGGGTGTGAAATTCTCCGGCGGACAGAGGCAGCGTATTGCCATCGCGAGAGCTTTGTATCACGATCCGGAGATCCTGGTGTTCGACGAGGCCACTGCGGCGCTGGACGGAGAGACGGAAACGGCGGTCATGGATGCGATCAACAGGCTGCGCGGAGAGAAGACGCTCGTCATCATCGCACACAGACTGAACACGATTAGCCACTGCGATAAATTCTATGAGGTCGGCGACCGGAAGGTTGAAGAGAGGGCGAGGGAAGAGGTTTTGGAGAGAAAAAGTTAGGTGAACAACTGAAGGAAATGTGTTATACTATCGAAGATGGTATGCTTTGGCGATACCCGGTGGCTATAACGATAGGATTATATACTATGAGGTGAAGAAAAAATAAAATGAGTTTGAGAAAGAAAAGTTGTTTTGGAATTGTGTTTGCGCTGCTTTTTTTCGTAAGTATGATCGTATTGATACTGATAGACAACACGATGATTCGTTATGACGCTGCATTTTATAAACGATTGGAAGTGGAATATGCGAATGGGGGCATTGATAATCTATCGACAGGCTTTAGGGGATGGTTGTTTCCCTTTATTTTATCGATTTTTTATAGAATAGGCATGCTTGTGGAGAATGAATATTTGGGTGATTGGCTTATGGCGTCTGTTTTTTTCGCCGTTACATTCTCGGCAAGTTTCTATTATGTCAGCCAAATGCTGGAGATAGAGCAGTCAGATAAGTATGCTGTTTGTGTGGGAGGGGGTATTTCCGGAATCATCTTTTTTATCTTTTTTAGAGGATTATTTATTTATCCTTTGTCAGATTTTTGCGCATTTTCGTTCGCTTTGTTGGACATTATTCTTATACACGATATTGTGAAAAATGAGAGAAGGCAGGAAAAGTGGAAGGGTGTAGAGGCATATATTGCGGGTTTTTGTCTGTACGGAGTATATAACATCAGAACAATTTATTTATTTTTGTTTATGGCCTGCCTGTTGCTTTTGACGATTTGGCAATTGTGCGAGAAGAAATGGAAACAGCTTGCGTTGACTTTGCCGGCTTGTCTTGCCGGAATATTATCTTGTGCTATACCGCAGATAAAGCTGAATTATCGCCTGTTGGGTATACTTTCATGGAAGGTTCCCACGGAAGGGTTAATGCTAAAGCAGTTACAGTGGGGAATATCGTGGGAGAGGTATGCGACATATGTTGGGGAATCGGCACAGTATGATAGTGCGGCGATGTACTTTGTGGATAAGATCGGGCAAAATCTTTTAGACAGTGCCGGAATCGTAGAATTCTCATCATATAGACAGTTTATTAAATTGGTGTTGAGTCATCCGTTAGATTTCCTGGGGGTTTATGTGCGCCACTTTCTTAACATGCTGTATCCTATATATCCCAATCAGTATATTTATGATATTACAAAGGATAAAAGCCTGTTGCTTATTTTGTTTTATACGCTGTGCTTTGTAGCCGTTTCCGCTTTTCTGTATTCATTTAAGCCGAAAAGAGACAGATGGATCTGGCTTGGAATGATTTTGCTGCCGTGCTTTTGTATTCTTCCGGGAGCGGTGGAGATCAGATTTTTTATCGCTCTTCATTTTGTAATTTATATGTACGCTATATTGGGATTTAAAGATTTTATTGTCCGTTTTTGGACTAACAGAGGAAAATATATTGCAGCTTATCTCGTCGGTTTTGCACTCTACATTGCATATGCAGGATCCATGCTTGGGACCACTGCAAACGGTATTGCAACTATCAACTGATGTTGACACGGCAGGGGGGGGGGAAGAAGATTGTGAAAATATCGTTGGTCATACCAGTATATTTTAATCAGGACAATTTACCGCCACTCTATTATGATATTGTGGACAAGCTGTATCCGCATACAGAGTACGAGTGGGAAATTATTATGGTAAATGACGGGTCTACGGATAACAGCTATAAGGTTATGAAAGAATTGGCGGCAAAAGATTCTCGCATAAAGGCGATCAGTCTGTCGCGTAATTTCGGGTCGCATGCAGCTATTTTGTGTGGACTTTCAAAGTGCAGCGGGGACTGTGCCGTTGTCAAGGCAGCGGATCTGCAGGAACCGACAGAATTGGTCATTGAGATGATAAAACGTTGGGAACGAGGCTACAATGTCGTGCTGGCAGTCAGAGAGGGGCGTGAAGAGAGCAAAAGTCAGACTGCGTTTGCAAATTTATACTATACCATGGTCCGCAAATTTATGTTGGAGGCAATGCCGAAAGGAGGATTTGACGTATATTTGGTAGATCGTAAAGTGATAAATGTCCTGACGGCACTTGATGAGACAAACAGCGCTCTTACCGGCCAAATATTGTGGAGCGGTTTTAAGACAGATAAGGTATACTATACCAGACTTGCAAGGGAGATTGGCAAAAGCAGATGGACATTTAAGAAAAAAATTAAATTAGTTGCAGATACTTTGTTCAGTTTTTCCACTTTACCGATAAAAGTTGTGACAATAGTGGGAATTTTTTCTTTCATAGGAGCGATTCTATGGGCGTGTGTGGAAGTGATATGCAAGCTATTGGGGCTGATCAATGTAAGCGGTTGGACGACTCTTTTTATTTTCAATTTGTTTAGTTTTGGCGTAATCATGTTTACGATGGGGATTTTGGGGGAGTATATCTGGCGAATATTCGATGCCTCCAGGAAACGTCCGCCATATATAATTGAAGATGAAAATGAAATAAAGGAAGAGAAAATAGAATGATAGATTTGCGGGAGCTGCGGGAAGACGACGCGGAAAATATGTTAGAGTGGATGCATGATCCGGAATGTCAAAGGGGCTTTCAAAAAGATATGATGAGCATATCGTTGGAGGAGGCAAGACGATTTTGCAGAGAAGCCAGGCTCACTGCGGATCTTCAAAACGGGCAGAGCATGCATTGGGCGGTTATAGATGAAACAGATGAATATTTGGGGACGATCAGTTTAAAGAAGATCAACATGGATTGTCATTCGGCTGAGTTTGCAATCAGTTTAAGGCAGAAAGCTCATGGACGGGGAGTAGGCGTTGAGGCAATACGTTTGCTGCTGAAAAAAGGATTTGAGGAATTGGGGCTGCACCGTATTTATATGACTGTACTGGCTGACAATATAGCTGCGATCAGGCTTTATGAGAAGTGCGGATTCATATATGAAGGGGAACTGCGGGATCATATTTTTGCAAGAGGACACTATATTTCGTGGAAAATATATGCAATGCTTGACAGGGAATACAAAAATAATACTTTTATGAGGGGAGAGAGCTGATGGAAAAAATAATGCCGAACAGATTAGATCGGGGATTTTTTATGTATCAACAGGAGTTTGAGGCTAAAGCCCTGGAAGTTTTGCGCTCCGGATGGTATGTCCTTGGGGAAGAGGTATCCGGCTTTGAACGGGAATTTGCAGAGTATCTTGGTGCAAAGTATTGTATAGGACTTGCCAGTGGTTTGGATGCGCTTTGGATCGCTTTCAGAGTTTTGGGAATAGGAACAGGCGATGAGGTTATTGTGCAGGGAAATACCTATATTGCCAGTGTGATGGGAATAACAATAAATGGCGCGACCCCCGTTTTTGTGGAACCGGATGAGTATTTTAATATAGACGCATCCAAGATTGAAGAGAAGATCACGGATAGGACTAAGGCCATCTTAGTGGTCCATTTATATGGTCAGGCCTCTAATATGGAGCCTATTGTGAAATTGTGTAAAAAATATAACTTAAAATTAGTTGAGGACTGTGCTCAGTCACATGGCGCAAAGTATGGGGGCCGGATGACGGGCACGTTTGGTGATATTGGCTGCTTTTCTTTTTATCCATCTAAAAATCTTGGCGCGTTCGGAGATGGAGGGGCGATTGTTACAAATGATCCGAAGCTGGCTGACGATGTGAGGGTTTTTCGAAATTATGGGAGCGAAAAGCGTTATTATAATCGCGTTGTTGGGACTAATTCTCGTCTGGATGAAATACAGGCAGGACTCCTGCGAGTGCGATTAAGTCACATGAAGGAATTAGAAGAGGATAAATGCCGTATTTCACAGAGATATTTGAAAGAATTAAATAGTCCTTTCGTCATATTGCCAGCTGTCCGGGAGAAGGCCACACATATATGGCATCAGTTTGTTATTAGAACAAGCCGCAGACAGGAATTGATAGACTATTTAGACAGCAAAGGAATAGGAACAATCATCCACTATCCGATTCCGCCGCATCTCTCCGAGGCATACAAGTATTTACAGATCTCCAAAGGAAGTCTGCCAATAACAGAAACATATGCAGCATCGGTATTGTCCATCCCAATGTATAACGGAATGACGGAAGATGAACAAAGTTATGTAATTGACGCAATTAATGAGTGGAGATAAGTTTATTTTGATGGAGGGAATTATGCATAATATGAATAGGGTTAAAATGATCGATTTTCAGCAGCGAGGCGATGAGAGAGGGCATCTGGTTATCGTAGAAGGCGGTATAGATGTGCCGTTTGAAATTAAAAGAGTGTTCTATATATATGGCTCTGACCGAAAAGTGATCAGGGGACAGCATGCGAACAGAAAAACAGAGTTTGTAATGATCAATGTATCGGGGACAAGTAAGGTGAGCGTAAAGGATGGGGAAGGCAATGAGGCTATTTTTTGTTTGAACAGACCGCATACAGGTATTTATCTTCCGACGATGGTGTGGAAAGATATGTATGATTTCAGCGAGGATTCAGTATTGTTGGTCTTGGCAAGCGAACACTATGATCCGGATGAATATATTCGTGATTATAATGTGTTTGTGCAAGAGATTGGCACAAAACGTACATGAAAAAGCAGGGGCGGAACATTAGGAGAAAAACATTGATACGAAAATATATAGACAATATTTCATTTACACATTTGGCGATCTTTGCCACTTTATTATTTGCTGTTTCGGTTATTCCGCTTTTGGCGCTTGGAAAATACAATGTAATGTGTGCAGATGATTACAGTAATGGCATAGCAATACATGATGTGTGGCTGGAAACCGGATCATTTTGGAAGGTTATTCAGTGTGCGGTAGAAGGTACCAGGAATCTGTATTTTGTATGGCAAGGAACATATGCGTCGTGTTTTTTAATGCATTTGTGCCCAATGAATTTCAATTATAAATTAGGGTTTGTAGTACCGACTATAATGATTAGCATGTTTTCAACGGCAGTTTATCTCATAGGAAGGCAAATATTTGTAAGATGGCTTGGGGCAGGAAAGAGGGAATACTCCTACATTGGGTTTATGCTGCTTTTTCTATTCTGGCAGGTAATGGCAGCACCCTTTGACGGGCTATATTGGTACAATGGATCCACTCACTACATTTTAATGCAGGCATTTGGTTTCTTTATGATAGCATTACTTTCCGGTATTATTTGGACCGATCATACAAAGAGTATGGTTGCATGGAGTATTATGGCGTCTATACTTGGAGCAGTGGTTGGCGGGGGAAATTTAGTGACAGGATTGCAGGCGGAAATAATCATTTCGCTTTTGTTGGCGTATGCGTTTATCATAGATAGGAAAAAGCTGTTTTATACGCTGATACCCTGGCTTTGTCTGACAGTTGGATTTATGATCAATGCCCTTGCGCCGGGAAATGCTGCAAGAGGGGAATTGCTTGAAGGATATGGAGCATTTAAGGCGATTGCATTTTCTTTTTATTATGCTGTCATATATATAGTAAAATGGACTTCTCCGCTGGTCGTGTTGGTCTGGACTGCATTGCTATGGACTATGTGGGAGATTGGAAGAAACTCACAAAAGGAATTTCAACACCCTTTTCTGGTTACGGCGAGTGTTTTCTGTCTTGTATCCTCCATGTATACGCCGACCTTATATGCTATGGGCGATGCGGATTTAATACGCGTGCATAACATTATTCAGATGACGTATTACATTGGACTGTTTTCTGTCACTACATATTGGTGTGGCTGGTTTACTCATCGGGATTTCTATATACAAAAATGCAGAGAGCAGGAAATGAAACGCCACAGACGCAATTCTTTCGGGAAAATAGTGACAGGGATTGCATTGTTGGCGGTTATTGTCGTGTGGACATGTACGGCGGATAAGAATACTTATACCGGAATTTCAGCAATGCGCTCCATTGTAAAGGGTGAGGCGCAGACTTTTTATGAGGAAGAATTGATAAGACGGGAGATGTATTTGGATGACAGTATGCTGGATATTGTAGTGGAGGTGCATACGGCACGTCCGTTTTTATTTGAAGATCGGGATTTGAGCTGGGACGCTGATTATTGGATTAACCAGTCGGTGACACATTATTTTCATAAGAATAGAATTGTTAGACGGGTGGAGTGAAAATGATATAGCAACAGTTTCATGTTCAGAAAAGATATAAGGAGATTACGCTATGAGAGAACTTGATTTTTTGTTTGTGTACGAGCATAAGGTGCGTGAGTTGGAAAATCTGTGTCTGCTCAAATACGAATTGGACAGGCGCGGGTATCGGACAGAGATCCGTTATGTCGAGGACGCGGAGAACGAGCTGGCGGTGAAACCGTTTATCCACACGAAGGTCCTTCTGGTGATGTCCTGCTACGACAATCACGCTTTATCGTGGCAGATCAAGAACTATGTAAAATTTGATAAAGTGATCGATATGCAGTGGGAAAATATCGTTTATCCCAAAGATGAGGAACGCGAGGGGGCCTTTAAGAACTACAAGGAGATCGGCAAGGCGGTGCCCCATGTCTCCTGGGGACAGCAGAATGTGAAAAGGCTCTTGGAGGCGGCGCATCTTGATCAAAAGATGGTTAAACTGATCGGACATGTGGGGATGGATTTTCTGCGGGAACCTCTGTGCCGGTACTATCTTGGCAGAGAAGAGCTTTTCGGGAAATATGATCTTTCCGCGGAGCGAAAAACGCTTTTCTTTGCGTCGCCTTATTATGGAGATTCTCTGCCGCAGGAATATATTGCGGACATGTGTTCCAGATTTGGCGAGAACTGGACGGAATACTATAAGTTCATGTGTGATTCGCAGCACATGGTGTTGAAGTGGTTTGAAGAGATATGCAGGGAACAGCCTGATCTGCAAGTCGTATTCAGACCGCATCCGGGGCATCCGAGCCTGATGGCGCAGAAGGTGGCTGAACGATGTGAAAATTTTCATATCATTGGCGGGGAGTCCGTAAAACAGTGGATCGTGATCTGTGACAAGGTGTATACGGGAAACAGTTCCGTTGTTGTGGAGGCTTTTTTTGCGCGAAAAATGTGCCAATTGTTGTTCCCGCTGCCGGTCACGGAGGGTTTTGAACTGAAATTGATCTCAGATTCACATAAACTGACAGACTTTGAGGAGTTTCGGGCGTCCGTATCGGCGAAGGAAGAGCAATTTCCCACGCCGCAGAGCAGCATAGAGGAGATCTATCTGGTGGATTGGGACAGGCCGAGTTATCTCAAATTTGCAGATATGGCGGAAGAGGTACTGCACGACGATTTCTATAAACTCACGGCCGGACAGATCAGGGAAGTGCATCATTATCCGTTGAGCGTGCGGCTGTTGAAAGCGGTATGCGGGATAGATTTCCTGTATCGAATCTATCTAAAACTTCTGGATAACGAAAAATTGCAGTGGAGATTTCTTGTGAACCAGAGAGCGTTGCGGGAGAAAGCGTACATCACAGAGAAGGAGCATGCGCACGAGCTGACTGACAGTGCGGAAATAGAAGAAATTATTGCGAGAATTGCAAAAGTTTTTAAAAATTAGACAATAAAAGAGGTATATACATGAGTTTCATGGATCTGCTGAGAAGATCGGAAAAACTGGTATATTGGAATCGCTGCAGGCTGCATCGCAACGACCCGGAATTTCGCCGGATGGTTCTGGAAGGGTATCAAAATCCCGATTTTATCGAGATGCACACATACGGAGAGGAATATAAGGGGCAGACCGTCTATCTCATTGAGGAACGGGGCGCGGGAGTGGGTTTCTTTGCCGAGTTCGGCGTGGTGCTGATCGAGTTGTACTACGCATACGAGAGAGGGTTTACCCCCTATGTGCGGTGGGGAGAAAATTATCTTTACTATGAGCCGGACGGGATAGAAGGGGAGAAGAACGCTTTTCTTTATTTCTTTCAGCCTGTCTCCCGGGTGTCCGGCGTGGAGCATGCCCGCCATGTGGTCCATACGCAGGAGAGCCACTATGTGCAGGTAAAGGCGCAGTTTGGCGCGGTCAGCTATGACGTCTCAGACGAGTATATCGACGCCATGGCGCTTATGGTAAAAAAATACATCCACTACAATGCGCATACGCAGGAATATTTGGAGCGGGAATATAGGGAACTGCTTGGCGACGGCAAGGTTCTCGGCGTTCATTTCCGAGGAACCGATTTTCGGAAAGGCTATAATAATCACCCTATTCCGGTGCAGATCGAGCAGGAGATCGAGAAGGTGCAGGAACTGCTTGACGGAGCGGGATATGATAAGATATTTCTGGCGACAGACGAACAGGCGGCTGTGGAGCGGTTCAGGGAGGCTTTTGGGGATCGGGTCTGTGTATATGAGGATACTTTTCGGGATAACGGCACGGACGAGTCGATCGCTTTCAGCGAGGCAGACCGGGCCAGGCACCATTACTGTTTAGCTAGGGAAGTCCTGCGGGATCAGTACACGCTGACGCGCTGCGACGGCTTGGTGTGCGGCTATTCCAACGTCACCTTTATCGCGCGGGTCATGCGCCGGGCGTGGTTCGGGGGCGAGTGGGAGGATTTTGTGCTGATCGATAACGGGCTGTACCACAATGACAATGCGTTTTCGCAGAGCGCGAACAGTCGGAAGAGGAAGAAAAGATAATGCTGTTCAATTCTTATGTGTTCATTCTGTTATTTTTGCCGATCTGTATAGCGGGTTACTTTGAGCTGAATCATTTGAAATGTCAAAAGGCAGCGCAGGTTTTCCTGTTGGCTGTGTCGCTGTGGTTTTACGGGTTTTTTAACTGGAGTTACCTTCTGATCATTCTGTGCAGTATCTTTGTAAATTATGCGTTTTATAAAGGTATGATGCGATATCCGGGCAGGCGGCTCCTGCTGGTCGGCGCGCTGACGTTTAATCTGGGGCTGCTTTTTTATTTTAAATATTTCGATTTCTTTCTGGAAAACGTAAATCTTATATTTCATCAGGACTTTGCGCTGCAGCAGATCCTGCTGCCTCTCGGCATCAGCTTTTTTACGTTTCAGCAGATCTCGTTTATCATAGACGCATACAGAGGAGAGCTGCCGCCCTATGGATTGATCCGGTACGCGTCCTTTGTGGCCTTTTTCCCGCAACTGATCGCCGGTCCTATCGTGACCCACGACGAGCTGATACCGCAGTTTGACGACCGGGAAAAGAAACGGTTCAACTGGGATAACTTTTCGAGGGGGATCTATATCTTCGTTTTGGGGCTGGGCAAAAAGGTGCTGCTTGCGGACACCTTTGGCAATGCCGTCAACTGGGGATTCGGCAATATAGCGGAGCTGGACACCACGAACGCTCTGATCGTCATGCTGGCGTATACTTTTCAGATCTATTTTGATTTCAGCGGCTACTGCGATATGGCGATCGGCATAGGCAGGATGCTGAATATCGATCTGCCGTTGAATTTTAACTCGCCTTATAAGGCTCTGACGATCAATGAGTTCTGGAAACGATGGCATATGACGCTGACCCGCTTTTTTACGCGCTATCTCTATATTCCGCTTGGCGGTAACCGCAGAGGCAGACTGCGCACATACTGCAATGTGTTTCTTGTTTTTCTGGTGAGCGGATTGTGGCACGGCGCCAACTGGACGTTTGTTTTCTGGGGCGCCCTGCACGGGGCCTTTGTCGTGTTTTCACGGATCTTTAAGAATTTTTTCGAGAAATTGCATCCGGCCCTGAATTGGCTGCTCACGTTTTCCTTTGTCAATGTCGCATGGCTTTTCTTCCGGGCCGATTCGGTCACAGATGCGCTGCGCATTGTCTATCGGATAGGACAGCTCGATTTCGGAAAGATCAACCCCAATATCGCGGAGAGTTTCAACTTGGTCGAGTTCCGTTTCCTCTTTGACAAAGTGTTTCGGTATGATATATTGGATGCGCAGCCGTTTTTCTTTGGAGCCCTGTTTATGGGGATCGCGTTTGTGGCTGTGCTGGGGTTTCGGAACGCGTTTGAAAAGATGACGGCGTTCAGGCCCACAGCAGGGCGCTTGTTGTCGGCGGCGTTTCTGCTGGTCTGGTGCGTCTTTTCGTTTTCGGGGATCAGCACATTCCTGTATTTTAATTTTTGAGGAGAGAAAAGTGATGAAGGCTGAAAAGAAATGGTGCCTTGCCTTTTTCGTGATCGTCATATTGCTGTTGGCAGGCCTAGGCTCCCTGACGGTGATCGTGGATCCTTTTTTTCATTATCATGCGCCGCTTGAAGGTCTGCAGTACCCGATCGACAATGAACGGTATCAGAATGACGGCATTGTGAAACACTTCGCCTATGACGCTGTCATCACGGGGATGTCTACTGCGGAGAATTTTAAAGCGTCGGAGTTTGACGAACTGTTTCAGACGCATTCGATCAAGGTCCCCTATTCGGCGGGATCCTTTCGTGAGATCAACGACAATCTGCTGCGCGCGATCGAGGCGAATCCCGGCATCAGATATGTACTTAGGGGAATAGACTGCGGCCGTCTTTTTGAGCAGAAAGACAGTTTGTCTTATGATGACCTGCCCGTATATCTTTATGATAGAAAGCTCTATAACGATGTATACTATGTTTTCAACAAGGAGGTCCTGTTCGGAAATGTCAGCGCCGTCTTTGACTATACGAAGTCGGGAAAGAGGACGACGGATTTCGACGCATACTGTAACTGGTCACAGTGGTATGAATACGGTGAGGAGGCGGTGGAGTCCGCCTATGCGAGAAAGGAAGGCGGGAAATTGGCGATGGCGCAGATGACGGACGAGGAGTATGAGGCGGTATGCGGCAATGTCACACAGAATATCGTGGAAACTGCCAAGGCAAATCCGAATATCACTTTTTTGCTGTATTTTTCGCCGAGCAGTATCTATCAATGGGATGAATGGATGCAGTGGGGGACCTTGAAGACGCAGATCGAGGGACAGAAGACTGCGACGCGTCTTCTCCTGGAATGCGACAATGTTGAGCTCTATTCGTTTTTTGATGAGTACGGTATGATCTGCGATCCCGGTAATTACAAGGACAGACTGCATTTCAGCGAGGACATCAACTCTTGGATACTGCGCCGGATCAAAACGGGGGAGCATCGGCTCACCGAAGACAATTATGAGGATTATTATGAGAATATAGAGAATTTTTATCTGAACTATGACTATGAGGCGCTGTTTGCGGATTAAGTGTTGGGTATTGCGCATCAAGTATTTATTGTTTGGGGATTTTGTGCTATACTTGGAATAAATTTGTTTCACTCATTAACTCTTAAAGAATTGGTTCGAGATTCTTTTAAGAAAAAAATACAACCAGACGGAGGCAATGAAATGGATAAAACGATCACAGCGATCATACCGGTAAAGGGAAACAGCACCAGGCTGCCGAACAAAAATATTCTGCCCTTTGGGGACTCCAACCTGCTCATCCACAAGATCAGGCAGCTCAAACAGGTGAGCGGCATCACGGACATCATCGTGTCCTCCGATTCCGACGAGATGCTGCAGATGGGGCGCGACGAGGGGGTCACGGCGATCAAGAGGCCGACGCAGTATGCGGACGAGTCCGTGCCGTTCGGCATGTTTCTGGAATATATCAGCGACGAGATGCCCAATGAGCATATCATGTGGGCCTGCGCCACTTCTCCGCTTGTGGAGCCTTATCTGTATGAGAAAGCCATCAGGACATACTTTGAGAAACTGGAGGAAGGGTATGACTCCCTGATCACATGCTGCCCGTATCAGACTTATCTGATGGACGAAAAGGGACCGCTCAATTTCAGTATGGGACTGGCTCACAAGAATTCGGAGCAGCTGCCGATGCTGTATCACTTCACCAACGGCATCAATCTGGCGCCGAGAGTGAAACTCAAGGAATGGCACTATAACTACGGGCCGAAGGCATACAGGCTGCTGATCAACAAGAGAGAGGCGGCGGACATCGACGACGTCTATGACTATGAGATGGCGAAGGCCATGTATGCGATGACCGATCCCAAACCGACCAAATAGCATGGAGCGGGGATGTTTATGGCAAATATCAGACTATTGGACTGCACGCTGAGAGACGGCGGCTATATCAACGACTGGAAATTCGGATACCACACGATCAGGAGCATTCTGCGCAAGCTGGTCGATTCGCAGGTGGATTATGCGGAAGTCGGTTTCCTGCGCGACTGCGTATACGACAGGGACAGGACGCTGTTCAACAGCTGCGGAGAGATCGCGCCGATCCTGCCGGAAAAGCGTGGCAACACCATGTTCGTGGCAATGGCCCTCCACAATAAGTACAGCGTGGACAAGCTGGAGCCTTACGATGGGAAGACGATCGACGCGGTGCGGGTGACTTTCCACGACTATGACATTGACGAAGGGCTTGCCTTTGTGCGGCGGGTCAAGGGAAAAGGCTATAAGGTGTTCTGCAATCCCATCAACATAATGGGCTATTCCGATGAGAGCATCCTGGAGCTGCTGAAAAAGGTGAACGAGATCCAACCCTACGCCTTCTCCATCGTGGACACCTTCGGTTCCATGATGCGGGAGGATCTGCAGAGGATCTACTCGCTGATAGAGCATAATCTGGATCCCTCTGTCACGATCGGACTGCATCTGCACGAGAATCTGGCGTTGTCGTACTCGCTGGCGCAGGACTTTATCGGTATGAAGGCCGGTGGGCGCGGCAGTGTGATCGACGCCTCCATGCTGGGGATGGGGAGAGTGCCGGGCAATCTGTGTCTGGAGCTGATCATGGACTACATGAACAAGACACAGGGCGCTGTCTATGACGTGAATCCTGTGTTGGACGGCATCGACGACCACATCGCACAGCTCAAACAGATCGAACCTTGGGGATACAGCACCGCTTACGCGCTCTCCGCAAAGTATAATCTGCACAGGAACTATGCGGAATTTTTGCTTAATAAGGGACGTCTGCGGGCGAAACAGATCAATCAGATCCTTGCAGGCATCGAGGAACATAAGAAGACCGCTTACGATGAGGCTTATGTGGAGGAGCTGTATCAGAAATTCCAGAATCATGAGGTGGACGACGGGCAGGTGCTGAACGGCCTGCGCAGGGAACTGCAGGATCATAAGATCCTCATTCTGGCGCCCGGGTACAGTCTGGTCGAAAAGAGAGAAGAGATACAGCGATTCATTGAGGAGCAGCAGCCCGTCGTTTTTTCGACCAATTTTGCCTTGGAAGAATATTGTCCCGATTATATTTTCTGTTCCAATGCCGCGCGGTATGAGGCGTTGGAGAACAAGCGCGGGAAAAGGGGCGTGCTGGTCACGTCCAATCTCTTGGATGTGTGCGACGAGGAGCTTGTGGTCGATTACTCCAGCCTGTGTTTCGATGAGAAGGGAAACTGTGACAACAGTGTGATCATGCTGTTGAAACTGTTGATGCGCCTTGCTGTCTACGAGGCTTATATTGCCGGATTCGACGGTTATCGCGCGGATGGCGACAATTATGTCACGTCTTATATGGCAAACCAGCACACCAAAGGGCAGGAAGTCAACAGGCGCAACAGGCGGTATGTGGCTGATATACGCAAACAGATGAAACTCGTGTTCCTGACAGATTCCGTGTACGATGAGAGAGAATAGACGCGGCAGCCGGGCAGAAGTCCGGATCGGAGGAGTATGATGCAGCAGAAGGACAAGTATCAGAAAATCGAATATCTGGTGATCGACGTGGACGGTACCATGACGGACGCGGGCGTCTACTATGACGAGAACGGCAACGAACTGAAGAAGTTCTGCACGAAAGACGCGGCAGGGTTCTTTGCGGCGAGCGCGGTCGGCATAAAGCTGATGGTGCTGACGGGAAGGGAGTGCGCCGCCACGACCAGACGTATGCAGGAGATGAAGGTGGATTATCTGGTGCAGGGCATCAAGGACAAGCTGACCTATCTGGAAGGTTTTATGCGCACGGAAGGGATCGGCTATGAGCAGATCGGTTATCTGGGCGATGATCTGAACGATTTGGCGGGGATGAAAAAAGCCGGGTTTGCAGGCTGTCCCGCGGATTCCTGCGAGGAGGTCAAGGCGATCTGCGATTATGTCTCGGATGTACAGGGCGGTCACGGCGCGGTGCGGGATATTATTTCCTGGCTTTTGAAACAGAGGGGCCAGTGGGACAGTTTTGTGGAACAGCGTTATGGCGCGGGGATCTGAGGGAGATTCCGGGGCGTGCCTTGTACACGGATGGGAGTTTCTATGAAAAAGCCGATGAACATATATATCACCACCGGGCGGAAAAATCTGAAATATGCCTATGTGGCGATTAAATCTCTCTTCGTGAACAATCGGGACAGGGAGATCCATCTGTATGTCGTGTCCGAGGATCTGACGGTGGAGGATATGCGGCATGAGAATGCGCTGGCGCAGCAGTACGGCCATCGTATTCATATTCTGCGGTTCGACGAGGAGAAAGCGGGCGAGTACATCCATATCGATCAGGGCGATCACTGGCCCATCGGCACCATGTCGAGCTATTGGCTCTTTCACGAGCTGCTGCCCTCGGAGGTCGATCGGATCATGGTGATCGAGTCCGATACCGTGGTCGTAGGTGATTTGTCGGAAATATACGATATGGATTTTGAAGGCTCATACGTCATCTGCCCCGGTCCGGAGCATAAGCCGGCTAATCACAGGAATTTCATGCAGCGTGTCGGCGGCGATACGCTGACCTTTGTGTTGTCCCTGTACGATGTGGATAAGATCAGACACGATTTTACGTTGCAGGATATATTAAACGCGGATGAACAGATTAAAAAGCTGGCGGGTTATTCCCAGATGGAATTTACGTTTGGTCTGCTTTTCAAGGATCATATCAGGTATGTGGCGGGTAAGGATTCCTGTATCGACGAGAATGAGCGCTACGCCGAGGAATTGGGCTATGATTACATGGCGGAGTGCCAGAAGACGGCGAAAATTCTGCATTTTTCCTCCTACAAGGACTACAGCAAGCCGTGGAACCCGGTCAGCATGATGCCGGGCTATGCCGTCTGGTGGCAGTACGCGCAGGACAGCCCATATTATAAGTCCTATTTTGAGGAGCAGTGGAAACTCTACGATAAGGTGAAACAGGAGAGGGCGGAGGCTGCGAAGTATGTCAGCGGCAGGAACGTGCTGCTGTGCGCGTTTGCGCTTTTTGCCATGATCGTGACAGGGACGGCGGTATATCTGCACGGCGCAGCCGGATTTGCCGCGGCTGCGGCGGAGGCGGCTGCCGCGTTGGGGGCGAGCGTGCTGATCAGGAAAGCGGGCATCTGGTATCAGAGAAAGCGGCGGAGTTAGAGGTTTGTTATGAAGATCATGGTTGCGGTCCCGTGTTACTGGCCGTCGCAGGATGGAGTGACACACATAACAAAATATCTTGCGGAGGGACTTGCGGGCAGGGGGCACGAGGTCTTGGTCTACACCAGCGCGGGAGACGGCGGATTGCAAGTGCTGCCGGAGCGGGAGAGCCACGGCGGCGTCTCCATAGAGCGGACACGCGTCTATGTGCGCTGGCCCCTGCGCCTGAAAGAGCGCGACGAGAACAGCACAAAAAGGAAATACTATGAAAGGATATGCAGTTTTCGGCCGGATGTGCTGATCGTCGTGTGCGCGCAGACTTGGACACTGGATTGGCTGATTCCGTATCTGGATAAGGTGAAGTGTGCGAAAGTGTTTTACTCCCACGGCTATTCCAGACTGGGGCAGACACATCTCATATGGGAGAAGTTAAAGCACCGAAATATTCTGGGGGTGTATGAGCAGTGGCTGATCAAAAAATATTATGATAAGCTGTACCGCGTGATCGGACGGTTTGATCTGGCAGTCTATCTGTCGGAACTGAACAATTCTTATCTGTATGCACAGGAAAAGGGACTTTCCAACGGGAAGGTGTTGGAGAACGCCATAGAGGACGCCTTCACCTTGGAGGACATGCGGCATACGGAGGAGTTTTGCAGAAAACCTGAGATACAGTTTCTCTATATCGCGAATTATAACGATAATAAAAATCAGGATATGCTGCTTAAGGCATTCTGTAAGGCCAAGCTGGAAAATGCAACGCTGCAGTTCGCGGGGTTTGAGGAGAATGATTATCTGAGAATGCTGCGGGAGCATACGGCGAAATGGCTGCCTGAGGGGGCATTGAAAAAAGTTGTATTTAACGTTCATCTTACGCGGGAACAGATTTACGAATTGTATAAAAATTCGCATATTTTTGTCTGTACGAGCAGATCTGAAAACTGCCCCATCGTGCACTGTGAGGCGGCTGCTGCCGGCATGGCGGTCATCAGCACCGATGTGGGGGACGTGAGCCTGAAGGACGGCATCCTGCTTGTTCATGATGCGGAGGAGCTAAGGCGGGCCATGGAACGGCTGGCTGCTGACCGCAGCGAACTGTACGAGCGGGGGAGACGTCTGCGGGCATATATGCTTGGCAGAAAATGCAGGGTGGAAGACAAGGTGGATTGGCTGGAAGAGGAACTGAAGGCGATCGTGAGAAAAGGGCAGAAATAGAAAAGAATTTTTGCGTTTAAAGAAGAGGGATAAGATATGCGGGATATTATGTTGTCTGTCTGTGTAGTCAGCTATAATCATGAAAAATATATCGAGGAATGTCTGGACCATATATTGAGCCAGAAAACGGATTTTAAGATGGAAATATTGTTTGGCGACGACTGCTCCACCGACAATACGCTGCAGATCGTACGGCAAAAGTATGTGGGGGGGGGCACAGACGTACAAATAATAGAGCGTAAAGAGAATTTAGGCCTGTGCAAAAACATGTATGATTTATTTCTTCGCGCACGCGGGAAATATGTCTATTTGATGGATGGCGACGACTATCTGTACAGCGATGAGATCCTGCAGAAACAGGTTGATTTTCTGGAGACTCATGACGACTATTTCAGCGCCACGTCGCGGGAATATATCTATAAGCCCTCTGATGGCAGCTTAGGCAAAGTTGAGATCAAGACGGGAGATTACACGATCAAAGATTTTCTGGAGGATGAGATCGTGCCCTGTAACTATGGCACTATGAGAAATGTTTTTTATCAGGACAGGGAAAACAACGGATTCCTGATACGCGGTTCTAAAAACAATGAAGAGATACCGATGTGGATGTACACGATGGATAAAGGGAAAAAGTATATTATGCCGGACTATATGCGGGTCTACCGATATATGACCGAAGGGGCGGATAACTATAATACGCGTTATACCTTTGAACAGATGTTCCGGCATTGTTACGCTAATTTTAATGCGGTCAGACCGGTTTATGAGAGCAAATACGACCTTCGGCCGTTTAAACTGAGGCTGATCAACCGTTACTGTCTGAAAGTTGCGGATTCTCCCGGAAGATTTATGCAGTTTATGAGTATCCTGAGCGGCAGGGACAGGATCGAGTTTATCCTGTACAAGATGTACCTGAAAACCCATCATTATCAGAATCCTGCAAGCTGGAGCAAAAAAAGCTGTGTTTTGAGCGAAAGATAAACAGATATTGATTTTAAAATATAGGCGGAACAAAGAACATGGTGAAAAAGGAATTTGAAAAGCTTGTCGATGCAGTCGGAAAACTGAATTATATATTGACGCCCGTGCAGAAAAGATACGGCGTGATGGTCTTTCTGCTGTCTATCATATCGGCGGTGCTGGAAACCTTTGGCGTGTCGATTATTGTACCTTTGCTGCAGGCGTTTCTGAATCCGGAACAACTGATGCAGGCAGGATATATAAAACCTTTCGTCGATTTCTTTGGATTGCAGTCGTATCGGGAAGTTATCTTTCTTGTCTGTGTTGCCATTATTGTCATTTATCTGTTTAAAAGTTTGTTTGGCGTGTTTTTTGTATGGGTATCCAACAAGTACGCCTGCAAAGTACATCGGGAATTATCCATACAGATCATGAACGCCTATATGCGGCAAGGTTACAGTTTTTTTGTGGAAAACAGCAGCGCTAGACTGTTGAACGGTCTGGGGGAAGACGTATCGAGCGTTTATAATATCATCAATTACACATTTATCCTGCTGAGCAAGGCATTTACGATTCTGGGCACTTCTGTGCTGATCATCATCGTTACGCCTGCTATGTCGCTCGTTCTGATGTTTTTGATTATTTTTTGTTTCGCTGTCTCGCAGCTGCTTTTCAGAAAATCCATGGCAAAATACGGACGCCTGGTGCGGGAATATAACTGGCAGGCATATCAGGCGTCATTGGAGGCCATTCAGGGAAGTAAGGAAGTTCTGGTGACCAACAGGCAGAAATACTTTGTCGACCAGTATGAGAAATGTCTGATCGGCAGCAACAAGGCCAATATCAGAAACGCCATAGGCACCAACGCTCCAACTTATATTATCGAGGCGATCTGCGTGACCGGATTGATGGCGCTGATCGGTGTGCGGGTGCTGCATGAGACGGATGTGGCAAGTATGCTCAGCCAGTTGTCGGTGATCGCGGTCGCAGCCTTTCGCATTCTGCCGTCATTGGGGAGCGTATTGAGCAGTGTGAATGCCATCGTCTACCATGCGCCGTCCTTGGCGGCGTCCTATGAGACCATTGACCTCGTGAGGAAATTGGATGAGATGGAGAGCAGAGAAGAACAAATTGAGAATGAGGAATTGTCGCATATTCAGTTTTCCGAGGAACTTACGCTGTCCCATGTTACCTTCCGCTATCCGAGAAGGGATGCGGCGGTGCTTGAGGATCTGAACCTCAGGATCAAAAAGGGAACTTCCGTCGCCTTTATCGGCGCATCCGGAGCGGGCAAGACAACGCTTGCGGATATTATTCTGAATCTGTTGGAGCCGCAGCAGGGCGAGATCATGATGGACGGTTACAATATCAGAAAACTGCGGGGGCAGTGGAACAAGATCGTCGGCTATGTGCCGCAGTCTGTCTATCTGACGGATGCCTCCATCCGGCGCAATATCGCTTTCGGCGTGGAGGAGAGCGAGATCGATGACGGGAAGGTATGGAATGCCTTGGAAATGGCACAGTTAAAATCATTTGTCGAAGGGCTGGCGGACGGGCTGGACACGGTAGTCGGGGAGTGGGGCATACAGTTCTCCGGCGGGCAGAGACAGCGGGTGGCTATCGCCAGAGCCTTGTACGGGGAGCCGGATATTATCATTCTGGACGAGGCCACGTCGGCGCTGGACAATGAGACGGAGACGGCGGTCATGGAGTCGATCGACGCCCTGCAGGGCATCAAAACGCTTATTATCGTGGCCCATCGCCTGACGACGATCAGGAACTGCGATGAGATCTACGAGATCCGGGACGGGAAGGCGATCCTGAGGGCGAAGGAGGAATTGGGATTATAAGTTGGGGATTTGCATATTTCTTCCTGTGGGAGTATAATAGGGGTGTTTTATAGCGAAAGGAGACGTATAATGAAGAAAATCATATGGAAAGCGTTGAAATATACTTATTTCTATATTTGTTTCTGGTATCTGTTCACGATACCGGCGCAGGCATATATCGATCCGTCGGCGGTCACCTATATCATTCAGGCGGTGGCGGGCGCGCTGATTGCTATCGGGGCGGCGTTCACTATTTTCAGACATAAGATTTTTGCTTTCTTTAAGAAGAACAAAAAAGGCGGACCGTCTGAAGGGGAAACCATCGAATTTAAGGACGTGGAAGACTAAGGGGCGGATATGAGTACATTGATAGATGCGGTAGTGGGCGGACTTCTCTGGCTCATCAATCTGTGCTATACGTTCGTGCATAACTATTGGGCGGCGATTCTGATCTTTACACTTTTGACGAAGATCATATTGCTGCCTTTATCGGTCTGGGTACAGAAAAATTCCATCAAGACAGTGCGGATGTCGCCGGAGATGAATCATATCAAGGCAGCGTATTTTGGCAATCAGGAGGCGATTTCCGAGGAACAGTACAAGCTGTTTAAGAGGGAAAAGTACAGTCCATTTGCGGACCTGATCCCTTTGGTCGTGCAGTTGGCGTTGCTGATGGGCGTAGTGGAGGCTGTGAAGAGGGGTACGGATCTGACGGATATTCCTGTGAAGACAGGCGGCGTTACATTGCTGATCCCGCTGCTTGCGGGGCTGTCCGCCTTTTTCATGTGCTATGTGCAGAATAAGATCAACGTGCTGCAGTCAGAGCAGGGACGTGTGAACAAATACGGTACAATGGCGTTCTCCGTAGGGTTATCCCTTTATCTGGGATTTTTTGTCTCGATTGGCGTCGGCTTTTATTGGAGCTGCAGCAATATATTTTCCGTATTGCAGCTGGTCCTTCTGAATCTCTGGATTAACCCCAGAGATTATATTGACTATGAGGCGCTTGAGCGGAGCAAGGAGGAACTGAACAAAGTCAGGGAGTTTATGGCCTCCAGACAGAAAGAGGATAAGAACAATCCTTACCGTGCCAGATGTAAGGCGGATTATAAGCGTTTCCTGAAGATGCCCGGCAAGCAGGTGGTCTTCTACTCGGAGAAGAATGGATTTTATAAGTATTATCAAAATATTATCGAGGAGATTATCCGCAGGACCAACATCGTAGTGCACTATATCACGAGCGATCCGGAAGACGAGGTTTTCGGGATGGAGAGCGGGCAGTTCAAACCCTACTATATCAACGAGAACCGGATGATCGTGCTGATGATGAAGATGGAGACGAAGATCATGGTTATGACGACGCCGGATCTGGAGAATTTTCAACTGAAACGCTCCTATGTGCAGAAAGATATAGAGTATATCTATGTGCCGCATGACGTCAACAGCGCCAACCTCTCATTCCATAAGAACGCGCTGGATCACTTCGACACGATCTTCACGTCCGGGCCCAAGAATAAGGCGGAGATTGCGGAGCGTGAGCGGAAGTATGAACTGCATGCCAAGAATTTGGTGGAGTGGGGATCTTCTGTCATTGACAATATGACGGTATCTTATGAGCGTATGATACAGGAGGCGCAGGATAGACGACAGGACGGAGACGGTAAGAAGACGGTGTTGATCGCGCCCTCGTGGCAGGATGCCAACATTCTGGATTCCTGTATTGAGCCGATGCTTGACGCTCTCGTGCAGACAGAGCATCATATTGTCGTGCGGCCGCATCCGCAGTATGTGCGCCATTTTGAGCATAAGATCGATGTGCTTGCGGCAAAGTATCAGGCGTATGATGTCACATTTCAGAAGGATTTCTCGTCCAACAGGACGGTATATATGGCAGATCTTCTGATCACGGACTGGTCCAGCATTTCCTTTGAGTATGCGTTCTCGACGCTGAAACCCGTACTGTTTATCAATACGCCGATGAAGATCCTGAATCCGGATTACCAGGAACTTCAGACGGTTCCGATTGATATTGAGCTGCGCGACAGGATAGGAATATCGATTGCGCCGGATGATGTGGAAACAGAGATTGTGGCTGCGGTGGACAGGCTGCTGCATGACACGGAGTTCTCGCCGGGATCCGTGCAGAAACTGAAAGAAGAATATATTTACAATAACGGTACGAGTGGCAAGGTGGGCGCGAAATATATGATCGATCGGCTGGTAGCGCGTTCGGGCAGATAGGAAGAGAGGATAAAAAAGAGCATGATATGAGTATCAGATTTTCCAAACTAGGTATGCGGGGATATTGGAATAATAATTATGTGTTCAACTGTTTTATGATTAAAAACGGAAAATAAGCTGGCATATCAGTTATGAGGAGATAAGATCGATGGTAAAGAGAAATATATTGTTGAATCCGGGTCCCGCGACGACAACGGATACAGTGAAGATGGCGCAGGTGGTGCCGGATATCTGTCCACGGGAGAAGGAGTTTGTGAAAATTATGCGTGAGGTGGAAGAGGGACTTCTCAGGATCGTACACGCCGATCCTGCGGAGTATGCGACAGTTCTGTTCTGCGGCTCCGGCACGATTAACATGGATGTCTGCCTGAATTCACTGCTACCGGAAAATAAAAAGATACTAATCGTCAACAACGGTGCCTACAGCAGCCGAGGGGTTGAGATCTGTGAGTATTATGGCTTACCTCATGTCAATTTGAAACTGCCTTTGGACAGACAGCCGGACTTGACTCTCATAGAGCAGACTTTGCAGGAAAATACCGATATAGCGCTTGTCTATACGACGCATCATGAGACGGGAACAGGACTGCTCAATCCTATCAGGGAGATTGGTGCGCTGGTTCACCGGTATGGCGCGGTCTTTGTGGTGGACACGACTTCTACCTATGCAATGCGACCCATCAACATGGCGGTGGATGAGATCGATTTCTGTATGGCCTCTGCGCAGAAAGGGATTATGGCGATGACGGGCCTGTCTTTTATCATCGGGGAAAAAACCGTCATCGAGGCGTCCGCGAACTATCCGAAACGATCCTATTACTGTAATCTTTATATGCAGTATGAATATGCAAAGAAACATGGGGAGATGCATTTTACGCCGCCCGTACAAGTGATTTATGCGGTCAGGCAGGCGCTGAAGGAGTATTTTGAGGAGGGCGAGACAGAAAAGTGGTCGAGGCATTGCCGCGTTTATCAGACGATCAGGGCCGGATTGACGGATTTGGGATTCCACATTTACATACCGGAAGGACAGGACTCCGGGCTGGTGGCTGCGGCACTCTACCCGTCAGATCCTGCCTGGGACTTTGAGAAGATACATGATTACTGCTATGAGCGGGGATATACGATCTATCCCGGCAAGGTGGAGAAATTGGGTATGTTTCGGCTGTGCGCGCTAGGCGCGATAGACAGGGAGGACATCGAGGCGTTTTTTGTCGTATTTCGCGAGGCGCTGGATCGGTATGGTGTGAGCGTGCCGGTCAGATATGAGTAGCGGAGGACAATTTATGAAAAGAGTATATACCTGTTTTTGTACAGATGTGATTCATGAGGGACATTTGAATCTTTTGCGGCAGGCTGCAAAATACGGTGACGTCTATGTGGGGGTGTTGTCCGACGAGGCCATGGTGTGTTTTAACCGATTCCCCACGATCTCTCTGGAAGAACGAATCGGGATCGTAAGAGATACGGGATTGGTAAAAGAAGTTTTGGTGCAACGGGATATTATGTACGACAAGGTCATCGCAGATCTGAAACCGGACTATGTTATCCATGGGGATAACTGGTGTCAGGGACCGGAGACTGTGATCAGGGACAATGTCGTCGCAAACTTGCAGAAAAACGGTGGGGAACTGATAGAAATCCCCTATACTTATAATGAGAATGTCAAGCGGATCGACGATCAGATGAAAGAGAAACTGGCTATGCCGGAATTCAGGCGCAAGAGACTCAGGCAGCTTATCGGGATGCGGCCGATCGTGAAGGCGCTGGAGGTGCATTCCGGTCTGACAGGGCTAATCGCCGAGAAGACAATCGTAGAGAGCGGTAGTGTGCTGGATCAGTTCGATGCCATGTGGATCTCTTCGCTGTGCGATTCTATTGCTAAGGGAAAGCCGGACATTGAATTGGTAGATATGTCTTCCAGGATCCGCACCATTGATGATGTGATGGACGTGACTACAAAACCGATCATTCTCGACGGGGATACCGGCGGACTGGTGGAGCATTTTGTCTATAATGTCAGAACGTTGGAACGCATGGGTGTGTCGGCAGTCATTATTGAGGATAAGACGGGACTCAAGAAAAATTCGCTGTTCGGTACGGAAGTAGAGCAGACGCAGGACAGCATAGAGAATTTCTGTGAAAAAATCAGCGCTGGCAAAAAAGCGCTGCGGACAGAGGCGTTCATGATTATTGCCAGGATCGAGAGCCTGATTTTGGAGCGAGGCATGGATGATGCGCTGAAACGGGCCTTTGCTTATGTGAAGGCAGGTGCGGACGGTATCATGATCCATTCCCGCCGGAAATCACCGGATGAAATTCTGGAGTTCTGCCGTCTGTTTCGTGAGTGGGACAGGGAGACGCCGATCGTGGTTGTGCCCACATCCTACAACAGTATCACGGAGGAAGAATTGGCGGCGGCGGGTGTCAATATTGTCATCTATGCGAACCAGCTGACACGGAGCGCTTTTCCGGCGATGCAGAGCACCGCGGTTGAGATCCTCAGAAACCACAGGGCGCTTGAGGCAGACTCTAAGCTGATGCCATTTAAGGACATTATTCGTCTGATCGATGAGTTATAGGACGGCGGCATGCGGTCAAGACTGTAACGGGAAAAGGAGGATGCGGTCATGGGAGAAAAAGCAATCTTAATGGCGGCCGGGCTTGGCAGCCGCATGCGCCCATTGACGGAGCGCACCCCTAAACCGTTGATCAAAGTAAAAGGGAAACCGATGATCGAGACGGTGATAGAGGGATTGCTGGCGCGCCCGGTGGAGGAGATCTACATTGTGACGGGGTATCTTGGCGAGCAGTTCGCGCCGCTGTGCGAACGTTATCCACAGGTGAAACTCCTGTACAATCGGGACTTTCTGACAAAGAACAATATTTCTTCCATATATGCCGCGAAGGATGTGTTGGGGACAGCCGACTGCTTTATCTGTGAATCGGATCTGTATATAGCCGATCCGAGTATTTTCGCCAGAAAACTGGAGTGTTCGTGTTACTATGGAAGAATGCAGACAGGGTATTCTGACGATTGGGTATTTGAGACGGACGGACAGTATATCACGCGCGTAGGAAAGGGCGGCACAGATGCTTACAATATGGTCGGCATTTCCTTTTTTAAGGAAACGGATGCAGGAATCCTGCGGGATGAGATTGTGAAGGCTTATGCTTTGGAGGAGAACGGCGGACTGTTCTGGGACGACGTGGTAGATCGGAATTTGGGGAAACTGAGACTGACAATAGAACCCGTGGAGGAAGGACAGCTTGTAGAGATAGATACGATGGAAGAATTGGAGAGAATCAATGAAAGCATCTGAATTATTGAGAAAGTTGGAACGGATGGGAATCGATACGATCGCGGGAGTTCCCGATTCCACGCTGAAACAGTTCTGCGACGGGGTACAGACCTATCAAGGCGGTCTGAAACACTATGTGACCGCAAACGAGGGAGCCGCGGTGGGATTGGCGATTGGCAGTTATCTTGCCTCGGGCCGCCCGGCCTGTATTTATATGCAGAACTCTGGGATTGGCAATATTGTCAATCCGTTGGCATCTCTTGCCAATCGCGATGTGTACGGCATCCCGATGTTGTTTATCGTAGGATGGCGGGGTGAGCCGGGCGTAAAGGACGAACCGCAGCACGTTTTTCAGGGAAAAGTGACCTGTGAATTGTTTGAGACGCTTACCGTGCCTTACAGCGTGATCGATCAGAACACTACCGACGGGGAGATGGACGAGATACTGCGGGAAGCGGGAAAGACGCTTGGACAGGGCGACCAGTATGCCGTCATCGTCAGAAAAGGGACTTTTGAGAAAGCGGAACCTTTTGTGTGGGAGAACGGCAACCCGATGAGACGCGAGGAAGTGCTGGGACAGATTTTGCGCAGTTTGCCCCGCGATGCGGTGATCGTCTCCACAACCGGGAAGATTTCGAGAGAGCTTTATGAGCAGAGTGACGCCATCTATGGAGATCATGAGAATCTTTTTATGACTGTGGGCGGTATGGGACATGCCTCCATGATCGCACTGGGGATTGCGGAGAAGAAGACAGATAAGAAGGTTGTCTGTATTGACGGTGACGGCGCCGTGCTCATGCACATGGGAGCGTTGCCTTTTATCGCGGCGCAGGCGCCGGATAACTTCTATCATATTGTGATCAATAATCAGGCTCACGAATCCGTGGGAGCGATGCCTACGGGGTGTCGGCAGGCAGATTTCGCGCGGATCGCTGCGGCGGCCGGGTATCGGCGCGCGGAGAGACTGGAGACTATGGAGGAGGTGGACCAGGTCGGCACATGGACTCGGGAAGAGGCAGGTCCGGTGTTCTGGGAAATTCCTGTGTCACTGGAATCCAGGGTGGATCTGGGCAGACCTAAGGAAAGCGCCGGGGAGAATAAAGAGAGATTTATGAAGTATTTAGGATAGAGTGGCTGCAAACATAGGCGTGATGGATGAATATGAGGAGGAGTTGGAATCGCATGGATAAGAAAAGCGGAATATGTAATCTCAACGGCGGTATCTGGCTGTCTGTGGCGGCTTGTTTTATGCTTTTTCTCTATGCGCCGTTGGAATTGTTGTTCACCAATCAGGACGAATTCTGGTTTGATACATATATTCTTGTTTCTGTCATGCTTGCGGTTTTCGCGGCGGCATGTGTCTTCAGCATACTGGTATTTGCATTACTGCGGAGAATCAGTGTGAAGATTTATCAGATTGGATTGACGCTTTATTTTATCGTCTTTTTATGCCTGTATGCGCAGGGAAATTTTCTGACTGCAGGCTTGCCGCCATTAGACGGGGAGACGATAGACTGGAGTTTGTATGCCGCAGAGCGCGTGAAATCCCTTTTCCTGTGGGGGGGGGTAACGGCACTTGTTCTTGTCGGACGCAGACTGTGCAGACACAGGAAGGAACTGTTTGAGAAGGCTGTCCGTCTGATTTGTATCTGCATGACGCTGATGCTGTGCGTGACACTTCTGATGCTTGCGGCGGCAAACGACGGTTTCGCGAAGAAACCCAATCTCTGTGTCACCACCAAAAATATGTTTCAGATGTCCGAAGATACGAATTTTGTGATCTTGGTTTTGGATGCGGTGGACGCACAGGTGATGGAGAGTATGTTGGAGAATACGCCTGCCTATCAGGATATTTTTACGGATTTTACATTTTACGATAATGTGGTGGGGGCTTATCCTTACACAAAATACTGTGTGCCGTACATTTTGACGGGGCAGTGGTATGAAAACAAGACGGAGTTTGGAGAATACGAGGCGGCGGCCTATGCCGCATCGCCCTTTTTGGCGGCGTTGGAAGAAAAGGGATATGGCATGGGGCTGTACGAGGATGCCTACGAGGCGGAACTGCTCCTAAATGATAACGGCATGGGGCGATTTGAGAATGTCCTTTCCAACGAGCGGGGAGTAAGGGACAGATGGGCTTTTGCCAGATGGCAGATGCTGATGACAGGATTTAAGTATGCGCCCTTTGATCTGAAACGGTTTAGCTTTGTGAATCCGAATGCATTTAATGAATTGAAGATCATTCCCGACGGTGAAAAGCTTTTCACTTATTCTAACAGAGAATTTTATGAGGGGGTTCTGGACGAGCCGATTACTTACACGAATGGAAAGTGTTTTCGATTTATTCATATTGACGGTGGGCATGTGCCTTTTATTTACAATGAAAATGTCGAGGAGATTTCGGAAAGCGAAGGGACTTATGAAGATAATTTGAAGGCGTGCCTGACGATAACGAGAGAATATCTGGAGAAACTAAGAAAAAGCGGCGTCTATGACAATTCCGTGATCATCATCATGGCCGATCACGGATACGCATGGGAAGACATTTATGCCAGACAGAATCCGATACTTTTTGTAAAAGGGGTTGGAGAAAGCCATGAATTTAGGGTGTCGGATGCCCCGATTTCGTTTGAGGATTTTCAGGAGGCATATCAGAGACTGTTGGACGGGGCGGATAGCAGCAGCATATTTGATTGGAAGAGCGGCGATGCCAGAGAACGGCGTTTCCTGTTTCATGAATATTTGAAGGAGGATCATATGGTGGAGTACATGCAGACCGGACAGGCGCATGATGAGACGACTATGAGGGAGACAGGGCGGGTATATGAAAGATAGAGGACGATTTGCGAAGATAAACATGTGGGATGTGCTGCTCTGTGCTTTGTTTGTGGTGTTGATGGTTCTGGTACTGCGCAGCAAGGTCAATCTGTATGTAGACGAGGTGTGCAGTTATGGGCTGGCTAACCATAATGCGGGCCCGTATATGTCGATCGAGGATGGCAGGACATACTATCCGGCGGGAACTCCATGGACCGAATATATGGCGGTGGACGAAGAACACTGTTTCGATTACGGCAGCGTATGGGCGAATCAGACTCAGGATGTGCATCCGCCGCTGTACTATGTTCTGCTGCATACCGTATGTTCCCTGTTTCCGGGAATATTTACGATATGGTTCGCGGGGCTGATCAACATCGTGTTTGCGCTGGGGACACTGTATTTTGTGGGAAAACTGGTGCGGCTGCAGATAGAGGACGTAAGAGTGCGGCGGCTGATCCTGCTGGGCTTTGTGTGTTCGACGGGAATCTTGTCGGCCGCGTCTTTTTTGCGGATGTATATTATGGCCATGTTCTGGGTGACTGCGGTCACATACTTGCTGATGAGGCAAACGGGACACCGGCAGGACGTTCGGTTTTATCTGCCGCTTTTACTCTGCACGGTCGGCGGAGCGCTCACGCATTACTACTGCATTGTCTATACGGTTTTTATCAGCGCGGTGTACGCATGCTGCCTGTTATACAAGAAACGGTTCATAGAAACGCTGTTTTTCAGTCTGACACAGGGGGGGGGCGCGCTGCTTTCGGTCGCCATATTTCCGGCTATGATCCGGCATATCTTTTCCAGTGCGCGGGGAGAACAATCTGTGGATAATCTGATCGGTGCGTCAGCATCCGATTGGGGTATGCGGATTCGACTGTTTTTCGATATGTCGGACAGGCAGTTGTTCGGCGGGATCTTCGTATATATTTTGATCGCCGGCCTGCTCTTATGCGCAGTCTGCGGTCTGCGCTTTGTGAGGGAAGAACTGACGGCGCTGCGGACAGAGGAAAAAACGATCGAAACGATGCGGAGCTTATGCGGCATAGTACCGCTTGTGTTGTATTTTGTCCTGATCTCCAAGATAGCGGTCTATCTGACGGATCGTTATATGTACCCGGTGTACGCAGTGTTGTATGCGGCGGTGATGTGCGCGGTCTGCAGAGTGATCAAAGCCATGGCGCCCGGCAGATATGTCTGCGTATCGGCGCTTGTTATGGCCCTTATTCTGGTCAACGGCTGGCGGAATGCCGATTGGAGCTATCTGTATCGCTCCTCTCAGACATTGCTTGATGCGGCGGCAGACTATGCGGATGCGGACTGTGTCTTTGTCTATCATAAGCCGTGGGAACCAAATGCGGCATATTATGAGGCGAGGCAATATCACAGCGTGACATTTCTGACCGAGGATGATTTGGAACGGCTGCGGGATCTGGATGTCTCCACGCACTATGAGCTGATTTTGATGACCACAGACAATGATGAACAAGTGTTAGAAGAGGCGTTGGAGATGTGTCCTTATCTTGAAGCATATGAGCATCTGGGCGAGTATTCTTATACCAATACCTATTATCTTCATCCGGCTCAGGATCGCTGAACAAATACTTCCCTTCTGTCTGGGGATATGATACGATAAAAGCGTTATACAGATCATGATAAGGAGCAGAGGCAGGCAATGAAATTGATCATACAGATTCCCTGTTACAACGAGGCGGAGACGCTGGAGATCGCATTGAACGATCTCCCGAGGCAGATCGACGGCATCGATGAGATCGAATATTTGATCATTGATGACGGTTGTAAGGACAATACCGTGGAGGTGGCCAGAAATTGGGGCGTGCACCATGTGGTCAGCTTTGCGCAGAACAAGGGGCTGGCGAAAGGTTTCATGGCGGGCCTTGATGCCTGTCTGGAGAACGGCGCGGATATTATCGTTAACACCGACGCGGACAATCAATACTGTGCGGAGGATATTCCCAAGCTGATCCGTCCGATCATGGAGCACAAGGCGGATATTGTGATCGGCGAGCGCCCTATTGACAACACGGAAGGATTCTCGTGGCTGAAGAAGAAACTGCAGCACTTCGGGAGCTGGGTGGTGCGCAAGGCGTCCAAGACTGATATTCCGGACGCTCCCAGCGGATTCCGTGCGTTCAGCAGAGAGGCGGCCATGCGCATCAACGTGATCAATGATTACACCTACACGCTGGAGACGATCGTGCAGGCGGGACGAAACCGCATGGCGATCACTTCCGTTCCGGTCAGAACCAATCCGGAACTGCGCAAGTCACGCCTGTTCCACAGCATGGGCAGCTATGTCAAGAAGTCCATGCTCACGATCCTGCGCGCGCTGATGATGTACAAGCCTTTGTATTGTTTCTCCGCAGTGGCGATCGTGCCGATCGTCATTGGGATCCTGATCGGGATCCGTTTTCTGGTGTTTTACGCGCATGGAGTGGGAACTGGGCATACCCAATCTTTGCTCTTGGCCTGCACGCTGATCGTCATAGGATTTGTGACGTTTGTGATCGGTATGCTCGCCGATGTCATCTCCGCCAACCGCAAGATCTTAGAGGATGTACAGTATCATATCAAGCGGCAGATGTATGACAAAGATAAGGAAAACTGAGATGAAGGTCTTGTTTATTTCCACAGCGGATTATAAGTACGGCGCCGCAAAGACGCAGATCGACATGATCATGGCATTGCGGGATGATCATGGGGTCGTTCCTGTGGTGCTGACCAAGAAACATAATGATTTCAATAAACTGTGCGATGAGCAGGGAATTGAAAATTATTCTTATTGGTATCGGGACATTATGTCCGGCTCCGCGTACAGCAACCCCATTCTGAACGTGGCAAAGCATATCGTGAAGTATCTGCTGTATGTGAGAGGCGGCCTTACGCAGAGGGGGATCCTGCACTGTGGGATAAACTGGAACGAGATCGATCTGATCCACTCCAATCATATCAGAATAGACATCGGCGCTTATATCAGCCGCAAGACAGGCATTCCACATATCTGGCATATAAAAGAACTGAATCAGGGGCATGTTAAGATCAGACATTATAAACCGCGCTGCTACCGCTATATCAGCGAGAATGCGGATAAATTTATCGCGGTGACAAGACAGGTGAAGGAGTATTGGAGCCAGGCGGGAGTCGACGCCGGGAAGATAGAGGTGATCTACGAGGGCGTAGATACCGGGAAGTTTCTTTCGAGAGAGCCAAGAGACGACGGAAAACTGAAACTGGTATGCGTCGGCAGGATCGAGAAGAGCAAGGGACAAATGCAGATTTTGCAGGCGCTTGCAAAGCTGCCGGAGGAGATACGGCGCAATGTGGCGCTGGACTTAGCAGGCGAACCCTATCCGGATTATCTCAGGCAGCTGCAAGCGCATATAAAGCAGAATGGGCTGGAGAAACAGATCAAATTTCTCGGGTATCAGAGCGATATACCGCAACTGCTTTCCCATTATGACGCGGGGCTCCTCTCATCTAAGGGAGATGCCTTCGGGACGGTGGTGGCCGAGTATATGGCGGCGGGTCTTTTGGCAATCGCCACTTACACGGAGCTCGCCGAACATATGGAGACGGGACTGCGCTATGAGTTTGGTGATATTGAGAAACTGGCGGATAATATTCGATTTGCGTATGAGAACAGGGACGAGGCGGAGAGGATCGCGGAGCGGGGAAGAGATGCAATACGGGCGCATTATTCCATAGAGAAGAACGCGGCGGAAGTCTACGGATTGTATGAAAAGGTTTTGGGGCATGGAAAATAAACCATTGGTCAGCGTTTTGATGAGCATTTATAAAGAGAGCGTTGCGGTCGTGTCGCAGGCGATCGATTCCATCAGAAAACAGAGTTATGAAAATATTGAAATTATAGCGCTGTTGGATGACCCCGAACATCAGGAAATGAAGAAGTATTTGGCGCGTATAGCGGAGGAAGAGCCAAGGTTTCACTATGGTGTCAACAAGGCCAATATTGGACTGTTGGACAGCCTTAACAGAGGGCTTGTTTTGTGTCATGGAGAATTTGTTTGCCGAATGGATGCGGATGACTGTGCAGAAACAGACAGAATAGAAAAGCAATTCCTATATATGGATAGATACGCACTTGATTTGGTGGGAAGTTATACGCGCCTGATGGATGCGGATGGAAATGATCTGGGCATAATAAAACGTTTCCCGATACACCACAAGTACTTATGCAAATACTTAAAATATGCCAATGCGATACCGCATCCCACATGGTTTGTCAGAAAAAATGTCTATGACGAACTGCAGGGTTATCGCAGCGTATTATATGCAGAAGATTATGATTTTCTGATCCGGTCCTGCCTGAGCGGTTTCAGACTGGGCGTTGTGCCGGAACCGTTGCTTCGGTATCGGATCAACCGCGAGGGGATCACGCAGCAAAATATAGCGAGTCAGAAAATCGTGTCAGGATACCTTGCTTTGCAGCTTACGCAGCACAGAATCTTTGCGGAGGAAGATATTGGATTTTATAGACAGAAAAAGAAACGCCATGAAAAGCGCTTGACGGAATATTATGCTGCGGCGAAAAAATGGAAGACGGGAGGATCGCTTACTTTTACAGATAAATGCGCGTTTATTATAAACAAGCGAAACGCTGCGGAGTTTTGGGAGCGGTTAATGTGCAGATGGATTCTTTACAGGGACGGACGATATGGTCATTATTAGAATGCAAGGCGGACTGGGAAACCAGTTGTTTCAATATGCGCTTTATGAAACTTTCAGGGCGAAAGGGTTTGAGACGAAAGTAGATATTTCTGACTATGAAGACGGCAGAGAAAGCCGGAGCTTAGAAATTCAAAAACTTGGGTTGAAACCTGAAACGGCAAACAGGCGGGATTTGCGCCGGTATTATGCAGACAGCAGTGTTCTGACACAGAGGGTGTTTCGATATCTGTTTGGACGGAAGAAATATTACAAAGAGAGGCAGTATGACTTTAATCCGCGCGTCTTAGAGATGACAGACGGATTTTTGAGCGGCTATTGGCAGAGTGAGAAATATTTTGCAGATGCGGCCGCTGTGGTGAGGAATAAAATATGTTTTCAAGATACGGATACCGAAATCATGAGACGCAGAGAAGAACAGATCGTATCGACGAATTCTGTGTCCGTACATGTTCGGATGGGAGATTATCTTAAAGCGCCGGAGCTATATGCCGGCATATGCGGCGAAGGATATTATAAGGAGGCGTTTGCTTATATCGCTGACAGGGTGAACGCTGCTGTTTTTTATGTATTTTCGGATGAGCCCGATAAGGCAAAAGAGTTATTTGCCGATTATGAATGCCATATTGTGGCGGAAAATAGAGGGAGCGATTCCTACAAGGACATGTATCTGATGAGCAGATGCAGGCATCATGTTATTGCGAACAGTACATTTAGCTGGTGGGGAGCGTGGTTGGACAACAGGCCGGATAAAATCGTGATCACGCCGCAGAGGTGGAATAATCTGTGTCACGATCATGATATATGCTGTGAGCGGTGGACAATGATACCAGCGGCAGAAAGATAGGGGAATTACGGTTGGAAATTAAATTTCGGATTGCGATCTTATATATATGCACAGGGAAATACATGGTATTTTGGAAGAATTTTTATGAGAGTTTTGAGAAAAATTTTCTGAATCATTCTGAGTTGGAGTATTTTGTTTTCACGGATGCGTATGAGTTGTACGGTGAGAAAAATAACGACAGGATCCACCGTATTTATCAGGAAAATCTCGGATGGCCGGGCAATACGCTGTTTCGCTTTAGAATGTTCGTGGGAATCAAAAAATGGTTACAGGGATTCGATTATCTGTTTTTTATCAATGCGAATACGGTGTGTCTGAAAGAAGTGACCGAGGAAGAATTCCTGCCTGTAGAGCAGGATCTGCTGGTGGTACAGCATCCGGGATACTATCGGTGTAAGACGAGGAAAATGCCTTACGAGCACAGGGAAGAGTCAAGCGCCTGCATTCCGCGAGGACAGGGAAAGCATTATGTATATGGCGCCATCAATGGCGGAAAGACGGCAGCTTTTTTGAGGATGGCGGAAAAACTGAATAATGATATTGAAAAAGATTATGCGCAGGGCATTATCGCCAAATGGCACGATGAGTCTCATTTGAATTATTATGTGTGGAGCGAAGGAAATTATAGGCTGTTGTCGCCTGCGTACGCTTATCCTGAAAATTATAATCTGCCTTTTGAAAAGAAAATCATCATACTTGACAAGAGCAAAATGATCGAGTTGGACCGGAATAAACTGCAAGAGTTGAAGGACAGATCGATCCGCGGGAGGATTGCGAAGTTTTTTACAAGGAAGATAAGCTGACACTTCTATAAAAGCAAATAAGGTATGCCGGGAGGAAATGCGCTTGATTGACAGTTCATTAAGTAGAAAAATATATTATATGAACTTTATATATTCCATTATCATGCTGCTCCACCATGCTGATGCCGATGTTTATTTTTCTAATATTCTCGAAAACGATTGGATAGATCGTATAGCGCATCAAATTAATTTCTGGTTTGTCGAAACTGACGGCATATATTATTTCATGGGGTTGTCTGCTTTTTTGTTGTATCGTGATCTGTCTGGGAGGAATGTAAAGGATAAAATTAAGCGAAAAATCCAAACTCTTTTGGTGCCGTGGGTAGTGTGGAATGTGATTGGCATGATTTCTTACCATGATTTTGATCAAGGGATCGTTTATCTTTTGCGGAATTTTTTGGCATCCAGATACTGTCCACAGACCAGATATCTGGTCACATTGATGATTCTGTTGCTGTTTATTCCGGTTTTTAGACGTGTTTTTACAATAAAGTATGTGAGAGAGGCGGCGTTAATATTTATTTACTTCGTCGGTTATCTCGGGTTTCCGTTTGTCAGTAAGGCGGAGTTTTTTTCTTCAGAGCAGCTTCGAGCAGAAATCTTGTTAATGCTTTCACATGTACCGGTATACTGTCTGGGAACATATTTGGGTTTAAATTATGCAGAATATATTATGTCGGAAAGATATAACGATAAACACAGAGGCGTGTCGCTTGCTGCTGCCGGTGTTATACTGATTCTGCCATATATCTTCCCGCATAACGTGATCGGCTATGCGTTGGGGAAACTGCAGTTTGTCGCTTTTTGGATCATATTAAGCAAGAAGTATTTCAGACTGGAACCTAAATGGTGGATGCAAATATCATTTTATATGTATGTGATTCATAATTTTGTGCTGTATTGGGAAGGCAAAATTATAAAGTTATCGGGCATATTTGAACTGGCATTCAATAGTTCAACGGTGACAGAGAGTTTCGCCTTGGCATGGAGGATTATGCTATCGGTGATAGCAATTCCGCTTATTGTAATGAGCGCAGAAATTTTATTGCGGTTTGCGCCTAAATTTTATAGGAGTCTTTCGGGAGGGAAAATGCCGGATGGATGGCGCAGACGCCCTGCGTGGAAACAGGAGGAGTGAGAGTACAGATATGGACAGGCAATTTAGTCGAAAAATTCTTTTTTTTAATTTTTTTTATTCGCTGATTATGATTTGCTATCATGCCAACGCAACGGTTCAGTTTGAGAATGTTATTGTAGCTGGTGTTTGGACGGATCGAATCTTGGAAATAATAAATCAAATGTTTACCGGGCAGTCGGGGACATATTTTTTTATGTTGATGTCAGCATTTCTTCTATATCGCGATATTACGCCGCAGAATGCTCTGCAGAAAGTAAAAAGGCGCGTTCGTACATTACTGGTTCCATGGCTGTTGTGGAATTTGATCGGTTTGATTTCTTATCATCCGTTTGACCGGGACATAAAATCTGTTCTTTTTGATTATTTGGCATCGCGTTTTTGCGGACAGCTATGGTTTGTTCAGGCGTTGATGCTTTTTTTGGTGTTTATCCCGATTTTTACGAGGGTGTTTAGAATTGCGGTCGTGAGGGAAATTCTGCTGATGCTTGTCTTTATTTTGGGATATTTGTTGTATTCGGGTGCGCTGCCCTTGAGATTCATAGCCGCATTGACCTCCGAGCAGTTTTGCAGGGAAGTTGAGCGAGTGCTTGTGCACCTTCCGGTGTATTGTCTGGGTGTATATCTGGGCTTAAATATGGCGGATTTTGTGATAAGCGAAACGTATAATGCAAAACATCGCAAACTCGCAGTGTTGGGCGCGACCTTAATGATCGTTGCATCTTATCTGCCGTCATTGCAATTTTTGCAGCATATATGTTTTATGTTGCGGTCAGCGGCGTTGTGGGTGATATGCAGCAAAGAGATTTTTGGATTTGAACCGAAATGGTGGATGCAGATTTCCTTTTATACTTATGCAATACACAATTTTATCTTATATTTTTTAGGAAAGTTTGTGCGGCTGTCAGGGATATTTGAAGATCAGTACGCAAGTCAGACAATTTCTGTCGGGTTTGCCTTGGCATGGAGATTATGTATGACAGGAGCGGCATTTATGTTCGTAGTCATAAGCGCAGCGATTTTGATGAAATATATCCCGAAATTTTATGAATTGCTGTCCGGCGGAAGAATGCCGCAACGATCATAGAGTCAGTCTTACAGGATGAAAGGCAGCGGGTGTTACGGCTTGACATTCAGCGGCATTATGGCAGACGGCGGTTTTAAACAGATATTAGAAATATGGAAGGGGAAAGGAGAATGGAAAAGAGAATATTTTGGATGGATGTATTAAGGGGGGGGGCTATTTTGGCAGTTGTTATATGTCATCAGAAAGACATATTGCACTCATCCGAGTATATTCAGTGCCTAACGCTATATAGTGTAACTTCGCTTATCTTTCTTATGGGAATAACCAAAGGGTTGGCATTAAAAAAATTTTGGCAGAGGAATAATCTGTCCATTTTGAATTATACATTTCAATCTATGAAATCTACGATTCTCTCGTATGTATTGGCATCAGTAATTCTGGATATTTCCTTGAATGGCGTGACTGATAATTTTTTAATTTTGAATCATCTTTTAAATTTTAATGCGGCTGCACCGTTTTACTTTATAGGCTTATTTATCAAATTATCGCTGTGGGCTCCTCTGATATATTTTTTTATCTATAAAATATTCATTGTAACAAATTGCAGGAATGAATATACACGGTATGTTTTTGTGATTGTCTTTTTGCTATCTGTCTGGTGCGTAGGTTATTTTTCAATTGATCATTACGATGTTTTTGGACAAAGTTATTTATTCGTGTATTCCATCGGAATATTATTATCATTTAAAGACCTGCATAATGTTTCGGTTAAGAGTTTGATAATCAGCATAGGGACATTGATAATAGGAACGTTTTTTACATACAAATTCTATTTCGCCAGAGTGGCAGGTAATTATCATTATTCCGAACTTATTGATATTCTTGATCCTAAACTTCAAATGAATCCTCCCAACCTGTCCATTATACTCTATTCATTTGGGGTTATTGGAATAGTCTATTATAGTTCTAATTTGTTGGAAAATACCCGGTATTTCAGCATACCGTTTAAAGTATTGGCCTGTTGGGGAAAGTATTCATTGGATATTTTTTTGTGGCATATTTTTATACAGCAGATATTAGAAAAAACCAGTCTGGCCATGTTGCCTCCGACTATGTATAAGAGAGTTATTTACTATTCGGCGATGCTTTTTTTGCCAATCATTGGAAGGATAATTTATACAAAGACCAAAGAAAACGTATATGCGTCCCGTAATGCCCAATGATCGATAAAGGAACTTTGTGGAACAAATACCGAAGGTTATAACAGGTTGTCACTTAGTGGTTACTATGATAAAATTATACAGAATTATACAGGGATTGTGATGATAGAGAAGGAGACGGCATGGGGGAGGGACAATCAGAAGGCAACCACAGAGAGGAAAATTATGATCTGCTAAGGGCAATCAGTTGTGTGACTGTTGTTCTTTTGCATGTATCTGCGATGTATATAGGAGATAACTTTCGGGATATAGTAAAACAGCGGGATCTTATGTTGGCATTATGTTTCAGAGTGATATCGCAAGTTTCGGTTCCCTGTTTTGTGATGTTAAGCGGCGCTTTTTTGCTAAAGAAGAAAGAAAATGCAGATTATAGAAATTTTTATGTGAAATCCGGCAAAAAACTCGGAGTTCCAATTGTAATTTTCAGCATTTTATATGTATTGTTCCACTATATTGAAAATCTGTTGGGTAACGGTTTGAAAGGGAATGAGCAGATTGATATGTATGGGCCTTTGCTTGATTGGCTTAATGGTGTGCCGCACGCAACAATGTGGTATATGTATATGATCGTTCCCTTGTATATGATTGTCCCGTTTTTAGTTATCATTAAGTTTTCTATATCTGAGAAAGCCTGGCATATTCTGGCGATTATTCTGGCAATATACAGTATCTTAGTGGCATACACATGCTCTCTGAGCTGGATACTGCAATTTGCACAGTGGATCGGTTATTTTGTCATGGGTGACGTTATAAGTGAATGCGGCAGGAAACGGAAAGATTTGATCGTTTCCCGGTTTCCATATATTTGCATGGCGGCCCCTTATATACTGCTGATCGTCTATTGGTATATACATTCCTATAGGACAATGCGATTTTCGGGGCCAAGTTTCTTTTCGCCATTTACGGTTATTGTTTCAATGGTATTGTTTATTGGATTTGCTTATATACAAGTTCCCGACAATATGTTGATTCAAATGGTTTCTCGGCATTCGTTTTACATTTATTTACTCCATCCGTTTCTATGTGAGGTGTTGATGCAGATGTTTGGCAGGATCCTTAAATGGTTTCCGCCGGCTTGGCTTATCCCGGTCTATGCGCTATGCATTACGGCAGTGTGCGTCTTTATCAAACGGAATTTTGACACTGTTATGAAACGAACTGTGTTATACAAGAAAGGCATAATTGGTGATGAGGAAAACAAACATTCTGCTCCTGTATGACAACGGATATTTGGACAGGCAGATCTTAAAGCCGGTCAACTACGCTACTTTTGAGCGGGAGTGGATCAGACAGAACGGCGGCAATTCGGGGAATAAGCTGTACAATACGGCGGTGGAGCAGTACCTGACAAAAGAGGACATTGCCTATTCTTATTATACCGGAGAAGAGACTGCGGAAGAGATCAACGGGAAATATGATATGGCTGTTTTTACGACGGCTAATATCTTCAATGCCAATCCGATTGTCACTAAGGAGTTGGACGAATTTGCTGATCAAATAGAAAAGTTTAAGATTCCCGTCTATGTTTTGGGTTGTGGGATACAGTGTGAAAGTTACGATAAGATCGTTGCGTTGGCAGAAATGATCAAGAAACCCACCGAGCGTTTCCTGAAAGCGGTCTATCGTACCGGCGGCGAGCTGGCGCTGCGCGGCTATGCGACGAAAGAATTTCTGGACAAGGTGATGCCCAATACGGCGGTGGTCACGGGGTGTCCGTCATTCTATCAGAGAGGCGGCGGTCTGTGCATATCTAACGAGAAGGCGCCGGAAGAAATGTTCAGGCCCGCGGTCAACGGCAATCTGAAGTATCTGAAACAGATCGGTATGCTGTCGGCATTTGAGCAGTATCCGAACAGCGTCTATATTGATCAGGATGAGTTTGCGCGGATATTATATTTTTATGGTAAAAGTAAAGATGATACTATAGTAGAGTTGATTAGAAAAAAGACCCTTACGGGGGTGAAACTGCTGGCGGAAGATCGCGTGAAACTGTTCTATGACATCCCCGTCTGGCTGGACTATTTCGCCGGAGCCGGCATCAATTTTTCCTGCGGGTCCAGAATCCATGGCAATATCGCTGCGACGCTGTCGGGGATTCCTGCGAAAGTGATCTGCCGTGACGCCAGAACAAGAGAGCTGGCGGAATTTTTTGAATTGCCGCATGCGGTTCAATGGAAGGCGGGTCAATCTCTCTATGATGTATACCTTGAGGCGGATTACACGGCTTTTAACAGAGGATTTGCGCAAAAATTCAAGGCTTTTGAACAGTTTATGAC
>CANRPO010000013.1 GCA_947632515.1 uncultured Lachnospiraceae bacterium
CAATCCACAGCATCTTAAACAGCATACCCGAAACCATAGAATTGGTAAAGAGTGGGTATGACTCTATAATACGAGGAGGGGATATAATAACCTTGCAATTATTTTCAAGAATGCGAGATCAGAATTGAAAAATTAGCGCATCTACGGTTAGAGAATTATTAAAAAATAGATTCGAAGACGCAGTTCCATTGTTATCGGTATTTAGCAGAAAAAGGATAGAGAGACAGTTATGAAAAAAGTACTTTGGTTATGTAATACCATGTTGCCCGAACTGTTTGGCAGATTTAGGGTTTATAATGTGAAAGAAGGTTGGCTGATTGGAATATCTCAGGAACTCAGAAAAAGAGATGATATAGAGTTACATTATGCCTGTCCGCAGGTAAATGAAAAACGTATTGTAAATATTAAGAAAGATTCTATTTATTTCCATTGTTTTTATAAAAAATATGACAACCCGTATACTGTGGAAGAGGATGCCAAAAATCAGATAAAAAAAATAATTAATACGGTGCAACCTGATATTATTCATATTTTTGGCACGGAAATGTCACATACGATTGAATGTGTGGAAAGTGTGAAAGCGAAAGAGAAAATTGTTATTTCAATACAAGGTTTGGTATCAGAATACGCAAAATATTACTTAAATGGTATTCCGCGTAGCGCATATTTGAATGGTTGCATTTACAATGGAAAGTATCAGACAATTTGGGGACAGTATAAAGAGTTTTGTAAACGTGCAGAAAATGAAATCCGAGCAATTAAGAATGTAAAACATGTGATAGGGAGAACCAACTGGGATAAAGCATGCACTAATACTATCAATAGTAATTGTATGTATCACTATTGCAGTGAAACGTTAAGAGATTGCTTTTATGGTAAGAACTGGGATATCCAAAAAATAGATCGGTATTCTATTTTTGTCAGTCAGGGCGATTATCCGATTAAGGGACTGCATACATTGCTTTATGCAATGCCATATATTCTAAACCGATTCCCTGACACGAATTTATATATTGCTGGTGATGATTCTTTTTTAAACAATACGGCATATGGAAAATATATTAAAAAATTGATTGGGAAACAGAAGCTAGATAAGGCGGTTCACTTCTTGGGATTCATTAGAGCGGAAGATATGTGTGACAGGATGCAGAAATCTCATGTGATGGTTTTGCCATCCAACTGTGAAAATTCACCGAATTCTGTTGGAGAGGCGATGCTTGTTGGACTACCGATTGTTGCTGCTGATGTTGGCGGGGTATCCAGTATTGCGCATCATGGGTGGGATGCGATACTGTTTGATTCTTGTGATGTGAAAAAGTTAGCAAAGTATGTGTGCGCCATTTTCAATAATGATCGGTTTGCACAAAGGTTATCGAAAAATGGGAATTTGACGGCAGTAAAATTATATGACCCTCAAAAAAATGTGGAGCGACTTATAGAAATATACAGGGAAATCAATGAGAAAAGATGTAAAAATGAATAAATGGAAAGTATTACGGGGAAATAGAAATATTTAAAATGCGGATTTATTTTATTTGTCTCCTAAACATTATGGATAAGAAAATAAAGATAAATAATATACTATATATGAGAATTTTTAGTATATATGATCCCAGAGGGCGTTTGAGTGATAGGCGTGTTATATCTAATTTTATTGTACAAGTGCTAATAGGAGGAGTATAAAATGAAAAAATTAACACTTTCAATATTATCGACATTGGTAGGTGCTGCAGCCGCAGCTGCAACGATTAAAAAAGTTACCGATAAAAAAACAGACGTACAACGAAAGATGTCAGAAAAGCATTTGGCGTTGTTCATGCTGATGAACCAGTGGGTAGCAGTAAAGCAGGAAGGGAAAAATTTGGCAGATTATTTCGTGAAAAGGGGATATAAGATCATAGCGATTTATGGAATGAGCTATGTGGGGGAACGTCTTTTGGAGGAATTAAGAGGTAGTGATATCCAAATAAAGTACGGTATTGACCAAAGGGCAGGTGCAATTTATTCAGATATTGAAGTTGTAACCATGGAGGATGAGTTGACGTCAGTAGATGCGATCGTAGTTACGCCTGTCTTTTTCTATGATGAAATTGAAGAGAAACTGTCAAAGAAAACAGATTGTCCAATTCTCTCGATAGAGGATATTTTATATGAAGTGTAGAGCGTATTGATGGAGTGAGAGAAAAAATGTTTTCAAATTTTGTGTCATTAGGTGGTTCTTGTTATACAGCGTCCTCTATGTCAAAATATGGACTGCGAAGTTGGTCTGGACCGTTTGATTGGTTGGTGAGTAATGATTTTGAATGGATATTGCATTATTTAGAAAATGATTTTGCAGATTTTTTACTTAGAGAGAATTTGGATCGTTGGAACGGATATGCCGGGAAATTTAGGGATAAGAAAAGCGGTTTTATTTTTCAGCATGACGAGGAATATCCATTTGAGGAGGAGTATGATAAACTGAGATTGAAATATCAAAAGAGAATTAATAAATTTCTGGAAGAAATAAAGAAACCTACATGTTTTTTACGTTTCACAGCAGATGCGCATGAAATGGAGTATATATCGAATAATTCTAATTATATTAAGGGAGTTATAAAGAGTAAGAACGAACACAATGAGATCGTTTTCCTGGTAAGGGATACGATAGAATATTCAGAAACGATTTCATTTAGACATTACATATTGTCAATCAAACATGCTGGAAAAAATGCGCCTACCCGAGAAGAGCTTAGGAATGCATTTGACGGATCTGATGCATTCTTGGAATATTGTGCCTCTAATTATAATTCGTTGGAACTTATGCGGAATATAATATTTGACCATAAAAAAGAGGAACGATTTCGACAAGATCAGGCCAGATATCATACATTGATAAAACTCTTAGAATTTGATTTTTCACAAATTCAGTTTCCGGAAGAAATTATCATATATGGTGCGGGTAATATTGGTAAGTATTTATATCAGAAAGTGAAAGGGAAATGCAGAATAAGGTGTTTTGTTGATCAAGAGAAGGATGGAGTAATTGACGGAATACCCATAATGAAGTTGGAGGAGATTGATGCTGATGAAAATATAAATGTTGTTGTCACGCCTACATATGATTTCGCAAACATTTTTGAGAAAGTGAAGGCACACTGTAGTAAAGCAGTTGTGGATTCATTAGATGATATATTGGATATGCTTGAGTTTTAATTGCATTCATTGATATACTGGAATTTACAAATGCAAATATGTCAAAAGGAATAGGGAATTGGTATTTATGAATCAGATAAAGCCCAAGATAACAGTTATCACTGTTTGTAAGAACAGCGATCGTACAATAGAGCAAACAATACAAAGTGTCATAACACAGAATTATTCTGATTTAGAATATATTGTTGTGGATGGTCGTTCTACAGATAAAACAGTGGATATAATTCACAAATATGAAAAGTATATTTCGTGTTGGTCAAGTGAATCGGATACTGGAATATATGATGCGATGAACAAAGGGATTAAAATGGCGACGGGAGATTATGTCGCTTTCCTGAATAGTGACGATTGGTATAATGAAGGAGCCATTCAGTATGTCGCTGAAGACATAATGAAATACGGGGCGGATGTTTCGTCTTTTAGTATGAATGTATATGACGGGGATGAGCAGTTAGAGTGGGGGGATGCTTTTTCGAAAGATATAAAAAATATCAGAATTGCCATGTGTCGCTGTCATCAAGCGATTTTTGCCAGGCGAGTGCTATTTGAAAAATATGGAGCGTTTAATGTAAAATATAAAGTTTCAGCAGATTATGACTGGTTATTAAGATTGTATGATAATGGCGTAGACATCCGTTACGACAGCTATGCCATAGTGAATTATCGGTTGGGCGGTGTTTCTGACTACCGAGATATTGAAATGAGAAGAGAGGCGCAGGCTATTGCTACACTGGCATTAAATAGATTACGGGAGGAGAGAAAGATACGAGAAAAAGAATATTGTTTTTGGCAAGATAAGATTGTGAACCATTATAATAAAGCAAGAACGGATAGTGCGATGAAACGGTTGATCGAGGAGCCAAAGGCGCCAAAAGATGTTGAGATGGTAAAGAACAATTTGGAAAAAGAAGTATTAAGAGAAAACAGATATTCCATTTTTGGATGTGGAAATTTTGGCGTAGAATGCTTTAGGTTATTGCGGCTATTAGGTTATCAGGCGGATTGCTTTTGGGATAATGATCAGAAAAAATGGGGAACATTCTGGGAAGGAATTGTTGTAAGACCACCATATGAGATAGAAAAAGGGAAATCAAAAATAATTATTTCTACAGAAAAGTATTTTGAAGAGATCGGTAAGCAGATGCAGAAGATGGGATTGGAAGATAAAATTGACTATTTGGATTATAATATAATTCGTAAAAGGATTGGGGAAATTATGGAAACGGCCATGATGTCTGATGAGTATGATGAATAGAGAAAAAATAGTAATTTTTGGCGTTGGAAGAAAGTATCGATATATCAGAGAAAAATATATTGATTTCCTGCAGAAATATGATATAGTTGCATATTTGGATAATAATGAGGATTTATGGGAAACCCCGCTTGATAATAGCATTATTATGCCCCCCAGGTTTATACAAAAAACAGAGTATGAAAAAGTGATACTTATGGCAGATTATGTAAAAGACATGAAAAAACAATTGCTTGGGTTGGGCGTGCCGAAAGATAAGATCGCGTTATGGGATGAATTTTTTTGTAAGGCTCAGCAGGGAGAGTTTTTTACATATGGGCAGATTCCATTCCATCTTTCAGCAAAAAAGCGCATGCTGTTGATTTCTGTAGAACTTGCCTATAATGGGGGAACGATGGCTATTGTAAATGCGGCTATTGCATTAAAATTACAGGGCTATGACGTTACGATTTGTGCTGCCGGCGGAAATGATAAACTGATAGAGGAAATCGTTAGCCATAATATTCGGATCGTAATTGTGCCTGCTATTAATTATCCGGAAGAAATGGAATTAAATTGGGTTCGCCAATTTGACATTGTCATAGTAAATGTATTTCAGATGATCCGATGTGCCTGTGAGATCAGTTGTATTAAGCCTGTTATCTGGTGGATACATGAGTGCAGTCATGAACAAGTTGAAATTTATGCAAGGATCAGAGATAATTATTCCGAATATGATAATCTTGCAGCCATGAGGAATATAAGGATAGTGGCTGTAAGTGCTATTGCAGCAAAAAATTTTAATTTTTTTTATAAAGACAGAATTAAAGAAATTCTACCATACGGAGTATTGGATCTCTATTCCGATCGTAATAATGATGTACATGGCAAGTGTGTTTTTGCAATAATTGGATCTGTATTGCCGAGAAAAGCCCAATCGGTTTTTTTAGATGCGGTGGCTATGTTGGCTAAGGAAGAAAAGGAAAATACAGAATTTTGGATTGTTGGGAACTGTGGAGAAGATCCATATTCTGTTGAAGTGCGTGAAAAATCAGAAAAAATGCCAGAAGTGAAAATGTTAGGGGAACTGGACAGGGAACATGTGCAGGAGAAGTATGCCCAAATATCTGTGGTAGTCTGTGCGTCGCTGGAGGAGACAATGTCTATGGCAATTACTGAGGCGATGATGAATGAAAAGGTCTGTATTACTACAGATGCAACAGGAATGGCAGATTATATAGAAGATGGAGTAAACGGATTTATTTGTCATGCAGGCGATACAGAGAGTTTATATGAAAAAATGAAATGGGTATTAAATCATAAAGAACAGTGGAAAGAGGTCGAGAGAAACGCAAGAGATACTTATGAAAAATATTTTACGTTGGATAAATTTGGGCAGCGATTGCAGAAGGTGATCGGGTCTGTCTTGGAAATGGAGCTATGACAAAAAGCAAGCAGAGGTATTAGGATAATACGGATCAGGACACTGGAGAAAGAAGATCGATGAAAAATGTTTATGATGTCCTAAAAGAAAATAACTTGGTTTACATACTATCGGAAGAATATTCAAAAAAGGAATATTCATATTCTGCTTTTGAATCCACAGTAATTGTAGTAAACTTGTATTATCCAGATCGCTTGAAAGCTTATTTTGCATATTTGGATCAGATTCCATGTGAAATAAATGTATATATTATATCATCCAATCCATTGGCGGAGAAAGAAATAAAGAATTATGTCAGTAACAAAAATAATTTTCATTATATTAGGAAAGAAAACAGAGGTCGGGATGTCAGCGCATTATTGGTAACTGCAAGAGATATCATATTAAAATATAAGTATATCTGCTTTGTTCATGATAAAAAACCTAATTTTGATCATTTGTCAGAGGATATTAGTTTTTGGAATCGAAATCTATGGGACAATTCATTAAAATCAGAGCAGTATATCCATAATGTGTTGGAGATTTTTGAAAAACATGATGATATTGGACTTCTTGTGCCGCCGAAACCAATCGGACGGTATATGTCTGAATGGTATTCGAACGCATGGTATGAAAACTTCGAAATAGTACAGCAACTCTGCAAAGAGTTTGATCTTAAATGCGATTTGGATCCTCGAAAACCGGTTATTACGCTTGGAACTGTTTTTTGGGGGCGGACACAGATATTTTGGAAAATTTTAGCAAGAAAGTGGAGATACGAGGATTTTGCGGACGAGCCGATGCCGATAGATGGAACTATCAGTCATGGATTGGAGCGTATTCTGGCATATGCGGCACAGGATGCAGGCTTTAATACAGGTATAGTAATGTGTGATAGTTATGCAGGAACATTATATGGGAAAGTGCAGGATATGATGCAACGTACATATCAATGTCTGCAGGAAAATTTCCAGATTGGACAGATGGATCAGTTGGTGAATTATAAAAGGCAAAAGGAGCAGATAGTGGAGGCTTTTAAAAGGAATCAATCGGTGTATTTATATGGCGCCGGCCATTACGGAAGTCGGTTCCTTAAAATAATGCATTTATGGGGGTATCAGCCAAAAGGTTTCTTGGTGTCAGACGGATACAGAAAAATGGATTTTATTGAGGAATATCCTGTGTGGGAGCTTGGAGAATTGCAGGATTCAAATGTTGTGATCGCTATTACGGCAAGCTATGAAAAACATTATGAGATGGAGAGCAATTTGAAAGAATATGGCATAACAAACTATTTTTTCGCTTGTTAAAACGCCATATCGGTTGCGGATAAGGTGGGATGATGGGGAAATTAGAGCAATGACATATTTATTTGCGCCAATAGCAGTGGATTTCAACCAAAATGAAAACAGCAATATCGCAGGAAAGATCAAGCTGTTGGGAGGAAATTCGGGGAATCTCGTATGGTTTGAGTCTGTTAGAAAAACTATAAAATATGATTTTATGGGTCAACAATTATCTGATGATATGAAGACGTCCAATATTGTATTCCCGATGGCCAATCAAATTAATGTACGAGACAGCGTTTTAGAGTTTTATGCCCTGCACACAAAAAATTATGATGGCAGGATAACCATGATCGGTCTTGGGGCACAGTTGACGAAGGAATTAAATACCCCTAAAAAACTTGTAGCAGCATTACCACAAAAACGGAAACATGCCTTGAAAGAACTTAGTTCCCGTACGGAAACTATCGGAGTAAGGGGAAGTATTACTGCTGAATGTTTGGATCTGATGGGAATAACAAATTATAGAGTTATAGGCTGTCCGTCATTTTATATGAAATGCGATACGAAAGCTTATAGCAAAAAGGCATCAGCAGACAAGTTGTGTGTGAGCTGGGGGTCTGTCGATTATGTCAGAGAACAGTATGTAAGAGAGTTCTTCAGACGCAGTATTCCTCGTGGCGGGGAAGATATCCTGTTATTGCAGGCAATGGATGACTTCCCGCGGGTCTTATATGAAGATGCCCCTTTATTGGAGCGACATATTAAGAGCCGTTATCCGGATATATGGGGGGGGGTCAACGCCGATGAAATAGCGTCTTATATAAAAACGCGCGGGTGTATGTTTTTTGATTGGGATTCATGGCAGGATTTTTTGAAAAGAGAACAATTTACATTATCTGTAGGATGTAGATTTCATGGGAATATGATGTCATATCTTGCAGGGATACCCGCATTGTGGATCGTACATGACAGCAGAACATATGAATTATGCGAGACTATGGCATTACCTTATATAACGCTTGAACAGGCTGTAAAGATGGAAAGTCGTGAGCAGTTTGCAGAGTGTTGCACATATGGAGAAAAATTTTATAGGAATCGTGAACGGATGCAGCAGATATATGAGAGGTTTTTAGACGAGAATGGAATTGAGCGCATATGAAAAGAATTGACGTAATTGTTCCAATATATAAAGGGCAATGTTATGTAGAAGGAATGATTTCTCAGCTTGAGCAATCTGCAGAAAAGGTAGACAGAACTGTAAAGATCGGTTTGATCTTGGTAAATGACGATCCTAAAGATTATTTTCGAGAGAGCTATTGTTCGGAAAAGATAGATATTCTTGCAATGGAGACCGATCAAAACAGAGGGATACATGGCGCGAGAGTGAGAGGATTAACTTATTGCACAGGGGATTATGTTGTTTTTTTGGATCAGGATGACAGGATTTCCCCGGACTATTTCGTTAGCCAATTGGGTTCGTTGGGGGAGGCGGATGCAGTCATATGCAGAGCGATAAATGGAGGACGGCTGTTTTATGCATATGATAAACCATTTAAAGAGATGATTTCTTTGGGGCACATGTTTTCTAAGGGGAATGGAATTCTTTCACCAGGTCAGGTACTGATGCGACGGGAAGCGATCCCACAGTTTTGGCAGGAGAATATTTTACGGTACAATGGGGCGGACGACTGGCTGCTTTGGATATGTATGTTATATGAGGGGATGCGTTTTGCGGAAAATCAGGCGGTGTTGTATGAACATGTCATTGGCAGCGAGAACAGTTCGGGGAGTGCTTTTGGGATGTATCAGTCGGAGAGGGAAATGTATGGGATATTGCGGGAACAAAAATACCTTGACACGGGACATCTGGCACAGTTGTGGCAGGCACTTCAGAGAGGTCTGGAAACAAGGTTAAAGGAGTTGGACAGGCTGAAGGCGGCAGAAGATATATATGCTATATGGCTGAATGCCAGGGGAGAAAAAGTTTCTGTTGCACAAATGTTAAAACTTGCAGGTTATAAAACGGTAGCAATTTATGGCATGGGCAAAATGGGAATGCGCCTATATCAGGAAATCAAGATGGAAATAGAGGTAAAGTGCTATATAGATAGAAATGCAGCATATTTGAAAGCAGATATACCGATTTATACTTTGGAAGATGATATTCCGCAGGTGGATCTCGTTATTATTGCACTGGCTGACAGGGAGCACAGAATTCAAAAGGATGTTTCAAATACAATTAATTGCCCGGTTAAGGGGATAGAAGAAATTTTGCGGGATATGCTGGCAGAGAGGTGAGTTATAAGTGGTAAAAATACGGAATTGCACATCAGATCAATTTGTGGGAAGGGTAGAAAACAGTAAATTGATTTGTATCTGCGCAGGTGATAATTTTAAAAAATTTTGTGAAGATTATCCGCTTGTGCCACAGATAGTATGTGTGGTGGATAATTTTAAAGCAGGGACAGTACTTCAGATTGGAAGTCGAAAAATCCCTGTGGTTTCTATGGAGCAAATAGAACAGATCCCGGAAGAGACGGTACTGATATTGACTTCCGTTAAAGTGGCAGATGAAATTATACCACAATTAGATCAGAGTAGCATATTTCAAGGTAAAATATTGTATGTACCTGAAATATTTAAAAGAGATAAAACGGAGTTTGCATTAAAGTCCGGTTCTGTACAAATCATTCCCAAAATCATACATTATTGTTGGTTTGGCGACAATCCTATGCCAAAGAGTTTTCAGGAAAATATTGATACATGGAAGAGACACTGCGCTGATTATGAGATAAAACAGTGGAACGAAAGAAATTATGATATTTCAAAAAATAAATATATGTTGCAGGCATACGAAAATAAGAAATGGGGGTTTGTTCCGGATTATGCAAGGCTTGATATTGTAGCATCACAAGGGGGAGTATATCTTGATACAGATGTAAAAGTAGTACGGTCTTTTGATTCGTTACTGCAGTTTGGGCTGTTTTGCGGCTTTGAGAGCAAAACAAGGATCAATTTTGGGCAAGGGTTTGGAGCGAGAAAGGGGCATCCGATAATAAAGGAGATGCAAAAAGAGTATGAAAATATGGAATTTGTAAATCCGGACGGGACCATGAATACAGATCCATCCCCTATATATCAGACTAGAGTTTTGAAGAGGCTGGGTTTGACTATAAATGGAACACTTCAACAAAAAGATGATGTCATTGTATTATCGCCGGAATATTTTTCACCAACAAATGAGTTTGGGTATGGCCGGCCAACAGAAAATACTTTTTCGATACACCAATATGATGGTAGCTGGTATGATGAAGAACAACGTAAAATGAGAGAAAAAACGGCCAAAAATTACCAATATATAATTGGACGAGCGGCGGGAGAAAAATAGAATATGGTAATACTGTATGGGTTGGGTTCACATAGCAGAAATATAGCAACAATGTATAATATTCCAATGGATGAGATAGAAGTAATTATTGACAATAATCTTTCAAAATGTGAGCCGTATTATGGAATGGTTATTTCGTGGGAAGAGTATTTGCGCCGAAGGACAGAATACCGTTCTACGCAGTTGGTGATAGGTGCAAAGTATCGGTTTGATGAGATAAGAGAAGAAGTATTGGCAAGCGGATTATTTGGAATTGCCGATATTATTGGAATCGAAAAGTGGGCAGAAGAAAACTTTGTAAAGAGAAGATTATTAGGGCAATATATTGATGAGCGTGAATGTATGAACGCTAGGATACTCTCGGAACGAGTTGGAAGTATTTCGCAAAAGCTTCTCGAAGAAGCGATGGTTTTATGCAGTCGGTATGAAGCTTTAGACCGACTTCCCAAGGGTGGGCGAGTGGCAGAGATCGGTGTTGCATATGGAGATTTTTCAAAAGAAATTCTTACAAAGATGAAACCAGAGAAATTTTATGCAGTTGACCTTTTTTGCGAATCGGTTGGTTTTTGGAATAACGGTTTATTCGAAGAGTCTCAGATGACACATTATGAATGGTATGCAGATAGATTTTCGGATTATATCAGTTCCGGAACGCTAATAATGGAAAAAGGCTTTTCCTGGGATGTGATGGAGAGGTTCCCTGATTGTTATTTTGATTATATATATCTTGATGCGGCGCATGATTATGCAAGCGTAGAAAAAGATATTATACAGATCGTAAAGAAAATAAAACAAGGTGGTATTATTCAATTTAATGATTACACATTTCAAGAGGGATATGGAGTGATCCCGGCTGTGAATAGAATGATCAAAGAGATGAATGCAAAAGTATTGTATTATTGTCTTTCGCCTAATGGTTATGCAGATCTGGTCGTGCAGATGAGAAAACAGGAGTTGTAAATGATAAGTCTGATTGTTCCGGTTTACAATATCAAAAAATACCTTGATCGATGTGTTTCAAGTATTCTTACGCAGACATATAAGGAATTTGAATTGATTTTGGTCGATGATGGTTCAACGGATGGTTCATCAGATGTATGTGATTTTTATGTAAGGCAAGATAGTAGAGTTATTGTCATACACAAACAAAATGGCGGACTTGTCAGCGCAAGAAAATCAGGGCTTAAAATTGCTCAGGGGGAGTATATAGGATTTGTTGATGGTGATGATTGGATAGAACCACAGATGTATGAACATCTGATGAGCTTGGTCACAGAATATCAAGCGGATATGGCGCTTGGAGGCAGTATCGAAGATGTAAATGGGCAGACCATATATAAAACAAACTATTTAAAACCAGGAGTATATGATAAAGAAAGGCTCTGTAGGGATGTGTATCCTTATATGCTTTGTGCAGGGGAATTTTTTTGTATGGGAGTTCAACCATATATCTGGAACAAATTGATACGCCGCGACCTTACAAATAAGCATATGTGGACGATAGATGACCGAATACGGATTGGCGAGGACGTGGCAGCAGTGGTGCCCATGCTTTTGATGGCGGATAAAGTCGTTATATCAGATGCCTGTGATTATCACTATTGTATTAGAGAAACATCTATGATGCGGCAGAAAAATGAGAACAGAGAATGGGATGAAGTGTGTATTCTGCATAGGTTTCTTGAATCAGTATTTTCGATATATTTGTTGAAATATGCTGATTTGGAGCGTCAGTTAAGTCATTATACAATCGGAAATATGCTTACCAGAGCGTATGAAAAGCTTGCAGGCAAAGACGGGGCGAATATTTTATGGCCCTTTGGTTATCAAATAGGCGCCAATAAGTGCATTGTGTATAGTGCCGGAAATTTTGGACAGGCGGTGTATGGCTATTTGCAGAGAAACCACGGGGAAAAGTGCGCTCTTTGGGTCGATCGACAATATCAAAGGTATCGATCTTGTGGAATGTCTGTGTGTTGCGTAGAGGATGTACTCAAGGAAAAGCAGGCAGATATACTGATTGCTGTGCTTAGTCTGGAGTTGGCTAAGGTCATTCGGGAAGATTTGTTACGGATGGGGATAAGCACTGAACGAATATATTGCATCAATGTAACAGATGATGACATTAAAGAAATACTTCTCAGTATATGCTAATTGGAGATGAAGGAAGTTATGCAGAATATTTACATAGTCGGAGCCCATTCAAGAGCGCGTACACTAGGGGTGTATCTTAAGAAATTATATACGGACATAAGGATTGAGGCTTATTTGTATGACAATGATGAACTAAATCCGGATAACATTGAAGGGATTCCGGTAATCCATTTTGATGAAAGTATGTTATTGAGGACGGATTATACTGTTTACTTAGGAACAAGGGGCATTTACCACCCCGCACTGACGGAAAAATTACAGCGAATGGGAATGAAAAAAATTGTTCCGGTGACACCGCAATTGGATCTTGAACTGCGTAATCACTTTCTGTCTCTATATTATGCGGAAACGGGAAGAAACTTTGACAAGCTTGATACTCTATCCAAGGCTGTCGTTATTTATGTAGTGAGGTCTGTGTTTGACAAACCACTCCAACAGTCATATTCGTTGTCCGCATTCCGGCAGGAGATCCAGGTAGGGGCAGCATTGACGGAAGAAAGAATATGTGAATTAGCTGATAATACAGGAGAAAATATTTCCGAGAGAAATCGCCAGTTCTGTGAGTTGACAGCATTGTACTGGATTTGGAAAAATGCAAGGCAGGATATCGTGGGGCTTGAGCACTATCGCAGACATTTTTTGTTTCAGGATGACTGGTATCAGAAAATGCGAGATCATAATGTAGACGTGATTTTGCCGACGCCTCTTTATGTGACGCCGAATATTGCACAGAATTACAAGGACAGGCACATTGTTTCCGACTGGGAATTTATGATGGATTATCTGCGGCGGATCTATCCAAAAGACTATAAGAAAGCGGTTTCGTTTTTTGCTACTAATTTGTATTCGCCTTGTAATATGTTCGTCATGAAGAAAGATATTTTGGATGATTTATGCATGTGGCTGTTTCCCATTCTCTTTATCTGCGCAGAGCATGGCGGAGAGCGGGAAGATGCTTATCAGAATCGCTATCCGGGATTTCTGGCAGAGCGTTTGATGACTTTTTTCTTTGAAAAAAACAGGGATAAATATAAGATCGTGTATGCAGACAAAGGGTTTCTTGGCTGACGATATGAAACAATGATGGCAGTTAAAAAATCAGAGAAAAACGATCGGAGATAAAGCATATGTATTATGAATTGACCGCATCAATGATGTGCGCTGACTATGGCAATCTGGAAAAAGAGGTAAGGGAACTGGACGAAGGCGGCATAGACTCCTTCCACATTGACATCATGGACGGGCGCTATGTACCCAATTTTGCCATGTCGTTAAATGACATGAAGTACATAGCCGGCGCGACAAAAAGGCCGCTCGACGTACACCTGATGATAGAACATCCCAACAACAACGTCCAGCTTTTTTTAAACAATCTAAGACGTGGCGATACAGTCTACATCCACCCGGAGGCGGAATATCATCCATCCACGACGCTGCAGAAGATCATCGATGCGGGCATGGTGCCGGGCATAGCTATCAATCCCGGGACGAGCGTGGAAACGGTCTATGAGATGCTGCGCATTGTCAAAAAGGTGCTTGTCATGACCGTGAATCCCGGAAACGCGGGACAGATGTACATGCCCTATGTCGGGGAGAAGATAAAAAGGCTGCTGGCATTAAAGGAGAAGATGAAGTTCCGGCTCTACTGGGACGGCGCGTGCAGCGCGGATAAGATCCTGCAGTTCGCACCGATGGGAATGGACGGGTTCGTGCTGGGCACAACGCTCCTTTTTGGGAAGGGAAAGCCATACAGCGGAGCCATACAGGAAATCCGTAAGTATTGCAGCGATATTGGATAACGAAAATACCGTGGAGGATCATGATGGCAGTTGCATTGATTTTGTCAGGAGGGAATGGCGTGCGTATGGGGCTGGATATTCCCAAGCAGTACGTTGAGGTAAACGGCAGATCGGTCATTTCCTACTGCATTGAACGGTTATCGCGCCATGAACGGATCCATGCGATACAGATCGTGGCGTCATCCGACTGGCAGGCACAGATACGGCAGAGCCTTGAAAAATATGATATTAACGGGAAATTCCGGGGTTTTTCGACTCCGGGACAAAACAGGCAGCTGTCTGTTTACCATGGACTGGAGGATGTCAGAAAATATGCGGAGGATTCGGATGTAGCGCTGGTGCACGATGCGGCGAGGCCGCTGGTCTCTGAACAGATGATAACAGACTGTCTGGAGGCGGTACAGGGACATGACGGCGCAGTGCCTGTCCTGCCGATGAAGGATACGGTATATCAGAGCATAGATGGAAAGAGGATCAGCGGACTGGTAAGACGGAGCGAAATCTATGCGGGGCAGGCGCCGGAGGCATTTCGGATAGGGGCATACTATGAGGCGAACAGGAGGCTGTGCCCTGACAGGATATTGGAGATTAACGGCTCCACGGAACCTGCGGTCATGGCGGGGATGGATATTGTCATGATAGCGGGCGACGAGGGCAATTTTAAGATCACGACAATAGAGGATTTAAAACGGTTTCAGGAGATCGTAAGCAGGGAGCGGTAAGATGAGGGCATGGGTTTTGCATGGTGTTGACCACATATGTTTGGAGGAAACGGAAGAACCGGATCTGGCAGAAAATGAAACGCTTGTTTCAGTTAAGGCGGCCGGCATCTGCGGATCGGACATTCCCAGAATATACAAAACGGGAGCGCATGTGCATCCGCTGATACCCGGTCATGAATTTTCGGGGCAGGTAATAAAAACGGGGGAAAAAGCAGACAGAAAATGGCTCGGTAAGCGTGTCGGTATTTTTCCGCTTATTCCGTGCGGGATCTGTACCGCGTGCAGGAAAAAACAGTACGAATTATGCCGTAACTACAACTATCTGGGTTCACGCACAGACGGCGGCTTTGCGGAATATGCGGCAGTCCCGGAGCGGAATCTGATAGAACTGCCCGACAGCGTATCCTATGAGGAGGCGGCGATGCTGGAGCCCATGGCGGTGGCAGTGCATGCAATGCGAAGAGTGCAGATGCAAAAGAGTGACACAGTTGTTGTCTATGGACTTGGGACGATCGGCATGCTGCTTTTTCTGTTCCTAAAGGATGCCGGGTTTGAAAATCTTCTTGCGGTAGGGAACAAAGAGTTTCAAAAAGAGACGATACTGAAATTTGGAGCGGATGAAACATGTTACTGTGACAGCAAAGCGCAGAATGTTTCCGAGTGGCTGATGCGGCGGACGGATCGAAGGGGAGCGGATGTGGTTTTTGAGTGTGTGGGAAGGAACGAGACCGTTTCGCAGGCGGTCGATCTGACAGCGCCGATGGGGCGCATTTGCATGGTCGGGAATCCATATTCGGACATGACTCTGGAAAAGAATGTCTATTGGAAAATTTTAAGAAACCAGATCACGATAACCGGTACATGGAATTCTGCTTTTACGCATCAAAACGATGACGACTGGCATTATGTGCTTGACAGACTGGCGCGGAAAAGAATTTCGCCGAGAGAACTGATCTCCCACGAGCTGGATCTGTGTGACGCGGAGAGAGGGTTCCTGATCATGCGGGATAAAAGAGAAGATCATATGAAAGTGATGATACGCATATCCGGATGATCTGCAGGTTGACATCCAGCGAACGCACGGTCTATAATATATCTGTATATTCCCGCACAAATATCCGGCGGGGAAAGTAGTTTCAGAAAGATACGATCAAGGAGGAGAAATTTATGAAAAAGCTTTCTGTGAAAACCGTTGTTGCGATTGGTATCGGCGCGGCGCTGTTCTTTGTTCTGGGTAAGATCTCCATACCCACGCCGGTCCCGAATACATACATCAGTCTGCAGTATGCGATCGAGGCGGTGTTCGCGACGCTCTTCGGGCCGATCGCGGGTCTGCTGATCGGATTCATCGGACATACGCTTGTCGACGCGACGAGCTATGGACCGTGGTGGAGCTGGATTATTGCGTCCGCGTGCGTTGGTCTGATTATCGGGCTTATCACGATGAAATTAGACTTAAGCGAGGGGATCGACACGAAGAAGATCGTCACTTTTAATGTGGCGCAGATCGTCGCACATCTGCTCGCCTGGGGGCTGATCGCCCCGGTGCTTGACATTCTGATCTACAGCGAGCCTATCGAGAAACTGTTCGCGCAGGGATTGATGGCAGGCGTGGCAAATATCATCACGACGGGAGTTGTCGGCACGTTACTGCTGATCGCGTATGCGGAGACGGTCGTGAAGAGAGGCTCTTTGAAAAAGGAAGAGGACTAAACGATTATAGGTACAGCTGAGAGCTGCTGCTGATGAGGCGGCGGCTCTTTTTGCGAAAAATTCTATTAAGGCATGGGCAGTACACAAGAAGGAGCGTAGAACATGGCAACTCCCATTATTTCTTTTCAGGATTACGGTTTTCAATATATGGCGCAGGCGAAACCGACGCTGTACAACATCAATCTGGACATCTATCCGGGCGAGAAGGTGCTTATCGCGGGCACGTCTGGCAGCGGTAAGAGCACCATCGGCAACTGCATCAACGGGCTGATCCCTTTCGCCTATCCGGGGCAGAAGACGGGAAAACTTCTGGTGGGAGGCAGAGAGCCGGACAAGAGCAGTATCTTTGAGATGAGCCATACGGTGGGCACGGTGCTGCAGGACACGGACGGGCAGTTTATCGGGCTGACGGTGGGAGAGGATATTGCGTTCGCGCTGGAGAACAACTGTGTGCCGCAGGATGAGATGAAAGAGATCGTGGACCGCGTGGCGAAACTGGTGGACATCGACCACCATCTGCAGTATGCGCCGCATGAATTGTCCGGCGGGCAGAAACAGAGGGTAAGTCTGGCGGGGGTCATGGTGGAGGACGTGAAGGCGCTCCTGTTCGACGAGCCGCTTGCGAATCTGGACCCCGCCGCTGGAAGGACGACGATAGAGCTGATCGATACGGTGCATGAGCAGACGGGAGCGGCGGTGATCATCATCGAGCACCGTCTGGAAGACGTTCTGTGGCGCAGGATGGACCGCATCGTGCTGATGGACGAGGGAAGGATCATAGCGGATGTGCCTGTGGCGAAACTACTGACGGGAGGAGAACTGCCAGCGCACGGCATCAGGGAACCGCTGTACCTGACGGCGCTGAGATATGCGGGCGTAGAGATCGACGAGCAGATGCACCCGGAGCATGTGGAGAAACTGCTGCTCACAGAGGAGCAGAAGGAAAAAGTGCGCGGGTGGTATCGGGCGCGTGAGACAGATAGGGCGCGGGAAGACCGGGGGCAGGAACTTCTCAGGGTCGAGCATCTGGATTTCGGTTATTCGCCGGAGACTCTGACCTTGCAGGATGTAAACTTTACGGTGCACAGGGGCGAGATGGTCAGTATCGTCGGGCGAAACGGCGCGGGGAAGAGCACGCTGGCCAAGCTGATCTGCGGATTTGAGAGGCCGCTCTCGGGCGGGATCTATATGGAGGGCAGGAATCTTTCGGGGGACACCATCAAGGAGAGGGCGGCTTTCATCGGCTATGTGATGCAGAACCCGAACCAGATGATCTCCAAGCCGATGATCTGGGACGAGGTGGAGCTGGCGCTTGTCCAGAGCGGCATGCCGAAGGAGGAGCGGAAGGCGAGGGTGGAGGAGACGCTGCGCATCTGCGGTCTGTATCCTTTTCGCAACTGGCCCGTGTCGGCACTGTCCTTCGGACAGAAAAAGCGCGTGACCATCGCCAGCATTCTGGTGCAGAGACCGCAGATTATCATTCTGGATGAACCGACGGCGGGGCAGGACTATCGGCACTATACGGAGATCATGGATTTTCTGAAAGAGTTGAACGGACAGGGGTACACGATCCTGATGATCACCCACGACATGCATCTGATGCTGGAATATACGCCGCGGGCGATCGTGTTCAGCGAGGGCAGGATGCTGGCGGACACGACGGCTGCGAAGGTGCTCAACGATCCGGAGCTGGTTCGGGCGGCGAACCTGAAAGAGACAAGTCTGTACACGCTCAGCCTGGCGTGCGGTATCGACGAACCTCAGAAATTTACGGAGCGCTTTATTGCATATGAGAAGGAGGAGGGACGCTAGATGGCGCGGATCGCGATATTGAGTTATATCAAGCGGGAGAGTTTTGTACACGAGTTGACGGGAAGGGCAAAGCTGGTCTTTTTCCTCGCATGGAGCGTGGCCTCCATGGTGACCTATGACACGAGAGTGCTGGTCTGCATGCTGCTCTTTAGCTTTGTGATCTTTAAAGTCAGCCGGATCAGGGTGAAGGACATCAGCTTTGTGCTGGGGCTGGCGGCGGTCTTTCTGCTGATGAACAATCTGTTCGTCTATCTGTTCTCGCCGGAGTACGGCGTGGGGTTGTATCAGAGCAGAACGGTGCTTTTTACCATTGCAGGACCTTACACTGTCACGCTGCAGCAGTTGTTCTATCACCTGAATATGACGATGAAGGTGGTCTGTGTCGTGCCTGTGGCGCTTTTGTTTATCGCCTGCACGGATCCCAGCGAGTTTGCGTCCTCGCTGGCCAGCATCGGCGTCAGCTACCGCATCGGCTACTCGGTCAGTCTGGCGCTGCGCTATATCCCGGACATACAGCGCGAGTACCACAATATCAGCCAGGCGCAGCAGGCGCGGGGGATCGATCTGTCCGGCAAGGATAAGCTGTTTACGAGAATGAAAAATTCAGTGGCGATCCTGCTGCCTCTGGTGCTGTCAAGTTTAAACAGGATCGAGACGGTCAGCAACGCCATGGAGCTGCGCGGGTTCGGCAGGAACAGGAAACGGACCTGGTACAATCTGCGGAAAATGCAGAAGAACGACTGGATCGTGACAGCGCTTGCCATTGCGATCCTGGCGGTCGATCTGATCGTGACATTTTGGGACGGCAGCAGATATTACAATCCTTTTCTGTCCGGGCCATTCTGAGACGGCGGCAGGTACTGCGGGCTTTTTCTGTGTAGAGGAGTGAGGACGGGATATGCGTATACTGGTGATAGGCGGCAGTTATTTTTACGGCAGAGTGTTCGTCATGGAGGCGGCCGGGGAATACGGAGGGCATGACGTCACGCTCATAAACCGGGGGACATACTCTATGGACCGGTACGGCGTCCGCCAGATCGCGGGCGACAGACATGATGGGCGGACGTTTGCGGGGCTGGACGGAGATTATGATGCGGTGGTCGATTTCTGCGCCTACAGCGAGGGGGATGTGGAGACGGCGCTTGCGGGGCTCGGCCAAAAGATCGGACAGTATGTGCTGATCAGCACGGTGGATGTGTACGAGCGCGGCAGCGGCGTCCTGAAGACGGAGGAACACGCTCTGGAGAAACGGACGTTCGGCGGGGAGGCCGGAGCCTATATCGCCGGCAAGGTGGCGCTCGAAAAGGAGCTGCAGAGAGCGTGCGGCGAGAGAAAAATCCCCTGCACGATCCTTCGTCCGGCCATTCTCTACGGCCCCTACAACTATGCGCCGAGAGAGTCCGTTTACATCCGGATGATGCTGCAGAGTCATGCATTGCCGCGCTTTACGGATGCGGACGGCAGATTTCAGTTCGTCTATGTGAAGGATGCGGCCCGCGCCATCTTACATGCGCTTGGCAATGAGAAGGCGTACGGGCAGGCGTATAATCTGTGTCAGGACGAGATCATGACATACGACAGCTTTTTCGGGGCGCTCAGGGAGGCGGCTGAGCCGGAAGTCAGAGCGGCGCTGCAGGAGATACCGCTTTCTGTGACGCAGGCGCAGGAGAGACAGATCCCGCTGCCCTTTCCCGCCACGGCGCAGGAGACGGAGCTGTGCGACAATGGGAAGAGCAAACAGGAATTGGGCATGGAGTACATTGACTTTGCGGAAGGCATCGGCAGGACTTACAGGGCATTTAAACCGATATATATGTAATCTTTCGATCATAGGAGGCAGAGATACGTTATGACATTGGATCAGGTGGCGATCGGAGAAGAAGTGAAGATCACTAAGGTGGGCGGCGAGGGAGAGCTGCGCTGCCGTCTGCTGGACATGGGGCTGATCCCCGGGACCGTCGTGCGCGTGCAGAAGGTGGCTCCGATGGGAGACCCGATCGAGATATGGCTGCGGGGGTACGAGCTGACGATCCGCAAGGAGGACGCGGGCAAGATCGAGGTAGCAAAGTAAATTACAAAACGGAAAAGGGCAGGATCATGATATACGCACTGGTAGGCAATCAAAATTGCGGTAAGACGACACTTTTTAATCAACTGACAGGCTCCAACCAGCATGTGGGGAATTTCCCGGGCGTGACGGTGGACTCCAAGACAGGAGAGATACGCGGGGACAAGGGGGACGCCGTGGTGGATCTCCCCGGCATTTACTCTATCCGCCCGTACACCAACGAGGAGCTTGTGACGCGAAGGTTTATTCTGAAAGAGCGTCCCGACGGCATCATCAATATCGTGGATGCGACGAACATTGAGAGAAATTTATATTTGACGCTGCAGCTTTTGGAGATGCACATCCCGATGGTGCTGGCGCTCAACATGATGGACGAGGTGCGCGGTAACGGCGGCACCATCGATATTGAGAAGATGGAGGAGGCGCTGGGGATCCCGGTCGTGCCGATCAGCGCGGCGAAGAACGAAGGGATCGAAGATCTGATCCATGCGGTCAAGGAAGTGGCGTCCCGCCGCATCTATCCCAAGGTGACGGACTTCTGTGAGAAGGGCGCCGTGCACAGATGTATCCATGCGGTCAGCCATCAGGTGGAGGACCACGCGGAGCGTATCGGCATCTCACCGCGGTTCGCGGCGACCAAGATCGTGGAGGGGGATCGCGACGTTATAGAGAGCCTGCAGCTGTCGGACAACGAGCTGGATCTGATGGAACACAGCATCGTGGAGATGGAGAGGGACAGCGGGATGGACCGCAACGCGGCGCTGGCGGATATGCGGTATGACTTTATCGAAAAAGTATGCGGCCGGGCGGTCATCAAGTGCAGGGAGAGCAGGGAGCACAAGAGAAGTGTGCGCATCGACGCTGTGCTGACCAACAAATATCTGGCGATCCCTTCTTTTCTGGCGATCATGTTTCTGGTATTCTGGCTGACCTTCGGGGTGATCGGCACATACTTAAGCGATCTCTTAAGTATGGGGATCGACAGGCTGGCGGCGGTGACGGAACGCGCCCTTGCCGCCTACGGCATCAACCCGGTGGTGGAGAGTCTGGTGATCGACGGCATTTTCGCGGGCGTGGGGAGCGTGCTGAGTTTTCTGCCGATCATCGTGGTGCTGTTCTTCTTTCTCTCCATTCTGGAGGATTCGGGCTATATGGCCAGGATCGCCTTTGTGATGGACAGACCCCTCAGAAGGATCGGTCTGTCCGGCAAGAGTTTCGTCTCCATGCTGATCGGTTTCGGCTGCAGCGTGCCGGCGGTCATGTCCACCAGAACGCTGTCCTCGGAGCGCGACAGGAGAATGACGATCATGCTGATTCCCTTTATCAGTTGTTCCGCCAAAATACCGATCTACGCGCTGTTTGCCGCCGCGTTTTTCAGGAAATATCAGGCGCTTGTCATGATAGGGCTGTACGCGCTCGGCATAGCGGTGGGTATCGTCAGCGCCATGGTCTTACGGAAAACGCTCTTTAGCGGCAAACCGATGCCCTTTGTGATGGAACTGCCGAACTACCGTTTCCCGTCGGCCAAGAGCGTGGCCCTTCTGATGTGGGACAAGGCGAAAGACTTCGTGCAGAGAGCCTTTACGGTGATCTTTATCGCAACGCTCATCATCTGGTTCCTGCAGACCTTCGACACAAGGCTGAACGTGGTGGAAGATTCGGGGAACAGCCTGCTTGCGCTGATCGGCAAGCTGATCGCGCCCCTCTTCATACCGCTCGGGTTCAACGACTGGAGGGCGGCGACGGCGCTGATCAGCGGTTTCAGCGCGAAGGAGGCGGTGGTCAGCACTCTGAGCGTGCTGACGGGCGCGGGCATGGCGGATCTGGGAGATGCGCTTGCCGGTATTTTCACGCCCCTCACTGCGGCGAGTTATCTGGTGTTCACGCTCCTGTATACGCCCTGCGTGGCGGCGGTGGCGACGATCAGGCGGGAGACGGGTTCCGCGTGGAAGACATTGGGGATCGTGTGCATGCAGTGCGGCGTAGCGTGGGTCGCAGCGTGCATCTTCTATCAGGCGGCGAGCTTGTGCTTGCATTTTCTGTGAAAACGTAGTATGATTACTGCGTAACTGGTAGGAAAACGTTTTCCGATACGGCAGCGCAAGGGCCGGATCGGGCGGAGGTATCTTATGGATTTTAACGCGGTATATCACAGGGCAAACGACAATTACTGTTATCCGTTGGACGGGGAGCAGCTCGTCATCAACATCAAGACAGGTTATGACGTGCGCTATGTCAATCTGGTGCAGGGGGATCCTTTTAAGTCGGGCATTCTGGGCGGCGGCGAGAGCTGGAGCGGCGACTGGGTCAACATCCCCTTCAAGAAACGGCTGAAAAACCAGCTCTGGTGGACGACGACGATCAGACCGGAATTTAAACGGTTAAAATACTATTTTGAGCTGCAGACGGACGACGAGAAGTGGTTTTATTTCGAGGACGGTTTCGTGTCGGAAGAGCAGCTGCAGCTGGCGGGGAGGAGCAGACAGTGTTTTGTGTTCCCGTGGATGAATCCGGCGGATATTCCCACGACGCCCGCGTGGGTGAACGAGACGATCTGGTATCAGATCTTCCCGGAGCGGTTCTGCAACGGCGATCCCTCCAACGATCCCGAGGGGACGCTGCCGTGGAGAAACAGCGGCCCGGTGACAAACCAGGAGTTTTTCGGCGGGGATCTGCAGGGCATCATCGACAAGCTGGACTATATCAAAGGGCTGGGGGTATCGGGGCTGTACCTGACGCCGGTCAACGAGGCGCCCTCCTCCCATAAGTACGATACCACCGACTACACGAAGATCGATCCGCATTTCGGCACGGAGGAGACGATGATCGCGCTTGTACAGGGGGCGCATGACAGAGGGATCCGTGTGATGCTGGACGGTGTCTTCAACCACAGCGGGCCGGACTTCGCGCCGTGGCTGGATGTGAAGGAGAAAGGGCCGCAGTCGGCATACTGGGACTGGTTCATGGTCAACGAGTGGCCTTTCAGGGAGGACGGCGGCTGCGCTTGGGCGAAACAGTACTATACATTTGCGTTTTTCGACCGGATGCCGAAGCTGAACACGAACAATCCGAAGGTGCGGGAGTATCTGATCGGCGTGTGCGAAAACTGGGTGAAAAACTATGATGTGGACGGGATCAGGCTCGATGTGGCGAACGAGATCTCCCACGCTTTCTGCAAGGAATTGCGCGCGCGCTTAAAAGCGATCAAGCCGGACCTCTATATTCTGGGCGAGATCTGGCATGACGCCATGCCGTGGCTGAGGGGCGACGAGTTCGACGCGGTCATGAACTATCCGCTGGGGGAGAGCATCAAGGACTTCTGGATCGACAAGAGCCTGACCAACGAGGATTTCGAGTTTACGATCAACCGCTGCTACACGGGCTATATGCAGCAGACCAACGATGTGCTGTTCAATCTGCTCGACTCCCACGACACCAAGAGGCTGCGCAGCGAAGTGAAGAATCTGGACGAATATTTTCAGCAGCTGGCGGTGTTGTTTACCATGCCGGGATCGCCGTGCATCTACTACGGCACGGAGATCGCCATGGAGGGCGGGCACGATCCGGACTGCAGACGCTGTATGCCGTGGGAGGAGATCGAGGAAGGCGCCTTTGACGAGCGCATCCGGATCGTCAGAAGTCTGCTGCAGCTCAGGCAGAGAGAGCCGCTCCTTCGCAGCAGGAACTTCCATTTCCCGAACAGGATCAACAGGCCGCGGGTGATCGAGTTCAACAAGATCGGCTGGCTGGACAACTATGTGGAGGTGATCATCAACTGCGAGGAGGAGGACGTGGAGATCCCGAGAGAGGGGGAGATCCTGTTCTCAAGGCATTATATTGACGCCACGCTTCTCAGAAACGGCATTCTGATCCGAAAGATCCACGGCTGATCTGCGGAGCGGATAGAATGGCAATAATTTTTCGTTGCAAAAATAAGGGATTGCTTTTATACTAATGTGGGTGGAATTCCGGAGATGGAAGTGACTGCAGGATGGTCATTCCGGCTATGACTGAAAAAGAAGAGGGATGAGGTATGCGGAATGAAAAGTTACTTATTGGATCTGCACTCCATTGAGAGGGTCAAGGGTTTTGTCACCGCGATCATAGGATTTGACGGATATTTCGATCTGGTGTCCGGCAGATATGTGATCGACGCAAAATCCATCATGGGCATTTTTTCCATGGATCTGTCCAAGAACGTGGAGTTCAGGATCTTGGAGACGAATGACAGGATCGCGGAGGTGGAAGACGCGATCGCGCCGTATCTGGCACGATAGAACGGAATCGCATAGGACACGGACAGAAGACTGCCGGCATATGAGTAAATCGTATGCCGGCAGTTTTGAAAACAGGCGGGACGCCGGAGACGTCAGCGCGGCATTTGCGAACCGCGCGATTCTGTGGTATGATATGCTAATAGGTTTCCTGCGGGAAGGGACGTATGGAGACAGAGCATAGGAATGAGGAAACTATTTCATATTGCGTTAAACAGAGTGGTGATCACAGGCCTGCTCGTGGTTTTGCAGATCGGCTTTTTTATGCTGGAGATATTTCGGTGGGGCAACTACTATGTGGCGATCGCGATCGCTCTGCGGCTGATCAGTTTCGGCGCGGTCATTGCGATCATTCTCAGAACGAGCGACCCCGCGATAAAGCTGGCGTGGATCGTCCCGATCCTGATGTTTCCGCTGTTCGGCGGGATCATGTATCTCGCGTTCGGACATGTCTTCCTGCCGGGCAGGCTGCGCAGGGCATGGGAGCGGACATCCTTTCAGATCAGGCAGAGTCTGCATCAGGAGCAGGCGGTCATGGACAGGCTGAGAGCGGAGTCGCCGGAGGTCGCCAACCAGTGCGGGTATCTGGCGCGCTACGCGGGAACGCCCGTGTGGGACAGGACGAAGGCCGTTTACTATGAGGACGGACTGCCCTATTGGAAACAACTGCTCGAGGATCTGGAGCAGGCGCAGCATTTTATCTTTCTGGAATATTTTATTGTGGGCGAGGGCGTGATGTGGAACGCGGTCCTTGAGGTGCTTGAGCGCAAGGTCAGGGAGGGCGTGGAGGTGCGCCTGATCTATGACGATGTGGGAAGCGTCTTTGTCCTTCCGAAGAATTACAATGAGATCATGGAAAAAAAGGGGATCAAATGCGTTGCCTTCAACCGGATCATTCCGTTTATGGCGCTGATCCTGAACAACAGGGATCACCGGAAGATCGTCGTGATCGACGGCCGGATCGGCTATACCGGCGGCATCAATATGGCGGACGAGTATATCAATTATACGCATCCCCACGGCGACCACTGGAAAGACGCGGGGATCCGCATCGAGGGGGAGGCCGTGAAGAATTTTACGGTCATGTTTCTTCAGATGTGGAATATGTGCCGCTTTACGGAGGAGGATTACAGCCCGTACTTCTACCGTTTCGACGACGCCCGGGAGCGGGAGACGGTTTCAGGGTATGTGCAGCCCTATATGGATTCCCCGCTGGACAGCGAGCTGATTGGCGAGAGCGTCTATCTGAATATGATAGGACATGCCGGGAAGTATATCTATATCTACACGCCGTATTTTGTCACGGATAACGAGGTGGTCACGGCGCTCAAGCTGGCGGCAAAGCGGGGCGTGGATGTGCGCATCGTGACGCCCGGCGTGCCGGATAAGAAGACGATCTACTGGCTGACGCAGTCCAACTACCGGACATTGATCGAGGCGGGAGTCAGGATCTACCAGTATACGCCCGGATTCCTGCATTCCAAGTGCGTGCTCTGCGACGATGAGACGGCGGCGGTGGGCACGGTGAACTTCGACTACCGCAGTTTCTATCATCATTTCGAGTGCGGGGTCTTCCTGTATCGCGTGGAGGCTTTGCGCGACATCAGGAAGGACATGGAAGAGGCGTTTGCCGTATCGGAACTGATCACCGTGGAGTGGTGCAGGAAGAAATTTGTGAAGAGCAACGTGATCGGTCCGATCTTGAAATTGTTTTCACCGCTGCTGTAGCGGTGAGCGCAGAGGGAGAAGGAAACAGTATGTTACGATTTATACAGGTGATCGTGTGTAATCTGCCGAGGATCTATATGATCCCGAAGATGCGGTACAAGGCGAACAGCAGCAGGTATACCGAAGAACAGCGGTATGCGTACGCGAGACTGACGGTGGAGCGCATGAAACGTTCGGGGCATATCAGGACGCGCAGCTTTGGCACGGAAAATCTGCCGAAGGAAGGCGGTTACGTCATGTTCCCGAACCATCAGGGCAAATATGACGCGCTCGGCATCATAGCCACCCACGACAAGCCGTGCACCGTCGTGATCGACGATGCGAAATCCCATATGATACTGACCACGCAGTTTGTAGACATGCTGCACGGCAAACGCCTGATGAAGGACGATATGAGGCAGTCGGTCCGCCTGATCTCGGAGGTGGCCGCGGAAGTCGCGCAGGGGCGGCGCTATATCATTTTTCCGGAGGGCGGTTATTTTCATAATCACAATGAGGTGCGGGAGTTTAAGCCGGGCTGTTTCAAGAGCGCGATGAAGGCGAAGGCGCCGATCGTCCCGGTGGTGTTGATCGACTCCTACAAGGTGTTCGAGGAGTGGTCGCTCAAACCGGTCGCCACACAGGTCCATTACCTGCCGCCGCTCACCTACGAGCAGTACAAGGGCATGAGTACTCTGGAGGTGTCCGATCTGGTTCACGATCAGATTAAGAGCTATATCGCGAAAGTTACGAGACAGTGACATGACGATGGGAGATAAGGGTTATGCAGATAGTATGGCTATGGATTCATATATTTGGAGTGCTGGTGTCCTTCTTCCTTCTGGCCTCCATACTGAAACAGAAGGACTCGGCTTACAAGAACAGGCTGATCATGACGGTCAGCTGCTGTCTGATCGCGCTTGTCTCCCGCACGCTGTTTATCATGGCCGGGCCGGATATGCGGGAGCTTGTGGCGCTCGGCAAGACGGAATATCTGGGGAAATGTTTCGCCAATTTTCTGGCGCTGGCGTTCGTGCTTTCCTACTATAAGATCCAGTGGCCGCGCAAGCTGATGCTCACGCTCTTCGGGATCAATCTGGCATTCTTCGGGATCATTATGACCTGCGATCATCACAGTCTTTACTACACGTCCTATGAGATCGCCTCCACTTCCAACGGCAACATCCTTATCCTGGGCAAAGCGCCGCTCTATTATTTCTATATGCTGTTCTGTCTGGTGGAGATGATACTGTATCTGTATGTGTGCGTGAATCCCGCCTACCATCCGGTCAAGAAAGGGACGCGGACGATCCAGGGACTTCTGATCGCGGCGGGAGTCATACCGTTTTTTATGCTGCTGCTCTATCTGAGCGGCGTCACGGGCGGGTTTGACACGACGCCCCTCGGCATCTGGTGCTCTGTGCTCTGCCTCTTTACGGCGGTCAACCGGTACGGGCTGTTCGATCTGGTGCAGAACGCCAAGGAGGCGGTGATCGAGAGCATGGACGAGGGCATCATCGTGTCCGACAATCAGATGAAATTCCTCTACGCGAACCCGGCCGCCTGCGAGCTGTTCCCGGATATGCGTCTGGGGGAGGGCAGAGTCAGCGAGTCCGAGATCCAGGCCATCTATGAGCAGACGGGCACGGTGATCGAGCTGAAAGACAAGAGTTATGAGATCAGAAACGCGGAGATCCGCGACGAGGTGCAGGTGCAGGGCTACATGCTGTCGGTCATCGACGTGACCGACGTGATGGCGCAGGCGAGGCTTATGCGCGAGTTAAAGGAGAAGGCGGAGAACGCCTCCCGTGTCAAATCCGCGTTTCTGGCCAACATGAGCCACGAGATCAGAACGCCGATGAACGCGATCTTAGGCATGACGGAGATCGCGCTCAGGGGGAAACTGGACGAGCAGCAGAGGGATGCCATCGAGCAGATCAAGTCCGCCAGCACGACGTTACTCACGATCATCAACGACATATTGGATTTCTCCAAGATGGAGTCGGGCAAACTGGAGATCGTGGAGGCGGACTATGACGTGAAAACGCTGGTGCAGGATGTGTACCATATCTTCTCGGGCAAGGTGGAGGAGAAGAATCTGCGGCTGGAGATCGGGCTGGATCAGACCATGCCCAAGGGACTGCACGGCGACGAGATCCGGCTGAAACAGGTGCTGATCAATCTGGTAAACAATGCGGTGAAATTTACGGAGACAGGCAGCATACAGCTGAACGTCGGCTATGAGAGAGCGGAGGACGGGATACTGCTCAAAGCGTCGGTACAGGATACGGGCATCGGCATCAAGCCGGAGGATCTGGAGCGCATCTTTAACTCCTTTGAACAGTCCGACACATTCAGGAACCGCAAAAAGGAGGGGAGCGGTCTGGGTCTGGCGATCTCCCGGCAGCTCATCAGCCTGATGGGCGGCGACATCCATGTGGAGAGCGTCTATGGGCAGGGCAGCCGTTTCTTCTTCGAGGTGCCGCAGCGTGTCGTTGACGAAACGCCGTGCGGCGCCCTGGAGCTGAGCGAGAAACTGCAGCGCACGCAGCAGGCGGTCAGATATGAGGATTTCCGCGCGCCGGGGGCGAAGGTGCTTATCGTGGACGACAATCTTGTCAACAGGAAGGTGGCGGTGGGCCTGATGCGGCCCTTCGCCATGCAGGTGGACACCGCCAAGAGCGGTAAGGAGGCTCTCGAGATGATCCGGGAAAAAGAGTATCATCTGATCTTCATGGATCACATGATGCCGGACATGGACGGCGTGGAGACGACCCATCTTATCCGGCAGATGGAGGGGGATTACTATCGGAACGTGCCGATCATCGCGCTGACGGCGAACGCGATCAACGGCGTCAAGGAGATCTTTTTGAAGGAGGGCATGAACGATTTTATCCCGAAACCCATCAACATGAAGGAGCTGAGCGAGAAGATCCTCCGGTGGCTGCCCTTTGAATTGTTGGAAAATGCGGAATGATCCTTACATAACAACGATCTGTCTGCTGTATTCGCAAGGCGGAGCGCCGCCGAATTTCTGCTGTATCGGAAGAGAATAGATCTGTGCCGCGCGAATGTCGGCGGCGAGCATTTTTCTGCCGTCTGCGGAGACGATCAGGCGGTCGGCGTCCGCGAGCTTGGAGAGAAGCGGGACCTCTGAATGCTCTTTGACAGAGCTTAAGAGAGGTTCCTTTTCTTTTTTGAAACCCAGCATTCTGGCGTAGTATATGTAGTCTTCCCGGCGGTAAGTGTCCACGTCCCGCCGGTAGATGTTCAGCAGGATGTGCAGGAGGTTTCTGGACACTCTGGTGTAAGTCATATTCTTCGTCTTGAGTCTGTCGCAGAAAGCGGAAAAGCTCTCGCAGGAGGACAGCATGCCGAGCAGCCTGTCGGAGAAGGCCTGATCCACGTCCAGGTATGCCCGGTAGCCCTGTTCCTGCTCCAAGAGCAGCTTGTAGGACAGGAGCGCGGAGAAGTCGTCGGGAAAGATGGGGAATGTGCGCCCGAAGGACGCCTCCATCGCAGCGTAGACGGAGGAAGGGATCTGCTCTTTCACATGGCGGATGTGGCCGCACTCCCGGATAGATTCTCTGATGGCGAGAGCGGAGCTGTAGGATGGCTCCAGATCTGCCGCGTGATAGCCGGAACCGCGCCGGCGCAGCGTGTACGGTTGTATGCGGCTATGGCGTCTCATGAGCGCCTTGAGGTATTCCAGACCGAGAATGTTGTTCGGGGACTGCAGCACGCTGAGCGCGCCTGTCAGGTGGGGCGCGGTCGCACAGAGCGCCTGGTTGCGCGCCTGCGGATAGGTGAGCCCCTCTTTCATCCGCTGCCGCAGAGCGCTCTTGAACGCAGGAGTCTCGGCAAGCAGTTCTCGCGCAAGCAGGGACAGCGTCTCGATGTCTCCGCACTCGCTGCCAAAGCAGAGCGCGTCTACCACGCCCAGCTTGTCGAGCAGGGCTACTGCGCCGGAGGCGAAATATTCCGCGCTGCCGACAGCATAGCAGACAGGCAGCTCCAGCACCAGATCGGCGCCGTTCTCCAGGGCGGACTGCGCGCGCAGATACTTGTCCATGACGGCGGGAATACCCCGCTGCACGAAGTCGCCGCTCATGACGACCACGCAGCGGTCCGCGCCGGTGATCCTCTTCGCCTCGGCGATCTGATAGGCATGTCCGTTGTGAAACGGGTTGTATTCTGCGATGATTCCCACTGTTCTCATAGTGTATTCCCTTTCCCATAAGCGGCACGCCGTTTTTCCCAGTGTATCACAAAAAAGGAGTCTTGTGTGCGCGACGGTGAAAATTATGGAAAAATCTTTTGCCAAAAGAGGAATATATCTTGTACAAAATCAATAAATTCTGTATAATTTTACATGTATGGAAAACTGCCATATGATCAGTCACAATGATGTATTAGGAGGGAAAGAATATGAGTTATATCGATGTGATCAAAGAGAAGGCAAAAAGTGACAAAAAGAGCATCGTTCTGCCGGAGACGAACGACAAGAGAACGCTGATCGCGGCCTCGAACATTCTGAAGGACGGCATCGCGGACATCATCATGATCGGCAACGAGGAGAAGATCATGGACGGCGCGGGCTGGCTGGAGGTAGAGCTGGACGGCGTCAAGATCGTGGATCCCGAGCGGACGGACAAATTTGACGAGTACGCGGATCTCTTGTACGAGACAAGAAAAAATAAAGGGATGACGCCGGAGATGGCGAGAGACATCCTTCTGAAAGATTACCTCACCTTCGGCGTTGTCATGGTAAAGGCCAACGATGCGGACGGCATGGTGGCCGGCGCGTGCCACGCCACGGCGGACACGTTAAGGCCTGCGCTGCAGATCTTAAAGACCGCGCCCGGCGTCAAGCTGGTCTCCGGTTTCTTCATCATGGATGTGCCGGACTGCGAGTTTGGAGAGCACGGCACGTTCCTCTTCGCGGACTGCGGTCTGAATCAGGATCCCACCGCGGAGGAGCTGGCGGCGATCGCCGATACTTCCGCCAAGAGTTTCAAGAGTCTGGTGGGCGCGAAACCGATCATCGCCATGCTGTCCCACTCCACCAAGGGGAGCGCGAAACATCCTCTCGTGGACAAGGTCGTGGAGGCCACGAGGATCGCTCACGAGCAGTACCCGCATCTGTGTCTCGACGGCGAACTGCAGACCGACGCTGCGCTGGTTCCGCAGGTGGCGAAGTCCAAGGCGCCGGGCAGCGAGGTGGCAGGCAAGGCGAACGTGCTCATCTTCCCCAATCTGGACTGCGGCAATATCGGCTACAAGCTCGTGCAGAGACTCGGCAAGGCGGAGGCCTACGGTCCCATGCTGCAGGGGATCGCGAAACCCGTCAACGATCTCTCCAGAGGCTGTTCCTGGGAGGACATTGTGGGCGTCGTAGCGCTCACGGCGGTGCAGGCGCAGCTGTCATAGTCTTATGGCAGCTGACGGCATACATACGCGGAGAAAGATAAGATCCGAATGCCGGAGAGAGGCGGGATGCCGGAAACGAGAGGCAAGGCAGGAGATCAGAGGATAAAATGTGAATTTAGTGGTTGACAAACCATATACGCATCAGTATAATAGTTTGAGTGTGGATAGGAGTCGGTTATGTTCGTGAACTTGACTGATGTGTTTACAAGCGAGGGCAAGACAGTTGCGGTCGAGGCGGAGACAGAACTTCGGCAGATCGAAGTTGCCGATGAGGTGATTCCGTTTACGGATGTATCGCCGGTCAGTCTGACGTTTACCAATATCGGTAAGGGGCGGGCGCGTATCGTCGGTCACGCGAAAGTTACGCTCGCCATGCGCTGCGACAGATGCCTGAGACCCGTGGAAGAGACGCTGGATCTCTCGTTCGACAGAGAAGTGTTCGCACCTGACATATCGGGTGTGCCGCAGGACGATCAGGAGTTTATGAACGGCTATGAGATGGATGTGGACGACTTTTTGCACATTGAGATCGTGATCAACTTGCCTATGAAGGTTCTGTGCAAGCCTGACTGCAGAGGGATCTGCCGTCAGTGCGGCAGGGATCTGAATACGGGAACATGTGACTGTGACACCTTTGTTCCTGATCCAAGGATGGCGGCAATAAAGGATATTTTTAACGGGAATAAGGAGGTGTAACGATGTCTATTTGTCCTAAGAACAAATCTTCTAAAGCCAGAAGAGACAAGAGAAGAGCAAACTGGAAAATGTCTGCTCCCACATTGGTAAAATGCAGCAAGTGCGGCGCTTTGATGGTACCTCACAGAGTTTGTAAGAAATGTGGAACATACAACAAAAAAGAGATTATCTCTGTGGATTGATTGTTGTGAAAACGGGCTTTTCGGGATATTCCGAAAAGCCTTCTTTTTTGTTGCAAAAACTGTTTCCCCGTTCTTTTAGAACTTGATTTTTGCAGGTATATTTAGTATAGTAGAGATGATATTTTAGCAGCGGCGGGAGGGTGCGGTATCATCATGAGCGAATGGATCAAAGTAGCGGTAGATGGGATGGGCGGAGACAACGCGCCGGGAGAGATCGTGAAGGGCGCGGTGGAGGCCGTCAATGAAAGTGAGAAGGTAAAGGTTTATCTGACAGGCCCGCAGGACGTTTTGGAGAGGGAGCTTGCCGGTTATACCTATCAGAAAGACAGGATCGAGATCGTTCAGGCATCGGAGATCATCGAGACGGCGGAACCGCCTGTCATGGCGATCCGCAAGAAGAAGGATTCCTCTCTGGTGAGGGCGTTGAATTTGGTGAAGGACGGCATCTGCGATGCGTTCGTGTCCGCCGGGAGCACCGGGGCGACTCTGGTGGGCGGACAAGTCATCGTCGGGCGCATCAAGGGCGTGGAGCGGCCCCCTCTCGCCCCGCTTATCCCGACGGAGAGAGGCTGTTCGCTGCTCATAGACTGCGGCGCCAACGTGGACGCAAGACCGTCCCACCTCGTACAGTTTGCCAAGATGGGTTCCGTGTATATGGAGCATGTCATGGGCGTGAAGAATCCCAAAGTCGGCATCGTGAACATCGGAGCGGAGGAGGAGAAGGGAAACGCGCTTGTGAAGGAGACGTTTCCGCTCCTTAAGAACTGTCCTGACATCAACTTCATCGGCAGCGTGGAGGCGCGGGATATTCCGGCGGGCGCGGCGGATGTGGTCGTGTGCGAGGCGTTTGTGGGCAACGTGGTGTTGAAGACTTATGAGGGCGTGGGCAGCACGCTCATTAAGAAAGTCAAGGAGGGCATGATGACGAGCCTGCGCAGCAAGATCGGGGCGCTGCTTGTGAAACCGGCCCTGAAACAGACATTGAAGGCGTTTGACTTAGAGCAGTACGGCGGCGCGCCTTTGCTTGGCCTGAAAGGTCTGGTCGTCAAGACGCACGGAAGTTCCAAGTCCGTCGAGATCAAGAATTCGATATTGCAGTGCATCACCTTTACGGAACAGAAGATCAACGAGAAGATCAGAGAGATGCTCTTGACGGAAGAGATCGTATCCGAAGAGGATCAGTAGACGATAGAGAAGAGGAAGGGAGAAACTGCAGGCATGGAGTTTGATAAATTAAAGGAAGTCATTGCGGACGTGTTGAGCGTAGACCCGAATGAGATAACGCCTGAGACAACTTTTACGGAAGACTTGGGAGCGGATTCGCTTGACGTATTCCAGATCATTATGGGGATCGAGGAGGCTTTTGAGATAGAAATTCCGGCCGACAAGGCGGAACATATTACGACGGTAGGGGAAGCGGTGGCCTTGATCCAAAATTCTATGTCATAATAAAGCAGGGAAACCCTTTCTGCAGGAAAGGGTTTTTCTATGTGGAGGGTTTCATGTTGGGGGATCGGATAGAGGAACTGGAACAAAAGATACGGTATTCCTTTCGTGATAAGCGGCTTTTGGAGCGTGCGCTGACCCACAGCTCCAGCGCTAACGAGCGTAAGATCAATAAGACCGAAGATTATGAGCGGCTGGAATTTCTGGGCGACGCCGTGCTGGAGCTGGTCAGCAGCGAGCATATATACAGGGAACACCCGGAGATGCCGGAGGGGAAGATGACCAAATTCCGCTCGTCGATCGTCTGTGAGCCTGCGTTGGCGTTCTGCGCCAGAGAGATCGGGGTGGAACGGTATATTCTGCTCGGCAGGGGCGAGGAGGCTACCGGGGGAAGGACGCGGGATTCCATCATCTCCGACGTCATGGAGGCCATCATAGGGGCGGTCTATCTGGACAGCGGTCTCGAGGAGGCACGGGATTTTATTCATCGCTTTATCCTGTCCGATCTGGAGAACAAACAGCTTTTCTATGACGCCAAGACGATCCTGCAGGAGCTGGTGCAGAAGGAGAACATGGGAGCGCTGCGCTACGAGCTCGTGCGCGAGGACGGGCCGGAGCATGACAAGACCTTTGTGGTGGAGGCGTTTATCGGGGAGAAAAAGGCCGGGGACGGGACCGGACACTCTAAGAAAGCGGCGGAGCAGAAAGCCGCCTATGAGGCGCTTGTGCGCATGGACAGAGGCAGACAGCCGCACTGAGGCTGCGAGACGAGAGGTACGTATGTATTTAAAAAGCATTGAAGTGCACGGATTTAAATCCTTTGCAAATAAGATCACCTTTAAATTCCACAACGGCATCACGGGCATCGTGGGGCCAAACGGTTCCGGAAAGAGCAATGTGGCGGACGCCGTCAGATGGGTCCTGGGGGAACAGCGCATCAAGCAGCTGCGCGGCGCGAGCATGCAGGACGTCATCTTTTCGGGGACGGAGCTGCGCAAGCCTCTGGGCTATGCCTACGTGGCGATCACCCTCGACAACACCGACCATCAGTTGGCCATCGACTACGACGAAGTGACCGTCTCCAGAAGACTGTACCGCTCCGGCGAGAGCGAGTACATGATCAACGGCACGGTCTGCCGCCTGAAGGATGTCAACGAACTGTTCTACGACACGGGTATCGGCAAGGAAGGCTACTCCATCATCGGGCAGGGACAGATCGACAAGATCCTGAGCGGCAAGCCGGAGGAGAGGAGAGAACTGTTCGACGAGGCCGCCGGCATCGTGAAGTTTAAGCGCAGGAAGTATGCGGCGCAGAAGAAACTGGAGGACGAGAAACAAAATCTGGTCCGCGTCAACGATATTCTGGCTGAGCTGGAGAATCAGATCGGGCCGTTGGAAAAACAGTCCGAGAAGGCGAGAGTCTACCTGAAAAAGAAGGAGGAACTAAAGACCCTCGACGTCAATGTGTTCCTGCTGGAGAATATACGTGTGAGACAACAGCTTGACGAGGTGGACGGCAAGTTAAATATCGCCGGCACAGACTTGGAGGAGACGACGAAGAAGTACGAGCAGATCAAGGACGAGTACGAGCAGATCGCCGGCCGTATCGAACTGCTGGATCAGGAGATCGAGGCGGCCCGCGCTACGCTGACGGACACGGGCGTGACGCGCTCCAAGCTGGAAGGGGAGATCAATGTCTTAAAAGAGCAGATCCGCTCCGCGGAAGGCAACGAGGAACATCTGCAGACCCGCATTCGGAACATTCAGGAGCAGATCGACGGGCGCACCGCAGAGAGAGAGCAGATCCTCTCGGAGAAGGCGGGGACCGATGAGAAACTGGAACAGCTCGAACAGGCGAGAAGCGAGGCCCGCAGACTCTTGGAGGAGACGCAGGGTAGGATCGAGGAACTGAACAACAACATTGAGAGCGGCAAGAATACGATCATCGACGCCCTCAACAACCGGGCTACGATCAAGTCCAAGCTGGGACGCTGCGACACGATGTTAGAGCAGATCAATATCCGCAAGGCGGAGCTGAATTCCAGGCTGCTGCGCGTCAAGTCAGACGAGGCTGAACAGGCCGAGAATATCAGGAAACTGGAAGAGGAATTCGAGGCTGTCAACGCGGTGATACGCGAACTGAGCGACAGACAGGCGACCATGGAGGAACAGCTTGTGGCGATCAGGGAAGAGCTGTCCGGCAGGGATCAGAAACTGCGCGACACGCAGGTGCTCTACCATCAGGAGAAGTCCAAGCTGGAGGCGTTGTCCAACCTGACGGAGCGCTATGAGGGCTATGGCGGCAGCGTCAAGGCGGTCATGGAGCAGAAGGGGCAGGAGAAGGGGATCATCGGCGTCGTGGCCGACATCATTCAGGCGGAGGCCAAGTACGAGACGGCCATCGAGACGGCTCTGGGCGGCAACATCCAGAATATCGTCACCGAGGATGAGGAGACGGCCAAGCGCATGATCGGCTATCTGAAGAAGACGCGGGCGGGGCGGGCCACGTTCCTGCCGCTCACAAGCATCACGCACCCGCAGGAGTTCAAGACCCCGGAGGTTCTGGACGAGGAGGGCGTCATCGGCATGGCGGACGAGCTGGTGAAGATCGAGAAGAAGTACCGGAACGTGGCGAAAGCGATGCTGGGGCGCATCGTGGTCGTCGATCATGTGGATCATGCCGTAAAGATCGCCAGAAAATACGATTACGGTATCCGCATGGTCACATTGGAGGGAGAGCTTCTCGTGCCCGGCGGCGCCATCAGCGGCGGCGCGTTCAAGAACAACTCCAATCTGCTCGGCAGACGCCGCGAGATGGAGGAACTGGAGAAAAAAGTAAAGCAGTACGTCGTCGAGATCGACAAGCTGCTCAACGACATAGAAGATACGAAGAAGAGAAGAAACAAGCTGCGCCTCGACGTGGAGGATGTGAAGGGACAACTGCAGCGCAGGTTCATCGAGCAGAACACCGCCCGGATCAACGTGATGCAGGCCAGAGACAAGAAGAGCGAGACGGAGGAAGGTTTCGGCGAGCTGAAGAGCGAGGAGCAGGAGATCGAGCTGCAGATCAGGGAGATCCAGGTGGGGAAGGACGAGATCGCCAGGGAGCTGGAGGATTCCGAGACGCTGGAGAAAAACGTGGGACTGCAGATCGAAGAATTCCGGAAACAGTTGGAAGAGCGGCGCGCGGAGGAGTCCGGGCAGGCGGCGAAGGTCTCCGAGTGGGATGTGGAAGTCGAGAAGATGCGTCAGAGCGAGGAGTTCCAGAGACAGAATCTGGAGCGTGTGGAGGGCGAGATCGCCAGACATACGGAGGAGCTCGACGAGGTGCGGGAGGGCCTGCATCTGGGCAAGGAGGAAGTGGAGCGCAAGAGGGAGAGCATCGTCGAGATCGAGAAGACCATCGCCTCCTCCTACACGGCGCAGAGCGATGCCGCGAGGAAACTGCAGGAAGACACCGCGGCGAAGGAGGAATTATCCGGCAGACAGAAGAATTTTTTCAATTCCAGAGAAGAACTGTCGGAGCGCATGGCGGCGCTGGATAAGGAAGTGTATCGTCTGGAGAGCCAGAAGGAGCGCATGCAGGAATCCATAGAGTCCCAGATCAACTACATGTGGGACGAGTACGAAATCACGCTGTCCGACGCGGAATCGCTCAAGGATGAGTCCATGACCGATCTTCCCGCCATGAAGAGGGAGATCGCGGCCCTCAAGGATGCCATCAGGAAACTGGGCGACGTCAACGTCAACGCGATCGAAGACTACAGAAATCTGATGGAGCGCTATACGTTCCTAAAGACGCAGCACGACGATCTGGTGGAGGCGGAGAAGACGCTGCTTGGCATTATAGACGAGTTGGACGCCTCCATGCGAAAGCAGTTTAACGAGAAGTTTGCCGAGATCAACAGAGAGTTTGACAAGGTGTTCAAGGAGCTGTTCGGCGGAGGCAAGGGAACGCTGGAACTGATAGAGGACGAGGACATACTGGAGGCGGGCATCCGCATCATTGCCCAGCCCCCGGGCAAGAAACTGGTCAACATGATGCAGATGTCGGGAGGCGAGAAGTCGCTGACGGCGATCTGTCTGCTGTTTGCCATCCAGAATCTGAAACCGTCCCCCTTCTGTCTTCTGGATGAGATCGAGGCGGCTTTGGATGAGAACAATGTGGGAAGATTTGCAAAGTATCTGCATAAACTGACCAAGAATACACAGTTTATTGTTATCACCCACAGGCGCGGAACCATGGAGAAGGCCGACCGTCTGTACGGTATCACCATGCAGGAGAAGGGCGTTTCGACGCTGGTGAGCGTCAATTTGATCGATAAGGAATTGGATGACTGATGAGTGAAGAGAAGAAAGGTTTTTTCAGCAGGCTGAAAGACGGCCTGACTAAGACGCGGGACAACATCGTACACGGGATCGACGCCGTGTTCGGCGGTTTTTCCGGGATCGACGAGGATTTCTATGAGGAGCTGGAAGAAGTTCTGATCATGGGCGACATCGGCGTGCAGGCCACAGAGGCGATCCTTGAGAAACTGCGGGCACAGGTGAAGGAGAACCACATCAAAGAACCGGCGGACTGCAAGCAGTTTCTGATCCGGAATATCGTCGAACAGATGCAGGTAGGCGAGACGGCGTACGAATTTGAGCACAGGCAGTCGGTGGTGCTTGTGATCGGCGTCAACGGCGTCGGCAAGACGACTACGGTGGGGAAACTCGCAGCCAAACTGAAGGCGCAGGGACGCAGGGTGATCCTGGCGGCGGCCGACACTTTCCGCGCGGCGGCGGGAGAACAGCTTGGCGAGTGGGCGCACCGCGCGGGCGTGGACGTGATCGGCGGCAGCGAGGGCTCTGATCCCGCCAGCGTGATCTATGACGCGTTGAGCGCGGCCAAAGCGCGGGGCGCGGACGTGCTGCTGTGCGATACGGCGGGCAGGCTGCACAACAAGAAAAACCTGATGGAAGAGCTGAAGAAGATCGACCGCATCATCGACAGGGAGTTCCCGGACGCACACAGGGAAAATCTGGTGGTGCTGGATGCGACGACGGGGCAAAACGCGCTGCAGCAGGCGAAAGAGTTCGGCGAGGCCGCGGATCTGACAGGCATCATACTCACCAAGATGGACGGCACGGCCAAGGGCGGCATCGCGGTGGCGATCCAGTCGCAGCTGCAGATCCCCGTAAAGTATATCGGGGTCGGCGAGTCCATAGACGATCTGCAGAAATTTGATGCGGAGCAGTTTGTGAACGCGCTGTTCGATGTGCCTAAGGGCGAAGGAGAATCGGAGGAGGAGACTGAGGAAGAGGTATGGAGAGGGATAGAATAGAGGAGGAAACCATGAAGGAGTTGACATTGGATAAGTTTGAGGAGGCATACGAGGTAGTCAGGGAGGTCGCCTCGGAGACAAAACTGGTGTACAGCGATTACTTCAGTGCACAGACAGAGAACAAAGTGTATCTGAAACCGGAAAATATGCAGCTGACGGGCGCGTACAAGCTGCGCGGCGCATACTATAAGATCAGTACGCTGACAGAGGAAGAGCGGAAGAAAGGGCTGATCACGGCGTCGGCGGGCAACCATGCGCAGGGCGTCGCCTACGCCGCGAAGTGCTATGGCGTGAAGGCGGTCATCGTGATGCCTACGACCACGCCGCTCATCAAGGTAAACCGCACGAAGAGCTATGGGGCCGAGGTGATCCTGAGCGGGGATGTGTATGATGAGGCGTGCGCGTACGCATACCGGCTTGCGGAGGAGAAGGGATATACCTTCGTGCATCCCTTCGACGATCTGGACGTGGCCACGGGACAGGGCACGATCGCCATGGAGATCATCAAGGAACTGCCGCTCGTGGATTACATACTCGTGCCCATCGGCGGCGGCGGGCTTGCCACGGGCGTGTCCACGCTGGCGAAACTGCTGAATCCCAAGATCAAGGTGATCGGTGTGGAGCCGGCGGGCGCAAACTGTATGCAGGAGTCTATCCGCGCGGGCAAGGTGACGACGATGGAGCATGTGAGCACCATCGCGGACGGCACGGCGGTGAAGACGCCCGGAACGAAGATTTTCCCTTATGTCAGCAGGAATCTGGACGACATCATCACTGTGGAGGACGAGGAGCTGGTGGTGGCGTTCCTTGATATGGTGGAGAATCACAAGATGATCGTGGAGAACTCGGGACTTCTCACGGTGGCGGCGTTAAAGCACCTCCCTGTGAAGAACAAAAAGATCGTCTCCATCCTGAGCGGAGGAAACATGGACGTGATCACCATGTCCTCGGTGGTACAGCAGGGGCTTGTGCTGCGGGACAGGATCTTTACGGTGTCGGTGCTGCTGCCGGATAAGCCGGGAGAGCTGACCAGAGTGAGCGGCATCATCGCCAAACAGAACGGCAATGTCATCAAGCTGGAGCACAACCAGTTCGTGTCCATCAACCGCAGCGCGGCGGTGGAGCTGCGCATCACGCTGGAGGCGTACGGCACGGAGCACAAGGAGCAGATCATAGAGGCGCTTCATGAGAATGGGTACCAGCCGAAGGTCGTGCGCGCAAGCATCTGATGAGGCGTGTGCAGATACCGATGTGACGTAAAACAGGAGAGACGGCTATGGAAGGGCAGTTAAAAAGCGGGACGGCGCTCACTTCCGAGAGCGGCTGCAAATACAGAGTGACAAAGCTCTTGGGCTCGGGCGGACAGGGCGAAGTGTACGAGGTGGAGTCGCGCGGCAAGACTTACGCGATGAAGTGGTACTACAGGAACACCGCCACGGAGAATCAGAAAGAGATCTTGGACAATCTGATCCGGAAAGGACAGCCGGACGTGTCGTTTTTGTGGCCGCAGGATATGATCTTCCGCGCTTACGGGGAGTCCTTCGGCTACGTTATGCCGCTCAGGCCGAAGAATTATAAAAGTATCGTAGATATGATGAAGAGAAGGGCGGAGCCTTCTTTTTACTGCCTGTGCAGGGCTGCCTACAATCTGACAAAAGGGTACAACGCGCTGCACGCCAAGGGGTACAGCTACCGGGATATCTCCTTCGGCAATGTGTTTTTCGATCCTGATACGGGGGACGTCCTGATCTGTGACAACGACAATGTCTCCTACAACGGCGACAAGAGCGGCGTCTATGGAACGCCCCGTTTCATGGCCCCCGAGATCGTTCTCGGCAAGGCGAAACCGTCGAGAAACACGGATTTGTTTTCCCTCGCGGTGCTGCTCTTCTATATGTTTATGCTGAACCATCCGCTGGAGGGCAAGAGAGAGGCGCAGATCAAGTGCATGGATATTCACGCGATGAACAGGCTGTACGGGACGGACCCGCTTTTTATCTTCGACCCGGACAACAGGGACAACAGGCCGCTTGCAGGCTATCAGGACAATGCCCTCGTCTTCTGGGATCTGTACCCGCAGCAGCTGAGGGATCTGTTCATCACGTCGTTTACGGTGGGGTTGAGAGAGCCGAACCGCAGGATCACGGAGACGAAGTGGCTGGAGACTTTCGCGAACCTGATGTCGGGCATCATCCTCTGCCCGCACTGCGGCTCGGAAGTGTTCTACGACGCGAAGAAAGAGGAGAACGGCGTGGCCCACACATGCTGGAACTGTCAGAAACCTGTGACGGTTCCCGCAAAGATCGTCATCGGCAGGAGTACGGTGCTTTTGCATGCGGCGACGAAACTCTACAGGCACCACACGGACGGCGGTTACGATATGGAGACTGTGGTCGGCGAGGTCGTGCAGAATCCCAACAATCCGAATATCTGGGGCATCAAAAACCTCACGAAGGAGAACTGGACTTACAGCAAGCCGGACGGAACGCAGATCCCCGTCGGGGAGGGCCGCTCCGCTGCCATCGCCAAAGATGTAAAGATCGATTTTGGCCAGTTGAAAGGAGAATTCTGTTAAAGTGGTTTTGATGGAAGATCACAGGATCCTGGCAAGGATCATAAAAGATTATCCTGACGCCCTTTCAGACCGAAAGAAACTGCAGGCGCTGTTCGCTGATTTTTTCCCGGAGGACAGACTGAAAAGAAATATCCTGCTGATGGTCTTCGACGACGGCGCGGTCGAGAAGATGAGGGAGCTGACAAGGCTTGACAGAATGGAATTGCACCGTTTCGTCAGGTCCATAGGACAGGGGTACGGCGTCGCGGACGAGAAGGCGGAGACGGCGGTCCTCACGTGGGCGAGGGCGCTTGGCGTTTCCCTCGACACGGGGGACAGAACGGCGGCGGAAGAAGAAGGGAGCGGCCTTTTGGAGGAGCCGTTCGCACCTGTGAATGGCGACGGCGCTTACGAGTATGAAGATACGCCGCGCGGCGTCAAACTTTTGCGGTATATCGATTTCGATGATGAGGTCGTGACGGTCCCGAACAGGATCGGCGGCAAGCGGGTCGTGGAGGTAGGAAACCACGCGTTTAAGGGCTGTGTCGGTATCGGGAAGATCATTGTGTCGGAAGGGATCGAGATATTGGGAAACGGCGTATTCTTGAATTGCAGGGAGCTGCGGGAAGTTGTTTTGCCGGGCACGCTGAAGCGTATCGGCACATCGGATCCGACGGGCTGCCCGAAGATTCTGGGGACCATGACGAAGCTGGAGGGGACCTTCGAGTACACCGGGCTGGAGAGCATCACCGTGCCGGACAGTGTGAAGTACATCGGCGAATACGCCTTTTCTGGATGCGCCAAGCTGAGAGAGGCGGTCCTTCCGGCGGAGTTAAAAGAGATCAGAGAGTATGCGTTCTGCTGGTGTAAAAATCTGCGGGAGGTGACGTTCCCGCAAGCGTTAGAATCGATCAGGACGGAGGCGTTCGAGGGCTGCGAGTCGTTAGAGACGGTGATCCTGCCCGAGGGTGTGGAGCGCATCGAGCAGGGAGCCTTCGCAGGCTGCAGAAACATGCGGAGCATCTATCTGCCAGATTCCGTCAGTGAGATCGACGGCGGGCGGGGAAGCGGCTTTCTTCGGACGTTCGGACAGCCGGAGGACAGGCATCAAGATTTTACCATACTGTGCAACGCCGGCTCTTACGCTATGAGCTATGCGAGAAAACAGCAGATCAAATGTGCGAAGGCACAATTTTAAGGAGGGATATTATGGCAGCAATGAAAAGACCGGGCGGGGAACTGGCGAGCAGACCGCTGCATTTCTTCTGGATCGTGGACTGCTCCGGCTCCATGCACGGGGAGAAGATCGGCACCGTAAACCACGCGATCCAGTCCACGATCCCCGAGATGGCGGCGGCGGCGGAGAACAATCCCAACGCGCAGCTTATGATCCGCACGCTGAAGTTCTCCACGGGCGCGTCATGGGTGACGGGCAATCCCGTGAATGTGGAAGATTTCGCGTGGGACGATCTGGAGGCGGAGGGCGTGACCGATCTAGGCAAGGCGTTTGAGCTTCTGGCGGCGCAGCTCACCATACCGCCCATGTCCGACAGGGCGCTGCCGCCCGTGCTCGTCCTTCTGTCGGACGGACAGCCCACGGACGATTACAAGAAGTCTTTGGCCGAGCTGAAGAAACTGCCCTGGGGTAAGAAGGCGGTCAAGATCGCCATCTCCATCGGACAGGACGCAGACGACGCGGTTTTGGAAGAGTTTACGGGAAATAAGGAGCTTGTATTGCAGGCGAACAACGCGGCGGCTCTCACGAAGATGATCAAGTGGGCCTCCACTGCGGCCTCTCTGGTGTCCGCTCCCGCCAGCGTCGCGGCGGATACCTCAGACGGCGGAACGGGCGGTGCGAACGCGCCGATCATTGTGGATATGGGAGGCAGACTGCCCGATCCGGACGATATTCAGGAAGGAGACGTTTGGTAGAGAGGGTGTTATCTATGGCGCGAAGTATATTCGGGGAGTCCGTGCGGGGAGCATCACATATCAGAAACGGCAGGGAATGTCAGGATAGTCTGAAAAAGGTCGAGAAGGACGATGACACGGTCATCCTGTCGGTAGCCGACGGTCACGGGAGCGAGGCGTGTCCCTACAGCAGGACCGGGGCGGATGTGGCGGTGAACGTGTTCTGTAAGATCATGGAAGATTATCTGGACACCTACGCCGGGCAGCGGGAGTTGCTGCTGACTTTCCTGAAACGTGAGGGCGACACAAAGGTGGCGCAGGCGATCGATGCGGAGTGGAAACGCAGAATACTGAAGATCCATGCGAACAATAAGCGCGAAGTCACAGCGGACGCGGAGGGCAATAAGGACAAAACGGCCGTCTACGGACTGTATGGGAGCACGCTGTTAGGGCTTGTTCTCACGAGAGGATTCCTCTTCGCATTCCAACTTGGAGACGGAGACATTGTGGAGGTGTCCAAGAAAGGCGTGCAGAGCGTGATCGAGGCTGACAGGATCCTCGGGACAGAGACGCACTCGCTCAGCAAGCCGGAGTCCTGGAGGAAAGCCGTCACCTGCGCCGCAAGGACAGAGGAGGCGCGGGAGAGGCCCGTACTTTATATGCTCTCCACGGATGGTATGGCAAACAGCTACAAGAATGAAGAAGAATTTCAGAGGACCTGTAAAGACTACTATGAGCTGCTCAAAAAGCACGGAGCAAAGGCCGTGTCCGACAGTCTGAAAGGCTGGCTGGAGGAGACCAGCGAGCTCGGCTGCGGGGACGACGTCACGGCGCTCTTTGCCTATCTCGACTAAAAAGAAACGGTCGCATATCATGACATGAATTGCCGGAAACGGGACATGCTAATCATTGACCCGTAACCATATCGGCAGGGAAAATGCCACAGCGAGGAGCGAACAGGATATGTCGATCATAAAAAAGAAAAAAGAAAAGACAGGGACAGGAAAAACAGACAACCTAAAGAAATATATTGTTATAACGGCAGCCTCCTTCGTCTACGCGGCGGGAGTCAGTCTGTTCATCGATCCGAACAGCATCGCGCCCGGCGGGGTCACGGGCATATCGATCATTTTGAGCAGACTGGTTCCGGTGAATACGGGAACGCTGATCCTTCTTCTGAACATACCGATCCTGCTTTACGCTGTGTGGAAATTCGGCCTCAAGCTGGCAGTATCGACGGTCTATGCCACGGCGCTCATATCGGTCTTTACCAATCTGCTGGCGGTTTTCCCCAAAGCTACGGGCGACAGGCTGCTGGCGGCTGTAGCGGGCGGCATCCTGTCGGCGGTGTCCATCGGCGTGATCTTTAAGGAAGGAGCCACCACGGGCGGCATGGATATTGTGGTGAAAGCGCTGCGCCTGAGGCTGCCGCATCTGCGGACAGGGAATCTGTTCTTTCTTGCGGACGCCGTGGTCGTGACCCTGTCCGGCATTGTCTTCCGGGATGTGGACGCGGCGCTGTATGCGGCGATCACGGCCACCTGTACCTCGGTGGCCCTGGATGTGGTACTCTACGGAAGGGACGAGGCAAAACTTCTGTATATCATAAGCGGCAGGCCGGAGGAGATCACAGCGCGCATACTGAAGGAACTGGACATCGGGCTGACTCTGATCGACGGCCGCGGGGCTTACAGCGGGGACAGGAAACAAGTGCTCATGTGCGCCATGAAGAAGACGGTGTTTCCCCGCGTGGAGCGCATCGTGCGGGAGGAGGACGCGGATTCCTTCATGATCGTGACGAGCGCCTCTGAAATCTTCGGGGAAGGCTACAAAAGTTATTTCAGCGAAAGAATATAAAGGCAGAGTACATGGGAATGACGCAGAAAAGAAATATGGGGAGCGGCTATGCGGGAATATCATTTGCAGAGTAAGAGACATAAGAAAAAGCGAAAAAGAAGTGAGAACGGCATCCTGTTAGGATCGATCATCCTGTGCGTGGTCACGCTGTTCGCGATCACCATCTGTCTGATGATGGTGTTTAAATACCGTGCCGTACAGATGGAGAATGCGGTCGTCATGGATGAGCTGGAGGCCATCCGCATGGACGAGACGGTCACCTACACGCAGAGCGAGGTGGACGCCATGCTCGCCCGGACAACAGAGGAAGTCTCGCAGCGCACGGCGGAGGAAACGCAGCGGGAATTTCTGAATAAAATGAAAGAGTTCGCGCTGTCCGACGAGAGCACCACGGCCATGTTCCGCTATTTCTATCCGGACGAGATCGTGCTGGCGGATGCGGGGGAATACTATTTCTTTCCGATTTCGGATGAGCTGAGACACAATACATACAGCCAGGAGCAGTTCGTCCTGGACGAAGACCGGATCATGGCCTACTATGACGGGGACGGCCGGCGGATCTCCCACAAGGGGATCGACGTGTCCAGATACCAGGGAGAGATCGACTGGGAGAAGGTGGCGCAGGACGAGGTGGAGTACGCTTTTATCAGACTTGGCATCAGAGGGTACACGGAGGGCGCGATCCAGGAAGACGAACAGTTTGAAAAAAATATCAGGGGCGCGCGCAATAACGATATTGCCGTGGGCGTGTATTTCTTCACCCAGGCCACCAGCGTGGAGGAGGCCGAGGAGGAGGCGCAGTATGTGCTGGATAAGATAGCGCCGTACAAGGTGGACTATCCTGTGGTGATCGACGTGGAGGCGGTGGCCAACAGGCGCGCGCGGACAAGGGAGCTTACGAAGGAGGAGCGCACGCAGTACTGCATCGCCTTCTGCGAGAAGATCAGGGCCGCCGGATATACGCCGATGATCTACGGCAATCTGAAGACCTTCATGCTGATGCTCGACCTGGAACAGCTTGAGGACTACGACAAGTGGTTTGCCAACTATGACGACCGGTTCTATTATCCCTATGATTTCAAGATATGGCAGTACACGGACGAGGGCAGCGTGGACGGGATCGACGCGGCTGTGGACCTGAATATCAGTTTCGAGGATCCGACGGATGAGTGAGACACTGGGAAAAGAGAGCGGAGCGGCAGAGTTTGAGCGCTATGAGAAGACGGGTTATCTGGTGGAACCGTTCAAAATTTTTCATTTGAGAGACTGCACGGATCGGGAATTTGACTTCCACTATCACGAATTCTACAAGATCATTTATTTCGTAGATGGCAAGGTGGACTACAAGGTCGAGGGAAAGACCTATCACCTGAAACCGCATGACTTCGTGCTGGTGGGCGCCAACGTCATTCACAGGCCGGAGATCGACAGATCCACGCCCTATGAGCGCTACATCGTCTATCTGTCGGAGGCGTTTGTGGCGGAGGAGAACGAGCGCGGCGAGAGCCTGAGATTCTGTTTCGAGGAGGCAGGGCGGCTGCAGAACCGCGTCGTCCATTTCGCGCCTGAGAGCTGCGAACAGATCGTGGGCTGTCTGATGCGCATGGAACAGATCGAGGGGCAGAAGGACGCCTATATGGGAGATCTGCTCTTGAAGAGCGCCTTTCTGGAATTTATGGTGCTGTTCAACAGGAACGTCGTCGAGCAGCCGCAGTCGTTTATCACCACAGCCGCGTACAATGAGAAAGTGATCGACGTGATCGCATATATCCGCGAGCATCTTTCGGAGGAGCTCAGTGTGGATATTCTGGCAAAGCAGTGTTATCTCAGCAAGTACCATCTGATGCGGCAGTTTAAGGAGGCGACGGGTTATTCGATCCACCGGTACATCAACGAGAAACGGATCCAGGCGGCGCGCAGGATGATCCTGTCGGGCATGCCGGCGTCAAAGGCGTGTTACGAGTGTGGGTTTCGGGATTACTCCACTTTCGCAAGACGTTTTAAGATGATCGTCGGCAGAGCGCCGTCGAAACCGGAGTAAGGCGGTAATTTTCTCTTTCCTGTGCCATGGATCTGTGTTATAATATGCACGGAAACGATGAGCTGCGCGAAGACGATGGACGGAGCGACGGCGGCTTACAGATGATTTATAAAGAAAGGCGGGGTTACAATGAAATACGAGTTTGAAGGTACGGTGGAATTTCGAGAGAACGAGAACACGATCGCTGTGCCGTTTAACGTGTGGGAGGTGTGCGAGAAGGTAGGAGACGCGCCGGTCAGGGTCTGCTTTGACGACGTCTGCTTTATCTGCGATCTGGTGCCTAAGGGACAGGGCTACTATGATATTCCCATCAACCAGGAGACGCTGTCGAAGGTGGAGCTTGGCAAGAGGTACACCATATCCATCGAGATCGTGGGCAATGTGACGGCGCTGAGCGGGAACAGCCCCTACAGCACGGAGAATCCGATCCGTAAGATCGACGGCATCGATCTGGTGACACAGCCGTGGGACGGCCTGTGCGGGCAGTCCTGTATCGCCATGATCGCGGGCACTACGCTGGATGAGGCCTGCGATATCATGAAATGCCGCGAGTGGCAGGCGAACATGAGCAAGATGATCGCCACCCTGGAATATCTCGGCATCCGCCATGCGGACAAGATCGTATATACGTTAGGCAAGACCGTGGAGTTGCCAAAGTGCTGCATCATCATGGAGAAGATGGGGAGATACAGCCACTATCTGGTAGGGTATGACGGACAGTATTACGATCCGAATCTCGGCGTGCTCAAGGAGTTTGACCACGAGAAGATGGTGGGTTATCTGGAGGTTGTCGCGCAGTAGAACAAGAGTTGCGTTAAATGGAAAAGAGCTTGCCGATCGGCAGGCTCTTTTGTCTGACGTTTTGCGATGTTCAGTTCAATCTGAATATCATAAAATTCAGATACGCCGCGAACAGGCACCACAGCAGATACGGGATCTGCAGATAGGCGGCTTTCGGGCTGATCCGGTAGAACTCGCGGATCATTTTGACGATCAGGAAGATCAGAGCCAAAAGCCACACGAAGGATGTAAAAAACAGATTCAGCCGAAAGAAGAGAATGCTCCAGAAAAAATTGAAGAAAAGCTGGAGCGCGTAAGTTCTCAGCGCCTCTTCGCTGTTGGGGTCGCCGGACGTATAGATGATGTAGGAGGAGACGCCCATGAGTATGTACAGGACCGTCCAGACGATCGGAAAGAGAACGCCCGGCGGGCTGAGCGGAGGCTTTGTGATCTCCGAGTAGATCGCCGTATTTCCGGCAAAGAATGCCGAAAGTGTGCCCACGGCGATCGGAATAAGAATGGCTAGGATCAGGGTGCTTTTATCTTTTATTTTCATGCTGACGTCCTATAGGTTCTTTATGCTATGATATGCAGGCGGAAATCAAAATATGGCTGATATTATTCATGACAGGCTGTGTACCACACAACTGTCCGGAGGAAGGGAGAATACGATGATACTCTGTATTGCAAAGGCTCCATGCAGAGCGTGAGGAGAATGCATGGAGCGACGGCGCTGTGGCGCATTCCTCGGGCTTTGCTCTCGATTGTATCAAAGAGAAGAAGACAAAAGGAGCAAAGACAATGAAAAATATGGAAAAAAACAAAACCTCTGCGCTGCGGGATTTCCTGATCCTGTGGAGCACCCAGAGTATCTCCCAACTCGGGAGCAGTATCACGGCGTTTGCGCTGACCCTGTGGCTGTATGAGAGGACAGGGTCGTCGCTCAGTACGGCGGCGCTCGCCATATGTTTTTACGGGCCGTACGTGCTTATGAGCATCTTTGCCGGCGCATTGGCGGACCGATGGGACAAGAAACGCACGATGCTCGTCTGCGACCTGATCGCAGCCTTGTGTACGGTTCTCGTGTACGTGCTGTTTCGGGCCGATCGTCTGGCGGCGTGGCATCTGTATATTATGAACGGTATCTATGGGTTGATGAATACGGTGCAGCAGCCCGCGTCCGAGGTTGCCATGACGCTTATCGTCCCCGAGAAGGATTACCAGAAGACGAGCGGACTCAGATCTCTGTCAAGGTCGCTGATCGACATATTGAATCCGCTGATCGCGACGGCGCTGTACTCTCTGGCGGGGCTTACCGCCGTCATAGCGGTCGATCTTGGCAGTTTTGCGGTGGCGTTTGCCGCGCTGTTTCTTTTTATCAGGATCCCGGAAAAGCAGTGTGAACAAGAGGAACCGCTGCTTGATCTTGCGCGGGAAGGACTTGTATTTTTAAGGGATAATCCGCTGATTATGACATTGATCCTGTTTATGGCGGGCGTCAACCTGACGGCGTCGGCTTTCGACGCGGCGCTGCCGGGTTATGTGATTCCCAATCCGAGAGGCGGCACATCCATGCTGGGTATCGTTACGTCCTGTGCGGGGGCTGCGATGGTCATTGGCAGTCTGCTGGTTTCCGTCCTGCCGAAACCGAAGGACAGAGTGCGCGTCATTTACCTCACGATGCTGTTTTCCCTCGGCAGTGAGAATTTCCTGCTGGCTTTTGCCAGAGAGCCTGCGCTGTGGTGTGTGGGGCAGATCATCGGCTGGATCCTGGTGCCGATCATGGACGCCAATCTGGACGTGACGCTCAGAACGAACATTCCCATAGAACTGCAGGGACGGGTCTACGCGTGCCGCAATACGCTGCAGTTTTTTACCATACCGATCGGGCTGTTTCTGGGCGGTTTCATGGTGGACCGGGTGTGCGAGCCGTTCATGGCGGCTTACGGAGACTTGGCGGCCTTTAAGCTGTGTTTTGGGACGGGCAAGGGTTCCGGGGCGGCGCTGGCGATGTTTCTGCTCGGCGCAGGCGGCAGCCTTCTGTGCGTCGTCACGGGCAGAAGACTGCGGAAATACCGGCAGCAGAAATAGATGGAAATTGGCGGGCATTGCCGCTATAATATCACAAGCGGAAAAAATCAATTCCGCAGACTTTGTAAATGTAAAGGAGAGATTGCCATGAAGAAAGATTTAGGAGTAAAACCGTATCTGTTTCCTATGCCGACTTATATGATAGGAACTTACAATGAGGACGACACTGTTGACGTCATGATGATGGCGTGGGGCGGTATCTGTGCTGAAGATATGGTCGCGCTCAACCTCGAGGCGGAGCATAAAACGGTTGCCAATCTTGAAACGCGAAAAGCGTTTACCCTTGCCGTGCCGGGAACGGATACCCTGAAAGAATCCGACTTTTTTGGGATTGCAACGGCGAACAAAATGGCGGACAAATTTGAGCGCACCGGACTTCACGCCGTTAAGAGCGGGCGCGTCGACGCGCCGGTTATCACAGAATATCCCCTGACCCTTGAATGCGAGGTGGCGGAGATCCAGAGACAGCCTTACGGCCTGCGTGTTCTCGGCAGGATTGTCAATGTGATCGCGGACGAAAAGGTCCTGGATGATGCGGGAAAGATCGATGCCGCTAAATTAAACGCTTTTGTGTTTGACCAGATGCAGAACGGGTATTATGCGCTCGGGGAAAAAGTCGGGCAGGCATGGCACAGCGGCGCAGAGCTGATGAATAAATAATGTGCCTGTTGCAGTTCTTATAGGGACCGGATTGTTTTACTCTTTCCCGGTACAAGCCATTTTGGATCAGAGCCAAACAGAAGTGATAAGCTGTCAGTGTGAGGCGTGGAAAGCACCCCGGAAGAAAGGAGTAAGTTGATAGATCAGACAAGCATAGACAAGACCTATTCCATGCCGAAATCATACGTTACTTACCGTAAGCCGAGAAAGATAAGCGATGAGCAGAGGGAGCAGGCAAGGCAGATGATGATTGCAGAGAATAAGGGAAGATTAAGCAAAATTTAATGGAATTGTGTGTGCGGTTGTGATAAAATATCAGCGTTGAACAATTAAGAATCGGGATTGGAGTTGGAAATATGGCATCAAGCAAGGAATACTTAGAATTTATTTTAGGGCAATTATCCGAATTGGATGAAATCACATATCGGACTATGATGGGAGAATTTATCATCTATTACCGTGGCAAAATCGTAGGCGGTATCTATGACGACAGGTTGCTTGTAAAACCGGTAAAAGCAGCAATCAGCTATATGCCAACAGCTCAGTATGAAAACCCTTATGAGGGAGCAAAAGAGATGTTGTTGGTAGACGAAGTTGACAACAGAGCGTTTTTGACAGGCTTATTCAACGCCATGTATGAGGAACTGCCGGCGCCAAAACCGAAAAAGAAGAAATAGGCAGCTTCTTGTGGCAGAAACCCAAAATGAGCAACAGCCCCACAGTTTCAAAAGGAAGTTGGGGAATACCACTTACAACGTCAAAGTGCATTTCAGTAAAGACACTGACAAAACCTTTAAGGGCAGAGTGCAAAAGCTGATTATCAATGAGTGTCTTGAAAAAAATCAGAAATCATCCACGTCAACACTTTACAACTCTTATCAGAGATTAGCAGACCGGGAGTTATCGGAAGGGAATTATAAAATTGGATATAGAATTTAGGAAAATAACGGAATTTCCCCGCGGAACACTTGCGGCGCTCCTCCAAGACGGGTATTCATTTGAGCCGAGATTTGAGTCATATTGGAAAAATCAATGGACAGAGTTTGACAACTTTTTTTATGATAATCCCCATATCGCCGATTTCAGCGGTTTCATGACTGTGTTGGATGGCGAACCCATCGGTTTTGTTTCATGGAATCCGACCCATCTGCCCGAATTCACGGAAGTCGGGCATAATTGTATCGCAACGAAATATAAGGGGAACGGCTATGGAAAGACGCAGATGAGGGAGGCGGTTCGGCGCATCAAAAAGCAAGGGGCGAAGAAGATTATCGTTTGGACGAATGAACGTTTGGCGGCTGCCCGTCACACTTATGAAAGCGCGGGCTTTCATTTTGTGAAGAAGAGCGAAGAGACCGTTTGTCCGGAATGCGCGGGATCAAGAATACACTATGAGATGACGGTTAAAGCAAACGAGGTCCCGGGAGGTGATTGATTATGAATAAGAAATGGTCCGAGCTTAATAAAAGGATACAAATACAAAGCAAATCGAAGACATTGTTGCGCATACGTTGATAAACGGTGATGATCAGGTATTCTTTGCGGGCAATTATCAGAAACGTATGGAGGGAAAATGTGCGATACATACTTTCTAAAATGAGTGTTTTCGGCTGTTTTCTTTTTATTGTTGGCGCTGTCTTTACAATACAAGGTATTATAGTCAGATACAATGTGACGAATATCAAAGAATCCTACCGTAAGTCCGAAATAAGCAAGGGACGATATATCGAATATGATATATCAAAGGAAGATCTGATAGGAAGCTATTATACGAATCCCGGCGGATCGATCGGCTATGGGCCTTATTGTACTGAGTTTGGCTATATGGCGGCTCAGACATATATCGTTTCTATCAATGAGGATTCAGATTATTACGTGCCACTGGTTGTTACGGATAAATATATTAAAAAATTTAGTAAAACAAGCTACGGCGACGAAAGTTACCATGTATTTGGCAAATTTGAAAAATTAGCGTATGCATTGGATTATGACAGGATCGCTGAATGCTTAGGGACAGATAATCAATCTGAGATTGATGCATTGATATCTTCTGATTATCAAATCAGGATTGTCGATTTAGAAGACGAGAAAAAGCTATTGTACAAAGGTCTTTCCTTTTTCATAATAGGGATGCTTATTTTTCTCGTTACATTGGAGAGAAAAAAGATGAAGGCATAGCACGTCTCTCATATCTGTCAAGAAAAAATACTTGACACCCATCTTATTTTATTATAGAATGCATAAGTCGGGATGCGGGGAATATCCCATTGGGGTTTATCATGGAGTGGATCGTAGAACAGGGCTTATTATATGATTTCTATGGAGAACTGCTGACAAAGCATCAACGGCAGATCTACGAGAGCGTTGTGTACGACAATCTCTCTCTGGGCGAGATCGCGCAGGAGGAGGGCATCAGCCGTCAGGCGGTGCACGACATCGTGAAACGCTGTGACAAGGCGCTGCAGGAATACGAAGAAAAGCTCAGGCTTGTGGCAAAGTTCACCCATATCAAGGACAAGGTGTCCCGCATCAATCGGCTGTCAGAGCAGTATGAAAAAGGTGAATTGGCGGATCAGGCGGCATACAGTAGACAGATGAGACAACTGTCTGCGGAGATTCTGCAGGAGTTGTAGAGACTTAATCGCTTTGAAAGGGCAGAATGCATATGGCATTTGAGAGTCTTACAGATAAATTGCAGAATGTGTTTAAGAATCTGCGGAGCAAGGGCCGTCTCACGGAGGAGGACGTCAGGACCGCTTTGAAGGAAGTGAAGATGGCGCTCCTGGAGGCAGACGTCAACTTTAAGGTCGTCAAGCAGTTCGTCAAGTCCGTGGAAGAGCGCGCCATCGGCGCGGACGTTCTGAACGGGCTGAATCCCGGACAGATGGTGATCAAGATCGTCAACGAGGAGATGATCGCCCTGATGGGTTCCGAGACGACGGAGATCACGCTGCAGCCGGGCAAGTCGGTCACGGTCATCATGATGTGCGGTCTGCAGGGCGCCGGCAAGACGACCACCACGGCGAAGATCGCGGGCAAGCTGAAACTGAAGGGGAAGAAACCCCTGCTTGTGGCCTGCGACGTCTACAGGCCGGCGGCGATCAGGCAGCTGCAGATCAACGGGGAGAAACAGCAGGTGGATGTGTTCTCCATGGGAGAGAATCACAGGCCTGTGGATATAGCGAAGGCGGCCATGGAGCACGCGGAGAAAAACGGGCACAACGTTGTGATCCTGGATACGGCGGGACGCCTCCACATCGACGAGGAGATGATGGAGGAGTTAAAAGAGATCAAGGATAATGTGACGGTGCACCAGACGCTCCTCGTGGTGGACGCCATGACGGGACAGGACGCCGTCAATGTGGCCAAGGATTTCGACGACAAGATCGGGATAGACGGGGTAGTCCTCTCCAAGATGGACGGCGATTCCAGAGGCGGCGCGGCGCTCTCGGTGAAGGCCGTGACGGGCAGGCCGATCCTCTACATCGGTATGGGCGAGAAACTGTCCGATCTGGAACAGTTCTATCCGGAGCGCATGGCGAGCCGCATCCTCGGCATGGGCGACGTGCTGACGCTGATCGAGAAGGCGCAGCAGAATATAGACATCGACGAAGAGAAAGAAAAGCAGATGGCTGCCCGCATGAAGAAGGGCAAGTTCGACTTTGAGGACTATCTGGAGAGCATGAAACAGATGCGCAACATGGGCGGTCTGTCGAGCCTGATGGGGATGCTGCCGGGCATGGGAAAGCAGATGGGCGACATCGACTCCATGGTGGATGAGAGACAGCTCGCGCGGATGGAGGCCATCGTGCTGAGCATGACGCCCGCAGAGCGGCAGAATCCCAAACTCCTGAATCCAAGCCGCAAGGCGCGCATCGCGCGGGGGTCCGGTGTGGACATCTCTGTTGTCAACCGCTTTATCAAGCAGTTTGAACAGTCCCAGAAGATGATGAAACAGATCCCGGGCATGATGGGCGGCAAAAAAGGGCGCGGTCTGTTCGGCGGCATGGGCGGTTTAGGCGGTATGAAGTTCCCGTTTTAGGGTTTCATCATAAATCTTTTAATTATTTTACATGGAGGCAAAGAAAAATGGCAGTTAAGATCAGATTGAGAAGAATGGGACAGAAGAAATCTCCTTTCTACAGAATTGTAGTAGCGGATTCCAGAGCGCCGAGAGACGGCAGATTCATCGAGGAGATCGGCACATACGATCCGAACACGGATCCCAGCACCTACAAGGTTGACGAGGAGGCCGCTAAGAAGTGGCTCAACAACGGCGCGCAGCCGACAGAGATCGTCAGCAAAATTTTCAAGAGCGTAGGCATAACAAAATAGTGACTTGCCGGTACGGATAAGTACGCAGGCAGCAAGGCTTTTGGAGGTGGACTATGAAAGAATTGGTTGAAGTGATCGCAAAAGCTCTTGTCGAAAATCCCGATGAAGTGGTTGTGACCGAGAAAGAGGAAGGCAGGCATATTGTTGTGGAGCTTCATGTCGCGGCCTCGGATATGGGGAAGGTGATCGGCAAGCAGGGACGTATTGCCAAGGCAATCCGCTCCGTGGTAAAAGCGGCGTCGTCGAAAGACAACAAGAGAGTGGATGTGGAAATCGTCTAGTCTGGCGGCCTCATGGAATATCCCGTGAGGCTGTTTTATATCTGCCGTAGAGCCGGAACAATGCGCGGAGGAGAGTATGGTATCTGAAATGCAGGTGGGCGTCATCACGCAGACGCACGGAATCAGAGGGGAAGTCAAGGTGTTTCCCACGACGGACGACGCGGGCCGTTTCAAAAAACTGAAGGAAGTCATCTTGGACAACGGCAGGGAACGCCTGACGCTTGAGATCGAGGGAGTCAAGTTTTTCAAGCAGTATGCCATTCTCAAATTCAAGGGATACGACTCCATCAACGACGTCGAGAAGTACAAGGGCGCGAAACTCTGTATCAGGAGAGAGCAGGCGGTAAAGTTACAGAAAGACGAATATTTTATCGCGGATCTGATCGACATGGAAGTGGCGACGGAGGACGGCGCGCATTTCGGCAGGATCAGGGATGTGCTTGTCACGGGGGCGAACGATGTCTACGTGGTGGCGAGAGAGGACGGGACGGAAGTCCTGCTGCCAGCGATACGGGAGTGCGTGAAAGCGATCGATGTTGAGGAAGGCAGAGTGACCGTCCACATCATGGACGGGCTGCTGTAGCGGGAGGCTATGGCGGGCGGATAGCGTGTTAGGGAGCAGACGGCAGGATGCATTTTTATATTTTGACACTTTTTCCCGAGATGGTCATGCAGGGGCTTGGCACGAGCATTCTGGGAAGGGCTGCGGAGAGGGGACATATCTCCATAGAGGCGGTGAATATCAGGGATCACACGTTGGACAGGCACGGCAAGGTGGACGATTACACCTACGGTGGAGGCGCGGGTATGCTCATGCAGGCGCAGCCTGTCTACGACGCGTGCATGGCGGTGCAGGAGAAGATCGCCGCTGCGGACGGAGAGAAAAAGGCGAGGGTCGTCTATGTGACGCCGCAGGGAGAAATTTTTCGGCAGGAGATGGCGAGGGAGTTCGCGAAGGAGGAAAATCTGATCTTCCTGTGCGGTCATTACGAGGGGATTGACGAGCGGGTCTTGGAGGAGGTCGTCACAGACTATGTCTCCATCGGCGACTATGTGCTGACAGGCGGCGAACTGCCCGCCATGGTGATGGTAGACGCCATCGCCAGACTGGTCCCCGGGGTGCTGCACAACGCCGACTCCGCGGTGACGGAGACATTTCACGACGGACTGCTGGAGTATCCGCAGTATTCCCGCCCGGAAGTGTGGCGCGGCAGGAAGGTGCCTGAGATCCTTCTCTCCGGCGACCACGCGAAGGTGGACCGGTGGAGGCGCGATCAGTCCCTGGAGCGCACGAAGAGGCTGCGCCCGGATCTGTATGCGGCGTATGTCGAGACGCATCCGGATGCGGCCGAAGATAAATAAAGGAACAGATGCTTGCAATTTGCTCGGATCTATGCTAAATTATTAATGTTGCGAAAAAAGATGGTCCTCTGTTACAGAAGGTATTAAGAACATCCGAATCAATAGGAGGCAGATTATGAACGATATTATCAGAGAAATCGAAGCAGAGCAGTTGAAAGAGAACGTCAGCGACTTCCGTGTCGGCGATACCGTTAAGGTGTACGGCAAGATCAAGGAGGGTAACCGCGAGAGGATCCAGGTGTTTGAGGGCACCGTATTGAAGATCCAGGGCGGCAGCAACAGGGCTACTTTCACTGTGAGAAAAGTATCTAACGGCGTCGGCGTCGAGAAGACATGGCCTATGCATTCCCCCAACGTGGAAAAGGTGGAAGTGGTGAGAAGAGGTAAGGTGAGACGCGCGAAACTGAATTACTTAAGACAGCGTGTCGGCAAGAAGGCTAAGGTCAAAGAGGTCGTAAGATAATGCCGGTGGACGCGGAAGGAAAATAAGTGACACGGCAGCGGCATTGAGAGCGCGTAAGACAGATACCCTGAAGGGATTTGGGGTATCTGTTTTTGTGTGTAATTGCTTTTGCGCCCGTTTATTGGTATAATGTAAATTCGGAGGAAATATTCCGTGCCAAGAAGAAAAGGATTGACTTTCTATCAGAAGAAAAATAAATTGAATCCTGCGCTGATCAAAGACGTTTTCGAGATGCTGATCGGCTCTGTTATCGTCATCTTTCTGGCGTTTGTGATTGTGTTTTCGGTGGGAATGAAAACCAGCGTCGTGGGCGATTCTATGGAGCCGGGCCTGAGTAACGGGCAGGAGGTCTTAGTGAACAGAGTCACGTACAGGCTGTCTGTGCCTAAGCGCGGGGATGTGATCGTATTCCTGCCAAACGGCAACCGGAATTCGCATTATTATGTAAAAAGGGTAGTGGGACTGCCGGGGGAGACGATACAGATCGTGGACGGCAGCGTGTATGTGGACGGCGTTCTGCTGAATGAGGGAGACTCTTTCGACAGGATGGCGGATGCGGGGATCGCGGAGAACGAGTTGCCTCTCGCGGCCGACGAGTACTTTGTGCTGGGAGATAACCGCAACAGCAGCGAGGACAGCAGATCGGGCAATATCGGCGCGGTCAGGCGTGATAACATTGTAGGGAAGGCGTGGTTTCGATTGTCTGAGGACTGGGAGAATATCGGACTGATCGAGTAGACGTGAAGGGGTTTGGTACATATGAGTCATTATCAGTGGTATCCGGGTCACATGACCAAGGCGAAACGAATGATGCAGGAGAACATGGGGCTGATCGATCTTGTGATCGAGCTGGTCGATGCGCGGGTCCCGTTCAGCAGCCGCAATCCTGATATAGATGAGCTGGGCAAAAATAAAGCCAGACTGATCCTGCTCAACAAAGCAGATCTGGCGGACGCGGAGGCGAACCGCATCTGGATGGAACACTTTCGGGGAAAGGGGTATCATGTGCTGGAAACGAATGCCAAGAGCGGGCAGGGATTGAAGGCGATCCACGGCGTTGTCAGGGAGGCGTGCAGGGAGAAGATCGAGCGCGACAGAAAGCGCGGGATCAAAAACAGGCCGATCCGGGCGATCGTGGTGGGGATCCCGAACGTGGGAAAGTCCACTTTTATCAATTCCTTTGCGGGCAAGGCATGCACTAAGACCGGAAATAAGCCGGGCGTCACGAAGGGCAAGCAGTGGATCCGCATGGACAGGGAGCTTGAACTTTTGGATACGCCGGGCATCCTGTGGCCGAAATTCGAGAGCGAAGAAGTGGGGAAAAACCTTGCGCTGATCGGCTCCATAAACGACGAGATCCTGGAGATGACGCAGCTTGCCTCGGATCTGATCGTCTATCTTTTGGAGCATTACAGAGAGCAGCTTGCGTGTCGGTATCAGATCGACGATCCTGACGATGGGATGACGCCCCTTGCGGTGCTCACGCATATCTGCGGGGTACGGGGGTGCTATAAGAAGGGGCAGGAGCCTGACTATGAGAAGGCTGCCTCGGTCCTGATGGACGATTTCAGGAGCGGCAGGATGGGCAGGATCACGCTGGAGCTGCCACCGGACGTCGGTGGAAGTGCAGACTATGATGAAATCGAGGAAACAGAGCCATGAAAAAGGTGTTGAAAGAGGTGCTGAGCACCAGTATCTATATATTGTTTGTCCTGTGCGCAGTCTATCTTGTCATTCACTTTGTGGGACAGCGGACGCAGGTGCTCGGCAGTTCCATGGAGCCGAAACTGAGCAGCGAGGACAATCTGATCGTCGATAAGATCAGCTATCGGTTCCATGATCCGGAACGGTTCGACATCATCGTATTTCCCTTTCGGTATGAGGACAATACTTACTATATCAAGCGCATTATCGGGCTTCCGGGCGAGACGGTCCGCATCGACGAGGAAGGGAATATCCTGATCAATGGCGAAGTGCTTTCGGAGAACTACGGCAAGGAGGTCATTGAGAGCCCGGGGCGGGCTTACGAGGAGATCAAGCTTGGCGACGACGAATATTTCGTGATGGGGGACAACAGAAACAACAGCACAGACAGCAGGGACCCGTCGGTGGGGAACATCAGGCGGGAGGAGATCATCGGCCGGGCGTGGCTGCGCATCTGGCCGCTCGACAAGTTCGGATTGATCAGACACAGATGAGGAAAGAGTATTATGGCAGAGGCGATCGGAGTCATCAAAGCAAAGCTACAGGCAGCCGGGATCAAAGAGCTGCCTGCGCTTTTTTCAGAGTATGAGCAGGACGGGCGCGCGGGGGTGAGAGCCGCCGTGGAGCAGGCGAAAAAACGGATTCTCGCCTATGAGAAGGAGGTGGCGCGCACTGAAACCCTCTGGAAGTATGAGCGGGAGTACGCCGCCTGCGCGCACATATGCGGCATCGACGAAGTGGGGAGAGGCCCGTTAGCGGGGCCTGTGGTGGCGGGAGCGGTCATACTGCCGAAAGATTGTGATATTTTATATATCAACGATTCCAAGAAACTGTCCGAAAAAAAGAGAGAAGAGCTCTACGACGTGATTATGGAGCGCGCCGTCGCTGTCGGGCTCGGATACAGCGCGCCGGAACGGATCGACGAGATCAATATCTTGCAGGCGACCTACGAGGCCATGCGGGAGGCGATCTCGCAGCTTGCGGTGGAGCCCGATCTTCTCCTGAACGACGCGGTCACCATACCGCAGGTGACGATCAGACAGGTGCCGATCGTCAAGGGGGACGCCAAGAGCATCTCCATCGGCGCGGCGAGCATCGTGGCGAAGGTCACCAGGGACCGTCTCATGGTGCGGTATGACGAGATCTATCCGGAATACGGGTTCGCGTCGAACAAAGGCTACGGCGCGCAGGCGCACATCGACGCGCTGAAAAAGTATGGGCCCTGTCCGATCCACAGGAGATCGTTCATCACACATTTTTGCTGACCATAGATGTGAGTAAGAGGGAAAAAATTGAATCTGGGGAATATTTTAAAAAAGGATAACCAAAATATCAGATCTGCGGAAACGGCCAAAGCGCCGGAATCCATGTCAAGAGGGGAACTGGCCTATCGGATCCGGAACGGGATCCGCAATCTTGTGCCGGGGCAGACGATACAGGGCTCCGTTGTCAGCCGCGACGGCAATTCCGTACAGATCGCTCTCAGACAGAATATGCTGATCAATGCGCGGATCGATCAGAGTATCAGTCTGGCGCTGGGGCAGAATATGAGTTTTGAGGTGAAGGCGAACAACGGCTCCGTCCTCTCCCTGTCGCCCCTGTACGCCAACATGGCAGGCGAGGCCACGGTCATGCGGGCATTGAATGCGGCGGGTCTGCCCGAGACGGCCAACAACATAGAGATGGTGGCTGTCATGATGGAGGAGGGAATGCCGATCGACAGGGAATCCCTGGCCAACATCAGCAGGCTTATGATGGAATTTCCCACGCAGGATCCCGCGACGCTCGTGCAGATGACGAGACTGGGGATCCCGGTCACTGAGGCCGGCATCGAGCAGTTTGAACAGTACATGAACGCAAACCATCAGCTGCTGGGGAGCGCGGAGACGATCATGAGCGAGCTGCCGCAGGTCTTTCAGGAATTGATGGGCGAGGGAAAGATCGACCGGGCATTTGCCTTTTATGGGAAGGTGCTGGATATTTTTTTGGACAATGCGGAAGGGAATGCGGAAGGGACAGTGTCGGTGAAAGGCGGGGCGCAGACCGCTGACGGCGCCGCCCCCACTGTGATCGCGGAGGACGCCGGAAAGGGCGCGGCGCTCTCTCAGACGGCGCAGGAGGCGGAGACAGAGAATGGGGCTGTCCGGATGAAGGGCGACGCGGCGCAGACGGTGATCGACATGGCGAGGCCGGAGGAGGGGAACGCCCCACAGGAAGAAGGGACGGCGGCCGGCAGAGAGACGGTGCTCACCCACAGGCAGTGGAGTGCGCTGGGCGATCTGATGAGGGAGCTGGGTGTTGACGAGCATACGGCGGAGCAGATCAAAAACGGAGAGCTGCCGCCAAAGGAGGCGCTCTCGCTGGTGCGGGAGTTTATGCCGAGGGCAGACACCGACGATCCCCGCGCCCCAATTATGGCCAGACTGCTTGGCAGCAGGGAGTTTGAATCGCTCCTGAAGGAAGAGATGGGAAAACAGTGGCTGATCGAGCCGAAGGACGTGGCCGACCCCCACAAGGTGGAACAGCTCTATGAGAGAGTGCGGGAGCAGACGATGCGTCTGCACGAGGCGATGCAGGACGTCGGCAAGGGCGATCTGCCCGTGGCGCGCAGCGTGCAGAACATGCAGAGCAACGTGGATTTTATGAACCAGCTCAACCATGTATTCACCTATATCCAGCTTCCTCTCAAACTGGCGGGAAACAATGCGCACGGCGATCTGTATGTATACACGAACAAGAAAAATCTGGCGGCAAAGGACGGCAGTGTGAGCGCTCTGCTGCATTTGGATATGGAGCATCTGGGCGCGCTCGACGTCTATGTGACAATGCAGCAGGAGAGGGTAAACACCAGCTTTACCCTGCAGGACGAGAGCGCGCTGGATCTGATCGAAGAGCATATCCATCTGCTCGACGAGCGTCTTGCAAAGAGAGGCTACAGCCTGAAGGCTCAGTTCTCCGTGAAAGAGGAAGATGCGCAGGAGAGCGGCATCATGCAGACGATCTTGAATCAGGAGAAAAATATCTCTGTGCTCAGCAGAACGTCTTTTGACATGCGGGCATAAAAATATGAGGGGTGACTGACGTGGCGAAAGAAGAGCATACAAAACCGAAACAGGCGATTGCGCTGGAGTACGATCCGTCGGATGAGGCGCCCCGCGTCATCGCCTCCGGGCGGGGCGCGCTGGCGGAGCGGATCATCGAGAAGGCGAAGGAGGCGGACGTGCCGATCCACCGCGACGACAAGCTGGCGGATACGCTGTCCCGCCTGGAGATCGGAGATATGATCCCGCCGGAACTGTACGAGGTCGTGGCGGAGATTCTCGTCTTCGTGGATTCCATGGACAAGATCAAGGCGAAGATGGCCAAGGCGAATCAATGAGAGGGCCGGGGATAAGAGATGAATACACGCAGGATAGGGGCACAGAAGGAGGAAGAGGTCTGTGCCTATTTGTTGTCTGAGGGCGTCAGGATCACAGAGCGGAATTATCGGTGCAGACAGGGAGAGATCGACATTGTCGGGTACGACGGCGCTTTTCTCGTGTTCTTTGAAGTCAAGTACAGGAGCGGCGGGCGTTCCGGGAGCGCGGCGGAGGCGGTCGGGTCTGCGAAACAGAGAAGGATCTGCCGCGTGGCGGACTATTACCGCATGATGCATCACTGCGCGGAGGATGTGCCGATACGTTTCGACGTGGTGGCGGTCGACGGGCAGAGGATCCGGTGGATCAGGGACGCTTTCTATTATATCCCCCGCTGAGCGTCCCGCCGCGGCAAAGTCGAAGCGCGGGAGAAGGCGTCGGCGGGTTGGGCGGAGGATGCGTGTGAAAGGGAAAACGGCTTATGGAATTATACAGGCATGAAAACAGAATGAAAGTGCAGGTCAACAGAGCGGGCGAGGTGGAGTATCTCACGTTTCCGCTGCTCGAACAGACAGGGATCGTGCGGCATCTTTTCTCCACAAGGGCAGGCGGCGTGAGCGAGGGGATCTACAGCTCCATGAACTTAAGCTATACCCGCGGCGACAGGAAGGAGGCCGTGGATGAGAATTTCAGACGGATCGCGGCCGTGCTGGGCTGCCGGGTGGAGGACATAGTCTGTTCCGACCAGACCCACACCGTGAATCTCAGGGTGGCGTCGAGGGCGGACGGCGGCAAAGGGATCGTCAGGCCGCGGGATTACACGGACGTCGACGGCCTTCTGACAGACGAGCCGGGGCTCGTCCTGGCGACCTTCTACGCCGACTGCGTGCCCCTCTACTTCGTGGATACGAGGAGGCGGGCGGTGGCGCTGGCCCATTCCGGCTGGCGGGGCACGGTGGCCCGCATGGGAAGATGTGTGACAGAGAAGATGCGGGAGGTGTACGGTACTGATCCCGCGGACATTGTGGCGGCGATAGGCCCCTCCATCTGTCAGGAATGCTACGAGGTGGGCGAGGACGTGGCGGAGGCCTTCGCGGCGGAATTTCGCGGGGACGGACAGGCGGATGAGATACTGTCCGGCAAGGGAAAGGGCAAGTATCAGCTCGATCTGTGGCGCGCCAACGAGATCGTGCTTGCGGAGGCAGGGATCCCCGCAGAGCAGATTCAGGTGACGGATCTGTGCACATGTCACAACAGTTCCTATCTGTTCTCCCACAGGGCCAGTCATGGGAAACGGGGGAATCTGGGCGCATTCCTGGGACTGCTATCTTAAGAAAACATTAAAAATTTTCCCGGCTTTTCCTTTCGGATTTCATGTTTTAATAGAATCAGCACAGAAGAAGACAAACGCGCTGCGGGCGGCAGAGTGACGAGAGAGGTGAGGACATGGCGAATATACTGATATGCGACGACGACAGGGAGATCGTGGACGCGATCGAGATCTATCTGCTGCAGGAGGGGTACACCATCTTTAAGGCCTATGACGGGGAGCAGGCGATCAAGGTTTTGAAGGAACAGCAGATCCATCTGCTGATCATCGACGTCATGATGCCGAAACTGGACGGCATACATGCGACGTTAAAGATCAGAGAGTACTCCAGCATTCCGATCATTATCCTGTCGGCAAAGTCGGAGGACAATGACAAGATACTCGGTCTTAATATCGGGGCGGACGACTATGTGACGAAACCTTTTAATCCGCTGGAGCTGGTGGCGAGGGTGAAGTCGAATCTGAGAAGGTACACCACGCTCGGGAATCTGAACGTCGACAATAACGCGCTCTTTCAGGTGGGCGGCTTGTGCATTGACGACGAGACGAAGGAAGTCACTGTGGATGGGGAGACCGTCAGACTGACGCCCATCGAATACAACATTTTACTTCTCCTCGTCAAGAACTGCGGCAGGGTGTTCTCCATCAATCAGATCTACGAGAGTATCTGGAACGAGGAGGCCATCGGCGCGGACAATACCGTGGCGGTACATATCAGACATATCCGGGAAAAGATCGAGATCAATCCGAAGGAACCCAGATACCTGAAAGTGGTGTGGGGCGTGGGATACAAGATCGAGAAACAGTAGGCGGCATGAGGAAGAGCACGGGGATGCTTGGATGGGAGTAAAGATGGGAAAAGACCACAGAGAGAACAGAGAGACGGCCGCAGCGGAGAATCTGCAGGCAGAGGAAACGCGGCGGCATGAGGCGGCAGAGACGGCAGAGAGGACGCAGGGCGCAGAGAGCGCCGACCGGGCGGAGGCCGAAGGGCGGACGGCAGACGAGGAGCAGACGGCAAGGAAAAAGGGAAAAAAGCGGGCGGGGAAAAGAAATGGAAGAGCCTTACAGAAATTCCTCGGTCTGATGCAGCACGTCGCGCTTGCGGTTTTGGTCATCGCAGTCTGTGTCGTGGCGGGCTATTCCCGCATTCGCATTGATATGTTCCAATCGACCTTCACGACCGGACTGTACATGTATGAGCACGACCGCGAAGACCGCTATGAGGATTCCAATATGTTCAGGAATCTGTTTGGATATGTGTTGGCGGACGTGGTGCGCCATGGCGTGGTGAGCGGGCAGCTGGAGACGGACGGGCGGTTTGACGGATCTAAGGCGATCGATGTGACAGCCTACAACTACCGTCAGACGGAGCTGCCGGCACAGTACGTGACCGCAGAATACTATCTGGAGGATCTGTTAAAGTGGCAGAGCTACGGATTCGAGACCAAGAGCGAGACGATGACGGCGGAGCAGGCGGCCGCGTTTCTGGCGCCGAGGACCAGATTGACCTTTGCCGGCTCAGACAACATCACGGACTCCGAAATGGCAGAGTATATATATGGAACGGCGCAGGATGACAGCGATGGGTTTCAGGCGGATGTGTCGGGCAATCAGCTGTGGGTCTATATGGGCGACGGCAAAGAGGCTCCGGGAGGCGAAGGGACAGAGGAGACGACGGATGCGACTGCTGTTGCGACGGATGCGATCGCTGTTGCGGACGAACCCTTGGCGGGGGTTGCGTATGAGGCGCTCGGGTACGACGGGGAATTGGAGAGGAATAACATTCTCGTCAACCGCTATCAGACAACAGAGGGCAAAAATCTGGAGGATTACGTATCAAATTGGGATCTGTACTATGAACTGTGCAACCAGGTGAAGACAGCGGCCAACGGTCTGGCATACAACTACAGGGAATATCTGAACTTCAACGATTTCTATGCGGCGAACAAAACAAATATGCGCTATATGATCGTGCAGGAGACGGGCGCGCAGCGGCAGATCTTTACGAATCTGACGGCGGCGGACGCCGATAATCCGGCCTTTGCGTATGCGGCAGAGCTGGCGGAGACAGGCGTCCTGCGCACGGAGGCTGCGAAGAATGCCCGGTATATCTATTACGATCCGTCGGATATGATCTATGAAACCAACACGAGAATTGACGAAGAGATAGTAAGACAGACCGTTCAGGAATATGACTACGCTTATCCGGAGACGACGAAGATCTGGGTCGGCGTGGACACGGCCTATCCGGTCTCGGACGGTTTCAGACAGGGATATGACGTTTTCAGCAACTATTCGCCGCATCTGTGGCAGAGCCTCGCCTTGGCGCTCGTGGCAGGGATCCTGTATCTGCTCATCTGGTTTTACCTGACCTGCGTCACGGGCCGGGACAGAGACGGGGAAGGACATAAATGCATCAGACTGCAGCCCTTTGACAAGGCGGTTCCCACGGAGGGCGCGCTGGTTCTGGCCTGCGGCGCTGTGGCGGTGGGGATCGGCGTGCTGGTCATGCTGACAGAATTTATGGGCGTAGACCCCACCAGTCTCTTGTCTTTGTCGAACGCGCTGTTGGAATGGCCGCGGCTGTTTATCGGCCTGCTGGCGGTCTATGTGTTCGCAGCCGACTGCATCGCCATGTTCTTCTATTACAGTCTGGTCAGGAGGATCAAGGCGCGGACGCTCTGGAAAAACAGCTATCTCAACAGACTGTTCGGGTATGCGGCGCGGTTTGGATGGAAGGTGTACGACAACAGCGACATCGTGCTGCGCACCTGGCTGCCGTATGCGGCGTTCGTGCTGTTTAACATAGCCCTGCTGATGTTTGCCTTTGCGCATGACAACAACGGCTTTCTGTGCCTGGTTACGCTGTTTGCGCTGCTGGCGGTGGATCTCTTCGTGGGGATCGTACTTTTCCGCAATGCGAAGGAGCAGCAGAAGATCGTGGAGGGGATCGAGACAATCGCGGGCGGACAGCTGGAGCATCAGGTAGATACCTCCGGTCTGCACGGAGATAACCTGACGCTGGCCAACTCCGTCAACAGCATCGGCAAGGGCATCCAGGAGGCGGTGGAGATCAGCATGAAGGACGAGCGCATGAAAGCGGATCTGATCACCAACGTGTCCCACGACATCAAGACGCCGCTCACTTCGATCATCAACTATGTGGATCTCATCAAGAGAGAGCAGGTGGACAATGAAAAGATCCGAAGCTACATCAACGTGCTGGACGAGAAATCACAGCGGCTGAAACAGCTCACCGACGATCTGGTGGAGGCGAGCAAGATCTCCTCCGGCAACATCAGCCTTCAATTTGAGAAGATCGATCTGACGGAGCTGATGAACCAGACCTTGGGAGAGTTTTCGGAGAAGTTTGAGAGAAGGAGACTCACCGTCGTCATGAACATCAATGTGAAGGGCGCTGTGATCGAGGCGGACAGTCGGAGAATATGGCGCGTGATCGAGAATCTCTTCAACAATATCTTCAAGTATGCGATGGAGGGGACGAGAGTCTATCTGGCGATAGACAGAGTGCCCGACAAGGCCGGATATATCGCGCTGTCCGTGAAGAATATCTCGGAGACGGCGCTGAACTGCGACCCCGATGAACTGACGGAGCGGTTTATCCGGGGAGACGAGTCGAGAACCACGGAGGGGAGCGGTCTGGGATTGTCCATCGCCAAGAATCTGACGGAGGCGCAGAAGGGCACCTTTGAGATAAAACTTGACGGGGATCTGTTCAAAGTGATCCTGACCTTCCCGCTGGCGGAGCCGTAGATCACAGATCGAAGGCGCTCACCTCACGGTTGTTGTACTTGTTCAAAATCTGATGGATCTTGTCTGTCGGCGTATAGATGTTCGCCATGGACGCGTCGTGATTCATGAAGTCGATGATGGACGCGATGAACTTACTCATATCAGCCTCCACATAGTAGGGCTTTTCCTTGAGCTCCGGAGGCTGATAGCAGAGGTTCGTCGAGATGATCCTGTCAAAATAGCATTTCTCGTAAGCCTCGTCGAAGGCCTTCAGACCATCCGTAAAAAGGCCGAAAGTGCAGCAGACAAAGACGCGTTTCGCATTCATTCTCTTCAAGTGCATGGCGGTGTCGATCATGCTGCCGCCGGAGGAGATCATATCGTCGATGATGATGGCGTCCTTGCCGTCCACGTTGTCCCCCAGAAATTCATGCGCCACGATCGGGTTCTTGCCGTTCACGATCACGGAGTAATCGCGGCGCTTATAGAACATGCCCACGTCCACGCCGAGCACGTCCGCGAAGTAGACCGCCCTGTCCAACGCTCCCTCGTCGGGGCTGATGACCAGCGTGTGTTCCTTGTCGATGATCAGATCGTTCTCCGTGCGCAGGAGCGAGCGGATGAACTGATAGGGCGGCGTGAAGTTGTCGAACCCCTTGATGGGAACGGAGTTCTGCACGCGGGGATCGTGGGCGTCGAAGGTGATGAAATTGGACACGCCCATGTCCATCAGCTCCTTGATCGCGTAGGCGCAGTCCAGAGACTCTCTGCCGTTTCTCTTGTGCTGTCTGCCCTCGTAGAGAAAGGGCATGATCACGGTGACGCGGTGCGCCTTGCCGTTGATGGCTGAGAGGATCCTTTTCAGATCCTGATAGTGGTCGTCGGGGGACATGTGGTTCTCGAAACCGTTCATCCTGTAAGTGATGCTGTGGTTGCACACGTCCACAAGGATATAGATGTCCTTGCCGCGGACGGAGGAGGGGAGGATCCCTTTCGCCTCGCCGGTCCCGAAACGGGGACATTCCACTTCTACCAGATAATTGTCTTCCATATAGCCGTGAAAGGCCGGGTCGTTCTTAAAGCTGTTGTCAAGGCTCTTGCGAAAATCCACCAGATAGCTGTTTACCTTGGCCGCAAGGGGCAGGGCGGACTTCGTCGTGAGGAGCTTGACCGGCGCGACCGGCATGGCGGTTTTGAGCTGTTCTGTGTTAGGCATGGTTCCCTCCTGTGAACTGTGGACATAGTACGTTCACCCCCGCGCCATTCGCAAAACCGCCCCTCCGGGGCTCTTCGCCGCGCTGCGGCTGTTTTTGCTCATAAGCGGGCGCTCTCCTCGTCAATCTGCCGTTCGCCGGGCCTTCATGCAAGCATGGGTCTGTCTCCGTGGATCGACGGGTGAACTGTAATGACATTTATTTTATAACATTACGCTAGTGACACGTCAAGAAATTTCTAGTAGAATGTAGATAGCGGTCAGACCGTGTGCGGGAGACAGGGATCATGCAGAATCGAAAAGAAAAACAGCATGTTGTGCGGAGGGTGGAGCCGGATTCCGTGGCGCAGGAGATGGGGATCGAGGCAGGGGACGTCCTGCTTGCCATAAACGGCGAGAAGATCACGGATATTTTTGATTACCAATACCTGACGCAGGACGAGTATGTGGAGGTACTGATCCGCAAAAAGAGCGGAGAGGAGTGGCTCTTAGAGATCGACAAGGAGTACGACGAGGACTTGGGGATCGTCTTCGAGAACGGGCTGATGGACGAGTACCGCTCCTGCCGCAACAAGTGTATTTTCTGCTTTATCGACCAGATGCCGAAGGGCATGAGAAAGACGCTCTACTTTAAGGACGACGACTCCCGACTGTCCTTCCTGCAGGGCAATTACGTGACGCTGACGAACATGTCCGACGAGGACATAGAGCGCGTGATAAAGTACAGGCTGTCGCCCATCAACATCTCTTTTCAGACCACCAACCCCGAGCTGCGCTGCAAGATGTTAGGTAACCGTTTCGCCGGACAGGCGCTCGGTCAGGTCGGCAAGCTCTACGAGGCGGGGATCACCATGAACGGGCAGATCGTTCTGTGCAAGGGGATCAACGACGGGGCGGAGCTGGAGCGCAGTATAGCGGACTTGACAGCCTATCTGCCCCATCTTATGAGCGTGTCGGTGGTCCCCGTGGGGCTTTCCAGGTTTCGGGAGGGGCTGTACCCGCTGGAGCCGTTTGACAGGGAGGACGCGCGGGAAGTCCTTCGCTGCATCCACAGATGGCAGGACAAACTCTATCCGGAGTACGGACTGCACTTTGTACACGCCTCGGACGAGTGGTATGCGCTGGCGGGGGAAGAACTGCCAGAGGCGGAGCGCTATGACGGCTATCTGCAGCTTGAGAACGGCGTGGGTATGCTGCGCCTGCAGATGGAGGAGTTCGACGAGGCCATGGCGCAGCTTGAGGAGGAGCCGGAGAAATACGAAAACTGCGGCGGGGAGCTGTCGGTTGCGACCGGCAAAATGGCCTATCCCTATCTGTCAGTTATGGCGGAGCGCATGACGGCGCGTTTTCCGCGCCTCACGATCCATGTCTACGCCGTCAGCAACGACTTCTTCGGGGAGCAGATCACGGTGTCGGGACTGCTGACGGGGCAGGACGTCATACGCCAGCTTTCCGATAAGCGTCTGGGGGACAGACTGCTTTTGCCGCAGAATGTACTGCGCAGCGGAGAAGATTACTTCCTGGACGACGTCACCGTCGCACAGATGGAAAAGGCTTTACAAGTAAAGATAGATATTGTAAAATCAAGCGGACATGATTTTGTACATACGGTGTTAGAGGTGTGATATATGAGTAAGAAGAGAGCCAAACCGATCGTGGCGGTGGTGGGGAGGCCGAATGTAGGCAAATCCACGCTGTTCAACGCTCTGGCGGGGGGAAATATATCGATCGTCAAGGACACTCCGGGGATCACGAGAGACCGCATCTATGCCGACGTCTCTTGGCTTGATATGAATTTTACGCTGATCGACACGGGCGGTATCGAGCCGGACAGCAGCGACGTCATTCTCTCGCAGATGCGCGAGCAGGCTCAGATCGCCATAGACACGGCGGACGTGATCATCTTTATGGTGGATGTGAGACAGGGGCTGGTGGACGCGGACTCCAAGGTGGCGGATATGCTGCGGCGTTCCCGCAAACCGATCGTGCTCGCCGTCAACAAGGTGGACAATTTCGACAAATATATGGCGGACGTCTACGAGTTCTACAATCTGGGCATCGGGGAGCCTTATCCGATCTGCTCCGTCAACAAGCTGGGATTTGGCGAATTATTGGACGAAGTCGCCTCCTACTTTGACAGGGAGGCGGCCGGAGAGGAGGAGGACGACCGCGTCAAGGTGGCTGTCGTCGGCAAACCCAACGTGGGCAAATCCTCTATCGTCAATAAACTGATCGGTGAGAACCGCGTGATCGTGTCGGATATCGCGGGTACCACGCGGGACGCCATCGATACGGAGGTGACGCACAACGGCAGGGAGTACGTTTTTATCGACACGGCGGGACTTCGCAGGAAGAACAAGATCAAGGAAGAGCTGGAGCGTTACATGATCATTCGTACCGTAGCGGCGGTGGAGAGGGCGGACATCGTTGTGCTCGTCATTGACGCCACAGAGGGCGTGACGGAGCAGGATGCGAAGATCGCGGGTATCGCGCATGACAGGGGCAAGGCGACGATCATTGCGGTCAACAAGTGGGACGCTGTCGAGAAGGACAATAAGACGGTGAACGAATACACGCAGAGGATCAGACAGATACTGTCCTTCATGGCGTATGCGGAGATCCTCTTCATTTCGGCCAAGACAGGGCAGCGGCTGACGAAACTGTATGATGTGATCGATATTGTCAACGAGAACCACTCCATGAGGGTGGCGACCGGCGTGCTCAATGAGATCATGGCCGAGGCGGTGGCGATGCAGCAGCCGCCCACGGACAAGGGCAAGCGGCTGCGCCTGTACTATATCACCCAGGCGGCGGTGCGCCCGCCCACCTTTGTCATCTTTGTCAACGACAGGGAACTGATGCATTTTTCCTATACCAGATACCTGGAGAACCGGATCAGGGAGACCTTCGGTTTTCGCGGAACGCCGTTTAAGTTTATCATACGGGAGAGAAAGGAAAACAAGTAAAAGTGGAACGTATCATATGTTTGTTGATCGGCTATGTGTTTGGACTGTTCCAGACCGCCTACATTTACGGAGAACTTCACGGCATTGACATCAGAAACTACGGCAGCGGGAACGCCGGAACGACGAACACCCTGCGGGTGCTCGGGAGAAAGGCCGGTGTGCTCGTGCTGTTCGGCGACATTGCCAAATGTATGCTGGCGGTCGGGGTGGCAAGTCTGCTCTTTGGCAGGACGCATCAGGACATGATCTATCTGCTGAAGATCTACGCGGCGGCCGGCGCTATTCTGGGACATAATTTTCCGTTCTATCTGCACTTTAAGGGCGGCAAGGGCATCGCGGCCACGGCGGGGATGATCCTCTCTTTTCACCCGTACTTTATCCCTGTGGCGATTGTGCTGTTCTTCGGGGTGTTCTTTACGACCCACTATGTGTCTCTGGGATCGCTGTTTCTGTATGCGGGCTTTTTTGTGGAGATGATCGTGTTGGGGCAGGCGGGCGTGTTCGGCATGTCGCAGCCGCATCTGATCGAATTGTATATCGTGACAGGGTTTCTCACGGTCATGGCATACTGGAAACACCGGGAGAATATCAGGCGGCTGCTTGGCGGCACGGAGCGGAAGACCTATCTGAGCCGCAAAAATAGAGAGGAAAACGCCGCGGGAGACAGCTCCGGCAGGAGAGAGGGAGGAGAAAATGGCTGAGATCGGTATCATAGGCGCCGGGAGCTGGGGAACTGCGCTGGCGGTGAATCTGCACAGGAACGGGCACCACATCACGGTGTGGTCCATCGTGGAGGCGGAGATCGAAATGCTCCAAAAAGAGCATGAGCACAAGGATAAGCTGCCGGGAGTCAGACTGCCGGAAGACATAGAGTTTACGACGGATCTTGAGGCGGCGGCCACGGGGCGGGACGTGCTGGTTCTGGCGGCGCCGTCCCCCCACACGCGGAGCGCGGCGCACAGCCTTGCGCCCTATGTGGGCCGGGGACAACTGATCGTCAACGCCTCCAAGGGGATCGAGGAGAAAACGCTGATGACCATGTCGGCGGTAATCGAGGAGGAACTGCCCCAGGCCGAGGTGGCGGTGCTGTCCGGCCCGTCCCACGCGGAGGAGGTGGGGCGCGGTCTTCCCACGACCATTGTTGTGGGCGCGAAGAGAAAGGCTGCGGCGGAATATCTGCAGAATATCTTTATGAACGAAGTCTTTCGGGTGTATATCAGCCCCGATGTGCTGGGGATAGAGCTGGGCGCGGCGCTGAAGAACGTGGTGGCGCTGGCGGCCGGGATCGCCGACGGGCTGGGCTACGGAGACAATACCAAGGCCGCGCTGATCACGAGGGGGATCACGGAGATCGGCAGGCTGGGCGTGGCCATGGGCGGCAAGCTGGAGACTTTTTACGGGCTGACCGGGATCGGCGATCTGATCGTCACCTGCGCTTCCATGCACTCCCGCAACAGGCGCGCGGGCATTCTGATCGGGCAGGGCTATACGATGGAGCAGGCCATGGACGAGGTCAAGATGGTGGTGGAGGGCGTGTATTCCGCCAAGGCGGCCATCGGGCTGGCGCGCAAGTACGACGTGCAGCTCCCCATCATTGAGGAGGTCAACGCGATCCTGTTCGAGGGACAGCCCGCAGATGAGGCGGTGAAGAATCTGATGCTGCGCGACAAGAAAATAGAGAATCCCCTTCTCCCGTGGGGAGAAGAGGACTGATCCGACGGTTTCGGGTTTAGAAGGACGACTGCAGAGCACGACAGATCTCTGTGGTCGTCTTTACTTTGTTCATGGAATAGATGTGGACGCCGTCGACGCCGTGCTTTAACAGATCGCGGATCTGGTTTACGGCATAGTCGATTCCCGCCTTGCGCATATCCTCCCTGTCGTCCCCGTAGGTGGCGATGAGGTCCGCCAGTTTCTTGGGCACCGAGGAGCCGGAGAGGGACACGGTAGTGCCAAGCTGTCCGGCCGTCGTGATGGGCATGATGCCCGCGTGGATCGGCACCCGGATCCCCATGGCGTCCGTCTTTTCGAGAAAACGGTAGAAATAGTCGTTGTCAAAGAACATCTGGGAGATCAGCGAACTCACGCCGGCGTCGACCTTCTCTTTCAGGCGGCGCAGATCCTCCTCGAAACTCGGCGACTCGAAATGTTTCTCGGGGTAGCATGCGCCGGAGATGGTGAGATCCGTGTGCCCTTTCAGATAGCGCACGAGGTCGGCGGCGTAGTGGAATTCCCGCCTGTCGTACTGCTCGTCCGTCATGGTCTGCGGCCTGTCTCCGCGAAGGGCCAGCACATGATTGACGCCGGCTTTCTGCAGGGCCTCGCAATTCCTGTCGAGATCTTCCCGCGTGAATCCGACGCAGGTGATGTGCGCGACGGCGTCGATCTTAAGCTCCTTTTGGATAAAAGATGTGATCTCTATCGTCTTGCCGGCTCGGGAGCCGCCCGCGCCGTAGGTACAGCTGATAAAATCGGGGTGCAGCGAGCCAAGCTCCCGCAGGATTGGGTATACGTTCTCAAATTCCTCGTCCTTTTTCGGGGGAAATACCTCGAAGGAAATGCCGGTCTTTTTGTGGTTTGTCCGATTCTCTGACATGCTTTTATGCCTCCGTGATTCTTACAACAAGTTCTTGCTTTTGCACTTGAAATATCGTAACATACATTTATAGGTAAGGCAAGAAATGAAATTTCCAAAACGACTATAAAGCACCGAAAGGATCAGAGAAATGGGCGAACAGAATCAGAGTTTCAACAGCACCCCGGACTACGTTGCATCCGAGCAGCTTTTGGCGAGCGTCAATGTGGCCATCGCATTGCAGAAACCGCTTCTCGTGAAGGGGGAACCCGGAACGGGCAAGACCATGCTGGCGCAGGCGGTGGCCAATTCCCTCGGGAAGAAACTGATCATATGGAACATTAAATCCACGACGAAGGCACAGGACGGCCTGTATATGTACGATACGATCCAGCGTCTCTACGACGGACAGTTCGGTGAGGAAGGCGTGGACGACATCGCGCACTATATCAAGCTGGGCAAGCTGGGAGAGGCTTTCGAGTCCGAGGAGCAGGTGATCCTGCTGATCGACGAGATCGACAAGGCCGATCTGGAGTTCCCAAACGACCTTCTATGGGAACTCGATCAGATGGAGTTCTATATCCATGAGACGAAGAGGACGGTCAAGGCGAAACACCGCCCCATCGTGATCATCACTTCCAATGCGGAGAAAGAACTGCCGGACGCCTTTCTCAGAAGGTGCATATTCCACTATATCGACTTTCCGGATCAGGAGCTGATGGAGGAGATCGTGAGGACGCACTATCCCAATGTGGAGGAAAAGCTGCTGCACGACGCGATGGAGGTGTTCTACTGGATTCGGTCGATGAAGGATATTCGCAAGAAACCGAGCACTTCGGAGCTGATCGACTGGATCAACGCCCTGCAGATCGGCGGCATCCCCACCGACAGGCTGCGGCAGGAACTTCCCTTTATCGGCGTGGTGGTCAAGAAGGACGAGGATCTGGAGACGGTAAGGAGCAAAAGGAATCTGTAAGAGGGCGCTATGTTCAGTAAATTTTTTTATACCTTAAAGGAAAAGGGGCTCGACGTCTCGCTCAGCGAGTGGCTGACATTGCAGGACGCTCTGGACCGGGGGCTGTGCCACAGCAGCCTGACGGAGTTTTACTATGTGTCCCGCATGATCCTCGTGAAGTCGGAGACGGAGTACGACAAGTTCGACATGGCGTTCGACGAGGTGTTCAAGGGAATACAGTCGGAGAACGAGATCACGAAGAACATGATGCGGTGGCTGGATAAGCCGGAGATGCAGGAGGTCTTCGAGGAGCTGCGCCATGAGATGAATCAGGAAGTGATCAACATGGACAGCGAGGACGTGGAGAACAAGTTTAAGGACAGACTGCGGGACCAGGACGAGGAACACAACGGCGGCAGCTACTGGATCGGCACGATGGGGAAGACTTCTTTTGGCAACATGGGCGGCAATATGGGCGGCATCCGGGTGGGCGGCACGACGGGGTATCAGTCGGCCTTCCAGGTTGTCGGCGCGAGGAAGTACCGCGATTTCCGCAATGACAAGGTGCTGGACAACAGACAGTTCCAGGTGGCGCTCAGAAAGCTGCGCCAGTTCTCCGCAAGGCTCGACATCCCCAAGACGGAGCTTGACATAGACGGCACCATCGACGCCACCTGCAACAACGGAGGCTGTCTGCAGATCGTGATGGAGAAACCGCGCAAGAACGCGGTGAAACTTCTTTTGCTGATGGATTCCGGAGGCACGATGATCCCGTACACCACGCTTTTGAACGAGCTGTTCCACTCCGTACACAAATCCAATCACTACAAGGACGTCAAGACCTATTTCTTCCATAATTGTATTTACTCTAATCTGTACAATACGCCGGAGTGCGAGAACGGGGACTGGATCGAGACGGAATGGATGTTCCGCAATCTGGACAGCGATTACAAGGTGATCATCGTGGGGGACGCGGCGATGGCGCCGGAGGAGCTGTACTCCACCACGGGCAATTACAGAGGGCCTAACGGCGGTCTGTCCGGCATGGACTGGCTGTTATTGATGAAACGCCACTATAAGAAGATCGTGTGGCTGAATCCGAAGATGGCGCCCGGACATGCGCCGTGGCGGGAGGCGGAGACGGCGATCAAGGGGTTGTTTCCCATGTATAAGCTGACGGTGGACGGATTGAACCAGGCGATGAACAAGCTGATGACGAACCGATGAACGCGGACGTTTGCAGACAAACACAGAGTAAGAGAGGGAGAAGAGTATGTATCGAGTGATGATCGTAGACGACAACATGGCCAATTTGATCATGGCGAGAAAGACACTGGAGGAGGAGTACGAAGTGATCCCGGTCTCTTCCGGCATCTCGGCGTTAGAGTGCTTAAACGATATGCCGGAGCTGCCGGATCTGGTGCTGCTTGACGTGGATATGCCTAATGTCAACGGCTTTCAGGTGATCTCGGAGATGAAGAATATTCCCAAACTGATGAATATTCCGATCATTTTTCTGACCGCACAGGACGACGACACCACGGAGCTTGAGAGTTATAATCTGGGCGCCATGGATTATATCAGAAAGCCCTACACCGCCAATCTTTTGAAGAAACGGGTGGATATTCAGATCCAGCTCTTGACGCAGAGGAGAAAGCTGGCGGAGATGAACCATTCCCTGAACAACCTTGTGCAGGAGAAAAACAAGAAGAATCTGGAATTGCAATATTCCATTGTGGCGATGTTTGTGGACCTGATGACCAAGCGCGACGGTTTCAGCGGGGATCACGCGCGGCGCGTGGAACAGTACATGGATGTGCTCGTCAGCGCGCTGGTGAGGAGCGGCAAGTGCGGTTTGAGTGCGGACGACGGCTCCACGATCTGTTTCGCGTCCAAGATCCACGACATCGGCAAGCTGTGTATCGCCGACCAGTATATCAATGATGCGCGCAAGGGAGGAGAAAGCGAATTTGAGCACGAGGCATTGAAAACCCACACAACGCTGGGCGCCGACATGCTCTCCAAGGTGACGCAGCTGAGCGCGGGCGAGAACAATTTCATGAACTATGCCTACAATATGTGCCGCAGCCATCATGAGAGGTGGGACGGCAAGGGCTATCCCGACAGGCTGGAGGGGGAGAAGATTCCGCTGGAGGCCAGGATACTGGCGGTGGTCAACACCTATGACAATCTGCGCAGCATCGGACAGGGAGGCAAGCAGTTCAGCCACCAGGAGGCGATGATGAAGATCAAATTTATGAAGTTTACCTGTTTTGACCCGAACGTGGTGGACGTCTTTCTCTCTGTGGAGAATGACGTCAGAAATGTGGCGGGTTGAGGAAAAGAGAAGGGATAACCGAGTATGACGGCTAAACAGCGACTGGATAAATATTTGGATATTGAACTGCCGGAGCAGCAGCTGTTGTTCCGCGTGTCGATGGTGCTCAGCCTGATCGCGTGTTTTTTTATGATGCTTTTTACCCTGATCCTGCGTATGCGCGTCTATGTGCCGCTCATGCTGTTTGGCGGCATCGTTCTGACGGTCGCGGGGATGTGGGCGGAGCGCCGGTTCGATCATGTGGAGATCATGGCGGCGGGCTATCTCTTTGTGATGTTCTTTGTCCTGATCCCGATCATGTCCACCTTTGTCCCCTATGCGCTGTATGATTTTCCGATCTATTTTCTGACGGGGATCATCTTTGTGGCGGTACTGTTCAAGGGACAGTGGGCGGCGCTTTTTATTCTGGCCGACTCCCTGCTCGCCATCGGCTGCATGTATGGGATGAGGGTGCGGGTCAACCGTTTTTCGCCCATGAGCAATGATTACAGCGCCATACTTTTAGCCAGAATCCTGGCGGCGCTTATCCTGTTAGGCCTTGTCAGCGGCGTGTTGACATCTTTCAGGACGAGGATTCTTCGCCGGGAGATCGCGAAGAGAGTCGAGATGGAAAAGCAGGCGGAACAGCTTAACTATGCGCAAAATATGTTCCTCGTCAACATGTCCCATGAGATCAGGACGCCGTTAAACGCGATTCTGGGCGTGTCGGAGCTTTTGCTCGAACAGACCGCGGACGAACGCATCAAGGACAGCGCCTTTCATATCACCAATTCCAGCAAGGCTCTTCTGTCAATTACCAACGAGATCATGGATTTCTCAAAGTTTGACAATGTGGATCCTGTGATTCAGAACAAACCGTACTATGTGGGCGACATCGCCGACGAGCTGATCAATCTGATCTCCGTGCGGTTCGCGGATTATAATTTGGAGTTCTTTACGGATATTGCGCCGGATCTGCCGGAACAGATGATCGGCGATACGGCGCTGGTGCGCCAAGTCATGCTCAATATCATCACGGGCGTTGTGAAATCCATGCAGAGCGGACAGATGCATCTGCGGCTGTGCAGGGAGGAAACCGACGAGAGGCAGATCTGCCTGTTGGCCGAGATCAGGGCCATGGGCATGTTCCACTATTCCTACGAGGAAATGCTGAAAAAAAAGGATAGTGCGGAGATGGAAGAGGAGGACGGCAACGGCGCGGTTTCGCCGATCCTGCACCGCCTCGTGCAGTTTTTGGGCGGCAGTATGCACATGGAGGAGACGGAGCATGAGCGCGTCTACTCTTTCGATCTGCGCCAAGGGTATGTGTCGCAGAAGAATCTGACCGATCTGACAGCTGCTAAGCATGCCAACGTGCTTTTCTATGAGAATACGACGATGCAGAGCAGCATGTTCGCCAAGGCGCTCCATGACATGTCGGTGTCTTTCTGTCAGGCGATGTCGGATGAGATCTTCCTGGAGGAGTGCGCGAAGAAGAGCTATACGCATATCATGATCGCGGCCGAGCGCTATGTGTCGCTTAAGGAGCGGCTCGAAGACATTCTGCCTCCGCAGTCGCTGGTGTTAGTCGGGTCGGACATTATCACTTTTGACGATCCGCTGGTCAAAATGACTTTTGCAAGGCCTGTCAACTGTCTGAATCTGGACGCGTTGTTTGAAGGCAGACAGAACAGTATGATCAGACGGCGGGAGTATACGGGCAGATTCCTCTGTCCCGACGCGCGCATTATGGTGGTGGACGACAACATTGTGAATCTGGAGGTCGCCACCAGTATGCTGCAGCGGTATCAGGCGCAGGTCACGGTGGCGACCGGCGGCCGGGAGTGTCTCAGACTCTTGGGAGAGACGCCGGCAGACCTGATCCTGTTAGATTATATGATGCCGGAGATGGACGGTATCGACACGCTGAAGAACATTCGGGCGACGGGCGATCCGAAATTGGAGACTGTGCCTGTAGTCGCGCTCACCGCCAACGCGGTCAGCGGGGCGCGGGAAATGTTTCTGGGCGCGGGATTCGACGAGTACATATCCAAGCCGATCGAGCGCGATAAATTCGAGAAGGTGCTGAAACTTTGCCTGCCGGAAGAGTTGATCGTCTATGTCTCGGACAAGGAGGATCAGCCCGCGCAGACTGCCTGACGCAAATGATGGGGACGGAGAGATTATGGCGTATAAACCGGGTAATTTGTTTGAAAAAAGACAGAGTGAGATGGAGCTTGGCGAGTTTAATCTGATCGTCCTGCTCACCGCCATTGTCATTGAAAATATTGTATTGCTGCCGATCGCTGTCTTCGCGGGGGATGCGGGTAAGCAGGGCATCTCTATGGCGATCGTCGCGCTGAGCGCCGCGCTGCTTCTGCTCTTGGATCTGCGCACGGGCAGGGCTAAGCTGACGGCGGTCCTCGCGCTGGTCATACTGAATGGCATCGCGATCCCGGTGGTGCTGCGGCCGGGCTATGTGATGTACGGTATGGCGGTCATGTGGTTTGTCTTAAGCATGCTCATCATCTACTGCGTTCTGGACGGGGCGCTGTTCGGCGTCGCCTTGGCTTTGTTCCTGTTCGAGCAGTGCTGTCTGTACAGTTATATTTTCTATCCGGCAAACGGCGGGAAATTCCGCGCGGAGCAGGTGTTTCATTTCACAGATCTGACGATCTGTTTTGTGAGTACCACGCTCCTTCTTGTGGCGCTTATCTTTTCACAGAAACAATTCTATTGCCAGCAGCAGCGCAAGATCGCCAAGAGCAGCCGCAAGATCGAAAATGTCGGCGCGGCGAAACGACAATTCCTGGAGAATATCTCCTACGAGATCAGGACGCCGATGAATTCGATCATCAGCCTGTCGGAGATCATGATGAAGGGAGATCAGGAAGGCGGGACGAAGAGCGCGGTGAACACCGTCAGGCAGGCGGCCTACGACCTTCTGACGATCATCGACGACGTGCTTACCTACGCGAAACTTGACGCGGGAGATATGCGCCTGATCGAAGAGACGTACAGCTCCGGGGAGCTGCTGCAGGGGATCCTGCGCACGATCTCTGAGGAGATCCGGAAGAAACGCTTGTATCTGGACGTCAAATTCGACGGCAATATCCCCGGCCGGCTGTACGGGGACAGTGTGACGGTCAGACAGATCTTTCTCTATCTGCTCTTTATCTCCATCGACTTTACGACGAGAGGGCGCGTGATACTGGAGATAGACTGCGACAGGGACGAGGAGACGGGGGAGGCGGTCTTTCGCTGCACCGTTGCGGACACGGGGCGCGGACTGTCGCAGATCGATATACAGTCGCTTTTTGGCATGTATGACACCTACGATTCCAGACAGTCCAGCAATTTAAAAGGCATCGGCCTTAAATTCACGATCTGCAAAGAGCTGTTAGCCATGATGCAGGGCAGTATCAAAGTAGAAAGTATTGAGAATGTGGGACTCTCCACGACTTTTACATTCCGGCAGAAGATCGTGGACGGTTCGCCGATGGTGTGTCTGGAGGAAGAACAAAAACCGAGCGTGCTCATCTATGCGGAGGATGATTTCAGCGTGGCCAAGTGGCAGGACATCATGGATGTATTCGGCGTGCGTCCAAGGTTCTGTTCCACCTACTACGGCTTTGACAAGGAGATACAGGATAAGCAGTTTGACTTTATTTTCCTGACGGACGCCGTCTACGAAAATCTGTCGAACATCATCTCGCTCTATCAGTGCGAAGAGTACACCTATGTCCTGTCTGACTTTGACGCGGTATATGGGAATTTTGACAAATGCCGCCCGATCCACAGGCCCCTGTCCTGTCTGACCGTGGCGGAGGTGCTGAACCACCGTTGGAAGAAGGAGGATTACAGGCAGAGGGCGGAGGAGACATTCACGGCAAAGAACGCCCGTGTTTTGGTTGTGGACGATAATGCGGTGAACCTGAAAGTGGCCGCCGGCATTTTCAGCAAGTACGGCATCGACATTGCCGTGGCAACCTGCGGCGAGGACGGTATCAGGAAGATCGAGGAGGAAGAGTACGATCTGGTACTGATGGATATGGTCATGCCGGACATGGACGGCGGCGAGGTGCTGCAGGCAATTCGCGCCAAGGAGGACAAATACTACAAAAAATTGCCGTTCGTGGCACTGACGGCGCAGAACGGCGCCACCGTGCGCGAGGAGATGTTGAAACTCGGATTTCAGGAATATCTGGCGAAACCGATCAAACGGCGTTATCTGGAGAAGTGCCTGTTAGAGTTTTTGCCGGAGGAGCTGATCGAGCACGTTAATGCCAAGGAGGGCGATGGCGCAAAGGGCGGCGATCAGGCGTCTGCGGGAACGGCTCAGAGTGTGCAGAGCGGCCTGAATACCGACAAGGGACTTCTGAATATCGGTTTCAATCAGGACGCCTATGCCGCGATCCTGAATACCTACTACACGGAGGGCGTCAAGTATCTGGATCTTCTGCCGAATCTTCTGGAGGCGGGGGACATTCAGCTCTTCACCACCGACGTCCACGGCATCAAGAGCTCCAGCGCGAGCATCGGCGCGATGGAAGTCTCCGCGCTGTTTAAGGAGCTGGAGTTTGACGGCAAGGCGGGGGATGTGGAGGCCATCAACCGGAAGTTTAACGGCTATCTGGAAAAGTTCAAGGATATTCTGGCGGAGGTTAAGAACTATCTGACCGGTATCGGCAAATTCAGCGAGGAGGAAGTACAGGACGACCTCGCGGACAAGGAAGTCGAGACGCTGACCGCTGAAATGCTGCAGAATCTCAAGACCGAACTCGACAAGATGAACATGAAGGTGACGGACGAGCTCGTGCCCGATCTCGCGGCCAGGAATTTCGGCGCGGAGATGAACGCGTCCATGAAGAAGTTAAAGGAGGCGTACGACATGTTCGACTTCCATCAGGTGAAGGCGATTTTGGGCGAGATGATGGAGAAGATGTGAGGGTCGTTGTTTGACTCCGGGTATCGAAGAAGAAAGAAATGCCGCATTGGTGCAGTGACTTACAAATAACGGATAAATTTAAAAAATGACCGACAGCTTCACGGCAGCCGGTCATTTTTTGCGCGGGCAGTGAGCTAGGCTGGCACGAAAATATTTAATGTAAATAAAAATTGACAAAACATGATTTTATGTCTAATATAATAGACATAAAGGAGAGCATAGGATGCCTAAAAAATCAGTTGTGTTATTGCCGGAAACAATGGAAATACTTGAACAGATGGGAATGCAGATCAAATACGCCAGACTTAGGAGAAAAATTTCTTCTGCGCTTGCAGCCGAAAGAGCAGGGATCAGCAGAGCGACACTGGTTGCCATTGAAAAGGGAGCGCCGTCTGTCGCCATGGGATGTTATGCCGCGGTGTTGCATGCGCTGAACTATATGGACAGGGATCTGCTGCTTGTGGCTAAGGATGACGAGCTGGGACGCAAATTACAGGATTTGGATCTGCCGATCAGAAAACGGGTGGCCGGGAAAGGAAAAGCGCGTGGGAACTGAAAAGAAAATATATGTGTTTGCAGATTTTCTGCCTTTTCATAATGAATTGGTGGGTATCGTTTATGTGACGCAGACAAAGGGCAGAGAATTGTATGCTTTTGCATATGACGAGGGCTGGCTTGGGAAGACAGATATGATACTGGATCCTGATCTGCGGCTGTACGGGGGAAGACAGTATACAGACAGTGACAGGGATATTTTCGGCGTCTTTGCAGATTCCTGCCCGGATCGATGGGGACGGCGACTGATGAATCGCAGAGAAGAGTTTCGGGCAAAGGAATTGGGAGAAAAGCCGAAGAAACTTTTGGAGAGCGACTATCTTTTGGGCGTATATGACGAGGCGCGCATGGGAGGACTTCGCTTTAAGACGGAACCGGAAGGCGCGTTTTTATCGAATGACAGTGAATTTTCCGTTCCGCCATGGGCGTCTCTGCGGGAGTTGGAGCAGGCGGTGGTTTCCTTTGAAAATGATGATGGCAGGCTGGATGAAAAGTGGCTGAGACAGCTGCTGGCCCCCGGTTCTTCTCTGGGCGGAGCAAGACCGAAAGCATCGGTGATGGCTCCGGACGGTACACTTTGGATTGCAAAATTTCCGTCCAAATACGATGATTTTAATTCGGGAGCCTGGGAGATGACAGTGCATGATCTGGCTGTAAGGTGCGGACTCAATGTGCCCGAAGCAAAGGCGGAGAGGCTTTCCAAGCTGGGAACGACATTTCTGGTTAAGAGATTTGATCGGGCTGGAAAGCAGCGGATTCATTTTGCCTCAGCCATGACGATGCTCGGCAAAAAAGATGGAGCGAACGCCTCGGATGGGAGCAGTTATCTTGAAATCGCATCATTTTTAAAAGCAAACGGAGCGAGACCGAAACGTGATCTGGCTGAATTGTGGAAACGGATCGTATTCAGCATGGCAGTATCCAATACAGACGATCATTTCAGAAATCATGGTTTTATTTTATCTGATCAAGGTTGGGAATTAGCGCCGCTTTATGATGTGAATCCGGACATATACGGAGAGTATCTGTCGTTGAATGTGGATGCTAAAGAGGCTGGGATCGATTTTGCATTAGCGATAAACGCCGCGCCGTATTATGGGGTGTGCAGGGAAGAAGCGGCGAAGGCTGTGGATGCGGTTAAGAATATTGTGAAAAATAACTGGAAAAGCCTGGCCCAAAAGTATGGCATCAGCCGTGGCGAGATAGACAGAATGGCGCCTGCGTTTATGATTTGCGAAGACTCGTCCCGTAAATAGCGGATGGGTTTTATAAAAGAAAGATGACTGTTTAAAAATGACCGACAGCTTTGGGCCGCTGGTCATTTATTGTTGTTCAGTTTCCTCGGTCTGTTCAAATCCAATATTTCACTGATTCGTAGCCGGATACCCATGCGATTTCTCCTCTGCCTAAGATTACAGATGGCTTAGTGCATCACGGACAGAGATTTTTGTTGCAATTCAGGCTCGATTGTGCTATCATCAATTCATCAAAATCAGTTCGGAATTTGCGTTTATGGAGCAGTCTGCGGCGTATGGGAAAACGCAGCGCCCCATAGATGTGATTCCGAATTGACGCAAACGCATATCTGGGAAGTCTGGCAGTTCTGGTCGCATATCTTGCATTTCTGTTCTGAGAGAATCCCTTATATGTACACAAAACCAAATAAGGGAGGACGAGAGAATGGGAAGAAAGGACCTGCGGAAGAAAGGCTATCTGTACGATCCGGCGCGTTTCGCCGATCTGGTCAACGGCGTGGTGTGCGCGGGCAGACAAGTGCTTGCGGCGTCGGATCTGACGGATATGGACACCCAGACGGGGCAGTTTGGTATCGCCGGATATGACGGAGGCGGGACTGGCGGCAGTCAGGCCGGTAGAAACGAAAATTGCAGCCAAAGTAAAAATGATAGCCTGAAGGACAGGCGCCGCGATTTGGTGCGGCGGGCGGCGTTTGGGGTGAACTTTATGGTGATCGGGATCGAGAACCAGGAGGAGACGGACTACCTGATGCCTCTGCGGTGTATGTCTTACGACACTGCGGAGTATGAGAGACAGGCGGCACAGATCGGGAGAGAGATCAGGAAGGCGGACAGAGATAAGAACGGAAGAAAAATCATGAGAGCCGAGTTTCTGTCGGGCTTTGCGAAGGACAGCAGATTGTCGCCCTGCGTGACGATTGTGCTTTACTATGGCGAGGATTGGGACGGAGCTACAGCGCTGCGGGAAATCCTGAATCTGGAAAATGTGCCATCGGAGCTGAGAGACAAAGTCAATGATTATAAAATTCAGCTGTGCGAAGTGCGGAAGTTCAGGAATACGGAAGTATTTAAAACAGATGTAAAACAGGTATTCGACTGCCTGCGGTATGCGGAGGAGCCGGACAAGCTGCAGGAGCTGATGGCAAATGATCCCGCATACCGTCGGATGGAGCCTGACACTTATGATGTGATAGCAGAGTATACAAAGACAAGCGAACTGATGAAGGTGAAGGAGTACAGCGAGAAGGAGGGCAAGGTAGATATGTGCAAGGCGATAACAGAACTGATAGAGAGAGGCCGCAGGGACGGACTGGAACAGGGCATGATGAAGGCCATCACCGAGCTCCTCGAAGACTTTGGGCAGGTTCCGCAGCGGGTGCTGGATCTGATTCAGCATCAGAAAGATCCGGCGACTTTAAGCCGTTGGCATAAGTTGGCCGCCAGAGCGGGCAGCATTGCGGAATTTGAACAGAATATCCAAATGGAGTTTTGAGAGCAAGTATAGTAATGTATAGTAATGTAAAAGAATTAGTGGTTGACAAAACGCCGGGATTCCGCTACATTAGAATACAGTTAAGAGCATAAAGGCGATGAAGAGAACAAGTAGCGGATCACGGAACGCACAGAAAGCAGCCGGCTGATGAGAGGCGCGCGGGAAGTCCTCTGTGAATACATCTTGGAGCCGCGCGGAAGAACGGGTCTCCCCAAGTAGGCCGCGACGCGGAATGCGCGTTACAGCAGGAGAGTATGCGGGCGTATATACCGACAGGGTGGAGCGTACTCAGCGAGGCAGACAGTGTGAGCTGTCTGTGAAATTAGGTGGTACCACGAGACTATGGCCTCGTCCTATGGATATAGGACGGGGCTTTTTGCGCGCATAAGCAGAGTCGGAAAGCCTGCGAAAAGCGCGCCGTGCGGAGCACGAGCGAGCAGAGAGCAGGATTTACGACGAGCAACGCGAACGAGGGATGAAATCCCGAGTCTGCTTATGCGATAGCGATA
>CANRPO010000014.1 GCA_947632515.1 uncultured Lachnospiraceae bacterium
GGCTCCATGGTCAAGCGGTTAAGACATCGCCCTTTCACGGCGGTAACACGGGTTCGATTCCCGTTGGAGTCATTTTGCTGTCAAGGCAAATTTTTTTGTATTTACAAATTGTATATGTATGGTGACTTAGCCAAGTGGTAAGGCCCCGGTCTGCAACACCGTAATCGCCGGTTCAAATCCGGCAGTCACCTTGTAGTTATTCTATAGAAATACCTTGTTGTTGATCGACAAGGTATTTTTTTGTCCGGGCGCGGTGGTGTGGAGATTTACTGACCCGCAGGAACGCGCTCAACCGGGAATGCACTGTTCAACTATGTCATATAGCTTACTGCGGGGTGACTTTTGGAATAAGATCATCGGGGTATAGATTTCATTGATTTATATTCTAAGATTTTTTAGAGGAAAAAAGAAGTGCACTTTTTGCGAGCACACTTCTTTTATCATTTTCCCAATTTAATTTATCTCATCTTATCTCAGCTATTTGTGCTTATTGGCGTTGGGACCCGCCGTTCCATCAATCTGTGGGGCCAACCTTCGCGTCATCGACTAAGAAGGAATCGCCGTCTTCCACGATACAAACCATTGTTTTACCCGTATTCAGCTCGATCTCGTTGCCTTCATCATCGTAGTATCTTGTCGCGCCGTAGTCGGAGGTCTTCTCCCAGTTTACGTGAATGCCCCTGCCGTTGGTGAAGAACCAGCCGTCTCTGGTGGTGTCGTGGCACTGGAACGCCAGATAACCCTTCTCGTCGCGGACTTCGTAATAAGTATTCTGGATCAAAATATTCTTGAATGCCAACTGCTTACCGTTCGCTTTGTCGATATGAGGGCCGTCCGCCTCGCCGGACAGATGCTGGAATCTGTCATACAATCCTGTCTCCGCGTTATAAACGAAGTAGCAGTTTGTCACGGGATAGGTGGGTGACATATCGATCTTGTTGGCGGTGATAGCGTCGCTGTACTGTTCCAGCGTGTTGGGTTCGCCCGAAGGAGCGAATTTGTAATGCTGCTCGTCAGAGTAGCCTTCGCGGTACTCCAGGTCATAGCCCAGCTTGTTGATGTCCGCCAGAAGTCCTTTGGTGTCAACATAGGCGTTGTCGGTGGAGTTGTTCGTGTCGTCGGCGCGCCAGAAGTTACTGCTGGACAACCCGTCGATGTCTTCCGTATCAGGACGATTGATCACGTCGTCTATGTAGAAGGGACCTCCGAAGTGAACGTAGAAAGCGTCCCACTCAAAAGACCAGTATATGTAGTAATCACGGCAGCTCCTCACGTTTCCGATCCGATCGTAGTCGCGCCAGTCCTGGAACAGTGCCATCAGTCTGGTAATGCTGCCCTCCACGTTGCACTCGTACAGCACGTCGGCGTTGGAGATACCGTACTGGGACGCGGTCTTGGTATTCGGGATCATAACGGTGATCGGTCTGGTGTTGTTGACTTCCTCATCGACCCACTCGTTTGTAATGCGGCTGCGAACCATACCTTCCTCCGGTGGAACATCCTCGTCAGCCGCCTGGTCGTCTTCAGTCTCATCTTCTACATCGTCTGGTTCAACTATGTCATCGATAACCTGCTCAACGACAGGCTCTACGACGGTTTCTTTTTCTTTACCGCAACCAAATAATAGAAGAGTAGAAGACAAGGCTACAAGGGAAAGCACTTGCAATCTTTTCATCTCTAATCCTCTCTTTCTCTTTTTACTATACAGTATGGGACAACCCAACCCTTCCTAGTATATCATAAGGAAATGCGGGAGTCACTAGAAAAAAATTGAAAAAATCCACAAATAGAAAAAAAATCCGAGAAAAAGTTTGGAAATATGCATAGTTGCAGGATTACATTATAATTGCATAATTTTGCAGCAGGTTGTATGATAATGTTATTATCAAATAATAAAAACACAGATTAAGCGGGATAGGGGAGAAAAACATGAAGAAACTCATCGTGACGGGCGCGAACGGACAGCTCGGGCGTGCGATCAATCAGCAGTATGCGGACAGCACGGAGTATGAGCTGATCAACACAGACGTGGGAGAGCTGGATATTACGAATATCGGGAAGGTCATGGAATTCGCACGGGATATAAAGCCTTACGCGATCGTAAACTGTGCGGCGTATACGGCAGTGGAAAAGTGCGAACAGGAGGAGGATCTGGCGTTTCGCATCAATGCGGTCGGCGCCCGGAACCTGAGCATTGCGGCGAGCGAGACCGGGGCTAAGCTGGTGCATGTGTCCACGGATTACGTCTTTGACGGCAACGGGACAAGACCTTACAGGGAGACGGATCCGGTGGGCCCGCAGGGGGCTTACGGCAGGACGAAACTTGCCGGGGAAAATTTTGTCAGAGAATTCAGCGAGAGACATTTTATCATTCGGACGGCATGGCTGTATGGAGACGGCAAAAATTTTGTCAAAACGATGCTGCGTCTCTCGGAGACCAACGATAAGGTCAGAGTGGTGCGGGATCAGGTTGGCTCGCCCACGAGCGCGGCAGAGCTGGCGAAGGCGATCGCCTATCTGCTCCCCACAGAAAATTACGGCTTATTTCACGGGACATGCGAGGGGGATTGCAGTTGGGCGCAGTTTGCGGAGGAGATATTCAGACTGGCGGGAAAGAGGACGGCGGTGGAGCCGATCACATCCGAAGAGTACGGCGCGGCAGTCAAGCGTCCGGCCTATTCCATTCTGGAAAACTATATGTTTAAGATGACCACGGATTTTGCGTTTGCCGACTGGCACGACGCCATCGCAGAGTACGTGAAAGATGTGCGGTGACCATGTGAGCGGTGCCGGCGGATGCGGGGGAATGACTTTACAGTGGCGCGGTTTTATGAGACAATAGAGCGCGGGATATTGTCTTGCGGAATATAAAAAGTACGGTTTTACGAGCTTTATAAGTTTGAGAAAGGAATGAATTACAGTATGCAGAAAATAGCGTTGATCACAGGTATCACAGGACAGGACGGTTCTTATCTTGCCGAGTTCTTGCTGGATAAAGGGTACGAGGTGCACGGCCTGATCCGCCGTCACAGTATCTCCAATACGGCGAGGATCGACCATCTCATTCACTCTGATTACAATAAGGTAAAATTTTTCCTGCATTTTGCGGACACGACGGACTCCAGCAATCTGATGAGACTGATCGCGGAGATCCGCCCCACCGAGGTGTACAATCTGGCGGCGCAGTCTCACGTTGGCGTGTCCTTCGAAGTGCCGGAATACACGGCGGAGGCCACGGGAGTGAGCACGCTGAAACTGTTGGAGGCGATCCGTGTGAACGGCGGCACATGCAGATTCTATCAGGCGTCCACGTCCGAGCTGTTTGGCGGTATTCCCGAGACGGCGCCCCAGAGCGAGAAGACGCCTTTTTATCCGAAGAGTCCTTATGGCGCAGCAAAATTGTACTCTTATTGGATCACGGTCAATTACAGGGAATCTTATAATATGTTCGCGTGTAACGGCATTCTTTTCAATCATGAATCGCCGAGACGAGGCGAGAATTTTGTCACGAGAAAAATCACGCTGGCGGTGGCAAACATTGTGGCGGGCAGGCAGGATAAACTGTCTCTGGGCAATATGAACGCTAAGCGGGATTGGGGATTTGCCGGCGACTATGTGAAGGGGATGTGGCTGATGTTACAGCAGGACGCTCCCGATGACTATGTGCTGGCGACAAATGAGACGCATACCGTCAGAGAGTTCGTGGAGGCGGCTTTCCGGGAGCTTGGCATAGAGATCCGCTGGGAGGGGACCGGGATCAATGAGAAGGGCTATGACGCCGCGAGCGGCAGGCTGTTGGTGGATGTCAACCCGGAATTTTATCGTCCGGCGGAGGTGGAATTTCTCTGGGGAGACTGTACGAAAGCGGAGAAGACGCTGGGATGGAAGAGGGATGTGGACTTCAAAGGGCTGGTCGCCATGATGATGGACGCAGACTTGCGGGAGATCGCGGGTATGAGCTGCGAGGAGTATAAGAAGAGTCGTCTGTAGTTGGAAAGAGAAGGGCATGGACATCTATGCTTTCAGTGATCGCAATATGGATTTACATGTTTCTGACCACTTTTCTTGTGGGATATGGATTATTGAGCGTGTTGACGCGGGGCGTACCGTATCGGATCAAACATGCTGACACCTATCTGATCTGCGGGCTTGTCATGGTCACGGTGTATGCGCAGTTTTTCAGTCTGTTCGGGCGCGTTGGCATGGCGGCGAATCTGTTTCTGTGTCTTGCGGCAGTTTTGGCGGCGTGGTTTGGCAGACGGGAACTTGGCAATATGTTGCGCGGCCTGTGGAGTGACATACGGGCAGATCGATCGGGGAAAAGAGGAAAAGCGTTTGCGGGGATGTTCCTCTTTTTGCTGTTTGCCTACGGGACTTCCAGGGGCGTCATTCACTATGACACAAGCCTGTACCATGCGCAGAGCATACGATGGCTGGAGGAGTACGGCGCAGTCAGGGGGTTAGGCAATCTGCATTGCAGGCTGGCGTACAACAGCGCCTCTTTCGCGCTTTCCGCGCTGTATAGTATGGCGTTTCTCGGCGGGCAGTCCTATCACTGCGCGGCGGGTTGGCTCGCGTATCTGCTTGCGGCAGTCTGCTTGGAACTCTTGGACGGGATGCGGCGCGGCAGGCTGAGGGTCGGCGATTTCGCGCGGGTGATGTGTGTTTACTATCTGGTCAATATTTTTGACGAGATGATCTCGCCCGCGTCGGATTATTTTATGGTGCTGACAGCTTTTTATATCGTCATCCGCTGGCTCGATCTGCTGGAGGAGGAAGTCGGGGAGATTTTTCCTTTTGCGATGTTGTGTGTGCTTGGCGTGTTTTTATTGACCGTCAAGCTGTCGGCGGCGTTGATTCTTCTGCTGACGCTTTGGCCTGCCTGTCGTCTGCTTAAGGAGAAACGCACAGGAGAGACGCTCCTCTATCTCGCGTTGGGGTTTGTGACGGCGCTCCCCTATTTTATCAGAAATGTACTAATATCGGGATGGCTGGTCTATCCCTTTACGCAGATCGATCTGTTCGATGTGACTTGGAAGGTGCCCAAGGGACTGGCGGATTATGACGCAAAAGAGATCCGGGTGTACGGCAGAGGTTACACGGATGTGCTGCAGTTTGATTTGCCGGTGACAAGATGGCTGCCGGACTGGTTCCGCGCGCTGGCAGGGAGTGAAAAGCTGTTTGTCGCGCTGGCCGCCGTGTCGATGTGCACCTTGGTTCTGTATGTCGTCGGGGCCCTGCTTGGACTGTGGAGAAAATCTTTCAGATATTTATCTGTGCAGATTGCTGTGTCAGCCTCCTTTTTGTTTTGGCTGTGCACCTCGCCGCTGATGCGCTACGGCTGCGTCTGGGTGTATCTGACGCCGGCGGTGGTGCTTGGCGGGATCCGGGATGCCGCGCGGCAGGCTTGGGAGAGCGGAGGCGCGAACAGGGACAGGGCGCGGCGGCGGTCTGCGGCGGATCCGGCGCTTACGGCGGCAGTTGTGTTGTTCCTTTTGTACAAGGGCTTTGCGCTGTGCAGAGAAGCGGCGGTTTCCTATGTGAATGATTACTGGATCGCACAGAAGGACTACGACAATTATGCGACGGTTCCCTATGAGATCAACGGGGCGACCTTTTATTATCCGGAGACAGGAGATCAGGTTGGATACGAGAGTTTCCCGTCCTCGCCGACGCGGGCGCAGATCTGCTTGTTGGGACGGGATATTGCAGATGGATTCCGGGCGGCGGCTCTCGGAGAAAAATAATGACAAGAGAAATGAAAACTTGGAAATGGAGAGAACATGAGCGAGACGATGAACAAGACGGACAAAATTTATGTGGCGGGACACAGAGGATTGGTGGGCAGCGCGATCGTGCGCAATCTGGAGGCGAAGGGTTATACCAATATCATCGGAAGAACCCATAAGGAGTTGGATCTGACCAACCAGCAGGCGGTCAGGGAGTTTTTCGAGGCGGAGAAGCCGGACGTGGTAGTGTTGGCGGCGGCCAAGGTGGGAGGCATCAACGCCAACAACACGACGCCGGCGGAGTTCGCATATGAGAATATGCAGATACAGTGCAACGTTATCAAGTGCTGCCACGATCATCATGTCAAAAAACTGTTGTTTTTGGGGAGTACCTGCATCTATCCGCGGATGGCGCCGCAGCCGATCCCGGAGGACGCGCTTTTGACAGGGCCGTTGGAGGAGACCAACGAGGCGTACGCCATCGCCAAAATATCGGGTCTGGAGATGTGCAAGTTTTACAAGAGACAGTACGGGGATGATTTTATAAGCTGCATGCCTACGAATCTCTATGGACCGCACGACAATTACGATCTGTCCGGCTCTCATGTCATGCCCGCGATGATACGCAAATTCCATGAGGCGAAGGTAAACGGCGCGCCGACGGTGGAGCTGTGGGGAACGGGTACGCCGCTCAGGGAATTCCTCTATGTGGACGACATGGCGGACGCCTGCGTATTCCTTTTGGAAAACTACAGCGGAGAGCAGCATGTAAATATCGGCACGGGAAAGGAAGTCACGATCAGGGAACTCGCCGAGACTGTGCAGAGAGCCGTGGGGTATCAGGGCGAGATCGTGTGGAATAAGGATATGCCGGACGGTACGCCGCGCAAATTGACCGACGTGACGAAACTTCACAATTTGGGCTGGCGGCACAAGGTGGAGCTTGAGGAAGGCGTCAAACTCGCATACGACTGGTTTCGGGAAAATGTGGACTGCGCAAGAATGTAGGCGATAAATTACAATTTACAGGCGGCTCATTGTTTGGTATTATTAAGTTAGGCAATATAACTACAAAAATAATTAGATGCGCAAAGGAGTAAAAAGGGAATGTTACAAGAGAATATTTTGTCCAGAAAGGAACTGGAACAGGCGATTTCCGGTTTTATGTTGGAACTGGGCATACCTGCGCATTTGAGGGGCTATCAGTACCTGAGAAGTGCGGTGGAGATGTGTGCGGAAGACATGGAACTGGTGGGCAGTGTCACAAAACTGCTGTACCCGGACTTGGCGAAACTGTACAAGACCACGGATCAGAAAATTGAGCGGGCGATCAGGAACGCTATTGAGGTTTCGTGGGAGCGGGGAAACAGCGCTCTGTTCGAGCAGCTGTTTGGCTACAGCAATTCAAATGAGTACAGTAGACCTACAAACAGTGAGTATATTGCTACGGTGGCGGATCACATACGTCTGCAGTACGGATTGGTGTAGCGGCCGGGAAAAGGGAAGAGATACGTCTCTTCCTTTTTTTGTTTATATATGATAAAATATTGAATACTGATAGTTGACATGATAAATGAAAGGTACGGTATTTACATGAAATTACTCAGCGTTATAGTGCCCTGTTATAACGAGGAAGAGAATGTCAGGGATTTCTATGATGAATTGTTCAGGAATACTTCATTTTTTCAACAGAAGGATATTCAGGTCGAACTGCTTTATATAGACGACGGTTCTAAGGACAGGACAGCGGAGGAAGTAGCGAAACTGCATGCGCAGGACGAGCGGGTGCATCTTGTGTCCTTTTCCAGAAATTTTGGCAAGGAGGCTGCGATCTATGCGGGACTGCAGAAGGCAAAGGGCGAGCTGGTGGTACTGATGGATGCCGATCTGCAGGACCCGCCCTCCCTGCTTCCGGAGATGTACGGCTATATCGAGCAGGGGTACGACTCTGTGGCGACCCGCCGTGTCACGCGAAAAGGGGAGCCGCCGATCCGCTCCTTCTTTGCGAGAATGTTCTATCGGCTCATGAATCGGATCTCCAAGACGGAAATCGTGGACGGGGCGAGAGATTACAGACTTATGACGAGAAAAGTGGTGGATGCGATTCTGGCCATGACAGAGTACAACCGTTTTACCAAAGGGATCTTCGGATGGGTGGGGTACGAGACGAAATGGCTGGAATATGAGAATGTGGAGCGCAAAAAGGGCGAGACAAAGTGGTCGTTCTGGAAATTGTTCCTCTATTCGCTGGAGGGGATCATTGCCTTTTCCACAGTACCGCTCACCATAGCGGCCGTGATGGGCGCTTTCTTCTGCGCGCTCGCTTTTGTCATGATCGTCGTAATCATTGTGCGGACGCTGATTTTCGGCGATCCGACCTCAGGCTGGCCGTCCCTCGTGTGTATCATTTTGTTTGTCGGCGGCGTGCAGTTGTTTTGTCTTGGCATCGTGGGGCAATACTTATCCAAGACGTACATGGAAGTGAAGAACAGACCCATCTATCTTGTGAGAGAGGATTTTTAAATGTCTGAGCTGGTCAGTATTATCGTGCCGGTGTACCGGGCGCAGTCCTACATTGCGGAGACGATCGCCATGGTGATCGGTCAGACCTGTAAAAACTGGGAACTGCTCTTGATAGACGATCATTCGCCGGATAACAGCGCTGAAGTCATTCGGGGCATGCTGGACAAGTACGAGCGCCGCCGTCTGCAGACAGAGGGACAGAATCTCCGTTCCGCGGAGGAATACACGGACGGCACGGGCCGCAGGATTGTCCTTGCGTGCAAGGAGAAGAACGAGGGGGCGGCCGCCGCACGCAATACCGGACTTGACATGGCGCGGGGAAGATATGTCGCTTTTCTGGACGCGGACGACGTGTGGCTTTCGGAGAAACTGGAGCGCGAGCTGCGGTTTATGAAGGACAGGCAGGCAGGGTTTGCGTTCACCTCCTATGCGTTTGGCGACGAGCAGGCAAAGCCAACCGGCAAAGTGGTGCATGTACCGCGGGAGCTTGTCTATAAAAAGGCGTTGTCCAGGACGGTGATCTTCACGACGACGGTATTGCTTGACAGAGATAAGATTCCGGCCGATCTGATGCGTATGCCTGAAGTGGAGAGCGAGGACACGGCTACCTGGTGGCAGATTTTACGGGCCGGATATACGGCGTATGGGTTGGATGAGACGCTGGCGATCTATCGCAGACCGCCGCATTCTCTGTCCTCCAATAAATTTACGGCGGTCAGACGTATCTGGCGTCTGTACCGCAGGCAGGAAAAATTATCCGTGATCTCTAGCGCGCGATACTTTGTCTTATGGGCATACAGGGCGACTGCCCGGAGGATATAATGTTGTATGCTCAAATGAGGTGTGATTATGAAACGGATGGAAACTTTGAAGAGATTCGTCATACTGCAGATGTCCTTTATCGGACTGCTGTTTCATACGGCGATCTACGCATATTTCTGGTTTAAGGAATACTATCCGTATCTGAGTCTTCATGGCAAGGCAAATTTTTTCTTCAAGGGCCATGTCCTTATCATTCTGATCTATTTTGTGCTGCTTTTCTTCTTTGCGAGCACCTACGGCGTATTGAAGATCGGTTACCTGAAACCGACGGACGTGTTCATCTCCGAGTTTTTTGCACTGCTGTTTGCCAATGTGATCTCTTACTTTCAGATTTCCCTGATGGCAAACTGGGTCGTGAAGGTCAGACCGATCGCTCTGACGATGCTCATACAGACAGTGGGTTCGATCGTGTGGGTGTTTGTGTGCAACACCTGTTACTACAAGGCGTTCCCGCCCAGAAGTATTCTGATCATTCACGGGGAGCGTCCCATCGACGATATTGTGTCGAAGTTTAAGTCCCGCAGGGAAAAATATAAGATCGGCAAGAGCATGAATATCTCGGAGGGTGTGGACGCCGTCAGGCAGGAGATCAAAAACGATTACGGCGCGGTGGTGCTGTGGGATATTCCCGTGGCGGAGAGAAACTATCTGCTCAAATACTGTTACAGCCGTTCGATCCGGGTGTATATGATGCCCAAGATCTCCGACGTCCTCGTAAAGGGCGCGGATCAGCTGCATCTTTTTGACACGCCGATCTATCTGACGAGGGAGTACGCGCTCAAAGTGGAGCAGAGGATCGCCAAGAGACTGATCGATCTGGTCTGTTCCGCGCTCCTGCTGGTCATCGCGTCGCCCTTTATGCTGATTACGGCAATCGCGATCAAGGCGTATGACGGAGGCCCTGTCTTCTACAAGCAGGTCAGATGTACGATGGGGCGCAGGGAATTTGAGATATTGAAGTTCAGGAGCATGAAGGTGGATGCGGAGAAGGACGGCGTGGCGAGACTCGCCGCCAAGAACGATGCGCGCATCACGCCGGTGGGCCGGTTTATCCGCGCCACGAGGATTGACGAACTGCCGCAGCTTCTGAATATCTTAAAAGGCGAGATGTCTTTTATCGGACCGAGGCCGGAGCGGCCGGAGATCATAGACCAGTACATGGAAGAGATGCCGGAGTTCGCTTTCCGCATGAAGGTGAAGGCGGGGCTGGCGGGGTACGCCCAAGTGTACGGCAAGTATAACACCACGCCCTACGACAAACTGAAACTGGATCTGACCTATATCGAGCAGTACTCCGTGTGGCTGGATCTGAAACTGATGCTCCTGACGCTGAAGATCCTGATCAAGCCTGAGAGCACGGAGGGCGTGGAGAGCACGCAGACGACAGCGATGAAGAAAGGTTAAACGCATGCAGGAAATAAAATATGCCGACGCGGGCATGGATATGAAAAAGATCGCGCTCTGCCTGGGCAGAAAGATTTGGCTGATACTGCTTGCGGCTATCGTCGGGGCGTTCCTTGGCGGCGCGATCTATACGGCGTCACATATCGTGCCGGAGTCGGAGCGGGAGTACAGGTCGATGGCTAAGGTATATCTGGACTTTGCTGTTGACGAGACCGGGGAAGTCTATCAGGCATATAACGGCTATACGTGGAATGATCTGATGGCCACAGACCCGATTATCGACGTGACGATGCGGTATCTGCCGCAGGACTACACACGGGAGGAAGTGGCGGCGGCGACTCGGGCGGAGATCCTGTCGGATCTGCGGCTCTTGACGATCACTATAACCACCCACGACAGAGAGAGATGCGACGCGATCTTACAGGCCACGGGACAGTCCCTCGCCGAGCTTGGCGATAGTGCGAAGGAATTTAACAAAATAGAAGTGATTCAGACTACCGGGGCCGCGCTTGTGACGGCGGATTCCCGGACGGTTCAGGCAGTGCTCGTCGGGCTTGTGTCTGCGGTGCTCCTGATGCTGTTGGGCATGCTGTTTTGCTATGTTCTGGACGACAGAATCTTGGTGGCAAGCGACTTGAAACAGATAACGGAGGCGCCGTTTGTAGGGTATATCGGCGCAGGAAAACCTTTCGACAGCGCATACGGGGATGGACTGGCCTATCTGAGAGAACATACGGGCAGGATCAGCGTTCTGTCTGTGAGACAGAATGTTGTGATCACACAGGAGAAATGGCAGGAGCTCTGCTCTGCAGACGGCGTGATCGTGGCGGCGGAGTACGGTAAGGTGCACGCGGCTTTTTTGGCGTATGTCATCGAGCAGCTTGCGCTCCGGGATTGCCGGTTGGCCGGAACGGCGATTGCGGGCGCGGATGAGAAGTTTTTGCGCAGATACTATGGACGCGCGATCGGCGGGAGAAGATAGAGGTCGGTTATGAAGATACAGCTGTTGGTATCGGCGGTGGACAGGGAGATCGCCGATCTGATCGGACAGATGCATATACGGACCGATGCGGTGGTGGTGAACCAATGCGACCGTTACGGTTATGAGGAAATGACGCGGGAGGGGCATAGAATACAGGCGTTCTATATGCTGGAGCGCGGCGTGGGCCTGAGCCGGAACACGGCGCTGCTGCATGCAAAGACGGACATATGCGTCTTCTCGGATGAAGACATTGTGCTGTCGAAAGACTATGAGATGCAGATCCGCAAGGCATATGAGATGCTGCCGGATGCGGATATGATTCTTTTTAATGTGAAGGTGGCGCCTGCCAGAAGGACTTACTGGAATGAGAATATCCACAGAGTGGGGTATCGCAACTACGGGCGGTATCCGGCGTACAGCATCACCGCGCGCCTTGACGCGCTCCTGCGCGCGAACGTGCACTATTCGCTGCTCTTTGGCGGCGGAGCCAGGTACAGCAACGGGGAGGACAGTCTTTTCCTCAGGGACTGCCTGCGGGCCGGGTTAAAAATATACGCCCACACGGCCTGTATCGGTGAGGAGACGGAGCGGGAATCAACTTGGTTCAGCGGGTATCATGAGAAATTTTTCAGAGATCGGGGTGTGCTGTACCATTATTTGTACGGGCGTCTTGCATTGCTTTTGTCATATCGCTTTCTGCTGGCACACAGACGGGAAATGTGTCGGGAAGTCAAGGTGTCGCAGGCGTATGCGTGGATGAAGGAAGGGGTGCGTGAGGCGATGGGTAAAGGCGGGAAAGGATAGCGGCGGTCGATGATTCTGTATATTGCGGTGACGGCGGTGACGGTGTTTCTCGCGGGCATGGTGAACAACCGTCCGACGACACAACCGTATAAGATTACCAGGCAGCAGATGTGCAACCGGGTCTGCCTGACGGCAATTTTTTTGATCCTGTTCGCGCTGTCGGCGTGCAGGCTGAACGTGGGCAACGACTACGCCAAATACGTCGAGTTCATGCATCTTGTCAACTGTGATGCCTACGTGCCCACGGAGATCGGTTTCAATCTCCTCGTCAAGCTGCTCTACGGCCTGTCGGGATTTGAGAATTATCTGCTCGTGTTCGCCGTGTACGCTTTTGTCACGATCCGGTTTTTCCTGCGGGCGATGTACGAGCAGAGCGACGACTTTCCGCTGACGTTTTTTCTGTTCATGGCGCTGGGATATTACTTTCAAACGTTCAGCACAGTGCGGTATTATCTGGCGCTTGCGATGGCGCTCTACTCGATGAAATTCGTGCTGCGCGGACAGTGGGGAAGATTTGTTCTTCTTGCGCTGCTCGGAGCCGCCTTTCACAAATCGCTGTTGGCGATCGTTCCGCTCTATTTTCTGGCCTCCCTGCCCTGGAAGAAATGGCAGCTTGCCGTGGCGGCGCTTTTTTGCACAACGTTCCTCTTCTGCCAAGATTTCTATCTCAAGTTGGTGGTGTTTCTGTATCCGACTTATGAGGACACAGAGTATCTGGAAGGCGGGACAAGCTATATCAATATTGTGCGGTGTCTGGCGGTCCTTGCCTTCGCGGGGCTGATATACTGCCGGAACAGACGAGCGGGAAAGGCGCAGGGAGAAAGCGCAGAGGATGACAGGCGTTTTTGGTTCTTTTTTTATCTGAATCTGGGGGCGCTGGCGCTGTACGTGTTCTGTTCCTTCCTGCCGATCATATCGCGTATAGGATATTATCTGACGGTCAGCCACATACTGTATTTGCCGATGTTGTTAAAACGTGTGGAAAACGAACGATGGAGGCGGCTGTTTCGCCTTGGCATCCTGCTGGCGGCGCTATGCTACTTTGCCGTGTATATGAGCCGGGCGGGGGACGAGGGAACGCTGATCCTTCCGTATAAGACCTTCTTTTTCAACGATATGGTCAATATTCTGTCCGATGTGAACTGACGGCGGGACTGCGGATATACTGCGTTGGGTATCGATAGGAGAACGGAAATGACATTCAGCATCATCGTGGTGTGTTTGAACGCGGGAGACAGGCTGCGTGAGACGGTCGAGAGCATCCTGCGCCAGACAGAGCGGGATTATGAGATCATCATCAAGGACGGCGTGTCCGAGGACCGGGCGACCAGAGCCTGCCTGGAGCATTACGGTCAGAGCGCGGATCAGGGGGCGGCTGCCGGTTCGATCAGAATCTATCGCGGCCAAGACGCGGGTATCTATGACGCCATGAATCAGGCGGTGCAGTATGTGCGCGGCGACTATGTCCTCTTTTTGAACTGCGGGGACCGTTTCTATGACGACGAGGTGCTCGCGAAGACCAAGCAACAGATACGGCGGATGACGGAGCGGGACAAGGAGAAAAAGGACAAGGCGCGGTATATCTTTTACGGCGATATTTACGAGCGCCGCACCAACATGCCCGTGCAGTCGAATCCAAAGATCGATGATTTCGCGTGTTACCGCAATCTTCCATGCCATCAGGCCTGTTTCTATGACGCGGCGCTGCTGCGGGAGAAGAAGTTTGACGCTGCCTACGCGGTACGCGCCGACTATGAGCATTTTTTGTGGTGCTATTACAAAGGCGGCGCCGTGACGGTCTACATGCCGGTAACCGTAGCGCTCTACGAGGGAGGCGGTTTCTCTGAGACGAGGGAGAACGAGAGAAGATCGAGGCGGGAGCATAGAGAGATCGTTGACAGGTACATGCCTGCGGCCGCAGTGCGGAAGTACCGCCTCATTATGGCGCTGACCTTCGCGCCGCTCAGGACATGGATCGCGAGGAATCCGGTCACAGCCGGAATCTATCAGAGGATCAAACGAAAACTGTATCGATAAACGCTGTTTTTCTATAGTGTGAACGTTTTGGAATGGAGGAAAACATGAAGGTACTATGGGTATGCAATATCATGCCGCCGACGATCGCCAGACAGCTTGGCGTTTCCTACAGTAACAGGGAGGGCTGGCTGAGCGGGCTGTTGGATCGTGTGGTGCAGGAACAGGGACACAATAAGATAGAGTTCGGCGTCGCTTTTCCGACGGACGAGGAGTTGGGGGATCTGCAGAGGACGATGCAGCTGGGGGAGAATATGTCCTGCCGCTGCTACGGCTTTTCGGAGAATACGGATGCGCCGGAGATCTACGATACAGGGATGGAACGGCGGTTTGAGGAGATACTGGCAGACTTCCGGCCGGATATCCTGCATGTGTTTGGGACGGAATTTCCCCATGCGCTCGCCTGCATCAAGGTATACGGACGGCCGGAGCGCACGCTTGTGGGGATACAGGGATTGTGCAGCGCCATCGCGGAGGAATACATGGCGGATCTGCCCGTCAAGGTGCAGAGGCAGGCGACGTTTCGCGACCGCGTCAGGGAGGACAGTCTGAAACAGCAGCAGAAAAAGTTTAAAAAACGCGGGGAGCATGAGAAGGCGGCGCTGCTCTTGACGGAGCATATCGCGGGCAGGACGGATTTTGACCGCGAGCAGACGGCGCGGATCAATCCTTCCGCCAAATACCATTATCTGAACGAGACGCTCAGAGGCATTTTTTATCATGACAGATGGAAAAGGTCAGCCTGTGAGCCTTACAGCATTTTCCTGAGCCAGGGCGATTATCCGCTGAAAGGGTTCCACTATCTTTTACGGGCGCTGCCGAGGGTATTGGAGCGGTTTCCTGAGGCGCAGATTTATGTTGCCGGGAACAATATCATCGATGTCAGCACCTTTCAGGACAGGCTGAAATTGTCGGCGTACGGAAAATATCTCAGGAAACTGATCCGGGACAACAGATTGGACGGTCATGTGACCATGCTCGGCAAACTGACGGCGGAGGAGATGAAGGAGCGCTATCTGCACTGCCATCTGTATGTGCTGCCGTCGGCCCTTGAGAATTCCCCGAACTCTCTTGGCGAGGCCATGCTGCTGGGCACACCGTGCGTGGCGGCGGATGTGGGCGGCGTACATAATCTGCTGACGGACGGCGGCGACGGTATGCTGTACCCCGCAGGAGATGTGGAGGCGTTGGCGGACAGCATCATCGAGATCTTTACGAAGGAGGCCATTGTGGAACGGTTCTCGGACAATGCCAGAAAGCATGCCCGCGTCAACCACGACGCCGACCAGAACTACTACCGTCTGATACATATTTATCGGGAGATGCTGTCATGACGTTTACCTTCGTGTCCAATTATATCAACCATCATCAGATTCCGCTGTGCGACGCGCTCTTTCGGGAGCTGGGGGATGATTTTACTTTCATACAGACTATGCCCATGGAGCAGGAGCGGGTCGATATGGGGTGGGGCTTGGATCTTCACGAGCTGCCGTATGTGAAATGTCTGTATGAGGCGGAGGGCGAGTGCCGGCGGAAGATCGGGCAGAGCGACGTGGTACTGTTCGGCTGGACGGAACGGGAAGATCTGGCCGAGGCGCGGCTTGCAACCCGAAAGCCCACCATGCGCGTCAGTGAGCGCCTGTACAGGGAGGGGCAGTGGAGAGCGATCTCGCCCCGGGGGCTGAGAGCAAAATACCGCGAACATATCAGATACCGCAGACAGAATGTCTGTATGCTGTGCGCGGGCGCTTACGCGGCGTCGGATTTCCATCTCATAGGCGCGTATCCGGGCAAGCTGTTTAAGTGGGGATATTTCACCGCTCTGCGTACCTACGGGGAGGGAGAGCTGGAGGCCATGAAACCGCAGGACGGAGAGCTTCACATTGTGTGGGCGGGAAGGTTCATTCCGCTGAAACATCCGGAGTATGTGGTGCGGCTGGCGAAGAGACTGCGGAGCGAAGGATATTCTTTCCGCATACACATGCTGGGGGACGGCGAAATGGAGCCGACGATACGGCAGGAAGTGGATGATCTGAACCTGAAAGAGCACTTTCAGTTTTATGGATATACGGCGCCAGGCCGAGTGCGCGATGTGATGGAAAAATGTCATATACATCTTTTTACCAGCAATTATCTGGAGGGCTGGGGCGCCGTGATCAACGAAGGCATGAACAGCGGCTGTGTGGAGGTGGTCAACGCGCAGGTGGGCGCGGCCCCCTATCTGATCTGTCACGGGCGGAATGGTTTGGTCTATCCGAATGGCCGCTACGAGAAGATGGAAGAGCTTGTTCTGGAGTTGTTCGCGCACTGGGACAGCTACAGGCGGATGGGACGCGCCGCCTATGAGACGATCCGTCTTGTGTGGAACGCGGACAGGGCCGCGGGGGAGCTGCTGCGTTTTGCGGGCGGATTGGCGGACGGCGAGATACAGCCCGCCGGGGAAGGGCCGCTGAGCGTGGCCCCTGTCATCAGTCCGCGCGGCATGTATCGGGCCATGACGGAGCATAAGCTGTAAAGCGGCATGGCGATACGGAGGAGAGAGATGGGCGGGAAAATCAGCGTGATCGTACCGGTATATAACTCCATAGACTGTCTGGAAAAATGTGTGCTGTCCATCTGCGCGCAGACCTATGCGGATCTGGAGATCCTTCTCATAGACGACGGCTCCACGGACGGCACAGACAGACTGTGTGAGCGTCTTGCGGCGGAGGACGCCCGCATCCGCGTCTATCACAAAGAAAACGGCGGCGCGTCCTCGGCGCGCAATATGGGCATTCGGTCAGCCCGGGGAGAATATCTGGGATTTGTGGACAGCGACGACTATATCGAGCCGGACATGTACGAGCTGATGATGGAGGAGGCGGCGCGGCGTTCCGCTTGCATCGTGCAGATTTCCAGAGACGAAGTGGACGAGACCGGCGGCCGCCTGCCCGATGTCTGCATACCGCCCGGGAAGACGCGGTTCTGCGGATCGGAAGAGTTCCTGCGCGAACTGCTCCTGCACCGGGCGGACTGCTCTTTCTGTACGAAGCTTGTGAGGCGTGAGCTGTTTGCGGACCATGCGTTCCCCGAGGGCGTCCTGAATGAGGATTTTCGTCTCTTGGTGGAGATGCTGCGGGAGACGGAAGGAATCTGGATCCTGCCGAAACAGTGTTACCATGTGGTCTGCAGGCAGGAGAGCACGACGCGGAAGAAAACGCAGGACAGTTTTTCGAGGGTCTTTCTGGATATTGTGCGAAATGCTGATGAAGTACAGGAGATGGTGGACAGAGAATATCCGCAGTTTCATGAACACGCGGTGCGGTTCAATCTGTACCAGCGGCTGGACTATCTCTTGCATGTGCCGCTCCCGCAGATGAAAGGCGGTTTTTATCGCAGTGTCATACGGTATCTGCGGCAGCATGTGAGAGACACCGTGACCAATCCTTATCTGAATGGTAAAAATAAGGCGTATCTTCTGTTGTTTACGGCGGCGCCGAAGACAGTCAGGAAGGCGCATGCGCTGAAGATGCAATGGCGGGACAGGCGACCCCATTGACGGGAGACGGCGGTAGGGAAAATGGAACAGTGGCGCAAAAGAAAACAATTTATGATCCTGTTGACTCTGATCTGGGTGGCGCAGATGGCGGCCGCCTTTTATTTCTGCACACAGAAACAGGGGTTTCATGAGGACGAGTACTACACCTACTATTCCACGGCGCGCACGAACGGTTTCTATGTGGAGGACGGGATATGGATGGATCGGGAGACTTACCGAAATGAGTTTGTGGTGCTCCCCGAACAGCGTTTTCAGTATGGACTCGTCAAGCTTGTCCAGTCCTGGGACGTACATCCGCCGCTCTACTATTGGGTGTTCCACACCGCAGCGTCGCTTGCGCCGGGTGTGTTTACGAAGTGGTCGGGGCTTATCGTCAATCTGTTGTTTCATGGGATCAATATCGTGCTGTTGGCATATCTGGCTTATCTGGCAGGCGGGCAAAACGGCGGGGTTTCCCTGCTTGCAGTTCTGTTCTGGGGCGTGAGTCCGGCTGTCATGAGCGGCGTGGTCTTTATCAGAATGTACGAGATGCTGACAATGTTCGTCCTTCTGTGCGCCATACTGCATCTGCGCGCGGTGCAAAAAAATGAGAAAAAGCTGTCGGTTCCGGGTTGTCTTGCGCCCATGGCGGCGGTGACTTATCTCGGTTTTCTGACGCAGTATTACTATGTCGTCTTTCTGTTTTACTTAGGGGCCGCGTTCTGTGTGTGGCTTTTGCGCCGGGATCGTAAACTGCGAAACTGCGTCAGGTACGGGGCCGCGCAGGGCGTCGCGCTCGGGCTTGCATGGATGACCTATCCCGCGTGTCTGGGACAGATATTTCGCGGACAGAGGGGCGCGCAGGCTGCGGACAATTTTTTCGACCGGTCCAATACGGCGACGCGGATTCGTTTTTTCTTCGATCTCATGAACCGCTATGTATTTGGACATCTGCTCCCTGTGCTGCTCCTCCTGATTGCCGTCATGGCTGCGGCGTGTCTGTGGCATGGGCGGTCTGCGGAGCGCAGCGCAGCCATGGGCGAAAAGTGCGGGATAGCGTTTGACGTTCGTTTCCGGATGCTGGCGTTTGCGGCGGCGGGCTATTTCCTGACCGTGTCGAAGACGGCGCTTTTGCTCGGCGACACGTCGAACCGTTATCAGCTTCCGATCTATGGGATAGCGGTGTTTCTTGTCTTTACTGCAGCCGGAGAATTGTGGAGGAGGAGTCTGGTCATCTGCGCTGAGAAAGGAGCGCATGTGAGGTATGCCGGGTATGTGGAAAAAGCGGCCGGGGTCTTCTGTATTGCCGCTATTTTAGGAGCGTATTTTTGGGACGGCGTGCCCTTTCTCTATCCGGAGGACCGCGAGCAGATCGCTTTTGCCAAGGAGTGCGCGGAGAACGGAACGCCTGCCGTCTGGCTGTATCAGCCGGGCGAGGAGTGGTGCGTTTGGGATGTGACTGACGAGCTGCTGCGCTATCCGAGGATCTATTTTGCGTCAGCGGCAAATAGCGAGCCGCCGGATGACGAAACGATACAAAGCGCAGACGCCGTGATCGTATATCTCGCTCATGGCGCGGACGCGGAAGAGCAGCTGGGCAGGATTCTCATGTGCAACCCAAGACTGACCGGGTACAGACTTGTGTTTGATGAGAAATATTGCGGTGTGTGGTTGGTTTATGGTATACTATAGCTCAGCGGCGAGCGAAGTGGGAGGAAAACTCATGTTAAACGATAAAACGATCCTGGTGACCGGGGGGACAGGCTCCTTCGGCAAATGCTTTACGAGATACGTGCTGACACACTATCAGCCCAAGAAGATCATTATCTACTCAAGGGACGAGTTTAAACAGTGGCTCATGGCGGACGAGTTCAGGGAATATGAAGATAAGCTCCGCTTTTTCATCGGCGATGTGCGGGATTTGGGACGCCTTAAGAGAGCGTGCGAAGGTGTGGATTACATCATCCACGCGGCGGCGTTAAAACAGGTTCCCGCCTGCGAGTACAACCCGAACGAGGCGATCAAGACGAATATTCACGGCGCCATGAATGTGATCGACGCGGCGCTGGACTGCGGCGTGCACAAGGTGGTGGCCCTGTCTACGGACAAGGCGGTCAACCCCGTCAATCTCTACGGCGGTACCAAACTCGTGTCGGACAAACTGTTCATTGCGGCAAACGCTTATGCTGGCACGAAGGACATCAATTTTTCCATTGTGCGCTACGGCAATGTGGCCGGCAGCCGCGGGTCGGTGATCCCGCTTTTTCACAGACTGATCAAAGAGGGCGCTGCGGAGCTGCCGGTCACGGACGTGCGGATGACCCGTTTCTGGATCAGTCTCACACAGGGCGTGGAACTCGTGATCAAAGCGATCACGGAGGCGAAGGGCGGCGAGACATTCATCAGCAAGATTCCGTCCTTTAAGATCACCGATCTGGCGGAGGCGATGCTGCCGGGATGTGGGATCAGGGAGACGGGGATCCGCCCGGGAGAGAAACTGCACGAGATCATGGTGACGACAGAGGATTCCCACACGACTTACGAGTACGACAGGCATTTCATCGTGTATCCGCAGATGACATGGAATAACAGGCAGCAGCCGGACCTGAGCGGCAGGAAAGTGGAGGAAGGTTTTTCCTACAGCTCCGGCACGAACACGGAGTGGCTGTCGGTGGAGGACATCAGGGAATTGTTGAAGGGAGTGGAGCTTGAAAAATAGCGCCGCAGGCGGGCGGCAGCCCGGCCGATCTCAATAGTGACAGAACAGGCGAGGGGACATGTAGGAATGCATGTCCCCGATCAATACGGGGACGAACTGACGGAAAGGGACAAAGACTATGGGAAAACCGATAGAAAAGCCGGCGGCTGCGGGCGGCACGCCTGCCAGAGAGAGCAAAATCTATTACGGGCACCAGTATATCGACGAGGCGGACGTGCAGGCGGTTGTGGACGTACTGCGTCATCACGATCTGACCTGCGGACCGAAGATCAAAGAATTGGAGGATAAGCTGTGCAGGCTGACGGGAGCGAAATATGCCGTGGTGTGCAGCAATGGGACGGCGGCGCTTCATATGTCCTGTCTTGCGGCGGGAGTCGGGGAAGGGGACGAGGTGATCACCACACCGATCACTTTCGCCGCCTCCGCCAACTGTGCGCTGTACTGCGGAGCGCGTCCGGTGTTCGCGGATATTGACCCTGAGACGTACAATATCGATCCGAAGAAGGTGGCGGAGGCGGTCACGGCGCGCACAAAGGCGGTGGTTGCGGTGGACTATACAGGGCAGTCCGCGGCGCTCGATCCGATCCGCGAGATCTGTAAGGCGCGCGGACTTACGCTGATCGAAGACGGCGCGCATGTGATCGGAACTAAATATAAAGGGCGATATAACGGGTCTGTCTCCGATATGACGACCTTCAGCTTTCACCCGGTCAAGACCGTCACCGGCGGCGAGGGCGGCGCGGTGCTGACAAACGATGAGGCATTGTACAGAAAACTGCTGCTCTATCGCGCCCACGGCATCACGAGAGATGCAAGTCTTATGGAACACGAGCCGGACGGGCCGTGGTACTATGAACAGGTGGACCTTGGGTTTAACTACCGCATGACGGATATTCAGGCGGCGCTGATCATCAGCCAGCTCGATAAGCTGCCGATGTTCAGCAGGCGAAGAAAAGAGATCGTCTCCAGATATGACGAGGCATTCGGGAAACTGCCGCAGCTGTCCGTGCAGAAGGAGATCCCGGAGTCGGACACCACGAGGCATCTGTACATCCTGCGCATTGTTCCTGAGAAACTGACCATCGACAGACGGCAGTTTTTTGATGCGCTGGCGGCGGAGAATGTGTGCTGCAACGTGCATTATATTCCCACTTACTATTTTCCGTACTATGAAAAGCTGGGTTATCACAGGGGCCTGTGTCCGAATGCGGAAAAACTGTATGAGGAGATCATCTCGCTGCCGCTCTACTATGCCATGACCGACGAGGATGTGGAGAGCGTTATCGAGGCTGTGACGAAGATCGCGGTATATTATGCGAAAGAGTAGATGGAAAGATCACACTGACGCGCTGCTCTTTCCATCAGTAAATTTGAGGCTCTGACATGGAAGATCAGTGTGTGAAGGAGCGATATGCAGACGAAGGAATTGACGACCGGAAACAAGATTATATTTGCCGTCACGGTGTGCGTGGTCACACTGTTTGTCTGGCTCAACAACGAGGGCAGCAGTCCGCTTGTGTACAAGGGCAGCGGTCTGCAGTATTCGGTGGGACTGGTGGATTCGGAGAACAATCTTGTGGTGCAGGAATCCGTGGAGACGAGCGGCGTTGTGGCGGGAACGCCGCAGTATGTACTGAACCGGGGGAGCTACACGGCTGAGATGGAGTATGCCGTGGAACAGCCGGACTCTGTTCTGGAGTTGTGGGAACAGAAGAGCAAGATAGCTGCGTGGCCGCTGGATCCGGAGCAGACAGAGATCGCGGTTGACTTTACGCTGTCGAAGGACGCCAAGCAGTTGCAGCTCAGGGTCAACTACAGCGGAAGGGGCGCCCTGACGGTCAGGGAATTGCGCCTGTCGCCCCATACCATGTTCTACTCAGACACCTATTTCTTTATTGCGGTATTCCTCCTTTGCAGTCTGCTCCTATGGCTGTATATGACGCGCGGGAAGATCCGCCTGACACAGGAGCAGCTGGTGGACTATAGTGTGATCCTTGGCGTGGCGGTGTTAGCCACAACGCCGATGATGCAGACCTATCTTTACAATGGGGATGATCTGTGCTATCATCTGGCGCGCATGGAAGGATTGAAGGACGGTATCCTGGACGGACAGATCCCGGTCAATATTCTGCCCGAAGGGCTGCAGGGAAACGGCTATCTGAATGCGATGTATCCGTATCTGTTCCTGTATATAGGGGCATTTCTCAGAATCTGCCGCGTGTCCATCGGCCTGTCGTACAAGGTATTGGTATTCTTGGCCAATATTGGTTCTGCCGTCTGCGCCTATGCGGCGGTGAAGTCCATGTGCAGATCGCGCCGCAGCGCCATATTGGCGGCGGTGCTGTACACGCTCATGCCCTATCGCTTTACGAATATTTTTTCCAGAGGGGATTTGGGGGAGACGCTGGCGCTGGTCTTCTGGCCGCTTGTTATCGCAGGGCTGTACCATATCGTTATGGGAGAGCGGCGCTATTGGTATTATCTGGTGATCGGCTTTAGCGGCGTGCTGCAGAGCCATATTCTGAGCGCGGCCTTTGCGGCGGCGGTCTGCGTGATCACAGCTCTCGTGTACTGTGGGCGCATTGTCCGCGAGAAGAGATACATTGAGATCGGCAAGGCGGGGGGACTGTTTCTTCTGCTGAATATGTGGTATCTTGTGCCGTTTTTATACTATTATTTCAGGGAAAATCTGAGCACGGAGATGCTTCGGTGGAGCGGGTACTTCGAGCAGTCCATCAATCCGTCCAATCTGACGGAGAGCATCAGCTTATACAACAAGCAGTATTTCTCACTCGGGCTGGCGCTGATCGGCTGTGTGGGGATCGGTATCGTATGGCTGCTCTGCGAGAGGCGCGCCGAGAGGACGGCGAAACAGGGGTATCTCCTGTATCTGCTGGTGCTGGGCTGCCTTTTGACTTACATGACGACGGGGTATTTCCCGAGTAAGACGCTGTTGGAGAACGCACTGTTTCGAAATGTGGTGACGATGATCCAGTTCCCGTGGCGGTTCCTTGGGCCGGCGTGCGCGTGTTTTCTTTTTGTGGGGACAGTCGGCCTGTCTGAATCGGAGATTTTAAAACCGTATCGGAACCTTATCTTCTCCATGCTCGTGTGCCTGAATCTTCTGGTGATCGTGTCGGTCCCCACGGATAACAGCCACATGCCGTACACGAATGCGGAGGCGGTGGTCTCCAAAGGGCATGAGAGCAAGCTGGCGGCAAATATTGGTCTTTACTATCCGCAGGAGTGGCGGCTTGACGGGGCGTCGGACGAGAAACTGACCTCCGGCGTAATCATGTCGGATGTGGACAAGGTGTCCGTCCGTGATTACCGGAAGAAGGGGACAAGAGCGACGGTGTCATACACAGCGGCGGCGGATAATTGTTATATAGAACTGCCGATTCAGAATTATCTCGGATATCGGGCCTGCGACGAGAATGGCAAAAGACTGCAGATTGAGCGGGGAATCGGCGGCAGAATGAGATTTGCCACAGTGGGAGACGGAGCGGTGCATACCATATCGGTTCGCTATGGGCCGAATGCGCTTTTTATCGCGGCCGATCTTATCTCCGCGCTGACCATTGCGTATCCGGCGCTCATGCAAAGAAGGCGCAGAGGAGGGGATAGGGTATGAGTAATGTGGGGGGGGGAAGACGAAAAAGGGACATTCAGTTCCGGTATTACGAAATCCCGCAAAATCAGCCGTGTCTGGCGCTGTTGGGAGAGGCTTGGGTAAGACCTTACGGCGACGGGGTCAACTGCCAGCATTTTCACAATTATATGGAGATCGGTTTCTGCTACGACGGTTCGGGGACGGTGGAGCTGGACGGAGAGCGGGTCGGATATGAGGCGGACATGTTTACCATCATTCCCAAGAATTACCCGCACAACACGGAGAGCGAGCATTTTTCTCTGAGCAGCTGGGAGTATCTGTTCATAGACGCGGAGGCGCTTCTGCGGGAGGTTTACAGAGACAACCGCATCTACGGGGACGATCTCGTGGCGCTGATCAACGATCGCGCATGGGCCGTCAGCGCGTCGGAGTATCCGGAGACGGCGGCGCTGATCCGAAACATTATGGAGGAGATGCGCTATAAGAAAGAATTTTATTATGAAAGCGTTCGCGGTCTGTTGTTCGCGCTGCTCATCAATATTGCGCGCATGAACAATAAGGCCTCCGACAAAGTGAAACGGCAGAGCAGCGGCGTCTCGCAGATGACGGTAGCGCTGCATCATATCGGCAAGCATTACGCGGAGGATCTGACCATCGGCGATCTCGCCGCAGTAAGCCACATGTCGGAGACGCATTTTCGGCGGGTTTTTCAGAAGGCCATGAATATGACCCCTTCCGATTATCTGAATCTTGTGCGGGTACAGATGGCGTGTGAGCATATGAAAAAATCTTCGGATAACATGGAACTGGTGGCTGAAAAGTGCGGTTTTCGATCGGTTTCTACTTTTAACAGAAATTTCAAAAAGGTGCTGGGTATCACACCCTACCAGTGGAAGATCCATCCGGAGAATTATGAGGCGAAATTGCAAAATTACAAAATTTCCGCGTATCGGGGCTGGTAGTCGGCGCCGATGCGCATATGGCGTAATTCCCGATACTTGCTGATTTAATAACGTAATCGTTTAAGGAGCATATTCGTGGTCGAATCTGCTCTTTTTTTGATTATTGATAGCAACATACGATGAGTGCGAGGAGTTATAATGCATACATAATCAATTAAAACGAGGGAAAAGTTATACAAAATGACGAAATAACTCGAAAAAAATTGGTTAGCGAGAAATGAAAATGCACGAAATGTGCACAAAAATGAATGGGAGGAAACAGAAATGAAAAGAAAGATTTTAGCAGCGCTGTTGGCGTCTACCATGATTCTTTCCCTGGCGGGCTGCGGCGGTGGATCAAGTGATTCCGCGGGATCGGCAGACACGGGCGCGGCTGCGGACAGCGGCGCGGCGGCAGACACAGGAGCGGCTGCGGACACAGGCGCTGCGGACAGCGGCGATGCGGCTGCGGCAGGCGGCGAGACGCTTACCGTATGGTGCTGGGATCCGGCATTCAACATGAACGCTATGTACGAGGCGGAGAAAGTTTACCAGAAGGATCATCCGGACTTCAAGCTGAACGTGATCGAGACTCCTTGGGAGGATGTGCAGACCAAGATCACGACGGCTGCGGCTTCAGGCGATCTGAGCACGCTGCCCGACATTCTTCTGATGCAGGACAACGCATTCCAGAAGAACGTTATCAGTTATCCCGACGCATTTGTAGACCTGACGAACAGCGGTATCGACTTTTCGCAGTTCGCGGCAGGTAAGGCGGGCTACTCCATCGTAAACGGCGCAAACTATGGCGTTCCTTTTGATAACGGCGCGGTAGTTGGCTGTTATCGTACCGACGTGCTGGAACAGGCGGGTCTGACGGTGGATGATTTCACAGACATCACATGGGACCAGTACATTGAGAACGGCAAGAAGGTTCTGGAGGCGACAGGCAAGCCCCTCATCTCCATGCAGGCCGGCGAATGCGACCTGATCATGATGATGTTACAGTCTGCGGGAGCGTCTCTCTTCAACGAGGACGGCACCGCAAACATCGTTGACAACGACACGCTGAAGATCGTCATGGAGACATACAAGCAGCTCAAGGACAGCGGCGTGTTGGTCGAGGTAAACAGCTGGGATGAGTATGTAGGCTCCTTCGTGAGCGGCGACGTGGCAGGTACGGTCAACGGCTGCTGGATCCTGGCATCGATCCAGACGGCGGAGGATCAGGCGGGCAAATGGGCGATTACCAATATGCCGAGTCTGGTAGGCGTGAGCAGCGCGACCAACTACTCCAACAACGGCGGTTCTTCCTGGGCGGTAACGGCTAACTGCCAGAATACGGATCTCGCGTTCGACTTCCTGGCAAGCACTTTCGCGGGCAGCACGGAGCTGTATGACAACATTCTTCCGAGCGGCGCTCTGGCGACATGGGCACCCGCCGGCGAGTCAGACGCATACGGCGTAGGCAACGACTTCTTCGGCGGCGACGCGGTTTCCGCTAAGATCGTTGAGTATTCCACCAAGGTACCTTCCAACATCACGGGCGTTTACTACTACGAGGCGCGTGACGCGGTTGCTACGGCGATCACAAACTATATCAACGGTTCCTCCATCGAGACTGAGCTGCAGACCGCTGCGGACACTGTAAACTTCAATATGGGACAGTAATATAGGGCATAACAGATAAGACACAGGGGGAATAGTTCTAACCGGCTGTTCCCCCTTATCTTATATATCATGTATATCATGGCAAATAAGAGAAGGTATTTGCGATATAATGGGCGTTAGCGAGGAGAGTATGCTTGCATATTCGACGAGCGGCGAATGCCGATCATGAATCTGTGATTCACGATATAGGGAAAAGGAGGGAATTACTTTGAGCAAACCGTCAAAGAAAATGACGTTGAATAAGAAACATAATCTGATGGGATGGCTTTTTCTTGCCCCGGGCGCGCTCTTGATCCTGCTCATGAGTTTTGTGCCGATGTTTCGGGCTTTGATGCTGTCCTTTATGACAGGCGTCGGCGCTTCGATGAAGAGCTGCGGGCTCCTTAATTACACACGAATGTTCAAGGACACGGTATTTATCCAGTCCATTAAGAATACATTTTTCTATCTGATCATTCAGGTGCCTCTGATGCTGATCTTTGCGCTGATCCTGGCATCTATACTGAACAATAAAAACTTACGGTGCAAGGGACTGTTCCGGACTATGATCTTCTTGCCATGCGCGACCTCGCTGGTGGCATACGCGGTTATCTTCCGCTCTCTGTTCGCCAATAACGGCATCGTCAATCTGGTGCTCGTAAAGCTTGGCATTCTGGATGCGCCGTACTCTTTCCTGACCAATATGTGGAGCGCGAGGATCGTCATCATCATCGCTCTTCTCTGGCGATGGACGGGGTACAATATGGTCTTCTATCTGGCGGGCCTGCAGAATATCGAGTATTCTGTCTATGAGGCGGCCAAGATCGACGGCGCGTCGGCCGTGCAGTCGTTCTTCCGCATCACGGTGCCGCTCTTAAAGCCCACGATCCTGCTGACGGCGATCATGTCTACCAACGGTACGCTGCAGTTGTTCGATGAGTCTGTCAATCTGACGGACGGCGGCCCGGCCAACGCGTCGATCACGATGTCGCATTATATTTATAACATGTCGTTCAAATATGTGCCAAACTTCGGATATGCGGCGGCCATGTCCTTCCTGATCCTGATACTGGTTGCCATTCTGGCATTCCTGCAGATGAAAGTAGGTGATAAGCGTGATTAAATTCAAGAGATTTTTAATGTATGCTTTTCTGTGCGTCGTATCGTTTTTCTCCGTATTCCCGCTGTACTGGATGATCAGCGCGGCCACGAACAAGAGCGCGGAGGTGATCAGCGGACGTCTGATACCGGGTACATATTTTGTACAGAACTTCAAGGCGCTTATGGCCAATCAGGATGTGGGAAGGGCGCTTGCGAATTCTTTTAAGTACGCGATCATTCTGACGCTCGTATCGCTGGTGGTCAGTTCACTGGCGGGATACGGCTTTGAGATCTACCACGATAAGGCCAAGGACGCGGTTATGAATATCATTCTGCTGGCGATGATGGTCCCCTTTGTGGCGACGATGATCCCGCTGTTCCAGATGTTTTCCACGGCGGGATGGCTCAACTCTACGATCGGATTCATACTGCCTACGGTATCGACGCCGTTCCTCATTATGATGTTCAGACAGAGCGCGCGATCGTTTCCGCATGACATTATGGAGGCTGCGAGGATAGACGGACTTTCCGAGATCCGTATCTTCTTCCAGATGTTCATTCCCACCATGCGTTCCACCTATGCGGCGGCTATGACGATCACCTTCATGAACGCGTGGAACAGCTATCTGTGGCCAAAGGTCATCATGACGGATGCCACGAGCCAGACGATGCCGATGGTGGTGGCGAATCTGACACAGGGCTATGTGACGGATTACGGTATGCTGATGCTGGCGGTACTGATCTGTACGCTGCCCACGGCGATCGTTTTCTTCTGTCTGCAGAATGCGTTTGCGGAAGGTATCACAGGCGCGGTAAAATAAAGGAAAACAGCAAAAGGAGAGGATCATGCAAATAACATACGATGTGTTACGAAATCCCCGCTTTTTCAAGGAAAATGTGCTTCCCGCACATTCCTCCCATGCGATCTATCGAGACAAAAAAGAGCTATTCGACAAGAATAGCTCTCTTGTCAAATGTCTGGACGGCATATGGAAATTTTCTTATGCGGTGAATCTGGACAGTGCTATACCGGGTTTTGAGAAAGCGGACTATGACTGCAAAAGCTGGGCCGACATCAGGGTCCCCGCCCATATTCAGCTGGAGGGCTACGACGCGCCCCAGTACGTCAATCTTCAATATCCCTGGGACGGCAGAGAACAATTATTCCCGGGCGATGTGCCGAGACGTTTCAATCCGGTGGCGAGTTATGTGAAATATTTCACTCTGCCGCAGGCGATGGAGGGCAAAGAGATCCGCATCTGCTTCAGGGGTGTGGAGAGCGGCATGGCGCTCTGGCTGAACGGCAGCTATGTGGGGTACAGCGAGGACAGCTTTACCCCTTCTGAGTTTGATCTGACCCCTTATCTGAGAGAAGGGGAGAACAAGCTGGCAGTGCAGGTCTATAAATGGACGTCCTCGAGCTGGTGCGAGGATCAGGATTTCTTTCGGTTTTCCGGGATCTACCGCAGCGTGTATCTGTATGCGGTGCCGAAAGTGCATATGGAGGATCTTTGCGTCCGCACGCTCTTTTCAGGGGACGATCTGAGCAGGGCAACGCTGGAGATGACCGCGAAGGTGAAGGGAAACGGTTCCTTAAAGGCTGTGCTGCGCGACGGCACGACAACAATTTTTGAGAAGGAGATCGAGGCGGTTGAGGAAGTGACGCTCGTCACGGAGATAGACTCGCCCAAGCTGTGGAGCGCGGAGACGCCGGCGCTCTATACGCTGGAGATCGAGGCGCTTGACAGCGACGGCGTCACGGAGGAGTACACGGAGCAGCAGGTCGGTTTCCGCAAGTTCGAGATGAAGAATCACAGAATGCTCCTAAACGGCAGGCGGATCGTGTTCAAGGGTGCGAACCGCCATGAATTCAGCGCCGTGTCCGGCCGACATGTGTCCTATGAGGAGCTGGAGAAGGATATTGTGACGATGAAAAAGCACAATATCAATGCGATTCGGACCTGCCATTATCCGGACGACATCGACCTCTACGATCTGTGCGACAGATACGGTATCTATCTGATCGCGGAGAACAATATGGAGACACATGGCACTTGGGCCGCCTATGTACGAGGGCTGGAGGATGCGTCCTACATTCTGCCCGGAGACCGCGAGGAGTGGGAGGCGATGCTGCTGGACCGCGTCAACTCCTGCTACCAGAGGGACAAAAACCACGCGTCCATCCTGATCTGGTCATGCGGCAACGAATCCTTCGGCGGAAGGACGATCTATCGGATGTCCGAACTTTTCCGCAAACTGGATCCGACCAGACTGGTACATTACGAGGGCGTTTTTCAGGATCGCACCTACAACGATTCCTCCGATATGGAGAGCCGCATGTACCCGCCCGTGACGGACATCGAGCAGTATCTTGCCGAGAATCCTGACGGCAAACCCTTTATCTGCTGCGAGTACACCCATGCGATGGGAAATTCCTGCGGAGCCATGCACAAGTACACGCAGCTTGCGGACAGGGAAAATTCCGGCTATCAGGGCGGTTTTATCTGGGATTATATCGACCAGTCGCTCTACGCAAAAGACCGCTACGGCGAGGAGTATCAGGCATACGGCGGCGATTTCCACGACCGCCCGAGCGACTATAATTTCAGCGGCAACGGCATCGTGTACGGCGGGTCGCGGGATGCGTCCCCGAAGATGCAGGAAGTGAAATACAATTATCAGAATATAGAAGTCACTGTGGCGGAGCGGGATTTTGAAGTGTGGAATAAGAATCTGTTCGTGAACACGGATACCTTTGACGCCTGCGCGATCCTGCTGCGGGACGGCGAGGAGATCGCGCGAAAGGCGCTGACGGTCTCCGTGGCGCCGGAGAGTAAGCTGACATTCCCGCTGCCCTTTGAGATCCCTTCCTATGCCGGGGAGTATGCGGTCACTGTCTCCTTCTGTCTGAAGGAAGACACGCTGTGGGAGAAGGCGGGCTACGAAGTGGCCTTCGGGCAGGCGGTAGTCGCGAAAGTCGCCAAAGAAGATGCGGCTGACGAAACGCCAAAGCCTTACACCGTCGTATATGGTATGACCAATATCGGCGTGCTGGGCGAGGAGTTTGAGGCGCAGTTTACCGAAGGATTAGGGCTTACGTCCTACCGCTACGCGGGCAAGGAGCTCTTGGAAAACGCCGTAAAACCCAATTTCTGGCGTGCGCCCACGGACAACGACGAGGGCAACAATATGATGGGACGCTACGCACAGTGGAAGATCGCCAGCCTCTACCTGACCGCCAAGAACTGCGGTGTGGAGCGGCAGGCTCCGGAGGGAACCTTATGGCAGAATCCGACCGTGCAGGAGGAGCAGGATCATGTGCGGATCACCTATCTGTACGATCTGCAGACGACCCCCGCCGCACAGTGTCAGGTCATTTACAGAGTCTACGGGGACGGACGCATCGAGACGACGCTGTCTTACGATCCGGTGAAGGAATTGGGCGATATGCCGGAATTCGGCATGATGTTTCGGATCGACGCGGACTATGATCATGTGGAGTGGTACGGCAACGGGCCGCAGGAGACTTATGCAGACAGGCAGGAGGGCGCGAAACTGGGCGTGTACCGCAATTTGGTGAAAGACAACATGGCACAGTACATGGTGCCGCAGGAGTGCGGCAATAAGACGCAGGTGCGCTACGCCAAGGTGACGGACAGAAAAGGAAGAGGGCTGCTCTTTACGGGGGACTGTTTCAATTTCTCCGCGCTGCCCTACTCGCCTCACGAGATGGAGCTGGCGAGACACCCCTATGAGCTGCCGAAGGTACACTACACGACCGTGCGCGTATCGGGACAGCAGATGGGTATCGGTGGCGACGACAGCTGGGGAGCCTTGGTACACCCGGAATATCTGATCGATGTGAGCGGCAAGGTGGAGTTTACCTTTGCTTTCCGAGGAATCTGATAGAGAATGAATAGAGCACTCCGTCCGCGCAGGCCGCGGGCGGAGTGCTTTTCGGTTGCTGATAAAATTGAATTATGCTATAATCGACGCAGATTTGGAAAACGCATCGCGTTTCCTTCGGGGGATTTGACTTTGTGATTTTGCGGAAATGATTGATAAAAGATAGGATTGTTGTCATGAAACTGAGCATTATCGTGCCGGTCTACAATATGGCTGCCGACGGGAAATTGGAATATTGCATGAAGTCTCTGGTGAGGCAGGAGCTGGAAGACTATGAGATCATCGCGGTGGACGACTGCTCGACGGACGACTCTCTTGCGATCCTGCAGGACTATGAGAGACGGTTCCCTGACAAGGTGCATGCGGTCCATTCCGAGGTGAACAGACGCCAGGGCGGGGCGAAGAATATTGGTCTGAAATTGGCGAAAGGAGAGTGGATCGGGTTCATCGACAGCGACGACTGGATCACGCCGGACATGTATCGGAGACTGATCGAGCGGGCGGAGGAGACGGGAGCCGATCTTGTGGGCTGCGATTACTGCCTGACGGACGAACACTCCATGCGGGTGGGGCAGATCGTTCGCAACAACAGGAGAGAGCAGAGCGGGATCCTGGATGCACGGAAGAGACGGAGCCTTATTCTGGACGGCGGCAGTCTGGTGGTCAAGATCTTCCGTCGTTCCATGATTTTGGAGAATGAACTGTGGTTTCCCGAAGGTATATTCTATGAGGACAATGCGATCGGCAATTCCTATCTCGTGCTTGCCAGGCATTTTGAGTATATCGAGGAGCCCATGTACTATTACTATCAGCACGGCACTTCCACCGTGCACACGATCTCACAGAAACGGTGCGAGGACCGCATGGCAGCTGGGCGTATCATGCTGGAGGAGGCCCGCAGGCACGGCTATTATGACGAGTTCCTGCCGGAGCTGGAATACAGTTTCACGCTCCTGTTCTATGTGAATACGCTGTTTACCTATATGGCGTGCGCGGACAGGACCGGAGCGGGATTTGTCAGAGCGCTGGGGGAGGAGATGCGACGGACTTTTCCTGCCTTTGAGAAGAATCCGTATTATAGGGAGCGGACGAACGCGGAAGAACGGAAACTGATACGCATACAGCAGCGCTCCACCGTACTTTTTATTGTATACTACAAATTGTTGTGGGCTTACCGAAATTGGCGCAAAGCCCATCGAAGATAGAGGACGGGCGCGCATGGACGGACTGCAGAGTTTCGGCGGAAAACAGGATATAAAGGCACAGACCATCGGCATCCGCGCGGATGCCAACGAGACGATCGCCGCCGGACATGTCATGCGCTGTATCGCCATCGCCGCGCAGCTTGTGAGATTGGGAGCGAAGGTCATCTTCTACACGGCGGACGAGAATGCCGATGCGCTGTTAGAGGCCGCGGGCATGACGCATGTGTGTCTGCACACGGATTGGCGGCGCATGGAGGACGAGACGCCGATCCTCATACGGGAACTGCAAAAGGCGGGGTGCGGGAAACTTCTGGTGGACTCCTATCAGGCGACGGAGCGTTATTTTCAGGAACTGGCGGGTCGGTGCAGGCTGATCTGTATGGACGACTGTTTCGACGGAGTCTACCCGGCGGATATGGTGATCAACTACAATCCGTACTGTGCCAGGTTTCCCTATGCGGAAACATATGGCGGCCGCACAAGGCTCCTGCTCGGCGCCGGGTACGCGCCGCTGCGGGAAGAGTTTGTAAAGGCGGCGGAGGGATGCGCCGATAAGCCGTCCGATGATACGGCGGAGGGGCATATCCTGTTGAGCTCCGGCGGCGGGGATCCGTGCGGCGTGCTGCCTGACATTTTGGCGGCGGTTCTGGAGGACGATCGGTTGTGCGGTCTGCCTTGCGATGTCGTGGTGGGCGGGTTGAACAGGAACAGAGAAAAATTGGAGCGGCTGGCCGCAGGACATCCCAATGTGCGGCTGCACTGTCAGGTCAAACATATGGCCGAGTTGATGCGGGAGTGTACGGCCGCGGTGTCCGCGGCGGGCACCACGCTTTTGGAGCTGTGCGCCATGCGGGTGCCGACCGTGTTTTTCTGCACGGCGGACAATCAGCAGTACGACCATGAATTTTTTGCGGCAGAGGAGAGGATGCTCTATGCGGGGGACGTGCGGGAAGATCGGCAGGAGTGTCTTGCGCGGATCTGCGGCGGACTGCGGCAAATCGTGGAAAGCAGGGAACTGCGGGACGCTATGAGGCAGAAACTTCGCGCGGTCACAGACGGAAAAGGCGCATACCGCATAGCTGAGGAGATCGTCAGACTGTAGCGGGTACGGCTGCGGAGAGGCGGAAAACGGAGGGAGCTATGAATGCTGTAGCGATCATTACCGCAAGGGGCGGGAGCAAACGGATACCAAACAAAAACAGGAAGGAGTTTCTGGGGAAACCGGTTCTGTGTTACTCCATCGAGGCCGCGTTAGATTCAGGACTCTTCGAGGAGGTCATGGTGTCTACGGACGACGAGGAGATCGCGGTGATCGCGCGGGAGGCGGGGGCGAGTGTGCCTTTCATGCGCAGCGCGGAGGCCGCGGATGATTTTGCCACCACCGACGAAGTTCTGTTGGAGGTGCTCGCGGAGTATGAGAAACGGGGACGAAATTTTGAGTACATGGCGTGTATCTATCCGACGGCGCCCTTTGTCACGGCGGAGAAACTGCGGAATGCTTTTCAGATACTGAAGGAGCAGAACGCGTCGGCGGTCATGCCTGTGGTGCGTTTTTCCTTTCCGCCGCAGCGCGGCATGGCGGTGCGGGACGGCAGGCTGGTATACTGTTATCCCGAAAACGCGCTGAAACGTTCTCAGGATCTGGAGGCGGTCTACCATGACTGCGGGCAGTTTTACTTATACAGAACCGAAGCGTTCCGCGCCTGCAAGGGAGATCCGCAGGACGGCTATGTGCCGATGGTTATGCCCGAGACGGAGGTGCAGGACATTGACAATCCTGAGGATTGGGAGATAGCGGAGCTGAAATACCGCAGGATGGCGGGCCTTTCTCGGCCGTGAGAGCGGGTGTCCGCGCGGGAGCGCCGCCTATATTTCTGCGAGCGGAGGCGGGTATGGGATCCGCTGTGTGAACGTCTGGAATGGGGGATTAGTGTGAAGAAGGAATTTCAGATCGGCAAACATCATATCGGCGGCGACGGCCCGTGCTTTCTGGTGGCGGAGATGTCGGGGAACCACCTGAAGGATTACGGCAGAGCCGTTGAGATCGTCCACGCGGCGAAGGAGGCGGGGGCCGACGCGGTGAAACTGCAGACCTACACGGCGGACAGTCTTTCCATCGACTGCGACAACGAGTATTTTCAGATCCACGGCGGCCTGTGGGACGGCATGACGGAGTATAAACTCTACGAGGAGGCGTCTACGCCGTGGGAGTGGCAGCCGAAACTGAAAGAGCTGGCGGAAAGCCTCGGCATGGAGTGCTTTTCTTCGCCTTTCGACGCGCGCTCCGTGGACTTTATGGGGGAGTGCGGTATGCCCGCCTACAAGGTGGCGTCCTATGAGATCAACGACATTCCCCTGATCCGGCGGATCGCCGCACGGCACAGGCCGGTCATCTTCGCCACAGGCGTGGCGCGTGCGGAGGATATTGAACGGGCGCTCCGCGTGTGTGAGGAGGAGGGCAACGAGGAGGTCATGCTGCTTAAGTGTGTGTCCGCCTACCCGACGCCTTATGAGGAGTGCAATCTGGCGATGCTCCCCACGCTGGCCCGCACCTACGACTGTCTGGCGGGACTGTCCGACCACACCATGGGGAGCGTAGTGCCCGTGGGGGCGGTGGCGCTGGGCGCCAAAATGGTGGAAAAACATTTGACGCTCAGACGCGCGGACGGCGGCCCGGACGGCGCTTTTTCCATGGAGCCGGAGGAGTTTAAGGAGATGGCGGACCATATTCGGATTCTGGAGAAAGCCATCGGGAGATCGGAGTATGCCCTGACTGAGAGACAGGAGCAGGAAAGACAGGGGTCCCGCTCGCTCTTTGTGGTGCAGGACGTCAGGGCAGGCGAAGTGTTTACGCCGGAAAACGTGCGCTCCATCCGCCCGGGCTGCGGCCTGCACACGATGTACTATGAGGAAGTGCTGGGGAAAAAGGCGGCGGAGAACATCAGCCGCGGCACACCGTTGGCTTGGCATATGATCCGGGACGCGCACATGCCGGAATAGAGCTGTGGGCGCACGAGGATACAGAAATCATGACGGCAAAGGAGGCGCACCCGTTGAAGGCAGTGATGATAGGGGCCGGTGAGGAGGCTCTGCATACCATCGCCAAAGCACAGGAACACGGAGTCAAAGTTCTGGCGCTGGACGGCGATCCGAAGGCGGCCGGTCTGTCTGCGGCAGACAGGGGGCTGGTGGTGGATATTTCGCGTGAGAGCGACGTGATAGAGACAGTCCGAAGGGAAGGGGCGGACTTTACCCTGACCGCGCCCATCGGCCGCTATCTGACCACCATAGGGGCGGTCAACGACGCGCTTTCCCTGCCGGGGATTACGCGGCGGATGGCGCAGTTATGCACGGACAAGTACCGTTTCCACGCGGCGCTCTCGAGAGCCGGACTCCGCAAATGTCATTGCTATGCGATCGATTCGAAAACGGACAAAAGCGGCGCGAAAGAACGTTTTCTTCTGCAGTATCCCGCCATCCTGAAACCGCGATACGGTTCCGGCAGCAGAGGCATATTCTATCTGGGCGATTCTTATGAGATGACAGAGGCGCTTTCCGGGCTGGGGGATGAAGACTATGTCCTGGAAGACTGCGTTCCCGGCGAGGAGTACGGGATAGACGGCGCGGTGATACAGGGAAAATTCTATATGGTATTGCTGCGCAAAAAGATCAATACGCCGCCGCCGGCAAGACAGGCGGTTGGGTATTTCTCCTGCGGCCGGGAGAATGCGTTCTGGCAGCAGGCTCACGACCACATGGAAAAGGTGGTGCGCTGTCTGGGTCTGGAGGAGTGCCTTTTGCACTGTGATGTGATCCGGAGCGCGGAGGGACCGTTTGTGATCGAACTGTCGGCGAGGCCGTCAGGGCACAATCTGCACAATCTCTTTACCCCGCTCAGCACCGGAGTCGATATGGCGGAGGAATACGTCAAGTACAGACTGGGAGAAACCTATTCGTTTGTCCCGAAAGAAACAAGATCTATGATGATCCACTATTTTGACGGGCAGGGCAAGGTGGCAAGAGTGCCGGATCGGCTGCAGATCGAATATTACACAAGGCAGGACGCTAAGGCGGGAGAGCTGCGCAGACTCTTGGCATGGCAGTGCAGACTGACAGAAGGAGAGCGGCTGGATCCGGTGTCCGACGGCCATTCGCTGATGGGGCGTGGCTATTATATCCTGGAGGGGACAGATGAGCATGAGCTGTTGGAAATGAGCCGACAGATCATGGACGGGATTCTTTACCAGTGATTCTTCTGCAGATACTCGTCGTTCGTCCAAGCATCTCTGGCGGTGAAGAGACTGCCGTCCGCTCTCTCGATGATCACGGCGGGGAAATAGTGGATGAACAGCGGATTCAGACACATGGTATAGCCCCCGGCGGTATCGTAAATGATCCTGTCGCCGGGAAACAGGGCGGGCGCGTATTTCCACTCAAACAGTCTGTCATACTCCATACAGGTGGCGCCGCACACCCATTGACTCGGCTCGGTGGGCCGCTCGGCGGGATCGGAGCAGTATTCCACATGAAAAGGGTAGGAGTGTCTGGTCACCAGCGGGTTGAGGTTGACACGGCTGCCGTTTGTCACAACAAATTTCCTGCCGCGAATGTCTTTGCAGTCGAGGACCGTCGTCTCGAAAGTGGCGGCGCGGGAGATCAGAGATATGCCGGGCTCCACGATCAGCGCCGTTTTTTTTCTGTCAAAAAAAACGCTCAGTTCTTTGCAGATTTCCTGAAAATAATCCCGATAGTCCGGTTTGTCTTCGCGGCCGCCGAAATACCCGCCGCCCATGTCCACATAGCGCAGCCGCAGTCCGTACTCCTGTGCGATCCTTACGGCTATGCGCGCCAGCGCGCCGTATACATTGACGGTCCGCGACTGTGTGGAAGAATGCAGATGCAGCCCGCCGACCGCAACGTTGGGTAGGGCGTGCAGCCTGTCGATGGCTGCCTTCAGCACGCCGTTCTCATAACAGTAGCCAAAGCGGCCGCCCGTCTCTTCTGCCAAAACTTCCTCCGGACAGAGAGCGGCTATATCGCAGTTGACGCGCAGGCCAACGCAGAAGGAACGTTCCGGATAGAGCGCGCTGAGCTCTTCCATCCACGCCAGCTCCCAGGTGGAATCCAGATTCACATAGCCGCCTGCAAACAGTACCGTCTCAAATACCGCCCGATCCTTGATCGGGCCGTTGTAGATGACATGATTCGGCGCAAATCCCAAGCGCCGTACAAGATCAAATTCTGTCGCCGATACCACCTCCGCATAGAATCCCTCATTTTTCAGATAGGTCAGCAGCCAGGGGAGAGAATTGGTCTTGACGGAATATCCCATGCAGAAATTGCCCCAGTTTTTTTCGAGAGAGTCCCGCAGCAGATCGATGTCATACAAAAGATCTTTTTCCCGGATGCGGAAAAAAGGCGCTGTATCGCTGCAAAATGGTTGTGTTTGTGAGGATCCCATACTGTCTGCTCTCCTTGCTGATGGTTGAGTCTGCGTCTATTATACCAAAAACAAAATTATTCTCAATAATGTTTTCTCATTTTTGGCTGATATGGTACAATAAGCGCAGAGTCAGCGCTCTGCGCTGAGAGAATGATGGGGCGGTGCTTTATGAGAGAACGGATTTATGTCTGCCACACTTTTTATCATGTGTATGTGGCATGTTTAAAGGAACTGGCCCTGCCCGCAGATAAGCAGGGGCAGGCGGAGCTGGTGCTCAGCACGATGTCGAACGATTTTGGCACGCTGCCGGAACGCGCGAAGAACTGTCCGCTCTTCGCGGCGGTCTATCTGTTTGACGAGAAGGAGGACACCTTCTTTCCGCAGCTTACGAAATACCATACCGATCGGGGCAATATTGTGAGGAATATGCTGGCGCGCATCAAATACACCAAACTGCTCGGCAGATTGCAGGAACCCTATGTGCCGGTGGACTTTAAGGATTACCGGGACATCTATGTGTTCTGTGACTCCGACCCCATCGGCTACTATCTGAGCTACCGCAAAATCTACTATCATGCGCTGGAGGACGGCCTAAACTGCATTCAGTATTACGATACCGCCCGCTATGACAACAGGGGACACTTCAGATTAAAGGCCTGGATGGCAGCCAGAAACCTGATCTTTATCCAGAATGGCTACGGCAAATACTGTCTGGATATGGAGGTCAACGACAAGAGCGTGCTGCGCTATCCCATGGACAAGCAGATCGAGAGGCCCCGCGCCGCGCTTGCGGACAGGCTTACCGATGCCGACAGGGAGCTGATGCTGCGGCTTTTCCTGGAAGATATGGACGGGCTTATGGAAAAATTGAGCAGAGGGGCTCGGAATAAAGTGCTGGTGCTCTCGGAACCGCTCTGCGACCTAGAGACAAGGAAACGCATTTTTTCGGATATCATAGAACAGTACGGCACAGTGGACGGGGAACAGGCGCAGATCCTCATCAAGCCTCATCCGCGCGACGTGCTGGATTATGAGCGGATATTTCCGCAGCATATCGTGCTGAGCGCCTCTTTTCCCATGGAGATGATGAACTTTATCCCCGGCCTTCGGTTCCGCAGAGTCGTCTCCGTATTTACAGTGCTGAATGCCATAAAGTTTGCGGATGAAGTCGTGTTTCTGGGAGAAGATTTAGGTTTTATGGACAGGTATGAGGCGCCTGAACTGCACAGGCAGAATGAACAGATATAGGATATGCGTGCGGGGCTGTCTGCTAAACGCTGCGCGGATGAAAGTTTTACCGTGTCATATTTGCAATCCCCCTGTCCCATGTGGTAAAATATTATAATATTTTTTCGTGTTACTATTTGACTGGAAAATCAGCGCGCATACAACGGAAAGGATATTCGGTTGGTATGATGAAGATATACAGAAAAATGATGATCCTGTTGGACAAGCAGCACAAGCGCAAGATGGCGCTGCTTGTCCTTCTTATGCTGGTCGGCGGCGTGTTGGAAATGCTCGGCGTAACCATGATCCTTCCGGTCATGAATGTGGTGCTGGAAGACAACGCCATCGAAAAGCACGCTTATCTGCAGGTCATCTGCAGCGTTTTCCATATCAGCAATACGAGGGATCTGACCGTTTTTGTCATGGTGGCGCTTATACTTGTGTTCGCGGTCAAGAACGCCTTCCTCTTCTGGCAGCAGAAGATACAGCTCAAATTTGTGTACACGAACCAGTTCGCGACTTCCAGAAGGATGATGATCAATTTCATGGAACGGCCCTATGAGTACTACCTGAATGCGGACACTGCCGTGATCCAGCGGAACATCACTTCCGATGTCAACAATATGTACGGACTGATCCTGGCGCTCCTGCAGCTGATCAGCGAGGGGATCGTGTTTGTCTGTCTCGTGATCACGGGCCTTGCCACGGATGTGGTCATGAGTCTCACGGTCACGGCGCTTTTGGTGATCGTCCTGCTCATCATCAAATGTATCTTAAAGCCGATCATGAAACGGGCAGGCGAGGAAAATCAGGAATATTACAGCGGCCTGTACAAGTGGATCGATCAGTCTGTCATGGGGATCAAAGAGATCAAAATCGCCAACAAAGAGAATTATTTTATCAACGAGTATTCCAAATGCGGCGCAGGCTATGTCAGCGCGGTACAGAGGTATAATCTGTACAACGCCACGCCCAGGCTGCTGATCGAGACGGTGGCCATCGCGGGCATGATCCTGTACATGCTGATACAGCTTATGAACGGTACGCGGGTGGAGGACATCATGCCGCAGATCGGGCTGCTGGCGGTGGCGGCGATGCGCCTGATCCCCTGCGCCAACAGGATCAATAACTATCTGACGTCCATCGCTTATTTTGAACCTTTCTTTATGGGGGTCAGCGACAATCTCCAGGAGGACATTCGGGACGCGGCCATTGACTACGGAGAAGATGCGTATCGGACGAAAGAGGAAGTGGAGAAACTGGAGATCCGGGATAAGATAGAACTGCGGCAGATCACATACAAGTACCCGAACACGGACGTCCTCATTTTTGACAGGGCGGACATGGTGATCCCGATCGGCAAGAGCGTGGGGATCGTGGGGACATCCGGCGCCGGCAAGACGACCGTGGTGGATATTCTGCTGGGACTTCTGCGGATACAGAGCGGAGAGATCCTGGCGGACGGCGTGGAGGTGCGGGAGCACTATGCGCAGTGGCTGAAAAATATCGGGTATATTCCCCAGATGATCTTTATGCTGGATTCTACCATCCGAAGGAATGTGGCTTTCGGCATTGCGGACGAGGAGATCGACGACGACAAGGTGTGGCAGGCGCTCAGAGAGGCGCAGCTCGACGAGTTCGTCAGAGGACTTCCCGAAGGGCTTGACACGAGCATCGGCGAGCGCGGCATCCGTCTGTCGGGCGGGCAGAGACAGCGCATCGGCATTGCCAGGGCGCTCCTTGAGGATCCGGAGGTACTGGTGCTGGATGAGGCCACCTCCGCGCTGGACAACGAGACGGAGGCGGCGATCATGGAATCCATCAACAGGCTCCACGGGCGCAAGACGCTGGTCATCATCGCGCACAGACTGCAGACCATTGAGAAGTGCGACATCGTCTATCGCGTGGCGGACGGCAAGGTAGTCAGGGAGAAATAGCGGCCGCAGAGCGCGGCGGGAACGCAGGAGCGGAGAAACTGCGGAAGAAGATAGAGAAAAGAGGAAAGGAAAGGGCGGACATGAAGAAACTTTGGAGTTGGATCCGGGACATGTACAGACAGCACGAGGAGGGGATCAACTATCTGATCTTTGGCTTTCTCGCTTTTGTGCTGAACTACATTTTGTTTATCCTGTTCAACAAACTGCCGGGCGTCGATTATCTGATCGCGACGGCGCTCTCCTGGGTAGTCACCGTCATATTCGCCTACTGGACGAACCGCACGTTTGTATTTAAGAGCAGGAACACGGGGGCGGTCGGTCTGTTCCGGGAATTTGTTTCTTTTATCGGCGCGCGGGTGGCGACGGAACTGCTGGAACTTCTGCTGATGTTTTTGATGGTAGACGCGGCCGGCATGGGAAACTGGGGTATGCAGCTCCCGTTCGGCTATGTGCTGGCGGGGGAGAATATCGCCAAACTGATCGGACAGGCGGTGGTCATTCTGACCAATTATTTTCTCAGCAAGCTGTGGATCTTTAAGGAAAAAAAGTAGAGGACGGTAAGGGTCCGGCATGGGCCGGGCAGGAGGATAGAAACGATGAAGGCGGAGCGTGAGGTGAATTTTGAACTGCTCAGGATCGTGGCGATGCTGATGATCATTGCGCTGCACTATCTGAATATGGGGCAGATCTTTCTGCCTTACGGCGCGGACGCGTCGCTCAGGAACCATGCGGCGGGCCTGATCGAGTCATTCTGTATTGTGGGAGTGAACTGCTATGTGCTGATCAGCGGTTACTTTATGGCGGGATCCGCATGGAGACCGACGCGGGCGTTCTCTCTGGCGGCTCAGGTCCTTTTTTATTCCCTCCTTGTCACGGCGGCCATGCTCGGCGCGGGCGTGGCACAGGCGGGAGAACTGTCGTATGAATGGCTGCGTTTCGTGTTTCCGCTGCAGAGCGAACATTACTGGTTCGCGAGCCATTATATCGTACTGTATCTGCTCTCTCCCGTTTTGGCGGAGGGTGTGCGGAAACTGGATCAAAAGACGCTGCGGAATGTGATCGCTCTGCTGCTTGTCTTTTTTTCCGTGGCCAAGACAGTCATTCCCGTCAGCTTGGTCATGGATCACAATGGATATGATTACGGTTGGTTTGTCTGCCTGTTTCTGGTGGGAGCCTATCTTCGCCGCTATGGGACGGCGGAGCCGGGAAAGGGGCGAAGAGCCGCGCTGTTTTATGCGGTCATGTGTCTGCTTGGCTGGGGGATCGCAGCGGTCTGCGGCGCTGTGGAGCGGCGGACGGGAGCGCTCAGCTATTATGGAAATGCGCCCTATACCTACAACTATTTTACCGTATTTCTCGCCTCCGTGAGCCTGTTCTGTCTGTTTCGGGATCTGCGGTTCCCCGAGGGCAGGGCGGCCGATCGGATCCGCAGACTGGCGCCGTACACGTTCGGCGTCTATCTTCTGCATGCGCACAGTCTCGTCTTCCGCAACTGGGGCGATATTTTTGGTATGGAGAGGGTGCAGGGAACGTGGCTTTTCATCCCGCATATGATTTTCTGTGTGGCGGCTGTCTATCTTTTCGGCACGGCTGTGGACCTCGTGCGGGCGCGCCTGTTTGAGAAGATCGCGGCGTGCGCGGCAAGAAAGCGCGGAGGACGGGCGGATAGTTAGGGAGCGGAGAGGATCGCTTGGGAATGGAGAGGAAGATGGGAGGAGAACCGAAACGGGCGTCGTATCCGTCCCGTATCATGGGAAACGCTTATTTTCACAGCTATATTGAAAACGGGCTGTTTATTGTGCTGCTGGCTTTCTGGCCGCTCATCCATGTCGATCAGGGGCTGGATGTGGCGGACAGTACATACAGCCTCGGCAATTTCCAATATTTTACGTCTGCCGACGGGACGTGGCAGGTGGCCACTTATCTGGCGAACGCTCTGGGTTTTGCGCTGATGAGGCTGCCGCGCGGCGATACGCTGGCGGGTATGAATCTTTACACCGGCCTGCTGGTGTCTGCCACGGCGTTAATTTGTTATCTGGCGCTCCGCAGGAAGATGTCCTCCGCGCTTGTCTTTGGCGGAGAGTTTCTGGCGATCAGCCTGTGCTGGTGCCCGACGGTGATCTTATATAATTACCTGACGTATTTTTTGATGACCATGGGCATGCTGCTCTTGTACCGGGGGTGTCTCTGTGAAAGGGACGATTCCTCCCGCGGACGGTATCTGGTATCGGCGGGGATCTGCCTTGGAGCGAATGTGGCTGTGCGTATGCCGAATGTGGTGCAGGCGGCGTTTATCCTGGCGCTGTGGTACAGCGCCTTTTTGCGGAAGGAGTCGTTTTCGGACACGGTGCGTGATACTCTGCGCTGCATAGCCGGGTATACGGCCGGGTTCGCTGTCCCGTTTGGGGCTGTCTGCGCACAGTACGGCGTCGGCGCCTATCCGGAGATGGTGCGGACGATGTTCGCCATGACGGATCAGGCGGCGGATTACAAGCCGACATCGATGGTCACGAAGATGCTGGCGGATTACGGGCAGGGACTGCGCTGGCTGGCTTTTGCGGCGATCTGTATGGCGGGATTGTATGCGGTGTGCGGTCTGTGCCGTGCGCTCGCGGCGGGAGGGACGCGGGACAGGAAGGAGCAGGAGACGGGAGAAACCCGACATAGCGTGGGGAAGGGCGTTATCGCGGACGGAAGGATCCGGGTGTGGGCTGCCGCGCTCATATGCCTGTGCGCCTGGGGCGTGCTGCTACGTTTCTATTGGGGGCGGGGCATGTTCCATTTTCAGTATTCCTGTTATGATTATCGCGCGATATACTGGTGGGCCGTTCTCTTTTTGATCGCGGGGATCGCCGGGGCTTTGTGGATGCTTGCAGATCGCAGGATCGCGGCAGAGGACAAGACGCTGGCGCTTTTGGTGCTCCTGCAGATCCTTCTGACGCCGCTTGGGAGCAACAACGGCCTCGCTCCGATGATCAACAATCTGTTTCTGGCCGCGCCCTTTACGCTGTGGTGCGGTTGGCGGCTGTGGCGTATGGCGGGCGCACGGAGCGGCGGAGAGAAAAGGCTTGCCAGTGAACGGGCCGGGAGACAGATATGGCGTCTGCCGTGGCAGACCATGCTGCTTGTGTTTGGGGCGATGTTTTGTATACAGTGTGTGGGCTTTCATCGCGGGTTTGTCTTCGCGGATGGCGTGTGGGGCGAGGCGCGCGACACTTATGTGACCGAACCGCCGAAAGCGGAGGGAGTCTATACCAACAGGGAGAACGCTGAATGCTTGGAGCAGCTGGCAGTCTATATACGGGAGAACGGTCTTTCCGATCAAGAGACGATCCTGTATGGGGAGATCCCGGGTATCAGCTATCTGTTAGATATGCCCTGCGCGATCTCCACCGCCTGGCCGGACCTGGATTCCTATCCGCTCGGCAGGCTGGAACGGGATATGGCGGCGGTGGAGGCGGCTATGGGGACGAAACGGCCTGTGGTGATCGTGTCCGCGGGCATTGCCGCCTATTGTGATGAAGACGCGCAGATGTATGAACGGCTGGGCGTGGATGCGGAGAAACTGAGCGGGGACCGCAAACTGGAGATCCTGAGGAATTTTCTGGCCGATTACGGTTACGCGGAGACTTTTGCGAATATGCGCTACGCGGTGTATGAGTAGGGAAAATCTTATGTGTTGGTTCCTGTGCCGCATACGACTTGAACCCGGAGGAGCCTATGTGCTATAATGTGCATATTGTTGGTAATTGGCTGAGAATTACAGCCATATTATAAATTGGCTGAGAAAAGGATACAAAGATGATCAACTTTAACGTACCGCCCTTTACGGGCAAAGAATTTGATTACATGCGGGAGGCCGTCGAGAATCAGAAGATCTGCGGCGACGGCCCTTTTACGAAGAAGTGCAGCGAATGGATCGAGGAGAAGACCGGCACGGCGAAGTGTCTGCTCACCACTTCCTGCACCCACGCCACGGAGCTGGCGGCGCTGCTTGCGCAGATTAAGGAGGGGGACGAGGTGATCCTGCCGTCCTACACCTTTGTGTCCACGGCGGACGCCTTTGTGCTGCGCGGGGCGACGGCGGTCTTTGTGGACATCAGGCCGGACACCATGAACATCGACGAGAAACTGATCGAGGACGCTATCACGGAGCGCACAAAGGCGATCGTGCCCGTGCACTATGCGGGAGTCGGCTGCGAGATGGACACGATCATGGACATTGCGAAACGGCATGGTCTGATGGTTGTGGAGGATGCCGCTCAGGGCATTATGGCGTCCTACAAAGGGAAACCGTTGGGTACGATGGGCGATTTCGGCTGTTTCAGTTTCCATGAGACGAAGAATTTCAGTATGGGCGAGGGCGGCGCACTGCTCATACGGGATGAAAGGTATATTGAGAAGGCGGAGATCTATCGGGAAAAGGGGACGGATCGGAGTAAGTATTTCCGTGGACAGGTGGACAAGTACCGCTGGCAGGACTACGGCTCTTCCTATCTTCCCAGCGATATGAACGCGGCTTATCTGTACGCGCAGCTGGAGCTGGCCGATGAGATCACGCAGGCGCGGATGGACAGATGGAATGAATACAGGGAGCTGCTTACTCCTCTCGCGGAGGAAGGCAGGATTGAACTGCCCTGCATTCCCGGGGAGTGCGAGCACAACGCGCATATGTTCTATATCAAGACGAAGGATATGGAGGAGCGGAGCCGACTGATCGATTTCCTGAAAAAGAAGGAGATCCTGTCGGTATTCCACTATGTGCCTCTGCACTCTGCGCCTGCGGGCATCAGGTACGGCAGATTCCACGGGGAGGACAGACACACCACGAAAGAGAGCGAACGTCTTCTTCGACTGCCGTTGTTCTATAAGCTGACGGCGGACCAGACGGAATATATTGCGGATCAGGTGAAAGCGTTTTACAGGCAGTAGCGGAAAAGGCTGAGAGGACATGTGATCTATGGAGCGCGGCGCTGGATCGGGAAAGTATGAGAACTGTATACTGACATTGGCGGTCATGGCGCTCAACGTGTTCTTTATGGGACTGTTTTTTGATTTCTATTATGACCTGAACGACGACATGCTGATGCACGACATTATGGCGGGGGTATATACCGGAACTCCCGACGGTCACAACATGCAGACGCTGTATCCTCTGGGCGCGTTGATCGCTCTGTGCTACAGGATGTGCAGAACGGTCCCCTGGTATGGTCTGTTCCTGTGTCTGTGCCAGTTTGGCAGTCTGTATCCGGTCGGGGTGAGACTGTGCAATATGTGTGACGATACGGTGCGGGACGGCGGCGCGGTGCCGGTGAAAAGGGACAGTCGGTTTGCGGACAAGATCCCAAGACTGCTTTTGCTGTCGCTCTTTCAATGGGGGATCTGGCTGAGCCATCTGGTCAATGTGCAGTATACGGTCACATGCGCGATGCTGGCGGCCGCTGCGGTCTTTTTGTTTGTGACCACACCTGACGGGTTGAGGATACAACAGTTTGTTGCGAAGAATATTCCGTCAGTTTTGTTGACGCTCCTTGCGTATATGCTTAGAACGGAGATGCTGTTGCTGGTTTTTCCGTTTATCTGCCTTGCGGGATTGTATCGCCTGACGGCGGAGCGAAAAGTATGGGTCAGGGAGAATCTGATCAAATATGGTGCGGCGCTCGGCTCCATACTGGCGGGCATGCTGCTTTTGCAAATGGCGGATCATGTGGCGTACGGCAGCGCGGCATGGCAGGATTTCCGGCGGCTGTTTGAGGCCAGAACGACGATATATGATTATTACCCTGAACTGGTCACAGATGATCGGTATGGGGAGGAACTTACAAGGCTCGGCGTTGCGCCGTCACAGCAGGGCCTGTTTCGCAGCTATAATTTTGGCTTGGACGAGGAGATCGACACCGAACTTTTTGTGAAGATGGCCGAATATGCAAAGACAGTGGTGGGCGGTTCCAGGGATCGGGGCGCGATCGCCGAAAAAAGCATCGCTCGGTATCTGTTCCGCACGAGCCACGGAGGCGTGGGCGGCGACGTCCCCTACAACGTCATCGTCCTGTGGGCTTATGGGGCCGTCTTTGTGACAGGATGCCTGTTGTGCGTCAGGGATAACGTTTCGGACGGGCAAGAGCGTCCAAGCGTGATCCGGCGGTTCGCCTTTGTGTGGCAGCTCATTCTGTTGGCTTTTGTGCGGAGCGCGCTGTGGCTGTTTATTCTGCTGCGCGGGCGCGATCCGGAGCGGATCACCCATTCGCTGTACTTGATTGAGTTTTCTCTGCTGGCGGCTATGTTCGTGCGGATGTGTCACGATTTTGGAGAGGCGGCGCGGGGGAAGAGAGGCGGTCCGGTGCGGGGGATGGCGTTTCTTTTCGCTGTCATTGCCGCTTTCGGTGTGGCGGACAGCGTGCGGACCGTGCAGGCGGATCAGGAGGAAAGGGTACGGGTCAATGCGGCCTGGTATGCGATAGACGCCTATTGCAGGGAACACGAGGGAAGTTTCTATTTTGAGGACGTCTACTCCACGGTGCAGTTTTCGAGGCGCATGTTTGAGCGGTCGGATAACGGCTGTGCCAATTATGACGTTATGGGGGGATGGATCTGTAAAAGCCCTCTCTATTATGAGAAACTTGCGCATTATGATATAGATGCCGCCGATACGGCGCTGCTCGACCGCGGCGACGTATACCTGATCATGGAGCGGAGCGGAACGGCTGACGGGGAAATCCAAACCGTCACAGACTATTACAGGGCGCAGGGGATCGGCGTGAAAGCGGAATGGGCAGACGAGATCTGTGACGGCTATCCGGTATGGCAGTTTACGCGGACGGAGTAGACCGCAGCAGAAGAGGTAAGCGCGGCGACGTTATTTGGGAGCGGCAAAAGGAGATGACAGAGAGATGGCGGGACAGACAACGGTGCATCTTCGTCTGATGACGGTCGATGACACGGAGCGGATCGTCGTATGGCGCAACAAAGATTTTGTGAGAAGAAATTTTATCTATCAGGAGCTTTTTACGGCAGAAGGGCATCTGTCGTGGATCCGCGACCAGGTCGAGCCGGGGCATGTAGTGCAGTTTATCATCTGCCTGTCCGATGGCAGAGAGATCGGCAGCGTCTATTTTCGGGACATTGACAGGACAGCGAAGACGGCGGAGTATGGGATTTTCATCGGAGAAGAGGATGCGCTGGGCTGTGGGTATGGCACGGCGGCGGCTGCACTGGCGGTCGATTACGGTTTCGCCCAATTAGGACTGGACAAAATATTTCTGCGTTTTCTGGCGGACAATATCGGCGCTCGCAAAAGTTATGAACGCGCCGGATTTCGAATGACAGACCGCAGGGAGACGGTAACGACGATGCAGGGCCGGCGGGAAGTCAGGTTCATGGAGATAGAGCGAAAAATGTGGGAGACACAGGCCGGGAGCCGTGAACACAGGAACGGAGAGTGCGATGAGTAAACTTGTGAGTTTTGTGATCCCCTGTTACAGATCGGCGCAGACGATCCGTAATGTCGTGAAAGAGATCGATGCGGCGATGGGTGAGCTGAGCGCCTATACCTATGAGATCGTGTTGGTGAACGACTGTTCGCCGGACGACACCTATGAGGTGATCCGCGGGCTCTGTAAAGAACGCAACGATATATGCGGGATCAGTCTGGCAAAAAACTTCGGCCAGCATGCGGCGCTTATGGCCGGATTTCACTATGCGCACGGCGATGTGGTGATCTGCTTGGATGACGACGGGCAGACGCCCGCCGCAGAGGCGGGGAAACTGCTTGCCAAGATTGAGGAGGGCTACGATGTGGTCTATGCGAAATATGCGCAGAAACGGCATTCGGGTTTCCGCAACTTTGGCAGTAAACTCAATGAACTCATGGTGCGGGTGATGCTTGGCAAGCCGAAGGAACTGTATCTTTCCAGCTATTTTGCCGCGAGGCGGTTCGTGGTGGAGGAGATGCTGCGCTACAAGAATCCCTATCCCTATGTGATCGGGCTGGTACTTCGCACGACGAGAAACATCACAAATGTGGAGGTGACTCACAGGGAGCGGGAAGCAGGCACTTCGGGCTACACGATCGGCAAACTGCTCAGTCTGTGGCTGAATGGCTTTACCGCTTTCAGCATCAAACCGCTGCGCATCGCAACGACACTTGGGTTTTTGACCGCCTGTGCGGGGTTCCTGTACGGCGTCTACACAGTGATCAAAAAGTTTGTGAATCCAAATGTGCCTGTGGGTTACAGCGCTCTGATGGCGGCGCTGGTCTTTCTGGGAGGTATGATCATGCTTATGCTCGGGCTGATCGGGGAGTATGTGGGAAGAGTATATATTTCTCTCAACAACTCGCCCCAGTATGTCATCAGGGAGAAAGTCAACGCAGATTTTGACGCGGAGTCGTCAGCAGAGAATGCGAATGAGCCATGAACGATCAAGAATTTAAGATAAACCTGAAACTGAATACGGTGGCATTTATCATCGCCACAGCGGGGACGCTGTGTTTCCCTCAGATGTTGAATCTCAAGGAGAATACGCTTGGCTTTACGAACAGCATTTTTTCCGTATTTGTGTGGATCCTGTGCCTATATGCGGTGAGATGGTCATTGCAGACCATCGACTTGAAGGACAGACGTGGATGGAGTATCGCGGCCGTCCTTTCTTTTCTTTTTACGACAGCCATGCTGTTCGGTGTCCGGCTGGACGCGGTGGGAAATGTAGACTTTAAGGATCCCGGACTGTGGATCGCTCTGCCGATCCTGACTTGTCTCTTTGCGATCTTTATACGAAAATTCTGGAATTTTTTGGGAGGTATGGAGGAGAGAAAAAAAGATCTGGCGGCACATATCAGGATTCCCGTCACACCGGCGAAAGCTGTCAGGTATCGGAATGTGTTGACTTTCTTTTTCCTGCTCGTGTGTTGGCTCCCCGTGTTTTTGGCAGTGTATCCGGGGTTCTTTGTCTACGACGCGCAGGACGAGTGGCTGCAGGTGGCCTCCCGCACCTTCAACACCCACCATCCGCTTGTGCATGTGCTGCTGTTAGGCGGGATCGTGTGCGCCGTGCATAAATATACGGACTCCTACAATCTGGGGATCGCCTGTTACACGCTCGTGCAGATGGCGGTGGTGTCCGGCGGCTTTACCTATCTGCTATCATTTATGCGGAAGAGAAAGGTGTCCAAAGCGATACGGATTGTCTCGCTCTTTTATTTTGCGTTTTTTCCGGTCATCGTCATGTTCACGCTCTGTTCCGCCAAGGATACGCTCTTCACGGTGGCCCTGTTGTTCTTGCTGCTGGCGCTCCTCGGGATGGGGAGCGAGACGGAGGCGTTTTTTGCATCCCGCGCCAGACAGCTGTTCTTTGTGCTCAGCGCAGTGGCGATGATGCTTTTTAGGAAGAACGGGGTCTACGCCTTTGCGGTCATGCTCCCCGTGCTGCTGTTCTGCCACAGGGCGCACCTTAAGAGACTGTGCGTGCTGCTGGCAGCGATCTTTTTGTCGTATTTTCTCATAAACGGCGGGCTGGCCGCCGCGCTCCACGCGGAGAGCGGGGAGAATCAGGAACTGTTGACGGTGCCCATCCAGCAGCTTGCGAGGACGTACAAATTCAACAGGGAAGTCTTTGCGCCGGAGGACGTGGCGGCGCTCCACGAAGTGTTGCCGGAGGAGGCGCTCGCCCTGTACAATCCCAAGCTGTCCGACCCCGTCAAAGTGCGTTTCCAAAACGAGGCGTTTGCAGCGGACAGATTAAAATATGTACGGCTGTGGCTGCGCATCGGCTTGAAAAAGCCGCTGTCCTATATCAACGCATGGCTTGTGAACTCTTACGGTTTCTGGTATCCTGACACGGTGATCGACGTCTATTCCGGCAACACGGTATTCACCTTCACCTATGCGGACAGCTCCTATTTTGGCTATGAGGTGGAGGAGCCGGGGGTCCGGGACAGCAAGATCCCCTGGCTGGACGAGGCGTACAGAAAGCTGGCATTGGAGATCTCACAGGAGAAGATACCGATCTATTCCATGCTGTACTCGCCCGGCGGCATCTTCTGGTGTATTGCGTTTGTGTTCGCCTATGTGCTGTACCGCAGGAAATATCATTTGGTGGTCCCGTATCTGATGGTGCTCCTCATCTGGCTGACGGTGCTGCTGGGGCCGACCTATCTGCCGCGCTATGTGCTGATCTTTTGGTTTGGCATGCCGCTGTTTGCGGCGATGCTGTCGGAGGAGATCTAGGAGAACGCGCCGCGGGAGGAAAGTTTGTAAAATTTGACGTTCCGTGATATACTAGACAGCAAAAGAATTTTTTCCGGCAAGGTGGGAAAATGGATAAGATTGTTTATAAGAGACAGGCGATCTGCGCGACTGTCTGGATTATCATAATATGCGCGATATTGGCGCTCTGGCCCTTGCGTCTGGTCAGGGAGACGGTGACCTCCAAAGGCAGCGGAAAGATGGTTATGGAGTCTGAGGAGATCACAGCGGGTTATACGGTTCAGCAGATGTTCATCGCGCAGTATGACAGGCTGAAAAATATCGATATTTACTTTACGGACGGGGCGATAGGCGAGAAATTCAACTTTGTTTTGTACGACAGAATGATGAATATCATCATGCAGCAGGTCATCGACACGAAAGATATGAAGGAACTGCCGGGTTTTTGTACCGTGCAGGTCAACATCGATACGGAAGTCGGCAGGGAATACTATTTCCTGCTGCAGGGAGTGGACGAGCATTTCCGTGTGGCGTATGAAAATACGGCGGAGGCGGGCAATATCTATATTGGCACGCTCTATTACGGCAACATCGAGGATACAGAACACTGTATGAAGGCGGCTTATGAGTATGAGATGCCGCTGCGCAAGGGCAGAACCTTTATGTGTGACGCGTGCCTGCTCTTGGCAGGCGTTCTTGTGACGTATCTTACGGGCAGATATTACGGGAAAAGACCGGAGAAGAACAGGCTGGTCACGGTGGAGCAAACGGTGAGAGCGGTGTGCGATCCGCTGATTGTGCTCGCCGGACTGGCGGCCTTTGTTGCGGTGTGGCCGGGCAGAATGTTCACTGCGAATACCGTATCCATCCTCTTCTATGAGGCGAGCGTGGTGTTGGCTGTGGCTGTACTTCTCTATGCGGTCAACCATGACAGGACAGGCTGCGCGTCGGACAGAACCATCTTCCGGCTGCTTGCCAGGAACTGGCAGAACTATGCGCAGTCGGCGTTCTTTGCGGGAGCGATCTGGGCTTGCTGCAATTACATGAACGGTCTGTATGAGATCCATCATACCGTTGCCTACAGGCAGATGCTGATCTTCTTCGCCTTGGCGGTGCTCGTGACCTACAAGAGCAGGGATATTTTTAACGTGGTCAATCTTATCTATGCCGCGGCAGCGGCATTTGTCGGGTTCCGTTATTACGCGGCGGCATCCGCAGCGCAGGAAGAGCCGGAGGAGTTGGAGATCCTCGCGCTGAAACTGACCGTGTGGGCGGGGATTCTTGCGGGATTTGTCATTATCGGCACGGTGCGTTATCTCATTCGCGGGCAGATGCGGGACGTATTTGTGTGGTACGGGATCCTTGTAGCGGTATTTTTTGCGCTGATCCTATGGCGCCGCAACACGAGGGGGTGGCCGATTTATCTGGTGTGCTCCTTTGGGCTGTTTTATCTGAATATGGCCGCATGGGAGAAAAAGGCGGCTCTGCTCAAAAATATATGCAACGGGATTCTGTTTCACTTTGGGGCGATGGCGCTCTATTGCCTGTTGCACAGACCGTACATGTTCTTTCAATACTACCGCTACCCTTTCATCTTTCACACAGTGACAATGACGGGGGTGTATCTTGCGCTGGTGGTGAGCGCTGCGCTTGTAAAATTTTTGGACGCATACCGGAGACGTCCCAGACTTGCGGCTGTGTATAAGGAACTGATCGTGCTCGGCGTATCGTCGTCCTATCTGCTGTTCACCCTATCCAGAACCGGCTATCTGGCCATTGCGGTCACAGCGCTGCTTGTCATTCCCGTCATGTGCTTTTCCCTGAGACACAGATGGCGCAGTATGGCGCAGAGCGTTGGGATGATGGCGTTGGCATTGTTGGTTTGCTTTCCGATCACTTTCACGGCGCAGCGGATAGTCCCGGCGGTCGTCGCAAGGCCCATCCTGCATGAGATCGAGGAACTTCCCACGGAGATTGTGCACGGAAGAGATATGGATTCCTATTATTATATAACGATACAGCGCTTTATTCAGGTATTTCAGATGAAGATACTCGGCATACCGGAAGAGGAGAGCCTTCGCGCGATCTACATGGTCAGCGATGCGGGCGGCCGGGCGCAGGGCAGCCGGCTGATGGAATGGACGAAACCGATCCTTCTCGCGTCAGCGGACGATGCGGGCATAGGGGTTGACGGACAAGCCGGACCGTCCGGGGAAGAAGAGTCCTATACCAACGGCAGACTGGACATCTTCAGATTGTATTATCACAATCTGAATCAAGCGGGCCATGAAGATATGGGGATCATGGAACCGAACGGCAAGTTTAACGTCCACGCGCACAATGTATATCTGCAGGTCGCTTATGACCACGGCATCTGTGTGGGGATCGTGTTTATCATACTGGGAGGCGGCACGCTTGTGCAGTCGCTGTTATATTATCACAGGCGTAAGGATGACAGGGAGTGCGCGGCGTTGCCGCTTGCCATTCTTGTATTCTTTGCCGTGGCAGGTCTGACGGAGTGGATTTTTCACCCGTGCAATCCGACGGCGTACTGTCTGCTGTTGGCGCTGGCGCCGCTTATTTTTGACAGGCCAAGAACCGCATAGGAAAAGATATGGAAGATATGGATAAGAAGAGAAAACCATTCAATGTGAAAATATTTTACAGAAGGACATGCCTGATCGTATATGATATTATCAGCGTTGTGCTGGCGAGTTATCTGGCGCTCTTAGTGCGCTACGAGTTTGCTTTGGACGCGATACCCTCCAGCTTTATGCGGCCTGTGGAACAGTTTATGCCCATCAATATTTTGGTGACGCTGGCGATCTTTTATATTTTTCATCTGTACAGCAGTCTATGGGCATTCGCCGGGGAGACAGAGCTGCAGAATATTATCATATCCTGCGTGCTGTCCACGTTTGTCAACAGTATCGGACTGCAGTTTTTTAAGCTGACATCCCAGGCGGTGCCGAAGAGCTATTACTTCCTATATATGTTTCTGCTTGTCACCTGCATTTTTGCAAGTCGATTCTCCTATCGGTTTTTCAGGGGATTGAAACACAAACAGCAGAATAAGAAAAATCTGATCTCCGTCATGGTGATCGGCGCCGGGGAGGCGGCCAACGTCATCATTAAGGAGATCGTGAACAGCAACTTCTCCACCATGGTGATCAAGTGTATCATCGATGACGACAAGGGAAAGTGGGGAAGATATATTCAGGGGATCAAAGTCGTCGGCGGGCGCGATAAGATCGTCGAGTGCGCCGATGTGTACGGCGTGGACGAGATCATCGTGGCGATGCCTTCTGCGAGCAGGACGGAGATACGGAATATTCTGGAAATCTGTAAAGACACGAACTGTAAACTGCGGTCCCTGCCGGGCATGTATCAGCTTGTGAACGGCGAAGTGAACGTCAGCAAGCTGCGGGACGTAGAGGTGGAAGATCTGCTGGGCAGAGAGCCGATCAGCGTGGATATGGACTCCATTCTCGGCTATGTGCAGAATAAAGTGGTCCTCGTCACAGGCGGCGGCGGTTCTATCGGCAGTGAGCTGTGCAGACAGATCGCGTCACACAAACCGAGACAGCTTGTGATCGTTGACATCTACGAGAACGCGGTTTACGATGTACAGCAGGAATTGAAGGCGCAGTATCCGGAGTTGGATCTGGTGGTGCTGATCGCCTCCGTGCGCAACACCAACCGCATGAATTATATCTTTTCCAAATATAAACCGCATATCGTGTACCACGCGGCGGCTCACAAGCATGTGCCGCTGATGGAGGACAGCCCCACGGAGGCGATCAAGAACAATGTGTTCGGCACCTTCAAGACTGCACAGGCGGCAGCCATGAGCGGCGTGCAGCGGTTTGTGATGATCTCCACGGACAAGGCCGTGAATCCCACGAACATCATGGGCGCCAGCAAGCGCATCTGTGAGATGATCATTCAGACCTTTGACAAGCATTATGATACAGAGTTTGTGGCGGTGCGGTTCGGCAATGTGCTGGGGAGCAACGGCAGCGTGATACCGCTGTTTCGCAAACAGATCGAGGCGGGCGGTCCCGTGACGGTGACACATCCCGATATTATCCGCTACTTTATGACGATCCCGGAGGCGGTGTCTCTGGTGCTGCAGGCGGGAGCCTACGCCAAGGGCGGCGAGATCTTCGTGCTGGATATGGGAGAGCCGGTCAGGATTCTGGACTTGGCGGAAAATCTGATCAAACTGTCGGGCTTTCGCGTGGGGGAGGATATTAAGATCGAATTTACGGGTCTTCGTCCGGGGGAGAAACTGTATGAGGAACTCCTCATGGATGAGGAGGGCATGAAAGATACGGCGAACAAGATGATTCACATCGGGAAACCGATCGAGCTGGATGAGCATGAGTTTTTTGCGCAGTTAAAGGAGTTGAAGGATGAGTGCCAGATCGAGAGCTCGGACATCCGGCCGCTCATCAAAAAGATCGTTCCGACATACCACAGTACCGTCGGGGAATAGGCGGCAGAGGGACTGGGGATGCCGGAATCACAGAAAAGAGGTAGATCACAGATGGAGAGAAAACGAATCTATTTGTCTTGCCCGACCATGCATGGCGAGGAGCAGCAATATGTACAGGAGGCTTTCGACACAAACTGGGTGGCTCCGCTGGGGCCGAATGTCAATGCCTTCGAGAAGGAGATGGAGGCCTATACGGGCTGCGGACACGCCGCCGCGCTGAGCGCCGGAACTGCGGCGATACACCTGGCATTGAAACTGCTCGGCGTCGGCCGGGGAGACATCGTGTTTGTGTCGGATCTGACTTTTTCCGCCTCCTGCAATCCGATCCTATATGAGAACGGCACTCCCGTATTCATCGACGCGGAGCCTGACACTTGGAATATGTCGCTGGCGGCTCTCAGGCGGGCTTTTGAAAAATATCCGAACCCTAAGGCGGTGATCTGTGTGCATCTGTACGGGACGCCCGCAAAACTCGACGAGATTATGGCAATCTGTGAGGAACACAGTGTGCCCCTCATCGAGGACGCGGCGGAATCCTTGGGCAGCACCTACAAGGGACGGCATACAGGCACATACGGCAAATATGGGATCTACTCTTTCAATGGCAACAAGATCATCACGACTTCCGGGGGCGGCATGCTCGTGTCTGGGGATGAGGAGGCGGTGAAACGCGCCACCTTTCTTGCCACCCAGGCAAGAGATCCCGCAAGGCATTATCAGCACTCGCAGATTGGATATAATTATCGTATGAGCAATGTCACTGCGGGAATCGGCAGAGGACAGCTGCTCCATCTGGAGGAGCATAAAGCGCGGAAGAAAGAGATCTATCAGCAGTACAGGAGCGCGTTTGCGGACATCCCCGAGATCGCGCTGAATCCGCTGAATCCCGACGGGGACGCCAACTGCTGGCTCACCTGCATGACGATTGACAGGAATAGTAAAGTGACGCCTGATATGGTCATGGACGCGCTGGCAGAGGTGAATGCGGAGTCCAGACCGATCTGGAAACCCATGCATTTGCAGCCTGTCTTCGCGGCATATGATTTCATACCGCACGGCGAGGATGGCGGCAGCGTGGGTGAGAATGTGTTTGACAGAGGGCTGTGCCTGCCCAGCGACATTAAGAATACGCCGGAGGACATGGAACTGCTCATCGGCACTGTGCGGAAATGCTTTGGGAAATAACTGATGTTACTGAAAAGACGGATCAGAGAGGAGAGCGCGTATGTATCGGAACTGTATCAAACGTCTGCTGGATATTGTGATTTCACTGTGCGGCATTATTCTGCTTTCTCCTGTCTATCTGATCCTTGCTCTGCTGGTGAGGCGAAAATTGGGAACACCTGTTATTTTTAAACAGGAGAGGCCGGGAAGACATGAGAAAATATTTTATCTGTATAAATTCCGCTCTATGACGGACGAGCGGGACGATGACGGCAATCTGCTGCCCGATGAGGTTCGCCTGACGTCCTTTGGGAAAAAACTGCGCAGTACGAGTTTGGATGAACTGCCCGAACTGTTTAATATCCTGAAAGGGGATATGAGTCTGATCGGGCCGCGCCCGCTGCTTGTCAGGTATCTGCCGCGCTACAGTGAATCACAGCGTCACAGGCACGACGTGCGGCCGGGACTCACCGGGCTGGCGCAGGTGAACGGGAGGAATGCCATCACATGGGAGCAGAAGTTCGCGTACGACGTGGAGTATGTGAACAAACTTTCCTTCGCGCTGGATGCGCGGATCTTTATGGCCACGGTGCGGGCGGTGTTAAAGCGGGAAGGAATAAGCAGCGACACCAGCGCCACGATGGAAGAGTTTATGGGATAGAGATTTTGGCGAAAGGAATACCGAAATATGAGCGAGCTGCATATTTTGTTTACCGGAACGGGCAGGCGCGTGGAGCTGCTGCAGGCTTTTCGCCAGGCTGCCTTGCGGCTGGGCGTCAACTTAAAGATATATGGCGCCGATATGGCCGGGGATGCGCCTGCGTCAGCGTTCTGTGATTACAGCAGAAAGATCTGCGCTATGCGGGATGCGGACTATATTCCGCAGCTCCTTGAGATCTGCAGAAAGGACCGTATCGATCTGCTGATCCCGACGATCGACACGGATCTGATCATTCTGTCTGAGAACAGAGAGCGGTTTATGGCCATCGGAACGAGGGTGATGATCAGCAGTGCGGACAAGATCGCCCTCTGTAGGGACAAAAATAACACCTATGATTTTTTCGTTTCCTGCGGTCTGCGCGCCCCCAGACCCACCAACGACTACCGCAGATACGAGGGGCCGTATCCGTGCTTTATCAAGCCCAAGGACGGCAGCAGCAGCGTCAACGCTTTCAAGGTGGAGCGCCCGCAGGAGCTTGCCGCCTACGCCGCGCGGATCGGTGACTACATTATTCAGCCTTTTATCGACGGCACGGAGTATACGATCGATATTTTCTGCGATTTTGACGGGAATCCGATCTATATTGTGCCGCGCGAGCGGATCGCCGTCCGCAGCGGCGAGGTTCTGAAAACAAGGATCACGCTGGATAAGCGGATGATCGGGGAGGCCGGGCGGTTAGTGCGGCAGTTTCACCCGTGCGGGGCGATCACGGTGCAGTTGATCAGACAGAAGGATTCGGGGGAGGACTACTTCATTGAGATCAATCCCAGATATGGCGGCGGCGCGCCGTTGAGCATGAAGGCGGGAGCGGACTCACCGGTGGCGGTTCTGCGCCTGCTGACAGGGGAAACCTTGGGGTATCAGGAAGAAGGGATCCGTGACGGCGCGGTATTTTCCCGATTTGACCAGAGTATCTGTATCGTGCGCGAGAGTCGGCAGACAGGTGCGCAGACAAGACCGATAAAGGGTGTTATTTTTGACTTGGACGATACGCTGTACGCGGAGAAAGAGTATGTCAGAAGCGGTTTTCGGGCGGTGGCGAAATATCTGGAAAATGACGGGGCCGAGGAGAAACTTTGGAACTATTTTCTCGAAGGAAAGAATGCCATCGACGAACTCCTGGAGGAGTTGGGTCAGCAGGAAAAGAAACCGCACTGTCTGACCATATATCGGGAGCAGATGCCTGAGATCACCCTTTACGAGGGGGCAAGGGAGTTGATTGGCAAGCTGAAGGAGGCGGGTATCCGTGTCGGCATCATTACGGACGGCAGAGTCAGCGGGCAGCAGAACAAACTGGCTGCCTTGGGGCTGGATGAGCTTGTCGAGGACAGGATCATCACGGATGCTCTGGGTGGTGAGCGTTTCCGAAAGCCCAACGACATCGCTTTTCGCATCATGCAGTGCAGATGGGGGCTCCCGTTTGAGGAGATGGCGTATGTGGGGGACAATCTGAACAAAGACTTCCAGGCGCCCAGACAGCTCGGCATGAGATGTATCTATTTTGAGAACAGGGACGGCCTGTATTACAGCGCCGAGGCGGACAGCGAGGACTGCGATGCAAAGATTGAGCAGATTTCGGATGCGATATGTGTTATGCTGTGATAAGGAACAGAAAAATGAGTAGAGTATTGATTTTGACAAACTCCTCAGGCGGTCTGTACGATTTCAGAAATGAATTTGTGACGGCTCTTCTTGCGGAGCATGAGGTCTTTATCAGCCTGCCGGATGACGTCAGGACGAAGGAACTTCGCGCGGAGGGCGCGCGGATCATACAGACGCCCATCCACCGCAGGGGTATGAATCCGTTGGAGGACATCAGGCTGTATCTGACTTACCGCAGACTGATGCGGGAGCTTAAGCCCGATCTGGTCGTCACTTACACCATCAAACCCAATATTTATGGCGGTTTCTGTGCAGGCAGGATGAAGATCCCGTACATTGCCACGATCACCGGCCTCGGCGGCGCTTTTGACAGGAGCGGAGCGTTTGTCAGGCTGATCGTTTCCATGTATCGGGCGGGACTTAAGAAGGCGTCCTGCGTCTTTTTCCAGAATGAGGAGAATCGACAGATCTTTCGCAAGTTTGGCATTGCGGGCAAGCGGGACAGACTTGTCATGGGCTCCGGCGTCAATCTGGACAGACATTCCCTTGCGCCGTATCCGGAGGGGGACGAAACGCGCTTTCTGTTTGTGGGGCGCGTGATGAAGGAACGGGGCATTTTGGAATTTGTGGAGGCGGCGCGAAGGCTGCACAGTGATAAGATATTCTTCGATATACTGGGGGCCTGCGACGAGGATTATCAGGAGATGCTGGACCGGCTGGAACAGGAGGGCGTCATTCGGCAGCTTGGCTTTCACACAGAAGTACATCCCTATCTGGCGCAGGCCGGCGCCATCGTCGTGGCCTCTTTCCACGAGGGCATGTCCAACACACTGATCGAGGCGGCGGCAACGGGAAGGCCGGTCATTGCCTCGAAGATCAGCGGATGTAAGGAGGCGTTCGAGGAGGGAAGGACGGGATTCGGTTTCACGCCGGGCAGAGCGGAGGAGCTGGTCGACGCGCTGGAGCGGTTCTTGGCGCTGCCGTTCGAGAGCCGGCGCGAGATGGGACTTGCGGCGAGGGCAAAGATGGAGCGGGAATTTGACCGCAGGAAAGTGACGGCGTCTTATATGGACGAGGTACATCAGATACTTTCATGACGATTGCCATGATGCATATACGAAGAGGGAAAGGAAGGAAAAGAACAATGAACTTGTACGAAAAGATAGTGGGCGGTGAGGAGAAGATCTCGCTGGTCGGTCTGGGATATGTGGGTATGCCCATCGCGGTCGCCTTTGCGAGAAAAGTAAAGGTGGTAGGTTTCGATCTGAATGCGGAGAAGATCGGCCTTTATAAAAAGGGCGTCGATCCCACAGGCGAAGTGGGAAACGAAGTCATCAAGACTTCCACGGTGGATTTCACGGCGGACGCCTCCAAATTACGCGAGGCGAAATTCCATATCGTGGCGGTCCCCACGCCGGTGAAACCCGATCACACGCCGGATCTGTCTCCCGTGGAGGGCGCGAGCCGCATTTTAGGGCAGAATCTGACCAAAGGTTCGGTGGTTGTATATGAGTCCACGGTCTATCCGGGGGTCACGGAGGACATCTGCGTGCCGATCCTGGAAAAAGAGTCGGGGCTTAAATGCGGCGTGGGCTTTAAGATCGGCTACTCCCCGGAGAGGATCAACCCCGGCGATAAGGTGCACAGATTGGAAACGATCACGAAGATCGTGTCCGGCATGGACGAGGAGACGCTGGACACGGTGGCGAAGGTGTATGAGCTTGTGGTGGAGGCGGGCGTGTACCGCGCGGAATCCATCAAGGTGGCGGAGGCCGCAAAGGTGATCGAGAACAGCCAGCGCGACATCAATATTGCGTTCATGAACGAACTGTCGATCATCTTTCATAAGATGGGCATCGATACGCTGGCGGTGCTGAAGGCAGCCGGAACCAAGTGGAATTTCCTGCCCTTCAGGCCCGGTCTGGTGGGCGGTCACTGTATCGGCGTGGACCCGTACTATCTCACATACAAGTCGGAGGAATTGGGCTATCATTCGCGCATCATTCTCGCCGGCAGGCGGATCAATGACGAGATGGGAAAATATGTGGCGGAGAGTCTTGTGAAGAGTCTGATCAAGGTGAGCGTTCCGGTCAAGGGCGCCAAGGTGGCGATCCTCGGCTTTACCTTCAAGGAGAATTGTCCTGATACGAGAAATACGAAGGTGATCGACATCTACAATGAATTGGGTGAGTACGATATTCACCCGCTGGTGGTGGACCCGACGGCGGACGCATACGAGGCACGGCGTCTGTATGGCCTGTCCTTTGGCAGTCTGGACGATGTCAGGGAGATGGACGCGGTGATCGTGGCGGTCGCGCACGATGCTTTCAAGGAACTCACAAAGGCGGATTTTGATAAATTCTACAAGGCGGGGAACGCTAAGAAGGTGCTGGCGGACATCAAGGGTATTCTGAACAGGGAAGATTACATGACGGCGGATTATCATTATTGGAGATTGTAAAGTGACTGTAAACCGCAAGAGATCGTTGTTTTATTTCATAGGTCTGCTACTTTTTTTCCTGGGCATGTACGCGGCGTGCGGCATCGGTATCTACAATGATTCCGAACAGTACATTTCCATGCATATTCACAGAGAGCCGCTCTATCCGCTGTTTCTGGCCTTCTTTAGAATGGCGGCGGGAGCGGACAGAGGGCTTGCGTGGGCGGTCGCCGCGCAGAGCATTCTGGCGGCGGGCAGTATTTTTGTCCTGATAGAGTATCTGCGGCAAAAATTCTCTCCGGGGATTGCGGGAGAGCTGGTACTGCTCGCGCTGGAGCTTGCGCCCCATCTGGTCACCAGATATGTGTCGGCTTACGGGATCTTCATGGAGAGCTCGATCATGAGCGAGGCGCTCTGCATTCCGCTGTTTCAGATCTATATTCTGTTTCTGCTGCGCATGGTTTTTGAGAGGAAAAAGACGGATGCCGTATGGGGACTGGTCTTCGCTTGGCTGCTCTCCATGACAAGGGGGCAGATGATGACGACGCTTCTTCTGTGGCTGGTGGTTCTGTGCTTTGTTCTGATCCTGCGGAGGCAATATCGGAAAATGCTGCTCCCCGTGCTGGCGGTGGCGTGCGCTTTCGGCTTGAGGAGTCTGGCCGTGCACACTTACAACTATTTTGTGACCGGGTATTTTATCGGAAACACTTACGGGCAGGTCAACACGCTCACCAATGTGCTCTACGCCTGCGACGAGGAGGACGGAGAAGTATTTGAGGAGGGAAGCTTAGAACGGCAGTTTTTTGAGCAGTTCTACGCCGAGGCAGACGAGATGGGCGCCAACTACAAGTATGGCGGAGACACTTTTGCGGAGCGCGCGGAGCACCTGGAAACTTATCATGACAGACTGAAGTTTGAGATATTGGAGGCGGGGCTGTCCTCCTATTACTGGCAGCTTGAAGGAACGGAGGATTACTACACCCAGAGTCTGTTGTCAAACGAGATGGCGGGCAGAATGCTGCGGAAACTTTTGCCGGCATGCCTGAAACAGTGGATGTACGATTATGTGCTGCTGTGCGTCTATGGTTTGATCCGGAGTATAGCGGTGGTCCACCCGCTGATCAACCGGCTCGCGCTGATCCTGTATGCGCTTGCGATCGGGCTTTCGGCGTGGCAGATCCGGCGCAGGAGGCAAAGCGATGCGGTGTGGGTCATGGGTATCGCGCTGCTGTTTGCGGTGGCGAACGCCTGCGCAACTTCATTGACGATCATGTGCCTCTCGCGCTATATGATCTACGGCTTTTCCCTTTTCTATATGGCGTTGTTCCTGCTGGGAAGAGAAGTGTTGTCGGATCTTGCGGGGGGGGGCGGCAGGCGCAGAGAGGATAAATAACAGAACGGATGGGAGAGAGAAATGGGATTTCGGGAACTGAAATTTGATGAAAAAAGTGTATTTCTTGTCACAGGCGGCGCGGGCTTTATCGGTTCAAATATCTGTGAGGCGCTGATCGATCTGGGGTATACCGTGCGCTGTTTGGACAATCTTTCCACGGGTAAGTACGAGAACATAGAGCCGCTTACGTCTAATGGACGATTTACTTTTATCGAGGGTGACATCAGAGAGCAGGCCACCTGTATGGCGGCGACAGCGGGTGCGGACTATGTGCTCAATCAGGCGGCGTGGGGCAGCGTGCCCCGCAGTATCGAGATGCCTCTTCTGTACGAGGAGATCAATATCAGAGGTACGCTGAATATGATGGAGGCCGCCAGACAGAACGGCGTCAAAAAGTTCGTCTATGCGTCCAGCTCTTCGGTGTACGGCGATTCGACAAGCCTGCCGAAACAGGAAGGGCACGAGGGCAGAGTGCTCTCCCCCTATGCGCTGACAAAAAAGGTGGACGAGGAATACGGCAGGCTGTACAAGGAATTGTATGGCTTGGACACATACGGGCTGCGCTATTTCAATGTGTTCGGCCGCAGGCAGGATCCCAACGGTATGTATGCGGCGGTGATCCCGAAATTCATACGTCAGCTGCTGCATGATGAGGTCCCTACAATCAACGGAGACGGCAGACAGTCGCGGGATTTTACATACATCGACAATGTGATCGAGGCGAATCTGCGGGCCTGTCTGGCCTCGTCGGAGGCTGCGGGGCAGGCGTTCAACATCGGCGCGGGCGGCAGACTGTTCCTCATCGACATCTATCACCATCTGTGCAAGGCGTTGGGAAAGGATGTGGAGCCGAATTACGGGCCGCCGCGCAAGGGCGATGTGCGCGATTCCAACGCGGATATCAGCAAGGCAAGGAAACTGCTGGGCTACGATCCTGAGTACGATTTTGAGAAGGGGATCGCGCTGGCCATCGACTGGTACAGGGAATATCTGAAATGACAGGCAGGAAGATCGCGGTTCGTATGGACGACATTACGCCCGATATGAACTGGGGAAATTTTAATTATTTTAGAAAATTGTTTCAGGAGATAGGGATCACGCCGCTGCTCGGGATTGTGCCGGACAATCGGGATGCAAAACTGCGCTGCGGAGAGGCGCGGGAAGATTTCGGAGCGGTGATGCGCGAACTTGCGGACGAGGGGTATACCTTTGCGATGCATGGGTACAGGCATCTCTACACGACTTCAAACGGCGGCATGTTCCCGCTCAACCGCAATTCCGAGTTCGCCGGGCTTGCCTGTGACAGACAGAGTCAGATGCTGCGCGCGGGCAGAGAGAAACTGGAGGCGTGGGGCGTCAGGACCGATATATTTATGGCGCCCTCCCACTCCTATGACAGGAATACGCTCAAGGCTTTGCGGGAGACAGGGTTTGCGAGGATCACGGACGGGTTTGGCAGGAGGCCCTATGTGTACGCAGGGCTTACCTTCTATCCGATCTCTTTTCAGATGAGCCGCAGCCTGAAAGCGAAAGGCGGAGCCACCACGCTGGTGATCCACGCGAACACGGTCACGGAGAAGGAGAAGGAGCAGTACGCCCGCGTTTTCAGGGAGCACGCCGCGGATATGATCTCTTACGGGGAATACCTGGCGATGGAGCCGACGGCGCGCGGCGCACTCGGCATGGCGGGGGAATATCTGCTTGCCAAGTGCAAGTATCTGCTCGTCAGGCTCAGAAAGAGGTTGTAGCCTATTTTTCAGACGGAGGGAAAAATGAAGTACAAGGTAGTTGTGTTTGGCGTGAAAGACACGTCAGAAAATATTGTAGAGTTTATTCAGAACACGGTCTGTCCCGTGGACTTGGTCATCACCATCAGTCCCGAGGTGACGAAGAAAAACCAGGTGTCGGGGTACAAGGGACTGGCCGGGCTGACCGAAAAGTACGGGATCGCGGTGCACGAGGCGGACAGCTATTTTTTGACGGACGAGAAGACGCAGCGTTTCCTTGCGGAGAACGAGTTTGAGATCGGCATTTCCATGGGCTGGCAGCGGCTCATTCCCAAGAGCGTGCTGGATCATTTTCAGTACGGTATCTATGGCTTTCACGGCAACTGCGGGTATCTGCCCTTCGGGCGCGGACGCTCGCCCCTCAACTGGTCCATCATCTTGGGCGATACGAGATTCAATCTGAATCTGTTCCGCTATGACGAGAAGGCGGACAGCCCGAATATCTTTGCCACGGAGATGTTTTCCATCACCCCTCATGACGACATCAGGACAGCGCAGTACAAGAATATGATCTGTTCCAAGAACCTGATCCGAAAACTCCTCGCGGCCTATGCGGAAGGTAATATTTCCATCCGTACGGATTCTAAGGATTTTGATTCCTGGTATGAAAAACGCACCGCGGCGGACGGCAAGATCGATTTTCACGCCAGAACGCGGGACATTTACAACCTGATCCGCGGCGTGGCCGCGCCGTTTCCCGGCGCTTTCGCGATGTGCGGGGAGAATCGGGTGACTGTGTGGCGGGCGATGCCTTTCGACGAGATGATCGATTTCTCAGCCTATGCGCCAGGGGAAGTGATAGATGTGTTCGACGGCAAACCGATCGTGCGGACGGTGGACGGTTCGCTGCTGATCGACAGCTATGAGAGTGAGAAGGAACTGAAGGCGGGCGATATTTTACAATGACAGAACCGATACGCGTATTGCATGTCCTCGGCGGCACCGGGCTCGGAGGTGCGGAGAGCCGCATCATGGACCTATACCGACAGATGGACAGGGAGAAGATACAGTTTGATTTTCTGGTGCACAGCGGCGCCGTGAAACGCGCGGGAGAAGATGCGTCGGGCCGGGAGCCGCAGTTTTATGATGAGGAGATCGGCGAGCTGGGAGGACAGATCTATGCGCTCCCGAAATTTAAAATGTACAATTATCTCGCCTATCGGAACGCGGTGAAGGCTTTTTTTGCGGCGCATCATGAGTACCGCGTGGTGCAGGGACACATGACCAGCACGGCGGCGATCTACCTTCCCCTAGCGAAACGGGCGGGCGTGCCGGTCACGGTGGCGCACTCCAGGAGTGCGGGCACGGGGAAAGGGATGAAGGCCCTTGCCACAAAGTTCATGCGCAGGAATCTGTACCGCAGGGCAGATTACTGTTTCGCCTGCTCCGAGGAGGCGGGGATCGACGCCTTCGGGGAAATGTGGGTGCGGTCGGGCAATGTCAGGATTATACACAATGCCATCGACGCGGCGAAGTTTGTCTATGAGCCGGAGAAGAGGGCTGCGGCGCGAAAGCGGTTGAAGGTGGAAGATAAGCTGGTGATTGGACACATAGGCCGATTCAGCTATCCCAAGAATCATTCCTACCTGATCGAGATTTTTGCCGCAGTCTGCGAGAGGAGAAAAGACGCCGTGCTGCTCCTGGTCGGAGACGGGGAAGAAAGGGAGCGGGTAGAGCGAAAATGCGAGCGGCTTGGCGTCAGGGATAAAGTGTTGTTTGCGGGGAACCAAAGACATCCTGAAGACTACTATCAGGCCTTTGACATATTTCTGCTGCCCTCCCTCTATGAAGGACTGCCGGGCGTGCTCGTGGAGGCGCAGGCGGCGGGGCTTGTATGTCTTGTGTCGGACCGGGTGACAAGGGAGGCGCAGGCCACGGATCTTGTGACCTATATGAGTATCGATCTTCCGCCGCGGGACTGGGCCGAGGCGACGCTCTCGCGGATCGGCTGTGAAAGGCGAAATACCTACGCGGAGCTGGCGGAAAGCGGATTTGACGTGAAGGCTCAGGCCGGGCGCTACGCAGACTTTTATCTGAACGGAGACAGTTCACAGTTATGAAGAGAATTTTATTGATCGTGCCGGCCCTGCATCAGGGCGGTTTTGAAAAGGTATGTGTGGAGACGGCAAGGCTCCTGCAGCCGCATTTTCAAGTGAAGATCGCCATTTTTGACTCCGCGGATATTGCCTACGACACGCGGGGGATCTCTGTGGCCGATCTGCGTCTTCCGAGCAGGCCGGGCAGGCTGGGAAAAATCTGCAACGTTTTTCTGCGCGGGCTGAAACTGCGCGCGCTCATGAGGAGAGAAAAGATCGACATTGCATACAGTTTCGGGCCTACGGCGAATCTGGCCAATATCGCCGCCGGAGGAAGGGCTGAGAAATGGCTGGGCATCAGAAGTTATATGGATATGGGACATCCGATGCAGATCAGACTGTTCTGCAGATGTGCCGACAGGGTGATCTGCTGTTCCGACGCGATCTGCGGCGAGGTGCGGGACAAGTATCGGTGCGGCAAGGCGGTGACCCTCAACAATCCCTTTGATATACGACAGATGCGTCTTATGGCCGAACAGGAGGAGGCCGTGCTGCCATGGACGGAAGGACGCATCCTCGTCTCGATGGGGCGGGAGGATGCGGTCAAGGGTTTCTGGCATCTTCTGAAAAGTTTCTCTCTGGTACACAGGGCGTTTCCGGACACAAGGCTTATGATCGTCGGGGAAGGAGAATTTTCGGCTTATAAAAAGCTGGCGGAAGGGCTTGGCATTGCCAATGCCGTCTGTTTTACCGGCTTACGGAAAAATCCATATCCATATCTGAAAAGAGGAAGTTTGTATGTGCTGACCTCCTACTATGAGGGATTCCCGAACGCCATGGTGGAGGCGATGGCCATGGGTCTTCCGGTGATCGCTACCGACTGTATGACGGGGCCGAGGGAGATCCTGGAAGATCGGTACGGTATTTTGATCCCGAATATGAGTCCCGAAGAGGATTTTGATCCGCATCATATCACGGAGGAGGAGAAAAATCTGGCGCGGCGGATCGAGGCGCTTTTGCAGGATGCGGACAGGATGGCGCATTACAGTGAAATGGCGCTGAGACGCGCGGGTGATTATACGACGGAGGCCTATGTCGGGAAGATATGCGACTGGGCGGAGTCGTAAATCGGCGCGAGAGATACGAAGGAGAGACAGGACAGTGGTGGGAGGGCAGACGGAAAATAAAATAGGGATCCCGACGAGAAGACAGTTTCTTTCGCTGATTCCCTTCGCCTTGTTCTATGCTGCGGCGATCATTCTGGGCGATCTGGAAAAGGCGCGGGAGATGGGCGCGCTGCGGAGCGCGGGGCGGTTTGCACTGTGTCTTTGCGGCGGTTATGCGGCGCTTGTCGCGCTCTGCGTTCTCCTTTCTGAGAGAGATGTCATTGCGGCCAAAATTCCGTTTCTTGCCGCTCTGCACGAGCGGAGAGAGCGGCCGGGACGTTGGTATGTCTACCTCGTCTTTGCGGCAGTCTGCCTGCTTGGCTATCTTCCCTACTATCTGATGTACTATCCCACATGGCTGAACAACGACGCGGTATGGCAGATCGAGCAGGCATTGGGCATGGCGGAGCGGTCGAACCACCACCCCTATTTCCATACGCTCATCCTCAAAGCGCTTTTTCTGGCCGGCTATCGGCTGTCCGGCACCTACACGGGCGGAGCGGCCTTTTACACTTTTGTGCAGATAGCAGTCATGGCGATGGTGTTCGCCTTTTTTCTGTATTGGCTGTACCGGGAGGGAACGAGATGGCTGTGGCTTGTCCTTGCGCTCCTTTTCTATGCGGTTCTGCCGATCAACGCGCTCCTGACGATCTGCATGGGAAAAGACGAATTTTTTACTGCGGCGCTGTTGGTTTTTGCGTGGATGACGGCTGTGCTCGATCCGGATGCGGAAAATGTGAATGACGTGGGACGGATGCGCAGAGGGCGCAGCGCTTTTGGGTGGATGGCCTATTTTGCCGTAGGTCTGCTTGTCTGTCTTCTGCGCAGCAACGGCATTTTTATCTTTGCGGGGACGGCGCTTTGCCTGATATTTCATAAGATGAGAAGACAGAAGGGGATGAAACGGAAGTTCCCGCGCAGGACGTTTCTGTGCATCGCCTGTGTGTTTGTCTGCTATCTGCTCTGGCACGGCCCCGTTCTGAGAGCGATGCATGTGCAGCCGCCGGACACGATCGAAGGGCTGACCATGCCCGCCCAACATCTTCTGTGCGCCTATTTCAAGGGCGGCAGCCTGACGGAGGCGGAGCGGGAGATGATTGAGCGCGTGATGCCGCCGGAAGGGGCGGAGGAATACTACAATCCGCGGCTGTTTGACCCGATGAAGAACTATATCAGAGAGGGCGGCGATCAGCAGGCGATCGCGGACAACAAAGGAGAGTATCTTAAGCTGTGGCTCAGAGTCGGGCTGCGCAATCCCCTGCAGTATCTGGTGGCCCAGATCAGGCAGACCGCAGGATTCTGGACTTACAGCGTGCCGGATTACGAGTATGTGTACGGCGAGTATTATACGGCGGAGAACCCCTTGGGGATCGAGACACAGAGAAAACTGTTCTCCTATGACAGTGAACTTGCCATGCACGATTATCTGATGGGATTTTTGGATTTCTATAACCGCGCCTGGAGCCTTGGCCTGAATACATGGCTTATGGTGTTCTGCATGGCGTATGCGGTATACAGAGGGCGGAACATGATGGTTTTCGCGCCCTTTGTCACGCTGCTTTTGACGCTGTTGCTGGCCACCCCGGTGTACAATGAATTTCGTTACGCCTACGGGATCTTTGCGGCGTTTCCGATGCTGTTCCATCTGACATTCGGGGAGCGGGCGCAGGCAGTGCAGAGCTGCGGGGAAGACGGACGGATACAGGGTGCGGTGTTTACGGATGGGACAGATGATGAAAAAATGGTGTAAGGCGGTTTTATTTGTATTGCCCCTCGTGTGTATGGTGGCGGCGGTCAACTGGTATGTGGATTCTTACGCCTATCTGCGGGTCACTTACGATCAGATCGGCGGACAGATGGCGGCGGGGAGGAATGTGGAAGGGCTGCAGGAGTCGGATTTCAACGACAGGAATCTGCTGCTTGCTTATCTGGCACAGCAGACGGAGGCGAAGGATGTGATCGTGGCGGGCTCCAGCCGGGTCATGAACTTTGACCACACGATGTTCGGCACGGACTCCTTCTACAACGCGGGGCTGTCGGAATCCAATGTGTATGATCTGCTGGCCGTGGCGGGAATACTGGACCGACAGGGACAGCTCCCGAAAAAAATGATCATAGGGGTGGACGCCTTTCTCTTTAACGCAAGCCACGAAAACGAGCGGTGGAAAGACTTGGAATACTATGTGCGCTATATGGAAAACCGGATAGAAGGGAATCCGGACGACGTGCGGATCGCACGGCCAAGCACGGGAAAAAATCACGCAAAATGGCTTTCCCTGAATTATTTCCGCTATAACGTTACGCTGCTCAGAGAGCACAGGCGCTTTGCGGTGGACTACACGAGAGAATGGGAGACGGAGCGGTATCTGAAACACTGTGACGGCAGCGTCGCCTATGAGCGGAGCCTGCGGGAGGTGGACGTGCGCGAGGTGGAGGAGCTGACGAGGCAGTCCATCGAGGAACATGTAGTGTATCGCATGACAGATTATAAAGAGATAGACGCGCGGTCTATGGCGCTGTTTTCCGGGCTGATCGACTATCTGCAGGGACAGGGCGTGGAGGTGATCTTGTACTTGCCACCCTATTCGCCCATGATGTATAATTACATAGAATCTGAGGAACAGTACCATATCACTTTTCAGGTGGAGGAGCAGATCAGAAAGCTGGCGGCGGAGAAGGATGTCGCCCTGTACGGCTCTTACGATCCTGCGGGCAGCGGGCTTGAGATGACAGATTTGTACGATATTTACCACATCAAGACGGAGAAGATGCCGGATACGTTCTATCGGGTACAGTGAGCAGGGAGAGGTTTGGAAAATACGATGAAGGCAAACGTTACTTACTGGTTGGATGAGACTGCGGACAGGCTGCCGGACAAGGTGGCATTCGCGGATGAAAAGAAGGAGATCACTTTCTCTGCGCTGCGGGCGCAGGCCATGGCGCTGGCGACACGGATGCTTGAGCGGGGACTTTTTAAGAAACCGGTGGTCGTATACCTGGAAAAAGGCGTCGATGTGCTGGTTTCTTTTATGGGGGCGGCGTACAGCTGCAATTTCTACTCTCCCATCGACATTGAAATGCCGGCAAGCCGCGTCAATAAGATCTTGGAGGTATTGCAGCCGGCTCTCGTGGTGACGACCGCAGAGCTTAAGACGGTTTTTGAGCAGTATGATTATCATGGGGAGTATCTGCTTTTCGGGGAGGCCGCCGCGATGCCCGCGGATGAGCAGATCGTTGACGCCGCGCGGGCGAGAGGAATAGACACGGATCTGCTCTATGTCCTGTTTACGTCCGGCTCCACAGGCGTGCCGAAAGGGGTCACGATCAATCACCGCTCCGTGATCGACTATATCGACTGGGTGACGGAGACCTTTGACATCACCGAGGAGGACAGTTTCGGCAACCAGGCGCCTTTCTATTTCGATAATTCCATTCTGGACATCTACAGTACGATCAAGAGCGGCGCGACTACCTATATCATACCGAAGAATCTGTTCGCCCAGCCGGTGCCGCTGTTGGAATATCTGAAGGAAAAGAAGATCAACACGATCTTCTGGGTGCCCTCCGCTTTAATTGTGGTGGCGAAACTGAAGGCGTTCCGCAATGTGGATCTCTCCGATACGCTCCACCGCGTGCTGTTCTGTGGGGAAGTGATGCCCAACAGGCAGCTCAACATATGGCGCAAATTTCTGCCGGACGTGTTGTATGCGAATCTGTACGGTCCTACGGAAATCACGGACGCATGCACTTACTATATTGTGGATCGCGAGTTTGGGGATGACGAACCGCTGCCCATCGGCATTCCGATGGCGAACACGGACATCCTTGTGTTGAATGACAAAAACGAGCCTGTTGCGGGAGACGAAGTCGGGGAACTGTGCGTCAGAGGCACGTCTCTCTCCATGGGGTATTACAACAATCCCGAAAAGACAAGAGAGGCTTTCGTGCAAAATCCGCTGAATCCGTGTGTGCCGGAGACGATCTACCGCACGGGGGATCTGGTAAAATACAACGATCACGGCGAGATCGTCTATCTCTCCCGCAAGGATTTCCAGATCAAGCACATGGGACACAGGATCGAGCTGGGAGAGATCGAGACGGCCGTCTCCTCACTGGAGGAGATCTCGCTCTGCTGCTGTCTGTACGATGAGAAACATCAGAAGATTGTCCTTTTCATCGAGGAAGAGCTGGATAAAAGCTACATCAACGAACGGATTTCCAAGCTGGTGCCGGAATATATGCTCCCGAATAAGGTGATCATGCTTGACAAGATGCCGATCAACGCCAACGGCAAGATCGACAGGGTGAAATTGAAAGAATGTCTGTAGCGGATATGGCACCGGGTAATGAGAGGTATGACATGGATCGGAATTTCAGCACGGCGTTTCGTAAGGTTATCGTCATTGGCTACGGCAAAGTGACCGGACAGGTCTTGCAGCATGTCTGCGGCCGAAAAAAAGAATACGGCTATGAGATCGTCTTTGTCGAACACGAGGTAAACCCTTTTAGTATCATGGAAAAGCTCTGCGCGGAGAATGGCGTTCCCTTCCTGCAGATCACGGATAAAAAAGAGCTTGCCGCATGGTTTGACGGGATCGGGGAGAAAACGCTGATTGTCAGCGCCGGCAACAACTTTCTCTTTCCCGCGTCTCTGGTGCAGAAAGAATTTATCACGATCATCAATTTCCACAATGCGCTCCTGCCCGCATATCCCGGCAGAAACGCCCCCACTTGGGTCATCTGCGCGGGGGAGAAGGAGACGGGCATCACTTGGCACTATGTGACGGCGGGCGTGGATGAGGGCAACATCATCGTACAGAAAAAATGTGAGATCGGCGGGGACACAAGAGCGTTCGAGCTGACAGAACAGCTGATGGACTTGGCGTCGGCGGCCTTTCGGGAGTGTTTTGACGATGTGGTGGCGGAGCGTGCGGCGGCGAGACCGCAGGGGTTCGACCCGCAGCGCAGAATGTACCGTTCTTGTGAGGTGCCTGCCGATGGGCGGTTTCTTTTGACTGACCCGCCGGAGCAGATCTACAGACTGCTCCGATGCGTAGATTACGGCAAAAACGATATTTTCCCGTCGTTTCGCACGACTGTTGACGGTAGGGAGGCGGAAATTCTCAGATACCGCAAGGTGACGCCTGAGAAACGCAGGGACGAAGACGGTTTCCTGTACTTGCCGTTCAGTGACGGAGATTTTCTTAAGATAAAGTACAGATATGTGGAATGTGAGGATGAAAACTGACTTCTCAGGCGGCATGGCATGAGATTATCATTATCATAGAAGAATCGGAGGACGTTATGGAAGAAAAAATCTTGGCAATCCTGAAAGAACATTGTGAGGACGCTCTCACCTACGACGGAGACAGCATGATGGAGGACGGGGTGATCGATTCCTTTACCGTCATCAATGTGGTGGGCGATCTGGAGGACGAATTTGACATCGAAATCGACGCGAAGTATGTGGTGGCGGAGAATTTCAAGAATAAAGAGGCGATCATCGCCCTCGTCAGGAAGTTGTTGGAGGAGTAATGCAGCTGTTATCCTTATCCTTTGTGATCTTGTGGGCGGCGGCTTTCGCGCTCTACTATCTGGCGCCGAGGAGAGCGCAGTGGTATATCCTGCTTGCGGCCAGTCTCCTGTTCTATGCGGTCGGTCTGCGGGGATTTCCGCTGCATCTGCTGTTGATCGGACTGATCACTTACGGCGGCGGTCTGTACCTGAAGGACAATTTGGAGCGGGAGAAAGCGGCGGTTTCCAAGTGCGTTGACAAGGAGAGCAGAAAGGCGCTCAAGGCGGCGTTTGGACAGAGGAGAAAGCGGGTTCAGGTCTTATGTTTTGTCTGCGATCTTGGGCTGCTTGTATTTTACAAGTATGCCGTCATCGTTTCCCCTTTTCTGGAGAAAATAGTAGGTTCCGACGTCGGTTTTTTGGGAAAAGTGATCATGCCGTTAGGAATATCGTTCTATACGCTGACCGCCATCGGTTATCTGACGGATGTCGGAAGAGAAAACTGTGAGGCGGAGACAAACTTCCTAAAGATATTGCTGTTCTTAGCTTATTTCCCCTCGGTCACACAGGGGCCGTTCAACCGCTACAAACCGATGAAGGAGCAGTTTGAGAGCGGCCATGATTTTCAGTACGACAGAATGCTGCGGGGGATCCAGCGGTTTGTATGGGGCGCTTTCAAGAAGTTGGTCATAGCGGACAGGATCGGTATATTTGTGGACAGAGTCTATGGCGTGGAGGCGTCCTCCGTCCCGGGGAGCATCTTCGTCTGCGCGACGGTGTTCTATATGCTGCAGCTCTATGCGGATTTTTCGGGCTATATCGACATGGCTATGGGGGTCAGCGAGACCTTTGATATTGCTATGCCCGAAAACTTTAAACGTCCGTACTTTGCGGGATCCGTCGCGGAATTTTGGCGCAGATGGCACATTACGCTGGGTACTTGGTTCAAGGATTACGTCATGTTCTCCTTTGTGATGTCCGGCGTGGGGCGAAAGATCGGGAAAGCCTGCAAGAAACGGTGGAATACGCCGGGCAGGCAGATCGTTCCAATCATGGGGACGATGCTGGTGTGGTTTTTTACGGGCCTGTGGCACGGCAGGACGCTCAGCTATATGTTGTGGGGAATTTATTACGGTGTGATCATGAGCGTATCGCTCCTCCTGGAACAGAGGTATCCCTTGTGGAAGGAAAGGCTGCACATCAGGGATGGCGGGCTGTGGTCGTTTGTCTGTATGGTCAGGACATGGCTGATCGTCTTTATTGCCGACGTGCTGATCAGGAGCGAAAGCCTGACGCAGGCGGGAGCGATCTACGAATCATTTTTGATACGGCTGCGCCCCATGAGTCTGCTTTCCCATGAGATCACTTCTTACGGGCTGAGCAAATATGACTTTATGCTGCTGCTCGCGGTGCTGGCCGTCTGGCTGGCCGTCTCCGTATTGGAGGAGCGCGGCAGGGATGTGCGGGCTTATCTGGCGGCGAAACCTGCCCTTGTCAGGTGGGGGTGCTATTACGGGGTCGTGCTGACGCTGCTGCTCACGGGAATCTACGGCGGCGGCTATGATACGGCGACGTTTATGTATCAGAGCTTTTGACGATTGACGGAGGGATGCTGCGAATGGCGCGCAAGATCGTATTTCATTTAAACTGTTTGGAACAGGGCGGCGCGGAGCGTGTGGTCACGAATTTGGCGGACCGTTTTGCCGCGGAGGGTTATGAGGTCATTATTGCGACGGAATGGTATGGCGAGAATGAATTTCAGACCGACGAAAAGGTCAGGCGCGTGCATGTCGGACTCAGGGAAGGAGACGAGAAGAAGTCCCGTCTCGCGCAGTTTGCGCTGCGCGTCAAATACTTGCGGGATCTTCTGAAGAGAGAGAAACCGGACATCCTGATCCCTTTTGCCAGAAAAGCCCTGTACCGCGGGCTGATGGCGGCTTATTTTATGAAGATACCGGTGCTGATCTCCATTCGGACCGATCCTGCAGGGCATTATGAGGAACGATCCGACAAGATCCAGATCCCTTTGCTGTTCCCGCGGGCGGACGGCTGCGTTTTTCAGACGGAGGGCGCGAAGGAGTTTTTTGCGCCCAGATTACAGGAAAATTCCAGGATCATATTGAACCCGATCCACGAAAAGTATATCGGCGTGCCGAAACCCGCAAAGAGGACGAAAACGGTGGTGCAGTCGGGCAGACTGGTAGATTTTAAAAATCAGCCCATGTTGATACGCGCTTTTGTGAAGGTACATGACAAACATCCCGACTATGACTTGAAAATATACGGAGGGGATTCTTTCGACGGCACGAAGGAGATCCTGGAAGGGCTGATCGAAGAGTTTCATGCGCAGGACTACATTCATCTGATGGGAGCCAGCGACAGCTTGGAGCGGGATCTGGCGGATGCGGCGCTCTTCGCCTTTACCTCCGACTGGGAGGGACTTCCCAATGCCCTGATGGAGGCGATGGCGCTGGGACTGCCGATCGTCGCTACGGACTGCCCCTGCGGCGGACCGAGAACGGTCATGACGAACGGCGTGGACGGCCTGCTGATCCCCATCAAGGACGAGCAGGCGCTCGTGGATGGAATCGACCGCCTGATCGAAGATCCCGAATTGGCGGAAAGGCTTGGCGGGGAGGCGAGAAAGATCGCTGACAAGGCAAACGGCCAAGCTGTCTACGAACAGTGGCGGGACTACATAGAGGAACTGTGCGGGAAGTACGAGAAACGCGCATAGGAGCGGGATGTTGGGAGAAGGGTGATGAGAACAAAAGAGTATGGCAAGGGTATCATAGTGGCCTGCAATCTGGCTGCAATCTTGTTTATGGCATATGTGATTTCCGCAAGTGCGGGTTACACGGTGTTTGTGGGGGACGATTTTACGAACAGCGTCCGAATCGGGGCATTCCGCGTGCCTTTTTTCGAGTATTTTGCCGCGTCGCTCCACTATATGAAGGACATGTATTTTGACTGGCAGGGAACTTACTTTGCCATGTTTATTCAGGCGCTTTTGTCGCCGCTAAACAATTATGGGCCGGCGCAGCTGCGGATCGTTATGACGATCAATGCGCTGCTCTTTTTCTCATCCGTGTTCGGTGCGGTGTGGACAGGCTTGGGCCTTGTCATGAGGGAGAAGAAGGAACTGTCGATCAGACTCACCCTGTTTACCTTGCTCCTCTTTGCCGTGTTGGATGCGGATGTTTTCTACGAAGTTTTTTTCTGGTACTGTGGCGCAGCGGCATACTGCATTCCCTTTTCGTTTGTTTTCCTGTCACTGATGCTCCTGTTTCTGTTAAATCGCGGGGAAAGCAGTGAGAGGAAAAAGACCGTCTTATGCGTGCTGGCCGCGCTCCTGCTTTTTCTCGCGTCGGGCGGGCCGCTGATCGTCAGCGGGGTGGGCTGCTATGCGGCGTTACTGCTGACGGCAGGATTCTACTGGGGGGGGGACAGAAAAATTTCCGTCAGAAATACGGCGGTCACTGCCGCAGGGGTCATAGGGGCCTTGATCAATACGGCGGCGCCGGGCAATTATGCCCGACATGCGTACAGCGGTGACGACGGCGGATGGCAGTTGTTTCAGGCAGTCAAATGGACGATCAAAATTGTCTGGATAGAGACGGAGCGTCTCGTGAAGGAAACGATGTTTGGCGTCGTGCTTTTGGCCATGCTGCTGTTGGGAATCTATCTGTCGAAAAAAATCCCAAGTTCCCTCAAGGTCTATGGCGTCATCAGTATTTTGGCCGTAGGGATAGGATATGTCTCCGTGTTCCCGGTTGTGCTGGGGTATGGCGGAACGTATTTTCCGAACAGATGCTGTTTTGTCCTGGACACTGTTCTTGTGATCTCTCTGTGCAATCTGGCCATATATGCCGGCTGCGTTCTGGATCGCCGGGCGGATCTGCACACGGACAGAAGAACGCAGGCGGTCCTGCTGATCCTGCTGTTTGCAGCGGTTTTGCTTGGGCCGGAGAAAATTTCCGATTCCGCCCTTATGGCGGTGGCGGAATCCAAACACAATGGAACATACAGAAAGTATTATGAAGAGTGCGCGGCGGTCTATGATTATCTGGAGAACTGCGCGGAGGACGATGTAGTTGTGGCGATGCCGGAGTATATCGACAATTTCGAGTGCTTTTACTTGGCGGACGACGGGGACGCGTGGGTAAATGTGGGCCTCGCGCAGTATTATCACAAAAATTCCGTAAAGAGAAAGGCAGAGTGAAAGAGGGAGAATAAACTTGCCGCGATTGTCCCCAGCGTATATAATATATCATATCAGAGCGAAAACAAGCGCGAGTGAAACGAGCATTTGTTTCCGCCTGATATGATAACGACGGAATCGAGAGTGCGGAGCACGGAGCCTGCGCAGCAGGGTGATTCCGGAGTAAGAAAGGCGAAAGAGAGCGAAAACAAGCGCGAG
>CANRPO010000015.1 GCA_947632515.1 uncultured Lachnospiraceae bacterium
AAAGGTAATCTGATACGCCATCAATCCGCCTCCAATTTTGCAAACAGAGCGTCTACGCTGTCAAAGACAGGCTGTTCGCCGGAAGCAATCTTGGCTTTCACTTCTTCCAGTTCGCCGCGGAGTTCATCGAGATATTTCTTCGGGTAAACGACGACCGGCAACATACAGATGGTTCCGTCCTTTTCAAAAATATCCAGCTTGTCGCCCTCGGAAAGCCCCAGTTTGACAATAATTTCCTTTGGAATGGTGATCTGCGACTTTTGACGTAATTCAGTTAACATACAATCATCTCCTTCGCCTTAAGATGGAAAGTGAGAAAATACAACTTTCTTACTAAGAGTATACTTTGTTCTTTTAAATTATGCAATCAGAAGATAAAAATTTACAAATGATCGGTGCGTTGTAATATCCTTTCCGGCGTCAGTTTTTCCGCTGCCTGCGATACTGCTGCGGGGAGAGTCCCGTCTTCCGGCGGAAGGAGGCGGAGAGGTTGCCCGGGTACTGATAGCCGGTCTCAATGGCGATCTCTGTGACGGATTTGTCTGTGTTGAGGAGCAGACGCGAGACATTTTTGATCCGAATGTAACTCAGATATTCGGAGTACGATTTCCCGGTCTGTTTCATGAAGAGCCTCGAGAAATAGGCGGCGGAGTAACCCGCGATCCCTGCCACCTGCTCTATGGTGAGAGGTTCCGCGTAGTGGAGTTCCATGTAGTAGACCGCCTCCATGATGGGGAGCGTCAGGGGCGTGGCGTGGGGATCGGTACTGTCTTCGGGCAGGCGGTACTCCAGGATCGCCAGCAGAAGTTCAGACAGAACGCACTGCAATCGGAAATCTCCGTAGGGAGATTTTTTGTCGTACTCCTCCAACAGTTTCGTAAAATAGCCGTATACGACGGGCTGCATGTCTGCGGCGAAACGGTTGGTCGGCCTTGCATAGATCCGGTCCAAGATCTGGTCCCCGAACCGGTCGGTGAGGGGTTTTACAAACAGCGGTGAAAATTTTATCAGGATGCTCTCGTAGACCTCATTGGAGGCGGGTACCGTCCGATGGTAGATGTACGGCGCAAGAGTGCTGACGCTGCCCGGATGCTGCGTGAAGGTGAAGTTCGGCGTGATGGTGGTGCGGTCGCCGTGGATGTGATAGCAGACGGCATAGTGGTCGTAGGCGATCTCCAGCGACGGCATCTCATAGTTGGCGGGCAGTATTCTGTGCGTTATCTGGAAAAGTTGTCCTTCGGGGAGCGGCAGAGCCATAGAGAGAACCTCCTGTCAACGATCGTGTGTCCATGCAGATGTCATCTCATCATAAATTTTGCGTCTAAAACAGTAAATAAAGATAAGAAAAACATGTATGCTTTATGTATTATATACCATGGATATGACAGAAATGCAAATGATTATCATGGGAGAGGATGACGGATGGAACCAAAGAAGATCGATATGACCAAAGGGCCGATCATGAAGAATGTATTTCTCTTTGCCATTCCCCTGATACTGGGCAATATACTGCAATATCTGTACACGACGGTGGACACTCTGGTGATCGGCAATTACTGCGGGAAGACTTCGCTGGCGGCGGTGGGGACGAGTGCGCAGCCGGTGGAGGTGCTGCTCTGTATCTTCCTGGGTATCGGGACGGGAGTATCCATTCTGGTATCACAGTATGTGGGAGCCGAAGATATGGCGAGAATACGCCGGGCGGCGGACTCCGCCGTGTTTTTCGTGTTTGTGTGCGGGATCCCGCTGTGCGTGCTCGGATACTTTGCAACGCCTTTTATCCTGCGCGTCATGGGAGTCCCGGCGGACACGTGGGAGGCGGCGCTGTCCTACACGAGGATCGTATTTTTCGGCTCACTCGGCAATATCGGTTACAACATGAATGCGGGCATTCTGCGCGGTATGGGAGACAGCAAGGCGTCTCTGTGGTTTCTGGTGGTGTCCTGCATCGCTAATATTGTGCTGGATCTGCTGTTTGTCGCAGGGTTCGGTATGGACGCGGGCGGCGCGGCGCTCTCGACGACGTTGGCCATGTATCTGTCATGGATCATCAGCGTGGTGTATATCAGAAAAAGGTTTCCGGAGCTGAAACTGTCGTGGTTTCCGAAAACCTTTGACGCGGGGGAACTGAAACAGTTTGTCATGCTGGGTCTTCCCATCGGGCTGAACAATTCGCTGTACTCCCTCGGCCATATGGCGATCCAGACGTTGGTGAACGCGCAGGGTTCCACCTTTATGGCGGGCAACTCGGTGGCGGGGAGAGTGACAGGGATGGCGAACATAGCGGTAACGGCGCTGTCCTCCGCGGCGACGACTTTCTCCGGGCAAAACTACGGGGCGAAGAATTTCGACAGGCTCAGACAGGGTTATATCAAGATACCGGTGATTTCCGGCGCGGTGACGCTGGCGGCCGGACTGTGCGTGATGACCTTTCGGATGCCCGTCCTCAGGATCTTTACGCGGGACGCGGCGGTGCTTGTGTACGCCGAGCGCTATGTCAGAGTGATGCTCCTGTCGTACTGGTTCTACGCGATCTTCAACGGCATCATCTGCATTGTGAACGGCGTGGGTCTGATCCGCTATACCACGGTGGTGAATCTCCTCATGCTCTGGGCGGTGCGGATCCCCAGCGCCTATCTGATCGACCGCTATTTTGACGGCACTTATCTTATGCTGTGTTTTCCCATCAGCTTCAGTTTCGGCATGGTCATGATGCTGGGCTACTATGCCTTCTCGAAACGGTGGCGCGAGATTATCAGGACGGGACTGGAGGACGGCGGCTGACGCTGTGGGCGTGAACTGTTAAAATATTATGAAATTGCGCGGTGTTCACTTGACAAGAAACGGAACGTTCAGTAATATACTTAGAGTAAATAGCGGATGCGGTTTAGGGCGAAAGGCGAGTTGACTTATCTGGTCAACTCTTTTTGCGCGTATAAGCAGAGTCAGAAGGAATGCGAAGGCGGGCATGCAAGCATGCGCGCAATGAGCATTCATTATGACGAGCAACGCGAACGAGAGATGCGGAGCATCTCGAGTCTGCTTATAAGGGAGAGAAGAGTCAGAAGGAATATTTTTATCGAATAAGCGAGAGGAACAGGAAGGAAGAGAAAATGGACGCAAACGAAGAATTGCAAAGAGAGGCTCCCGCAGGCCCAGACGGTTTCGAGGAGATCCGGCAGGGATTCTATGTGGGAGAGCGGCCGCTTTTTAACAGAGATCATCTCCGGGTCATCGACACGATCTTTACGGACGGCGAATCGCCTTTGAAGGAATGCCATGACATCGAGCTTGAGGGCAGCATGTTCAAGTGGAAATATCCGCTCTGGTATTCCCGCAACATCGTGGCCAAAAACTGTACATGGTTTGACATGGCGCGGGCCGGCGTATGGTATACGGATCATATTCTGGTGGAGGACTGCGCCATCGAGGCGCCCAAGAATTTTCGCAGATGTCATGACCTGACGCTTAAGAACGTATCTTTCCCCAATGCGGCGGAGACGCTGTGGCACTGCGACGGAGTGGTTCTGGAGCGCGTTGTGGCGAGAGGGGATTACTTCGCGATGAACAGCAGCAATATGGTGGTGCACGATCTGACGCTCTATGGCAATTATTCTTTTGACGGGGCGGAAAATGTGGAGATCCATAACTCCCGCCTGCTCTCGAAAGACGCGTTCTGGAACGGCGACCATGTGACGGTGTACGACTCCTTTATCTCCGGGGAGTACCTTGGATGGAACGCGAAGAACCTGACGCTTGTCAACTGTACCGTCGAGAGCCTGCAGGGGATGTGCTACATAGACAATCTTGTGATGAAGAACTGCAAGCTCATCAATACCACGCTGGCCTTCGAGTATTCCACGGTGGACGCGGACATCGTCACGAAGATCGACAGCGTGATCAATCCCTCCGGCGGCGTGATCCGCGCGGAGCACATCGACGAGCTGATCATCGAGAAGGACAAAGTCGATCCCGACAAGACGAAGATCATCTGTAAGTAGAGGATGTAAGCCGGCCGCGCGGCGGTGCGGCTGCGATAGAACAGGGAGCGGGATGCCATGAAGTATGATTTTGACACGAGCATAGACAGAAGAAACACCGATTCTCTGAAGTGGGAGGTGGCCGACGGCGAGCTTCCCATGTGGGTGGCGGATATGGATTTTCAGACCGCGCCGGAGGTGCGGGCCGCCATCGAAACGCGGGCGGCGCACGGGGTGTTCGGCTACTGCGTCGTTCCCGACGCGTGGTATGGGGCGTACACGGGCTGGTGGAAAAGAAGACACGGCTTTTCCATGGAGAGGGACTGGCTGATCTTCTGCACGGGAGTCGTGCCCGCGATCTCGAGTATTGTGCGCAAAATGACAACTCCGGCAGAGAAGGTGCTGGTGCAGCCGCCTGTCTACAATATTTTCTACAACTCCATTCTCAACAACGGACGGCAGGCGCTGGAGAACCCATTGCGGCAGGAGAAGGACGGTTTTGCGATCGACTTTGACGATCTGGAGCGCAAACTTGCCGACCCGCAGACCACGCTGATGATCCTCTGCAATCCCCACAATCCCGTGGGGGAAATATGGGATAAGGCTGAACTGCAGCGCATTGGAGAACTGTGCGCGAAGTATCATGTGCTGGTGCTTTCCGACGAGATCCACTGCGACCTGACAGACCCCGGATGCGATTATGTCCCTTTCGCGTCTGTCTCAGACGTCTGCAGAGCCAACAGTATCACCTGTATTGCGCCGACGAAAGCCTTCAATCTGGCAGGTCTGCAGACGGCGGCGGTGGTTGTGCCCGACGAAACGATCCGCCATAAGGTGTGGCGGGGGCTGAACACAGACGAGATCGCCGAGCCCAACGCTTTCGCGGTGACTGCGGCGGTGGCGGCCTTTACGCAGGGCGAGGCGTGGCTTGACGAGCTGAGAGAGTATCTTTTCCGCAATAAAAAGCTGGCGGCTGACTATATCGGGAGGGAGATTCCGCAGCTTGCGGTATCGCCGGCGCAGGCGACCTACCTCATGTGGATCCGGTATCTTGGAGAGAAGGGGACGGCGGCTGAGGCGGCGGGCTATGTCAGAAGGAAGACCGGGTTGTACCTCTCGGAGGGGACGCAGTACGGCAGCGGCGGCGAGGGGTTCCTGCGGCTGAACGCAGCCTGTCCGCGCGCGGCTCTGGAAGATGGCCTGCAGCGCTTGAAAAAGGGGATGGCGGCCTACTCGGAGGCGCTCTCCTCCATGTATTGAGACACGTCTTCCAAGAGCTTGTCCCAAGCCTCTTCGTTTTCCACATAGTAGAGCGGACATTTCTTGCCGCCCGCGTCATAGTGGCGCAGAATATCTTCCGGGGTCAGGCCGTACTCTCCGCAGAGCCAGGACAGCAGTTCTATCAGAGAATTGTAGGTTGACGATGTGAACGCGCCGTCCTCGGACAGATAACAGCACTCGATTGAGATGGAATCGTCATTCCTGCCTTTCACGGCGTAGGCCTCCTCAGAGAGAGGGATGCACTGTATGATCTCCCCGTTGTAACCGATGATAAAATGCGCGCTGGCGGAACGCTCGCCCGTCTCAGCCAGATTGGCGAAATAGCCGCGGTTCTGTTCGGCGGATGTGCCCTGATTCGCGGTATAGTGCACGAAGATGTTCTTCACCTTCTTTAGATCCGTTCCGGGTCTGGAATAGCGGTTGACGTCCAGCAGATCGACAGTAATGTCGGGTTTAGAGAACGGATTTTCGACCTTTTGAGCAGCTGTGTCGTTTTTTGACCATGTGGAGTTGACTTCCCGGCTCTGTATCCAAGAACGGGCGCTCCGATAGACCAATCCGGTCAACTGAAAGATCCCCACCAGAAATAAGAAGAACAGAGCAAGCGCAAGACCGCGATAAAATAAGGCGCGCCGCCGCCTTGCCCGTCTCCTCTTGATTGACTGTACCGGTCGTCCCGGATACGGCGTGATCTTGGCCGACGTTCGCTCCGCTTTTGGAATGGAAGACTGCTGTCTCCTGCGGTCCGGAGTCTGCCGCCCGGCGGGCGCCGTATTCGCCCGGGACTGCAATTCCCCGCGCTGTCTGTTCTGTCTCTTATGTGTCTTCTGCTGCACCTTATCGTCCGTCCCTGTGTCTGGTCTTGTTCCGCAGGCAGCCGCCGTACATTCACGGCGGTTGCCGACTCTCGATATTTCCTATATATTAGACGTCAAACTTTAACAAAAGGTGTCGGGGATTCTTAAGTTTTCGTTAAATTTCTTCTATCGCGTTCCTGTGATCTTTTCGTGAAACACAGGATATCGGGAGGAGAATACCGAAAACAGAGGAGAGAATCGCCTTGTGAAAACGGGCGTTTTGTGAGATACTACTAAGACAGAGAGCAGTGGGTGAAGAACAGCCGCCAACAAGGCGGGCTGTGCGGAGGGAAATGACAATGTTCGGATTCGGCAAACGGTCAAGACAGAACAAGCGGGCCGTCTCCTTCGACGCCGCGCGTCAGAGAGCCGTGCTGCGGTGCAGCATCTGCACGGGAGAGCAGGTGGCGGGTTTTCAGGATATACACACAGGGAAATTCGAGGAAGTCATGCTGATCCGCGGCGAGGCGGATCTGCGGCAGTTCAAGGAGCGCTACGGCGTGCGGGAAGTCACGAAGATTTATTAGGGGATCATGCCGGTTCGGCGCCTTGCGGAAGATTGACAAAGAGGCCGGGAGGATGGTATACTTTTTACCGGTAATGATCGAACAGAAGTCGATCGTCTGCGCAGAAGCGTTTGTTCTTAGATATATGTCGATAACAACGACCGATAGCGATTGTGATTGCGTACCATGAAGGTATGCGTTTTCTCTGAAGAGGGACGACGTGTGCCTTTTTGTTTGGCACACGGTACACACAGAATCATATTTGATAGGAGGACAAAAAAATGGCATGTTTTATGGTTCCGGCTGCGGAGGCAGTCGTCACAACGATGGGAGCTAAGATCATGAAGGCAAAGGAGACGAATCAGGAGACTGAGGTCAAAATTCCTTTCTCTACGAAACTGGGATGGCTCAACAAACTCCTCTGGGGCGGCTCCGCGCTGCTCGCGTTCGAGCATGTATGGCACGGGGAAATCGAGCCTATGTTCCCGTTTCTGACTGCTGCGAGAAATCCTGCGGATGCGGCCGAGATGCTGCACGAGATGTCGACGGCGGGCGTGGCGATGGCAGTTCTGGTAACTGCTGTGTGGGGCGGCATGCTCGCCGTGGCGTCGGTTATCGAAAAGAGAGAGAGGAAAGCGCATAGCGCTGAAGAGTAAGGTGGGAGGAAAGACGAATGACGCTGCTTACAACGGTTTTTGCAGCTATCATCTGTACCGTCATCTGGTACAGAAACGCGCCGGCAGATGAGATGAAGATCAGTGTCTTGTGCTGGCTGTATTGGGGCGCTTCCCTCATGTGGTTCGTTGACGCCATATTCGAGTATGCCGAGCTGGGCGCCGCATTTTTTGAGCCGGCGCCGGCGGATATGCTCAACGATCTTTTCCTCGGACTTTCCGCCGTCGCTTTGGGACTGGTCATCTGGCTGGTCATCCTTCTGGTAAAGGATCCGAGAAACGTGATCGGGGCAGCGCTCTTGCGAAAGAAAGAATGACGGGGATGCAGTGAATGAGAAATGAGACAAAAAGGGTTTTGGAGGCTGTTCGGGACGGAGCGTTGTCGGTGGACGACGCTCTGTTAAGGTTGAAAACAAAACCGTTCGAGGATGTGGGATTTGCGAAGATCGACCTTCACCGCGAGACAAGACAGGGCGTGCCGGAGGTGATCTACGGAGCGGGTAAAACGCCGGAGCAGATCATCGGTATCATAGAGGCAATGCAGAGGAACGGACAGGAAAGGATTCTGATCACAAGACTTTGCGGGGAAGACGCCGGCATAATATCCCGTTCGCATGCGATCGTCTATCATGAGGAGGCTCGGATCGGACTGCTGGGGACGGCCCCCGAACCGGACGGAATCGGGCGGATCGTGGTTGCCACCGGCGGAACGAGCGATATCCCAGTCGCCGAGGAGGCGGCGCTCACGGCGGAGTTCTTCGGCAATGAAGTGCTCCGGCTCTATGATGTGGGCGTGGCGGGACTGCACCGTCTGCTGGCGCACAAGGAGGAGATCATGAGCGCCGGCGTTGTCATTGCGATCGCCGGTATGGAGGGCGCGCTTGCCAGCGTGATTGGAGGACTTGTCGACAGCCCGGTGATCGCCGTCCCCACCAGCGTCGGCTACGGCGCGGCTTTCGGCGGCCTGTCGGCTCTCCTGTCCATGCTCAATTCCTGCGCGAGCGGCGTCTCCGTCGTCAATATCGACAACGGATTCGGCGCGGGGTATCTGGCGAATAGGATCAATCATATGGAGACAAAATCATGAGAATACTTTATCTGGATTGCGGTATGGGCGCTGCAGGCGATATGCTGACCGCCGCGCTGCTTGAACTTCTGCCGGATCCCGCGGGCTTTATGAGGAAACTGAATGGGCTTGGGCTGCCGGATGTCGAGGTCGTGAGGGAGAAGGAGGTAAAATGCGGGATTACGGGTACGCATGTGTCTGTTCTTGTTCACGGCGGGGAGGAGGGAGACGCCCATCACGACCACGGGCACGGACAACATGAGCATGACGGCAGTGACCACGGGCACGGACAGCATGAGTATGAGGGCAGTGACCACGGGCACGGACAGCATGAGCATGAAGGCAGTGACCACGGGCACACGCACCATGCGCATGAACATCCGGACCATGCTCACGGCCACCATCACAGCAGTATGCATGATATTGAGCATATCATCGAAAAAATGGGACTGCCGCGCAAGGTTGAGGAGGATATTCGCGCGGTGTACGGTCTGATCGCTGAGGCGGAGAGTCATGTGCACGGCGTGCCCGTGGCCGAGATTCATTTCCACGAGGTAGGGACAATGGACGCGATAGCCGATATAGCGGCTGTCTGTCTGCTGCTGGACGAGCTGGCGCCTGACGAGATCGTGGTTTCGCCCATCCATGTCGGGAGCGGTCACGTCAAATGCGCCCACGGCACGCTGCCTGTGCCGGCTCCCGCCACGGCATACATTCTGCGGGATGTTCCCGTATACGGCGGCAGTGTCCGGGGAGAGCTTTGTACGCCGACAGGAGCGGCGCTCTTAAAGCATTTTGCCACGCGGTTCGCAGAGATGCCCGTCATGAGGACACAGGCGATCGGATACGGCATGGGCAGGAAGGATTTCGAGGAGGCGAACTGTGTCCGCGCCATGCTGGGGGAGAGCGGGGACGGAACGGACGGGGTGCTGGAACTTTCCTGCAATGTGGACGACATGACGGCGGAGGAGATCGGTTTTGCGATGGAGCGGCTGTTTGAAGGCGGCGCGAACGAGGTCTACACCATCCCCATCGGCATGAAGAAATCCCGCCCCGGCACGCTGATCCGCGTGATGTGCAAAGAGAAGGACCGTGAGAAGATGCTGCAGCTGCTTTTCCGGCATACCACGACCATCGGCGTGCGGGAAAGCGTGGCGAAACGGTATGTTTTGAACCGCAGGATCGAGAGTCTCTCCACGGAATACGGGGAGATCCGCCGCAAAATTTCTTCCGGTTACGGCGTCTTGCGGTCGAAACTTGAGTATGACGATCTGGCGCGCATCGCAAGGGAGAACGATCTCAGTATCGAAGACGTCAGGGAAAGGTTCGGGAAGTCCTGAAAAGCGGACGTATATCACGGGCAAAGGAGTATGGCAATGGACGCGTTACACGAAAAAAAGAAACACCTCGAAGATTATCTGCGAAGTCTCGGCAGCGTAGCCGTGGCATTTTCGTCCGGCGTGGATTCCACTTTTCTTTTGAAAACGGCGCATGACGTTTTGGGCAGCCGGGCGCTCGCCGTGACGGCGCGCTCCTGCTCCTTTCCGGCGCGGGAACTCAACGAGGCGAAGGCCTTCTGCGAGTCGGAGGGAATCGAGCAGATCATTGTGGACTCGGAAGAACTGGACATCGAGGGATTTCGGCAGAATCCAAAAAACCGCTGCTATCTGTGCAAGCATGAGCTGTTTTCCAAAATACGGGCAATCGCCGCAGAACGGGGGATCGCCTGCATCGCGGAAGGCTCGAATGTGGATGATGAGGGCGATTACAGGCCGGGGCTTATCGCCGTCGCCGAGTTGGAGGTCAAGAGTCCTCTGCGGGAAGCGGGTCTGACCAAGGCGGAGATCCGTGAGCTGTCAAAGGAGCTCGGACTTTCTACGTGGAATAAACAATCTTTTGCCTGTCTGTCTTCGCGTTTCGTCTATGGGGAGACGATCAGTGAGGAAAAACTCTCCATGGTAGACCGGGCGGAGCAGAGGCTCCTCGACTTGGGTTTCCATCAGGTGCGTGTGCGCGTTCACGGCGATCTGGCGAGGATCGAGATCGACAGGGCGGAGTTCGCCAAGATGTCCGCATCGGATACGGTGGATCAGATCGCGCGGTATCTCCATGAACTTGGATTTCTCTATGTCACGCTGGATCTGGACGGATACAAGACAGGCAGCATGAACAGAACGTTGGACGGGGGACGGCAGGATCGCTGACAGATCGCACGGTTTCAGGAACAGGCAGGAGCGAGGCAAAGAATCTGCGCGGAGGATGCTATGCAGGAATATTTTCCGGACAACACACCCATAGACCCTTGGTTTTATGAGAACAGAGTCCCTTCTCCGGAGGAGCTGGGGCGGCAGTACGTCTTAAGCGAGTGCGGCGTTGCGGACGACGGACAAGTGCACACCGAACAGATCCAAGCGCTCATAGACACGGCCGCGGACAACGGCGGCGGCGTCATTGTGGTGCCCGAGGGGACTTATCTGACGGGCGCGCTTTTTTTCAGGCAGGGCGTCAATCTCTATGTGGCGGAAGGCGGCGTGTTAAAGGGCAGCGACGACGTCAGCGACTACGAGGTGCGCATGACGCGCATAGAAGGCGAAAACTGTCTGTATCTGACGGCGCTCATCAACGCGGACGGACTCGACGGCTTTACGGTGTGCGGCAAGGGCACGATAGACGGAAACGGGTTTCGCGCCTGGAAAGCGTTTCAGCTCAGAAGAAAATGGAACCCGCAGTGCACCAATAAGGACGAGCAGCGGCCCAGGCTGCTCTACATATCTAACAGCAGAAACGTGACGGTCGCGGGCCTGCATCTGATCAATTCCCATTTCTGGACGAACCATCTCTATCGGTGTGAACGCGTGAAATATTTGGGCTGTCACATCTACTCTCCGGCCGCGCCCGTGAAAGCGCCCAGTACGGATGCGATAGACTTGGACGTCTGCAGCGATGTGCTGATCAAAAACTGTTACATGGAAGTGAACGACGACGCGGTGGTCCTAAAGGGCGGGAAAGGGCCGTGGGCGTCCGATGCCCCCGAGAACGGCGCCAACGAGCGGATTCTGGTGGAGGACTGCGAGTATGGGTTCTGTCACGGCTGTCTGACCTGCGGCTCGGAGTCCGTTCACAACAGGAACATCATCGTGCGCAGGGTGAAGGTGCGGTCGGGTTTCAATCTGCTGTGGCTCAAGATGCGGCCCGACACGCCTCAGCTCTACGAGTACATTGCGATAGAGGATGTGGAGGGGCAGATCACCAATCTTTTAAACATCAATCCCTGGACCCAGTTCTACGATCTGAAGGACAGACCGGACCGGCCGATGTCCTACGCGGAGCATATCGCCTTTCGCAACTGCCGTTTTGACTGTCATCGATTTTTCTGCGTCAGAAAAGACGAGACGCAGTACAGGCTGTCGGATTTTACCTTTGAGAATCTCCGGGTGCGAGCTGTGGTGAACGGGTTTAGCGAGGATATGATTCACAATGCCGGGTTTGTCAATGTGGCGGTGGAGGAGAATCGTCGTTAGAGAAAGGGGCGCGGATATGCGCCCCTTCGCACGGTAAAAATTTCTGCTGAATTTCTGATTTTGACATTGTAATTTCCCATGCTTTTCCTTATGATTGTAATAGGCGTGTCAGAGAGGCGGAGGCCGCTGCGGGCGGCAGCCGTATTTCGGCGTCATCAAGGAAGAAGAGAGGGCGGCACATGCACACTGAAAAGATGAGATCTTATGAGTTTCTGGACGACAAGGGCACCTTTCGCCTGAGACAGCCGGAGAACGTGAGCTATCTGTATTTCCCCATCGCGGGGGAGCAGGGTTTGAAGGGAGCGGTCACGCCCAGGCTGGGCGGCGATCTGAAACGCAGCCAGAACGAATTCGTTCTGCAGCCGGTCAGCGCGGAGGAACTGCACAACAACAAATCCACCAGAAATTTCTGGTACAGGCTGCGAAACGGGGACTGTTTCTCGGCAACGGGCGTGTCGGCGCAGGCGGAGGCCGAGCGGTTTACGGGCAGGCAGGCGGAGAGCGTGCTCACGGCGGGGCCGATGTGGCAGCAGATCGAGCGGAGAGAGGAGGCCTGCGGTGTGCGTTCCCGCATCACTTCTTTTGTCCCGGTGTCGGAGTATGCTGTGGAGATCATGCATGTAGAATTGACGAATGAAAACAGAGGGCCGATCATCCTGACCCCTACGGCGGCGGTGCCGCTGTACGGCAGGAGCGCGGACAATCTGCGGGACCACAGACATGTGACGTCTCTGCTGCACAGGGCGCAGACGGTGGAAAAGGGCGTGCTCGTTACCCCCACGCTCTCCTTTGACGAGCGGGGGCATCAGCTCAACCGCATCACCTATTATGTGTGCGGCATGGAACAGGACGGCACAGCGCCTGTCGGTTTTCTGCCCGTGGTGGAGGATTACATCGGGGAAGGCGGCAGTTTTGAACGCCCGGAGAGCGTTCTGCTGGATCGCCCTTATGATGAGGCGGGCAGACAGTACGACGGCTATGAGATCGTGGGCGCGCTGCGCTTCGCGGAAGTTACTCTGGATGCGCAGGAGAGCAGGAGCTACACCGTCTTCATCGGATTGGCGGACGACCGGGAACAGATCGACGCCATGCTTGCGCAGTATGCGGACGACGGAAAGGTGCTGCGGGCGTTAGACGAGACGAAACGATATTGGACGGACAGGATCAACGTCTCCTACGAGACGGCGGACGCCGGGTTTGACAATTTTATGTACTGGGTCAGTTTCCAGCCGATGCTGCGCCGGATCTACGGCTGTTCTTTCCTGCCGCATCACGATTACGGCAAGGGAGGCAGAGGCTGGCGGGATCTGTGGCAGGACTGTCTGGCGCTCCTCATCATGAACCCGGACAATGTGCGGCAGATGCTGATCGACAACTACGGCGGCGTGCGCATCGACGGCAGCAACGCGACGATCATCGGAAACGGACAGGGCGAATTTATCGCGGACAGGAACAATATCACCAGAGTGTGGATGGATCACGGCCTGTGGCCGCTCATGACGACGAAACTGTACATCGACCAGACGGGGGATCTGTCCGTACTTTTAAAGGAGAATACCTATTTTAAAGATAAACAGGAGGCGCGGGGGACCCGCATCGATGAAAACTGGGAATCTGACGCCGCGCCGGTCTTAAAAACGGCGGACGGCGCGCCGTACAGCGGGACGATCCTGGAACACATTCTGGTGCAGAATCTGACAGTCTTCTACGAAGTGGGCGAGCACAATCACATGAGACTGCGCGGCGCGGACTGGAACGACGCGCTGGACATGGCGGCGGAGCGCGGCGAGAGCGTGGCGTTCACGGCTGCCTACGCGGACAATCTGGAGGCGCTGGCGGAGCTCATCGGGCTTTTGCGGGAGCGGGAGCGGATGGATACGGTGGAGATCCTCGCGGAGATGGAACCGCTGTTTGCCACGGGCACGGCATTGTATGAGGACATAGAAGGGAAAAAGGCGCTTCTGGCCAGATACTGTGACAGTTGTTTTCACAGGGTGTCGGGGAAGAAGGTGCGCCTTGACAGCGCCAAAGTGCAGGAGAGTCTGCGGGAGAAGGCGCAGTGGATCAAAGAGCATATCCGCAGGACAGAGTGGATCGACGGCGGGGACTGCGGCTGGTTCAACAGCTACTATGACAACAATGGCCGCCGGTGCGAAGGGGAGACTGCGGACGGCGTGCGCATGATGCTGACGGGGCAGGTGTTCACCGTGATGTCCGGCACGGCCACCGACGAGCAGACGGCGCAGATCGTCAGGGCTGCGGACAGATATTTGTATCAGAAGGAGATCGGCGGGTATCGGCTGAATACCGATTTCGGCGAGTTGAAGACGGATCTGGGACGAATGTTTGGTTTTGCGTTCGGCCACAAGGAGAACGGCGCGGTGTTTTCCCACATGACCACCATGTACGGCAATGCCCTTTACAGGCGGGGGTTTGTGAAAGAGGGGTATCGGGCGCTTAATACGCTGTACGAGCAGGCGGCAAATTTTGAGGTCAGCAGGATCTATCCGGGGATCCCGGAGTATTTCAACGACAGGGGCAGAGGCATGTATCACTATCTGACAGGCGCGGCGAGCTGGCTCATGCTGACGGTGATCACGGAGATGTTCGGCGTTAAGGGCGACTGCGGCGATCTGGTGTTGAAACCGCGCCTTCTGCGAGAGCAGTTCAAGGACGGCGAGGCCGGACTCACCCTGCATTTCGGCGATAGAAGATGGCATATCGTCTACCGCAACGAACAGGGCAAAGAGAGCGGGGAATACTGTGTCGGCAGCGCTTGTCTGGATGGCGAGACGTTAGAAACCGGCGATGAGTGCGTGCGAATCCCGCTTAAGCGGATCAGGGCGTTGTCCGGGGACATGACGCATGAGATTAAGGTGGCACTGCAATAGGGCAGTCGCCATAGACTATAGGAGCAAGGGCTGTGAAAGGAGCGAGGGCGTCAATATGGAAGAGAAAGAAACAGTGTATCGTTTGGATAATTACGGCAGGAAATCGGCGTTTGCCAGCTTTCTTCCGGGGATCAGCGGCGTGCGGGGAATCCCTATTTGGTGTTATTATGTAAACCGTGGACAGTGCGTGTCCTGTTTCGGCGTGGAGAACAAGGATCATGCGATCATGGAGTTCTCCGCGGCGCATCAGGCGTACCAGACGGTGAAGAAGACAGGATTCAGAACGTTTATCAAGAAGGACGGCCATGTGTTCGAGCCTTTTCGGGACGAGGAAGTCTCCCACAGCATGGAGATCTCCATGAACGGACTGGCCATTGAGGAGGATAACCGCGCAGAGGGGATCCGCACGTCCGTCAGGTACTTTACGCTTCCCGAGGAAAAGATCGGCGCGCTGGTGCGCAAGGTGAGCGTCGCCAATACGGGCGATGCGCCTGTCAGTCTCGAGATCTTGGACGGTATGCCGGCCTGCATCCCTTACGGGATCGATCTGGAGAGCATCAAGATGATGGGGCAGACCATGAAAGCGTGGATGCAGGTGGAGGATGTGGGCGGCCATCCGTTCATGCGCGTGCGCGCGAGCACGGTGGATTCCGCCGCCGTGACGGAGGTTGCCGGCGGTAATTTCTCCATCGGCGTGCTGGACGACGGCACAGAGTTGTATGCCTTTACCGATCCTGAGGTGGTATTTTCTTACGATCTGTCTTTGGAGAGGCCGGTGGGCTTTATGGGACACAGTCTGCGGGAACTTGAGAAGATGGCGCAGGTGCGCCAGAATATTTTCCCCTGCAGTTTCTATGGGACAGAGGCCGCGCTGCAGGCGGGGGAGAGCGTGACGATCTATGAGCTGATCGGACAGGTGGAGCGCAAAGAACTGCTCCTTTCTTTTGCGGACAGGAAACCGGACGCCGCCTACTTCGAGAAGAAGAAGGAAAGGGCCGACGAGCTGGTGCATGATCTGTGCCGCCATATCCGCACGGTCACGGCAAACAAAGATTTCGACGCGTACTGTGAGTACACTTATATGGACAACGTGCTGCGCGGCGGTTATCCCATCAGACTGCCGGGCGGCAAGGTATTCTATGTCTATTCCAGGAAACACGGGGATCTGGAACGGGATTACAACTATTTCAGTATGCTGCCCGAATTCTATTCTCAGGGCAACGGCAATTTCCGCGACGTGAACCAGAACCGCAGATGCGACATCTTCTTCGCCCCCTTTACGGGCAGGGAGAACATCAGGACTTTCTACAGCCTGATACAGCCGGACGGTTACAATCCGCTGGGTGTGGAGAAAGTCACCTACCGTCTGGACGGGAGGAAGGCGGACGAGATCTTCGGGGAGGAATCCGAGGAGACACGGAGACGTTTGCGGGAAAAACTGGCGGAACCCTTTACGCCCGGCGCTCTCTACCGGGAGCTGGATGTGGACGGCAGAGCCGTGGAGGAGACGGAGAGACTGTTCTCCCGGGTCATGGAGGCGGCCGTGGGCGTGGTGAACGGTAAGTTCGGCGAGGGCTACTGGTCGGATCACTGGACTTACAATCTGGATCTTCTGGAGAGCTATCTCTCCGTCTATCCCGAGAAGGAGGAAGAACTGCTCTACGAGAAGGCTTACAGTTACTACCGGCCACAGGCAAAGGTGAAAAAGCGCGCCGCGCGCTGCGTGAAGACCGACAAAGGGCTGCGGCAGTACGGGGCCATCGAGGAACTGGATGTGCCGGACGGCAGCCTTCTGCGCGCGGAACAGGGCGAGGGGGATGTGATCTATGTCACGCTGATGGAGAAACTGCTCCTTCTGTCAGTCACCAAGTTCGCCGCGCTGGATGCTTACGGTATGGGCGTGGAGATGGAAGGCGGCAAGCCGGGGTGGTATGACGCGCTGAACGGACTGCCGGGCCTGTTCGGTTCCTCCATGGCCGAGAGCTGTGAGCTGGCCAGGAATCTGGAGTACACGGTCCGGGCTCTGAAACGCTATCCGAGGGATGTGGAGATCCTCTCGGAGCTGGCGGACTTTATCAGGCAGGCGGCTCTTATCGCGGCGCAGGAGAAGAAAGCGCTGCTGACGGAGACAAAGGAACTGTCCTTCTGGAATAAGATCAACGACGCCAAGGAGGCGTACAGAGAGCGCATCTATGAAGGCGTGGGCGGCGATATGCAGACGATCCCGTCCGCAGAATTGGCAGAGATGCTCGAGGGTTGGCATGAGATCGTGCTGAAGGGGATCGAGAAGGCCTGCGCCATGACGGGCGGCGTCTGCCCTACTTATTTCAGCTATGAGGTGACGAAATTTGAGGAGCGTGAGGACGGCATTATGCCGCTTGATTTCGAGGTGCGTGAGATCCCGCTGTTTTTGGAAGGGCCTGTGCGGTATCTGAAACTGGATCAGCCCATGTCCGCGAAACGCAAGTTGTACCGGCTGGTCAGGGCGAGCGACCTCTATGACGGCAAGCTGTCCATGTACAAGGTCAACGCGTCTCTGGAAAAAGCCTCCTTCGAGCTGGGGCGGGCGCGGGCGTTCACGCCGGGATGGCTGGAAAATGAGTCGATCTGGCTGCATATGGAGTACAAGTATCTCTTGGAGCTGTTAAAGTCTGAGATGTACCGGGAATTCTTTGAGGATTTCCGCAAAGCCGCGATCCCGTTCCTCGATAGGGAGGTGTACGGCAGAAGTATCTATGAGAATTCTTCCTTTATCGTCAGCAGTAAGAATCCCAACGCCGCTCTGCACGGCAAAGGGTTTGTGGCCCGGCTGAGCGGCTCTACGGTGGAATTTTTGAATATGTGGACGATCATGATGTTCGGCAGACAACCGTTTGCGGTACAGGACGGTGAGCTGCGGCTGCGCATGGAGCCGGCATTGCCGTCCTATCTGTTAGAGGAGAACGGCACAGTGGAGGCGGTGCTGCTGGGTGAGACGAAGGTCGTGTACCATGTGGCGGAGAAGAAAGACTACATCCCGGGCGAGTACCGCATCGGAGAATGTGTGCTGCACTATAGGGACGGCAGATCTGTGTCTGTCAAAGAGCAGGAAATCGCAGGACAGGCGGCGCGGGATGTACGTGACAACGCTGTGGCGCAGATCGACGTGACGCTCAGCTGAGCGGGCGGCCCGCGTTTGGCGGATCGGGAAGACGATGACAGAGCGGATCAGAAGAGTATTCTACAATTTCATAAGAAGAAGGGCGGCGCGGGGCGGCGGTACGGATGATGACGGTACGGAAGGATCCCAACGGACACAGCGGGAACAAGCGCAGGAAACGCCGCCGCAGTTATTTCCTTCGGATTGGAAGACCTTCCATGAGATCTTGGGCGAGAGTCTGCGCGGCGGGCGAAAAGACGGTTGCCTGCTCGTGTGCGATGTGGACAGATACAAGGAGATTGTGGACATGTGCGGGCAGGACGGGGGCGGCGCTGTGCTGCGGCATGCGGAGGAGGTGTTTCGCAGCGTCTTCGGGGACAGCGTGTGCATCGGCAGTCCGGGCGGCGGGAAATATGTCTTGTGGCTGCCCGAAACGGCGTCTGCAGATGCGGGCGGCGTGCGGAGACAGATCGGCGTCGTCAACGACAGACTGCTGCACCCCGCAGGGGCAGCGCCGCCCGTATCGGTCAGCGCGGGCGCGGCGTTCTGCAATGGGAAGGACGATTACAAGGCATTGAACAAACGGGCATATCAGATGCTTTATCTGGTTAAGAAAAATGGGAGCTGCGGCTGCGAAGTGTCGCTGTGACCTGATATGAGGAGAGAGTAAGGGAGGACGTCTATGGGCGGATTTTTTGGAGTGGCATCAAAGAGCGATTGTGTTTTTGACTTATTTTTCGGAACGGATTACCATTCCCACCTTGGGACACGGCGCGCGGGTATGGCGGTCTATAGCTGGGAGGAAGGCTTTGACAGGGCGATCCATAACATTGAGAACGCGCCCTTCCGGACGAAGTTTGACAAGGACATGAACGATATGCACGGCGATCTGGGGATCGGCTGCATCTCCGACTATGAGCCGCAGCCGCTGATCGTGCGCTCTCACCACGGCACCTACGCCATCGCCACAGTGGGGAGGATTAACAACAAGGACGCCATTGTGGACGAACTTTTTCACAGCGGGCACGGACACTTCCTGGAGATGAGCGGAGGGGACATCAACGCCACGGAGCTGGTGGCGGCGGTCATCAACCAGCGGGACAACCTGATCGAAGGGATCCGATATGCGCAGGAGCTGATCGACGGCTCCATGACCATGCTCCTCATGACGCCTAAAGGGATCTACGCGGCGCGGGACAGGCTTGGGCGCACGCCCGTGACGATCGGGAAGAAGGAGGGCGCGCACTGCGTCTCCTTTGAGAGCTTTGCCTATCTGAATCTGGGCTATCAGCCGGAGCGGGAGCTTGGCCCCGGGGAGATCGCGGTCGTCACCCCTGAGGCAGTGCAGTCGCTGGTCGCACCGGGCAAAGAGATGAAGATCTGCACGTTCCTGTGGATCTACTACGGCTATCCCTCCTCCTCCTACGAGGGGATCAGCGTGGAGCAGATGCGGTACAACTGCGGCGCCATGCTGGCAAAGCGGGACGATGTCAGACCTGACATCGTGGCGGGCGTGCCGGATTCCGGGACGGCGCATGCCATCGGTTACGCCAACGAGTCGGGAATCCCTTTTTCCAGACCGTTTATCAAGTACACGCCCACATGGCCCCGCTCCTTCATGCCGACGATACAGAGTAGGAGGAATCTGATCGCCAAGATGAAACTGATCCCGGTGCATGACCTGATCAAAGACCGCAGCCTGCTGCTCATCGACGATTCCATCGTGCGCGGCACCCAGCTCAGAGAGACGACGGAATTCCTCTATCAGAGCGGCGCGGGGGAAGTACATATCAGGCCGGCGTGTCCGCCGCTTTTGTTTGGCTGTAAGTATCTGAATTTTTCGCGTTCTACCTCGGAGATGGAACTGATCGCAAGGAGCGTGATCCGGGAGATGGAGGGGGAGAATAAATACCCGAATCTGTCGGTCTATGCGGATCCCGACAGCACGGAGTATCAGGAAATGCTGGAGAAGATAAGAGAAAAGCTGAATTTCACTTCACTTCGCTATCACCGTCTGGACGATATGATCGAGTCCGTCGGCATCGATAAGTGCAAGCTGTGCACTTACTGTTGGGACGGCCGCGAGTAGAGAACGGTGCCGCGTTTAAGAGACGGATGTGAAAAGAGGTAGGATATGATATATAAATGTAAGAACTGCGGCGGCAATGTGGTGTTTGAACCCTCCCGCGGCAGAATGTACTGTCCCCACTGCGAGGGTGAAGACAGCGAGGATGAGATCAGGGGAGGCGCGCTCACACAGTGTGCGAACTGCGGCGCGCCGTTGGATGTGCAGAAGTATGCTTCGTCGGGCCGCTGCGAGCACTGCGGCTGTTATATCGTGTTCGACGAGCGGGTGGAAGGTGTGTACGAACCTCATATGATTCTGCCCTTTCGGCTGAACAGGGACAGCGCGGTCGAGGCGATGGAGCGGGAGTTTGGCAGGCGTCTTTTTACGCCAAGAGATTTTATGTCAACCAAAAGCCTGGAAAAGATGGCGGGCCTCTATGTGCCCTTCTGGCTCTACGATTATCAGGCGCGCTACGACTTCGCGGGCGAGGGAACGAAGGTGCGCAGCTGGCAGAGCGGGGACACGGAGTATGTGGAAACTTCCTATTATGAAGTGATCCGTCGGATGGACGTGGATTTTGACAGGATTCCTGCGGACGCGTCCTATGTGATGGAGGACGGCGTGATGGATCTGATGGAGCCCTACGACTATCATGCGCTTATGGAGTTTGCCCCGAAATACATGTCAGGTTTCTACGGAGAGGTCTACAATCAAGGCGCGCCGGAGCTTGAGGACAGGGCGCAGGCGAAAGCGCGGGGCGCGGCGGAAGAGCTGCTGCAGGGGTCGCTGCAGGGGTACAGCAGTGTGAGACCTCTTCGGAAGGATCTGAATCTGCAGAGGGACGGCGTCAACTATGTTCTCATGCCTGTGTGGCAGTATCGGTACAGCTATAGGGGCAAGTCCTATCTGTTTCACGTTAACGGGCAGACCGGCAAGGTGGTGGGGACGACTCCCGTGTCAACGGGAAAAGTGCTCGCCTACGGCGTCTCCGTGTTCGCGGTGGTGACGGCCGCCTGCAGGCTGGCGCTCAGTATTCTGGAAATCTTGTGAGAGGGGAGAGGGCGATGAGAGAGTATTTTCGGTATTTTAGATGGCTTTATATCACACTGTTTCTCCTGCTCGCGCTGTTTGGGTTCCTGAGCGCCGGACATGCGATCATTGCCCGTGTGGCGGACTATGAGAGGACGAACACGGAGTGCGCCACGCTAGAGCGGGTCTTTGACTACGGCGACGTGCTGACGGACAAAGAGGAGGATAAGCTGCGAAAGCTGATCGCCAGGCGGGAGAAACAGACAGGCTGCGATATTGTGCTGGTCACCCTGCAGGAGTCGCTGAAGGATTATGCGCGTGGGATCGATCCGTATGTGGATTATGACGAGTTTGTCAGAGTCTATGCGGAGGATTTCTATGAGAGCAACAACTTCGGGTACGACCGCCCCAACGGTGACGGCGTGATCCTGGTGGACAACTGGTACAGGGAGGAAGACGGCGGGATCTATACATGGTTCTGCACCACGGGACGGGCGAAGGAGGTCTATGCGGACGCGGATATAGATCATCTGCTGGACAATGTGTACCGCTATATACAGCGCGACCCCTACCGCGCGTACAAAACCTACGTCAATGATTTTTACAATGATATGCTGGGGATCAATATCGTGCATTTGAATGTGTCGGGTATCGTCACATGGATCGTGGGATTGACCGCTGCGGTCATCTTTGTGGCCGGCCACTGGAAGGGGAAGAGCGGCGCGCGGACCGTGACGGCGACCACCTATGTGAACGGCGCAGAACCGAGCTTTGGCGTGCGGGAAGACCGTTTCCTGCGAAAATCTGTGGTACGGCACAAGATTCAGTCAGGCGGCAGCGGCGGCGGAGGTGGCGGCGGTCATAGCAGCCATAGCGGCGGCGGAAGTCACGGAGGCGGCGGCCACCGCAGATAGACGCCTTCCGGAGGAGCGGACAACAAAAAGAGATGGCGCGCGCCATCTCTTGATTTTTCCCCTTTGGATGTTCCGTATTGCGCTCTAAGCCATCTTGTTTACGGCAAGGCTCATACGGGAAACTTTTCTTGCGGAAGTATTCTTGTGGTATACTCCCTTCTTAGTCGCTTTGTCGATCGCGGACGTCGCGGCGATGAGAGCCGACTTGGCGGCCTCTTTGTCGTTTGCCTCGATCGCAGCGTAGACCTTCTTGATCGCGGTCTTCACGCCGGATTTGATCGCCTTGTTTCTGTCAGCCTTGGTCTTGTTGACTAAGATACGTTTCTTCGCAGATTTAATGTTAGCCATGATCCTACCTCCGATTCCGATCATATTGATTCCCGCGGACAACGAGCCGGGTGGACGCGCCTGCATGTCTGTTTTCATTGGGCGCTGCCGCGGAGTATTTGACTCGGGACGTGTCTCATTAAAGCCGGACACGGACGTTTTAATAGAAACACACGCATATTATTGTAGTTTATGAGATTCACAATGTCAATACATATTTTGTTTGTTTTTGCAAAAAATAGAAAAGTAAATAACCAACGAAACTAGATACGCATATAGTAAGGTAACGTGCGGGAAATGAGGAATAGGACATGGACAGCTGGTCAACGGTCAGGACAGACTTGGCGTTGGAAGCCAGAGAGAGTATCGAGGAAAAGGCGCAGGAGCTGCACGGGGTCTCCGTGGAGGAACGTTTCGACGACACGGGCAGCGTGCACATCACCAAGGTAACTGTCGAGACAAAGAACGGCGCCAAGATGCTTGGCAAACCGATGGGCGTCTACATCACGCTGGAGGCTCCTGCCATGACGGAGCCCGAGGAGGATTACCATCAGGAAATCTCCGGGATTCTGGCGGAGGAACTGAGAGGCATCCTGCCGGAGCCGGACAGGGAGCAGTCTATCCTTGTGGTGGGACTCGGCAACCGGGAAGTGACCGCGGATTCGCTGGGCCCCAACGTGGTGGACAATCTGCTTGTCAACAGACATATCGTGCGGGAGTACGGCAAGGTGGCCTACAACCGTTCCAGGATGCATCTGGTCAGCAGTCTGATCCCCGGCGTCATGGCCAAGACCGGCATGGAGTCCGCGGAGATCATCAGGGGCGTGATCAGCGAGACGAAACCGGATGTGGTGCTTGTGATCGACGCTCTGGCGGCCCGCTCCACGAAACGGCTGAACCGCACCATCCAGATCACAAACACGGGGATCCATCCGGGCTCCGGCGTGGGGAACCATCGCAACGCCATTACGCAGGACAGCCTAAACGTTCCCGTGCTCGCCATGGGCGTCCCGACTGTGGTGGACGCCGCGACCATCGTGGGGGACGCGCTGGGCGAACGCCCGGTGGCCCTGAAAGAACTCAACAATATGTATGTCACGACCAAGGACGTGGATCAGCAGATCCAGCAGATCAGCCATATCCTGTGCGACGGCATCAACAAAGCGCTGAGCGGCCCGGAGGAGGGCTGACAGCCGCAGCTGGCATGAAGTCATGTCCATGCCGCATATATATGGATTAGTATGGACATGAAAAAGAAAATTCTCAGACTGATCATCATATTGGTTGTTGTCATATCTGTTTTTTTTGTTCTGTCGGAGCTGTCCCATGCGCAGAGCGGACAGGAGGATCAGGGTCTGCTCTCCGGTTGGATGCAGGAGATGATGCTGGAACCCTATCTTCCCGCGATACGCATGATGAGGAGCGGATCGGCGGATAAGAGTACAAGCAATCTGTATGACGGATGGATTCTTGCGGAGTACCCTGTCTTGCTCTACAGCGTGCAGGAGGAGCGGGAGGACGCGGTGGAGGAGAGCGATTACGCGCGTCTTCTCATGCTGGAGGGCAGCGACGAGGAGCGCAAAGCGATCTCGGAGGACGGGTTGGAGTACGATGAGAATGCCATGCACTTGGAGCAGGGGATAGCGGACGCGCTGCTTGCCGAGAATGGGATGTATCTGGAAAATCAGGCGGCGCAGGGACAGGCAGAGCAGAAGGAAGGTGCGGAGGACGGGAGCGCGGTGTTTCAGCCTGTACAGCAGAAGAGCTACAGCTATAACTGGGAAGAGCTGCAAAGCTACGAGATGCTGGTCAAGGCGTTTTATGCCGTGGACAGCACTACGCGGGCGGGAGAGGAGCTGCTAAGCGCCGAGGCATTGTTGGCGGAGGATATGCGCATGAAAGGCAGCGCGGACGATCCGCAGATCCTGATCTATCACACCCACGCGCAGGAAATGTTTGCGGACTCCGTGGCGGGGGACGAATCCACAGGGATCGTGGGCGTGGGAGAGTATCTGGCCTCGATCCTGCGGGAACGGTACGGCTACAATGTGCTGCACCACACGGAGAGCTACGACAGGGAATCCAGAGATTACGCCTACAGCAATGCGCTGCCCGCCATCGAGGAGCTGCTGGGGGATTATCCGACGATAGAGGTTGTGATCGATTTACATAGGGACGCGGTTCCGGAAGATCGGCGGCTGGTGGTGGATCTGCAGGGCAGACCTACGGCGCAGTTCATGTTTTTCAACGGCCTCAGCCGCACCGCGAAAGGAGAGATCGAATATCTTGAGAATCCGTATCTGAAGGACAATCTGGCCTTCTCCTTCCAGATGCAGACGGCCTGCAACGAGTACTATCCGGGTCTGGCGAGAAGGATCTATCTGAAAGCCTACCGCTACAACATGCATGTCTGCCCGAAGACGCTCCTGATCGAGCTGGGAGCGCAGAACAACACATTGGAGGAGGCGATGAACGCGTGCGATCCGCTGGCGCATGTGCTGGATCTGGTGCTTAGCGGCAGGGAGCCTGCGCGCTGACAGTGGACAGATTTCGCGGAATGTAGTAAAATGCATATGACCATTTTTATCGGGCGGACGCCCGCTGGGAATGGCATGCCCGAACGGCAGCAGACCTAGGGCGTAATCAAGAGAAGGAAACGGACAAGCATGGCAGCCATAGACCGGAGTAGAATCAGGAACTTTTGTATCATAGCGCACATCGACCACGGCAAATCGACGCTGGCGGACAGGATCATAGAGAAGACGGGACTCCTGACAAGCAGAGAGATGCAGGCGCAGGTGCTCGACAACATGGAGCTGGAGCGGGAGCGCGGCATCACGATCAAGGCGCAGACGGTGCGCATCATCTACAATGCGAAGGACGGAAACGAGTATATCTTCAATCTGATCGACACGCCCGGGCATGTGGACTTCAACTATGAGGTGAGCCGTTCTCTGGCGGCCTGCGACGGGGCCATCCTCGTGGTGGACGCCGCGCAGGGGATCGAGGCGCAGACCCTCGCCAACGTGTATCTGGCCCTCGACCACGATCTGGACGTGTTTCCGGTGATCAACAAGATCGATCTGCCCAGCGCGGAGCCTGAGAGGGTGAAGAACGAGATCGAGGACGTGATCGGGATCGAGGCCCAGGATGCGCCGCTGATCTCCGCCAAGAACGGCGTCGGCATCGACGAGGTGCTGGAGGCAATCGTGAAGAAGATCCCAGCCCCCAAGGGCGATCCGGACAATCCGCTGCAGGCGCTGATCTTCGACTCCGTGTATGATTCCTACAAGGGTGTGATCGTGTTCTGCCGCATTATGGAGGGCAGGGTGTCGAAGGGGACCGCCATCAAAATGATGGCCACGGGCGCCACGGCGGAGGTGGTGGAGGTCGGCTACTTCGGCCCCGGGCAGTTTATCCCTTGCGAGGAGCTGTCCGCCGGCATGGTGGGGTATCTGACGGCCTCCATCAAGAACGTGAAGGACACGGCGGTGGGCGATACCGTGACGGATCTCAACAATCCCTGCGCGGAGCCTCTTCCCGGCTACAAAAAAGTTAATTCCATGGTGTACTGCGGCATGTACCCGGCAGATGGGGCCAAGTACCCCGATCTGCGGGACGCCCTCGAGAAACTGAAGCTGAACGACGCATCCCTGAACTATGAGCCGGAGACTTCCGTCGCCCTCGGTTTCGGGTTCCGCTGCGGTTTTCTGGGACTGCTGCACTTAGAGATCATACAGGAGCGATTGGAGCGGGAGTACAATCTGGATCTGGTCACGACCGCGCCCGGCGTTATCTACAGAGTTCACAAGACGGACGGGGAGATGATCGAGCTGACGAACCCGTCAAATCTGCCCGATCCTGCGCAGATCGCCTACATGGAGGAGCCTGTGGTCAGCGCGGAGATCATGGTGACGACGGAGTTCATCGGGCCGATCATGCAGCTGTGTCAGGAGAGGCGCGGGCGCTACGTCAGCACGGAGTACATTGAGGCGACGCGGGCGCTCATCCGATATGAACTGCCCCTCAACGAGATTATCTACGATTTCTTCGACGCGCTCAAGTCCCGCTCGAGGGGTTACGCGTCCTTCGACTATGAGATGAAGGGGTATGAGGAGTCTAAGCTGGTAAAACTGGATATTCTCATCAACCACGACGAGGTGGACGCTCTTTCCTTTATCGTTCATGCGGACAGCGCTTACGAGCGCGGCAGGAAAATGTGTGAAAAACTGAAGGAGGAGATACCGAGACATCTCTTCGAGATACCGATTCAGGCTGCGGTAGGCGGCAGGATCATCGCGAGAGAGACTGTGAAGGCGATGCGCAAGGACGTGCTGGCCAAGTGCTACGGCGGCGATATTACCCGCAAGAAGAAACTGCTGGAGAAACAGAAGGAAGGCAAGAAACGCATGCGCCAGATCGGCAATGTGGAGATCCCGCAGAGCGCTTTTATGAGCGTGCTGAAACTGGACGACAAATAGAAGAACGGCGGCAGCGAATGTTAATGGAAAGACAGGAGATACGCATGAGAGAGCTGAGCATTTACATACACATTCCGTTTTGTGTCAGGAAATGTCTCTACTGCGATTTCCTGTCTTTTCCTGTGTGCGACGGGATAAATTATGTAAACCAATCACCCCATGCGAAAAACGAGAGGATTTCCAGTTATGTAAACTTACTGAAGAAAGAGATCTGCTCTGTTTCGGCGCAGTACGAAGAATACCGGGTGGTATCCGTCTTTTTTGGCGGCGGTACGCCCTCTGTTCTTCCGCTCGGCGCGGTGAGCGGGATCATGGAGCGGATCGGAGCGTCTTACCATCTGGCGAAAGACGCCGAGATCACCATAGAGATGAATCCGGACACCGTCTCGGAGGACAAGCTGCGGGAGTACGGAGTATGCGGCGTCAACCGACTCAGCATCGGGTTACAGTCGGCGGATGATGAGGAACTTGCGCGGATCGGCAGGATCCATGATTACAGGGCATTTGAGCGGGCCTACGAGACGGCGCGCCGCCTTGGTTTCGGCAATATCAATATCGATCTGATGGCGGCGCTGCCGGGCCAGAGCGTGGCCGACTATGAGCGGTCGCTGCGGACAGTTGCGGCGCTCTCCCCGGAGCATATTTCCGCCTACAGTCTCACGCTGGAGGAAGGGACGCCCCTGTATGAGAACAGGGAGTCCTACCGTTTCCCGACGGAGGAGGAGGACCGGGAGATGTATGCGCTTACGGGGAGGTATCTGGCCTCCTGCGGTTACCACCGCTACGAGATCTCCAACTATGCCAAAGACGGCTATGAGTGCAGGCATAACAAAGTGTATTGGCGGCGCGGGAACTATGCGGGGTTCGGTCCGGGAGCCGCCTCCATGGTCGAGAATGTCAGGTGGAGCGATCCCGCGGACATGGGACAGTACCGGGACTATGTGCAGAGTATGGCGGCGCGCGGAGGGGAAGAGACGAAACGGGAGCCTTCGGATTTTGCGCCTGAGAGACAGATCCTGACGAGGCAGGAGCAGATGGAAGAGTACATGTTTCTCGGACTCCGCATGATGTGCGGCGTGGACGAGGGAGAGTTCTCTCTTCTGTTCGGGGCGCGTATGGAGCAGGTGTACGGCACGGTCATAGACAAGCTGTGCGCCGACGGCCTTCTGACCGGAGAGCGGGGGCGTCTCTGGCTGACGGAGAGAGGCATCGATGTGAGCAATTACGTCATGGCGCAGTTTTTGTTTGACCGCGTATAAGAAACTGCCCTGTTTTCTGTTCTTTGGGAATAATTTGTATTGTATTTTGTATTTTGTATTTGTATAATAAACTTATGGTAACCAATCCGCGCCCTAAGTCCAAGCAGGGCATGCCCCTTTTTCAGGTGGAAAGGCACTTGAAAAGTCGTCCCCTCATAGAATAGAGTAAATGGACTTTGGGGGCTTCCTTTGAAAACATTTGAGCAACCGTTAACTGCGAAGGAAGAGGCGGTATACTTAAGTCTGTTGGAGACGGGCGGTGAGGCTGAGCGGGCGCGTGCGAAAAAAGTGCTGACGGAGCATAATCTGAGACTGGTCGCTCATATTGCCAAGAAGTATCAGAATGTGGACGAAGAGATGGAAGACATGATCTCTATCGGAACGATCGGTCTGATCAAGGCGATAGATTCTTTTGATGCCGGGAAGGGAAAACTGAGTACCTATGCGTCCCGGTGCATTGACAATGAGCTTTTAATGTTCCTGCGGGCCAAAAAGAAGACGTCCAGGGAAGTCTCCCTCTACGAACCGATCGGCACGGACAGAGAAGGCAACGAGATCAATCTGTTGGACGTCATAGAGCAGGATCAGGACGATGTGATAGACAGGATGGAGACGGCGGATAAGCTGGGCAGGCTCGCCGGTCTGATCCATGACACGCTGAGCGACAGGGAGAAGGAGATCATTACGCTGCGCTATGGTCTGTCGAACGAGCGGGAAGTAACTCAGCGGGAGATTGGGCGCAAGCTGGGAATTTCCAGGAGCTATGTTTCCAGGATCGAGAAGAGGGCGCTGGAAAAACTGAGAGAGGCTTTTGAGACACTGTGAGAGGTTTCGCGACTAAGGAGGAAGACGGAAGATGCTTTTTGTAAAGCGGGAGGAACTGAAAACGGGTATGAGGCTGGCGCGCCCCATATATAACAAGGACGGAGTGTTGCTGTATGAGCGCAATTCCAAGCTGACACAGCAGGGTATCGAGAGTATCAGGAATTTCGGACTGATCGGTATCTTCGTGCTGGAACCCGCCGAGCCGGTACCGCCTATGACACAGGCGGACATTGATTTCGAGAGATTCCAGACCATGAACGTCTTCTCCATACAGGAGGAGATGGAGAAGATTCTGCAGACGAAACGCCTGAGCAAGCTGCCCACGATTGCGGCCAACATCATCAGGAATTACGGCCATCTGGACAAAAAGATCAACTTCGTGCAGAATCTGCGGAGCAAGGAGGACCACATCTACAAGCACTCTCTGAACGTGGCGATCCTGTGCGCGATGATAACCCATGCTTTGAATATGAGGGTGGATGAGCAGCTGGAGGCTGTGCAGGCGGCCATCATACACGATATTGGCAAGATGACGGTTCCGAAGAGCATTTCGGAGAAGGATCTATTAAGCCCCGAGGAGCAGGAGGCTGTCCGCGCGGCAGAGATACAGGGTTTCAACATCATAGACATGGCTTTTTCCTCCAGTCCGAACATCAGGCGTATCTGTATGCAGGCGCAGAAAGCGCAGGAGAGCGTGGAGACGGGGGAGGATGTCTCCGCCATGAAGATGGTGAACGGCGCGAAAGTGCTCGCGGTGGCGGACGCTTTCGATGTGATGACGGCGATGCAGGCTGAGAAGGCTCCGGAGTCTGAGGTGGCTGCGCTCAAACATCTGCTCGGCAACCCGCAGGTTTTTGACAGCAGGATCGTGGAGGGACTGATCCTGTCCGTCAATATTTTATACCCGGGCGTGAGCGTGGAGCTCAATACAGGGGAGAAAGCGCTGGTACTGGCGGCCAACGAACAGAATATCCTGGAGCCCATGATCCTGATGTTCCACGACAACAGCGTCGTAGATCTGAGCAACCGCTCGGTATACGGCGATCTGGAGATCAAGGACATCATGAAGACCATGGATAACCGCCATGTGATGGATATGGAACTGCTGAAAAAACAGGGGATCAAAGTGGAAGAGCCTGAGTATGTGACAGTACCTTAGAGAGAAGGAGCGAGGAAAGCAATGCCGACAATAGAAGAGATCATGAAAGTAGCGTGCGACGCGGGAGCGTCCGATGTACATATCACGGTGGGGATACCGCCCAAGATGCGCGTAAACGGTTCGCTCATCACCATGAATTTTCCGCGCATGATGCCGGCTGACACGCTGGAGGTCGCCTACTCGATCATGAACGACGTGCAGAAGGAGCGGTTCGAGGAGCGCGGCGAGTACGACATGTCTTTTTCCATACCGGAGCTTGGCCGATACCGTGTCAATGTGTACAAGCAGAGAGGTTCCGCGGCGCTTGCGCTGCGTCTGGTGGGGACCCAGGTGCCGTCGCCGGAGGTTCTCGGCGTGCCGGAGTCCGTTATCAATCTGTATGAACGAAAGCGCGGGCTGATCCTTGTGACAGGGCCTACGGGCAGCGGTAAGTCCACCACGCTGGCGGCTATCATAGACAAGATCAACAACAACAGGGATGCCCATGTGATCACATTGGAGGACCCTATCGAGTATCTGCATCAGCACAAGATGGCGATGGTCAATCAGCGGGAGATCGGTCTGGACTCCCAGAACTACGCGAACGCGCTGCGCGCGGCCCTTCGTGAAGATCCCGACGTCATTCTCGTGGGCGAGATGCGTGACTTCGAGACGATCAGCGTGGCGATCACGGCGGCGGAGACAGGACATCTGGTGCTGTCCACCCTGCACACCATCGGCGCGGCCAGTACCGTGGACCGTGTCATCGACGTGTTCCCGCCCCATCAGCAGCAGCAGATCCGCGTGCAGTTCGCCAATGTGCTGGAGGCGGTCATCTCACAGCAGCTCGTGCCGACTATGGACGGGCATGGGCGCGTGGCGGCCTTCGAGGTCATGCACGCCAACCACGCCGTCCGCAATCTGATCCGCGAGGGCAAATCCCACCAGCTCGCCACCGTCATGCAGACCAACCGCAAGATGGGTATGATCACCATGGACGACGCGCTGGTGCAGCTCTTCTACGAGGGCAAGATCGATCGGGATATGGCGATTCAGTTCGCCCAGGATCCCGACGCCATGCAGAATAAGGTGATGTAGCAGAAAGCCATGCAGGCAGAAGATGTGCTCTGTATTCGGGAGTTTACTCACGAAAAACAGAGCGCATCTTTCTGCCTATAGGGCGCACGCCCGACATGAATAAGCCGGCGCAGACGGCTTATGAATGGCATGGCTTTCTATGCTTGCATAAGAAGACGGACGGGGACATATTGACGGAGGGAGCGCCTGCTTATGAGCAAAAGTGAGCTGCGATAGCAGCGGAAAGCCCCGAAGGGGCGATTTTGCGAATAGGCGCGGGTGAACTGTAAGGGTGTAGGTGAGGGCGCACGCCCGACATGAATAAGCCGGCGCAGACGGCTTATGAATGGCATGGCTTTCTATAACAGATAAATACACGACCATAATTTATCACGCAGAACGTTTGTTTCTTGTAATTTTTAAGGAATAATGCTATATTATGAGCATATTCTAAAGATGAGATTTGCCGATGTATTTTTGGAGGTGATGCAGATGGCAACCAAAAGTATATTGAAAGATGTAAATATCAATGACAGACAGCTTGCCCATACGTTTGTGTCCGCATTAGCACAGACCGAAAACGGTAAATATAAACCAGCGCAGCTAACCAGAGAGTGCAAAGAACTTACAGGAGAGCAAATCAAGGAGTTTTTTGATAAGCACAGATGATATGGAACAAAAGTTTGTTAGGACGCATCTTTTATTCTGACAGCCCGATGACAAGGAAGATGCAGATTTTCTCTTGCAAAAGTCTTTCTCCAGTCTTGCATTTGATTATCATATCGCATAAAGTAAATCGTATATTAGTCTGTAATTTACTTCTCAAAACCATTTATTTATAGCAAATCTATGGTATATTATATCCGGAACAAATAGTACATTTGAAGGAGAAGACGGGTAGATTAAAAGCAATTTTACATATAAGGAATAGGACCATCTTTGGAGTGACGACTCGGCGGGGGCTTTGTATCGGAAATTCATTGTAAATTGATAAGAATCTTGGTATCATATAGATATACAAGAAAGGAAGAAAGATGAAATCAAAAGAGGAGTTACATCAGGAAGACCTGAAACGGATCCAAGCGCTGCGGTACATGGACGATGACTTTTTCACCGTCTGTCTGGCCGACAACATAGAGGGCGCACAGTTAATCCTGCGGATCGTTTTGCAGAATGACAATATCACCGTTACTTCCGTGAAAACGCAGGAACATTTAAAGAATCTGCAGGGACGCTCCGCTGTTTTGGACGTTCATGCCATAGACGATAATGGAAAACAGTACGACTGTGAGATACAGAGGGCTGACGACGGTGCAGGCGCGAAGAGAGCCAGACACAACAGCAGTCTGTTAGATGCACACATCCTTCGGCCCGGCGAGGAAACGGACGATATTCCCGACAGCTATGTGATCTTTATCACGGAAAATGATGTGATGAAAGGCGGTGATCCGATTTATCCCGTTGAACGATATGTGAAGATTGGCGGGAAGAACGTATTGTTCGGTGACGGATCGCATATCCTATATGTAAACGGAACATACCGCGGCGAGGATGCGATTGGGAAACTGATGGAGGATTTCGCCTGCACAGACCCGGATCAGATGAACTACGAGGCCCTTGCTCAGAAAGCAAGGTTTTATAAAAAGGACGAGGAAGGAGTAAATCATATGTGTAAGATGTTGGAGGAAATGAAAAATGAGGCCGCATTGGATAACGCGCGGGAAAATGCAAATAGACTGATTCGAAAGGGTAAAATGTCCCTCGAAGAAATCGCGGAGTGCATTCCGTTGTTGTCACTTGAAGAACTGAAGAAAATGGAAACCGAGATCATGTCTTTAGCATGAGATCATACTCCGCATAATCAGAGCCGGCCCCACTGAAAGAGGTCGGGGCGTTGGCGGCTCTGATTGCGGTATGCCTGATACCGCCTTCTTTCGTATTGTTCTTCGGCATTTGCCAAACCATCTGCAAAGAACCAATAATAGTTCGCATAAAATCCCCATTTACACCATATACAATTACATAGTCAAAACTGGACTCAGCGACAATGTCTCTCATTGCGCGGTTGTAATTTTCTTGCGTCCCATACGCATTGATCAGATCAAAATCCGGAAATAGATAATATTGCAGTTGGATTACGGAAATTTACGATGGGTTTTCAAAGATAAAAGGGCTTGACAACTGTGCCAAGTCCTTTTATCATGAAAGAAACATAAATTGATTCTGATCTTATTGCGGCTTGCGGTCGTCTGTTACCGCGCGGCTGACAATATTCTGATATTCCGGCATATCGCCAACGATTCAGAGACAGAGAGAAAACAGGGACAGAGAGATTGCGCGCTGAGAGTCTGCATCTGTCGCAAAGGAGGGAAAAGTTTGTTCAGTACAATTACATCAGGGACGATTTACGGCATCTGCAGCTGCGCAGTGCAGGTGGAGGTGGACGTCTCACAGGGGTTGCCTTGCTTTCAGATCGTGGGTCTGCCCGGCTCGGAGGTGCGCGAGGCGAGAGAGCGCGTCAAGGTGGCGCTCAAAAATGTAGGGATCGCGCTGCCGCCGGTATGTGTCAATGTGAATCTGTCGCCTGCGGATATTCCCAAGAGCGGGACGCTGTTCGATCTTCCGGTGGCCGTGGGGATCATGGCGGCGCTGTCCAAGCTGCCGCAGGAGGCGCTGAGGGATACGCTGCTGATCGGAGAACTGGGCCTGTCGGGAGAACTCAAACCCGTCAAGGGCGCGCTGCCGATTGTGCGGGAGGCGGCGCGGCGCGGAATCAGACGCTGCATCCTGCCGTTGGAGAATGCCTGGGAAGGCGCGCTGGTGGAAGATGCGGAGAGCATCGGCGTGTCGAGCCTGCAGGAGACGATTGAGGTATTGACGCGGAAGGATGGGGCGCAGAGAGGGCGCGCTGGGCACGCGTCTTCACAGGAGAAGAATAGAGAGACGCGGGTAGAAACAGACTGTACGCTTTCGCCGGAAGACGGGGACAGTGCGGCGTCCGGACGAAACGATGAGGATTTCGCGGATATGAGCGGACAGGAAAGTCTGAAACGGGCCGCCAAGGTGGCGGCTGCCGGTTTTCACAATCTGCTCGTGGTGGGGACGCCGGGGTCCGGCAAGACCATGCTGGCAAGACGGATCCCCTCGATCCTGCCGCCGCTCTCCCCGGAGGAAACCCTTGAAGTGGCCTCCATCCACAGTATATCGGGTATTCTCAAAGCGGAGGTCAGAAAGGGCGGGAAGGGCCTTGGGATAGACAGGCCGTTCCTGAACCCGCACCACACGATCACGGGACAGGCTCTGGTGGGCGGCGGAAAGGTCCCGGCGCCGGGCGTTGTCAGCCTTGCGCACAGGGGCGTTCTTTTTCTGGACGAGCTGCCGGAATTTAAGCGCGCCACCCTTGACATCCTCAGACAGCCCATAGAGGACAGGCAGGTGCAGATCGCGCGAAACAGCGGCACCTATGTCTATCCGGCGGATTTTATGCTGGTGGGGGCCATGAATCCCTGTCCCTGCGGGTACTATCCCGACGCGGGGCGGTGCCGCTGCACGCCCTATGAGATCAGGCGTTATCTGCGGCGGGTGTCGGGGCCGATCCTTGACAGGATGGATCTCTGTGTGGAGGCGCATCCGGTGGCTTTTCAGGACATAGCGGATCACAAGAGCGGCGAGAGCAGCGCGCAGATGAGAAGGTGCGTCATGGATGCAAGGAAACTGCAGGCGGAACGCTTTGCGGGAACCGATATACGGTTCAACGCAGACATGAAAGCGGCGGATGTGGAGCGCTATTGTCCGTTGGGCGGGCAGGAAAAAAGATTTATGGAGAAAATGTTCACTTCTATGCAGATGTCAGTCAGAGGCTATCACAGAGTCGTGAAGGTGGCGCGGACGATCGCTGATCTGGAGGGAAGCGAACGGATTCGGGAGGCTCATCTGGCGGAGGCGATCTGTTACAGGCGCATGGAGGTGTTTCGATGAGCAGGACAGAGGAAAAGGCGTATCTGCACTGGCTCCTGCAGGCGGCGGGGATGGGGAACAGGGGATTGGTCAGGGCGCTGCTGACCCTCGGCGCGCCGGAAGAGATCTGCCGTTTGGCGGCGGCGGGGCGGCTGGCGGATAAGCTGAGCCGGACATACGCGAAGAAAGCGGCGGCTCTGGAGACGTCGGCGGCTGAGTTTGACGTGGAGGGGGAGTACGGGAAGATGCGGGAGAGAGGGATTTCTCTGGCAGTTATGGGAGAGGAAGACTATCCCCCGAAGCTGGCGGCGGTTCCCGACGCGCCCTGCGGCCTCTACTATGTCGGGGAATTGCCCCGGAGTGAGCGAAAAACGATCGCCGTGATCGGCGCCAGAAACTGCTCCGAGTATGGCAAGGCCATGGCCAGGCGGTTCGGGGAGAGTCTGGCCGAGGCGGGCGTGCAGATCGTGAGCGGTATGGCCAGAGGCGTGGACGGGATCGGGCAGCAGGCGGCGCTTGACGCGGGCGGCTATTCGCTGGGTGTGCTGGGCTGCGGCGTGGATGTCTGCTACCCGCCGGAAAACAAGCCGCTCTATGAACAGCTGATCGCGCGGGGCGGACTCTGTTCCGAGTATCCGCCGAGCATCGAACCGCGGGCAGTGCTCTTTCCGCCCAGAAACCGCATTATCAGCGGACTGTGCGACGGCGTGCTGGTGGTGGAGGCGAGGGAGCGCAGCGGCACCCTCATCACTGTGGATATGGCGTTGGAGCAGGGCAGAGAGGTGTACGCGCTGCCGGGGCGGGTCACGGACCCGCTCAGCAGAGGTTGCAACAGACTGATCAGACAGGGCGCGTCACTGGTCGAGTCGCCGGAGGAGCTTTTGCAGGAGCTGGGCGTCGGCGGCGTGGCCGCGCCGGGAGAAAAGGGGAAGGAAACTGTCTTGTCCGGGGCGCGGGGACGGCTTATGGAGCTTTTGGATTATCAGCCTTTGCCCTTGGAGACGCTGCGGGAAAGGTATCTGTCTTCCTATGGCGATTCCCTGACGATCTCCGAACTCTGCTACGAGCTTTTGCAGCTTTGCGCCGATGGCTATGCGGATCAGGTCGGGGGTTTCTATGTGCGTAAGGGATAGAAAGAAGACGACGGTAGAAGACGCGGTTTATCTGCAAAAGGACGTTTTAAGATTCCGGGATGAAAAACAGAATGGCACTTGGCACATGACGGCATTTTATGATAAAATAAAAACGATATAAGAAAATGTACATCAGAGTGATCGGGGAAGGTGTTAAGATGGAGGTCAACAGAAAAAAGATGCGTCTGGGCGACGTGCTTGTCAACAGCGGCGTTATCACTGAGGCGGATCTCGAGAAAGGGCTTTCGCGCCAGAAGGGCACGGGGCGCAAGCTGGGCGAGGTGCTGGTGGACGAGGGGCTTGTGACGGAGGAGAATATCGCCAAGGCGCTGAGCAGCCAGCTGCACTACGACATGGTGGAGCTGCAGAATGTGGAGATCGACGAGGAAGTGCTGAAACTAGTGCCCGTCAATGTGCTCAAGAAGTACAAGTGCCTGCCCTTTGAATATTCGCCGGACACGATGATGCTGCGCGTCGCGATGGCGGATCCCATGGATATGGCGGCGGTGGACGACATCAATATCATCACGAACATGCAGGTGGAGCCTGTGGTGGCGACCACGGGGAGCGTCATGCTGGCGCTGGACCGCTATTACGGGCAGGCGGAGGTCAATTCCGCGCTGGAGGAGTACACCAGAGAGAAAGAAAGCCAGATGGTGGAGCAGGAGGATCTCTACAGCGAGGACGTCAACAACTCCCCCATCGTGCAGCTCGTCAAAGGCATGATCGAGGCGGCGGTCAGACAGAGAGCCTCCGATATTCACATAGAGCCGATGGAGCGTCAGGTGCGCATCCGTTACCGTATCGACGGCGCGCTGTATGAGAAGGCGACTTACAACGTGCGTCTTCTGCCCGCCATGGTGGCGCGTATCAAGATCATCGGCGGCATGGACATCTCCGAGAAGAGAAAACCGCAGGACGGACGTATCACGCAGATCGTGGACAGGAGGGAGTACGACATCCGTGTATCGATCCTGCCCACTGTGTACGGTGAGAAGATCGTTATGCGTCTTACCTCGAAGAATGCGCTGTCCAGAGAGAAGAGCCAGCTCGGTCTGCGGCCCGATGAACTGAAGAAATTCGACCATATCCTGATGAACCCTCACGGCATCCTGCTCGTCACGGGACCTACGGGCAGCGGCAAGTCTACCACGCTGTACACGGCGCTCAGCGAGCTGAACAAGGAGGATGTGAACATCATCACCGTCGAGGATCCCGTGGAGGCGAACATCGACGGCATCAATCAGGTGCAGGTCAACAACAAGGCGAACCTGACCTTTGCCTCGGCGCTGCGCTCTATCCTGCGTCAGGACCCGGATATTATCATGATCGGTGAGATCCGTGACCAGGAGACGGCCTCTATCGCGGTGCAGGCGTCCATCACGGGCCATCTGGTCGTGTCCACGCTGCACACAAACTCGGCGGCGAGCACGATCACCCGTCTGGCGGATATGGGGATCGAGCCTTATCTGATCGCGGACGCGACAATCGGCGTGATCGCCCAGCGTCTGGTGCGCCGTCTCTGCCCGGAGTGCAAGAAGGCGAAGAAGGCGACGGCGGACGATCTGGAACTTCTGATGCTGGAGCCGGACGCGGACGTGACTGTCTATGAGCCTTGCGGCTGTCCCAGGTGCGACAACACGGGATTCAAGGGGCGTATCGGCGTCTATGAGATCATGGAGGTAACGCAGCCCCTGAAGACGATCATCAGCAAGAACGGCACAGCCGAGGACATCAAGAACAAGGCTTTGGAGGAAGGCATGAACACGTTGCGCATGAGCGCGACCAAGTATGTGCTGGAGGGGATCACCTCTATCCCTGAGATGATGAGGGTGTCCTTCGATATATAATACAGGATTACAGGACGGAAAAGATGAAAAAAAGAGCCGGCAGAACATGTGCCGGTTCTTTTTGCGCCCATCGGCGGGACCGGGGAGAAACGTTGGCCTGTCCACGCATTTTTTTACAGAAAAATATCAAAATCTGAAGACAATCCGAAAGCTGTCTCGTTATAATAGACAGATCGATGCAGGAAGGGGGCAGAGCATATCAATCGGGAAGAACAATTAGCGGCGCTGATCGATTCCTATCAACATCTTGTTTTTTCCATCTGTTATAAGATGACGGCGGATTACTTTGCCTCCGAAGACCTGACGCAGGAGACTTTTCTCGCGGCGTACAGGCGTCTGGCGCAGTTTGACGGCGCCCATGAGAAGGCGTGGCTGTGCAGGATCGCCGCGAACAAATGCATCGACTATCTGCAGAGCGCGGGCAGGAGGAGCGTCCCGACGGAGAACGCGGGCGCGGACGCGCGAAACGCCCCGGAGCAGTCGCCGGAGAGCGTCGTGCTGGAGCGGGAGGTCAGACAGACGCTGCTTGCCAGGTGCAGATCACTGAAACCGCCCTACGATGAGATCGCCAAAGCGTATTACTATGATGAGATGAACGCGGCGGAGATCGCGGCGCAGAGGAACATGAAACAAAAGACGGTGCAGACGCAGATCTACCGCGCGCGGGAGATGCTGAAGAAGCTGTACATGGGAAAGGAGGGCGGCGCGTGATGCGGGAGAGAGAGACGAAACAGAGTAATTTCATACAGGATGGCGCAGGACTCTCCGAGGAGGATCTTCTGAGGCTGATCGAGAGCGTCGAGGCGGGAGAACTGCTGCATGCGCCCACCCACCTGAAAGACGAGACTCTGGCGCGGGTGAGGCGTGAGCGGCGGCGTGTGGCGGACAGACAGCTCTTTGTATATCGCGCGAAGGTGCTTGCGGGGATGGCGGCGGCGTTGGCGGTCCTGCTCTTTATGCCCGCAGACAGGGCGGCGGGCGCGGAGCTGCCTTACGGTCTGCAGCGGGAGCAGGAGGAGCAGGAGAAAATGGCGGCCGAGCGCCGGATGAGCGTAGAGGCCGAATGGGAGCGGTATCTTGCGAGACAGGAGCGCGGCGGGCCGGAAGGGTTCTACGGGAAGATGAAAGAGAGGATCGCGGCTATCGGCACGAGTCTGTCGGGGAAGACGGACGCGCGGTAGACGGCTCGGGAGGCTTTGCGTTTGCGCTGCGCGCGGCAAAGCTGTGATATTTCAAAATGGAGGAAGACGGAATATGAAAAGAAAAAGAAATCGGTTTTTGTTGTTTTTGTGTTCGTTCGTCCCCGGGATGGGCGAGATGTATCTGGGATTTATGAAGATGGGCGTAAGTCTGATGCTGGGCTTTGCGATCTTGACAGCTTTGGTGGCGATTATGGAGATCGGCGTGTTTGCGATCTTTCCGGTCGTCATGTATATCTACAGTTTCTTTCACGCGAATCATCTGGGCGCGATGAGCGACGAGGATTTCGAGAATATGCCGGACCGATATTTCTACGGGCTGGGGAATGACATGGAGGAGATCAAAGGCGTCCTTGCGGGAAAGAAAAAGGCTGCGGCTGTCGTGATGATCGTGATTGGCGTCATCATGCTGTGGGATGTGGCGCTCGGCTGGTTGCTCGGGATATTCGGAACCGACAATCTCTTTTTGAAGTCGCTCAGCTATTTTGTGAATAACGATCTGCCCCGTCTGATCTTCGCGTTCGCCGTCATCTGGATCGGCCTCAGGCTGATACGCGGCGGGAAGGCGATAGATATGGAAGATATGAAAAATATGGAAGATGCGGCGCGCGTGGAAACCGTGCCGGACAGGGCAGCGCAGGAGCAGAATATATCCGGGACGGAGAAGGAACAGACGGCTCCGGACGATACGGCGGGAGAGTGAGGTGAGGGCTGTGGGAGAAGAGACTAAGACTTATCGTGTCCGCAGAGTCGGCACTGTGACTTTCGGGATCACGCTGCTTTGCTATGGCGTCCTCTTTCTGGTACACATTTTCGTGCCCTCATTGCGGTATGAATACATCTTCCGGTGCTGGCCCGTGGTCTTCATCTTACTTGGCTGCGAGATCCTGTGGGAGAACCGCAGTTCTGCGAGACAGGAGAGCAAGGTGGTCTATGACTTCGCCGCCGTGATCATGCTGGCTCTTATGCTGCTCTTTGCGATGGTCATGGCGGCGGCGGATATGAGTATGCGCTGTGCGGCGTCTTACAGATGAAAGGCGTGCCGGACGCCGCACGGTTTTCTGCTCAGATATTACAATTCTTCAAACGCAATTTCCTTTCTCGAGAGGAACTGTTTGACCGCCGCGTCCCACAGGGCGTCTGGCGTCTTGTCCGGGAGGAAGGTGTGGAAGGCGGTGCCGGTCACGAGTGTGAGATCTGCGCCGTCGTACTTTATGGTCAGGACGAAAGCCTTCACCTGCTGCGGGGTCACGGCAGTCTCGCCGCCGCGCAGGATGGATTCTGCGTAGTCCGGCATCAGGTGCAGAACGAAACGGAAGGCTGTGGGCGTGCGGGTGCCCTTGATCAGGTCGAAACAGAGCGGGCGCATGGTTTTCCATGTGGAGAAGTCGTAGGGGCGGATCGTCTTGTCCTCCCATTCCTCGGCCGTGTAAAATTCTCTGTTCTGGTGGCCGTCTATGTGAAAGGTGTTGTAGGTGCTGACGGCAGCCTCTTCCAGAAGGAAGGAGTCGAACTCCCCGCCCTTCAAAAGCTTTTCCATGAATTGTCTGACGTTCGTTATTTTCAGTGCGGTCATAAGCTGCCCTCCCGTGCGGTTTTATGTCCTTTTTCTCAGTATAGCATACCCGGCGCGGCAAATACAGTGTCCCGGGCAGATTTTCGCAATTTCCTGTTTACAACACATAACGTTCCATGCTATCATAAGTGGTAATGAAAACTATGTTCAATGGTTATGGAGGCTTTATGAGTTACAGGATTGTGGTGGATAGCTGCTGTGAATTGCAGGAACAGTACAGGAATGACGATAGATTCCGCATCGTGCCGCTGCGGCTTGAAGTGGGCGATTACAAGGTGACGGACGACGAGACCTTCGATCAGAAGGAATTTTTAAGGCAGGTGGCCTCCTGCCCCCAGTGTCCGAAATCGGCCTGTCCCTCGCCGGAGAAGTACAGGGAGGCGTACCACTGTGAGGCACAGGAGGTCTATGTGGTGACCCTCTCCTCCCATCTGAGCGGCAGCTACAACAGCGCCGAGGTGGGGAAGGACATGTATCTCGAGAAGTACGGGGAGAAGAAGATCCATGTGGTCGATTCGGAGTCCGCAAGCTGCGGGGAGACGCAGCTTGCCATGCGCATCATGCAGTGTAAGGAGGCGGGGCTTTCCTTCGAGGAGACGGTGAAAAAGATCGAGACATTCAAGCGCAGGATGCGCACCTACTTCGTGCTGGACAATCTGGAGACGCTGCGCAAGAACGGCAGGCTCACGGGCGTCAAAGCACTGGTGGTGTCGGCGCTCAACATCAAGCCTGTGATGGTGGGAACGTTCGGGCAGATCGAGCAGAGAGGGCAGGCCATCGGAACCAACAAGGCGCTTGCCAGAATGGCGGATTGTCTCGTCGCGGACGTGCCCAATCCGCAGGAGAGAACGCTCATGATCTCGCACTGCAACTGCCCGGAGCGGGCGCAGTACATGAAATCACTGATGGAGAAACGCGCCTCCTACAAAGATATTGTCATCATGGACACCGCGGGCGTCAGCAGCATGTACGCCAATGACGGCGGCGTGATCGTGACGCTGTGAGAGTCCGCCCCGGAGGACAGCTCTCTTACATCACCAGAAACTCAATGGGCGACGTCGCCAGGATGATTACGATCAATATCTGCAGGCACAGAATAGCGGGCATTCCGTACACGAAATACCAATGCTTTGTCTTGTGCCTGAAAAGGCGCATGCCCGCGATGGAGCCGATGCTCCCGCCGATCAGGGCAAGCACAAAGAGAGTGGACTCCGGAATGCGCCATAAGCGTTTCCGGGCTCTCGCTTTATCCACTCCCATTGCCGCAAAACTGATGAAATTGATAGCAATCAGATACACGAGTATCAAGGTAACTGCATTCATAAGATCAGAATACCCTTTTTGAATCAATACAATACGGTCAGATCAGTTTCTCGCCGTTCTCCTGCATTTTCATGGCGCGAACCTTGCAGGATAGGCCGAAGAGGTTGATGAAACCTTCCGCGTCGTGGTGGTCGTACAGATCGCCCGTCGTGAAGGAGGCGATACTCTCGTTGTAGAGGGTGTACGGCGAGGTCGTGCCGGCCTTGATGATATTGCCCTTGTAGAGTTTGAACTTCACTTCGCCCGTCACATAGCGCTGGGTGGACTCGATGAAAGCCTGCACCGCCTCGCGCAGCGGGGTGAACCACTTGCCCTCGTAGACGATCTGGGCGAACTTGTTGCCGAGATCGGCTTTCAGCGCGTAGGTGTCGCGGTCGAGGATCAGCTCTTCGAGCTGCTGGTGCGCCTCGTAGAGGATGGTGCCGCCGGGCGTCTCATACACGCCGCGGGACTTCATGCCGACCACGCGGTTCTCCACGATGTCCACGATGCCGATGCCGTGCTTGCCGCCCAGCTCGTTCAGAGTGGCGATAATGTCCGCAACCTTCATCTTCTTTCCATTGACAGAGGTGGGAACGCCTTTCTCAAAAGTCATCGTCACATACTCGCCTTCGTCGGGCGCTTTCTCGGGCGTCGTGCCAAGCACCAGAAGATGCTCGAAGTTCGGCTCGTTGGCGGGGTCTTCCAGCTCCAGACCCTCATGGCTGATGTGCCAAAGATTGCGGTCGCGGCTGTAACTGGAATCTGCCGAGAAGGGCAGATTGATGCCGTGCTGACGGCAGTATTCGATCTCCTCCTCGCGGGAGTTTAAGGTCCACTTCTCATTACGCCATGCGGCGATGATCTTTAAATCGGGCGCGAGCGCCTTGATCGCCAGCTCGAAACGGATCTGATCGTTGCCCTTGCCGGTGGCGCCGTGGCAGATCGCGGTGGCGCCCTCTTTGCGGGCGATCTCTACCAGTTTCTTCGCGATGACAGGTCTTGCCATGGACGTGCCCAGCAGATATTTATTCTCATAGACCGCATGCGCCTGCACGCAGGGGACGATGAAATCCTCACAGAACTCGTCCGTGAGATCTTCGATATAGAGCTTGGACGCGCCGCTGGAGAGGGCTCTCTCCTCCAGACCGTCAAGCTCGTTGCCCTGGCCGCAGTTGCCGCACACACAGATGACCTCGTAATCGAAATTTTCCTTCAGCCACGGAATGATAACGGTCGTATCAAGTCCGCCGGAATAAGCGAGAACTACTTTTTCTTTCATAATGATTTCCTCCGTTTGCATTTTATGGATCGCTTATAGCTTTATAGAACAATATACAACATCACATGAGAGAATGCAAGTGCAAATTTATACATAAAATAATGAATAATGAATATTTTTATTGCATAAAATCAAAAAATGATTGAATATTATTCATAAATGGTGTATGATTATGCAATATATACAGAAAGAGTTTGCGCGGGAGCGGCGCGTGTGGTATACTTTTGTGCGGTTTGTATATGGAGGACAGATATGATACGGTCGATGAAGATAGAAGATTACGACGGCGTAAAGGCGTTATGGCTTACCATCAAAGGCTTTGCCATCAGGAGCATAGACGATTCCGGGGAGGGCGTGAAACGCTTCCTGCAGAGGAACCCGAACACCAGCGTGGTGGCGGAGGAGGACGGGAAGATCGTGGGAGCGATCCTGTGCGGGCACGACGGCAGGCGCGGCTGTCTGTACCATGTGTGCGTGGCGGAAGAGTACCGCAGGCGCGGGATCGGCAAGGCGATGGTCGTCTACTGCATGGAGGCGTTGAAGGCGGAGAAGATCAACAAGGTGTCGCTCATTGCCTTTACGGCCAACGATATTGGCAACGCTTTCTGGCGGCAGATCGGATGGACGAAGAGAGAGGATCTGAACTACTATGATTTCACGCTGAATGCGGAGAATATTACGGCTTTTAACAAAATTTGACTTCCCTTCGGCAGACAAATGTATTAAAATAGGAAAAGTGTACAGATCCGGCCGCGCCGCAGACAGGCGCGGCCGGAGGAAAGGTATGGTGCAGGACGGATGAGAGCGATAGAGGGCGGCGTTACCGCGGCGCAGGGTTTTGAGGCGGCGGGTATCGAGGCGGCGGTCAAATACGAGAACAGAAGGGACATGGCGATTGTGTACAGCCGTGTGCCGTGCAAAGCGGCAGGGGTGTTCACGAGCAATGTGGTCAAGGCGGCTCCCGTTCTCTGGGATAAAGAAGTGGTGAAACACTCGCCCTATGTGCGGGCGGCCGTTATCAACACGGGGATCGCCAATGCGGCGACAGGCAAACAGGGCTATGCGTACTGTAAGCAGACGGCTGAAAAGGCGGCGGAGCTGCTGGGCATCTCTGCAGACGCGGTGCTTGTGGCGTCCACCGGCGTCATCGGCAATCAACTTCCGATAGAGCGCATTTTGGCGGGCGTGGAGAGACTGGCAGCGGAGAAGACGGACACTGTGGAGGCGGCGTCGGCCGCCGCGGAGGCGATCATGACCACCGATACCGTGTCCAAACAGGCGGCGGTGCAGTTCGAGATCGGCAGCAAGACGGTGACGTTGGGCGGTATGTGTAAAGGTTCCGGCATGATCCATCCGAATATGTGTACCATGCTCGGCTTTATCACGACGGACATTGCCATCTCCAAGGAACTGTTGCAGGAGGCGCTGCGGGAGGATGTGGTTGACACTTTCAACATGATCTCCGTGGACGGCGACACCTCCACCAACGACACGCTGATGGTGTTGGCCAACGGTCTGGCGGGCAATGCAGAGATCACCACAAAGAACGAAGATTACGAGAAGTTCAGACAGGCGCTGAACTTTGTGAACACAACGCTTGCCAAGAAGATAGCGGGCGACGGGGAGGGGGCGACGGCCCTCTTCGAGGCGAAGGTGATCCACGCGGCCACCAAGCAGGACGCGCGGACTTTGAGCCGCTCCGTGATCTCCTCCAATCTGTGTAAGGCGGCGATCTTCGGGCACGACGCCAACTTTGGCAGATTCCTGTGCGCGCTGGGCTATGCCGGAGTGGACTTTGACCCGGAGAAGATCGAACTTTACTTCGAGAATGAGGAGAAGAGCCTGCTCATCTACAAGGATGGGGCGGCCGTAGACTACAGCGAGGAGGAGGCGACGCAGATCCTCTCCTCACCCGAAGTCAGGGTGTTGGTGGACATGCACATGGGCGACGCCGAGGCCGCCGCCTGGGGCTGCGATCTCAGTTACGATTATGTGAAGATCAACGCGGATTACCGGAGCTGATATACAGTTTCGTGCAGAGCGATACGAAAATGTGAGGGAACGATACATGGAACAGAAAGAAATGGACAAGATCATGGAGAAGGCGGAAGTCCTCATCGAGGCGCTCCCCTACATTCAGAAATTCAACAGAAAGATCATCGTTGTCAAATACGGCGGCAGCGCCATGAGCAATGAGGAATTGCAGAAGAATGTCATCAAGGACGTGACGCTCCTTAAGCTGGTAGGTTTCAAGCCGATCATCGTGCACGGCGGCGGCAAGGAGATCAGCCGCTGGGTCGGCAGGGTCGGCAAAGAGGCTAAGTTCGTGAACGGTCTGCGTGTGACCGACGAGGAGACCATGGAGATCGCAGAGATGGTCCTTAACAAAGTCAACAAGAATCTGGTCAGAATGGTGGAGGAGCTGGGCGTCCGGGCTGTCGGCATCAGCGGCAAGGACGCGGGACTTTTACGGTGTACGAAGAAATGTCCTGACGGCGAGGACATCGGCTATGTGGGTGAGATCGTGGGCGTCGATCCGAAGGTGCTCTACGATCTTCTGGAAAAAGACTTCCTGCCCATCGTAGCGCCGATCGGATTGGACGACGGGTTCATGACCTACAATATCAACGCGGACGACGCGGCCTGCGCCATCGCCAAGGCGGTGGGGGCGGACAAGCTGGTCTTCCTGACAGATATAGAAGGACTGTATAAGGACATCAACGACAAGTCCGGCTTTATCTCCCGGCTGACCGCGTCCCAGGCGGACGAGCTGATAGAGAGCGGCTGCATCGGCGGCGGGATGCTGCCGAAGCTGAATAACTGCACGGACGCCATCAGGGAGGGCGTCAACAGAGTCCATATCCTGGACGGACGGATCGCGCACTGCTTACTCTTGGAGATCTTTACGGACAAAGGTATCGGCACGGCGATCATCGCGGACGCGGACAGGGCGATGCTCGGGGAATAGAGCGGAGGACGCCGCCTGGAGGAGTCGGGAAACATGACGGATGTGCGGCATATCCGGGGACAATACAGTATGGCAATGCAGAGTGAAGGCGGGTAAGATCATGAGTCAGACAATGCAGAATTATATCGACGAGGCGGAGCAGGCGCTCCTACACACCTACAACCGCTATCAGGTGGTCTTTGAGAAGGGCGAGGGCGTGTACCTCTATGACATGGACGGCAGGCGGTACTTGGATTTTGTGGCGGGTATCGCGGTGTTTGCCTTGGGGTATCATAATGAAGAGTACAACGACGCTTTGAAGGGGCAGATCGATAAGATCATTCACACCTCCAACTACTATTACAACGTGCCCGCGATCGAGGCGGCGAAGAAACTGAAAGCCGTGTCGGGCATGGACCGGGTGTTCTTTACCAACAGCGGCGCTGAGGCGGTGGAGGGCGCGATCAAGACGGCGAGGAAATACGCCTATCTGAAAGACGGCAGAACGGATCACGAGATCATCGCCATGAACCACTCTTTCCACGGAAGGACGATGGGCGCGCTGTCGGTGACGGGCAATCCCCATTATCGGGAGGCCTTTGAGCCGATGATCGGTCATGTCAGGTTTGCCGATCTGAATGATTTCGACAGCGTGATGCGGCAGGTGACGGACAGAACCTGCGCCATCCTCTTTGAGACGGTGCAGGGCGAGGGCGGCATCTATCCGGCGACGGAGGATTTTATGCGCAAGGTGCGCGCGCTCTGCGACGAGAGGGACATTCTCATGATTCTGGACGAGATCCAGTGCGGCATGGGGCGCACCGGAGAGATGTTCGCGTGGCAGAGGTACGGTGTGAAACCCGATGTGATGACGGTGGCGAAAGCGCTGGGCTGCGGCGTGCCCGTGGGCGCTTTCCTGATGACGGAGAAAGTGGGCGCGAACTCCTTAAAAGCGGGCGATCACGGCACTACCTACGGCGGCAATCCGCTGGCCTGCGCCGCAGCCTGCAAAGTGCTTGCAATATATGAAGAACAGGGAATATTGGATCATGTGAAGGAGATCGGCGGTTATCTGCAGGACTGCCTCGACAAGATAGCGGCGGAATTTGACTGCGTGGAGACGAGGCGCGGGGTCGGTCTGATGCAGGGATTGGTGTTCGACAGGCCCGTGGGGGACATCATCACGAAAGCGCTGGATAAGGGGCTTGTGCTGATCAACGCGGGGACGAATATCATCAGGTTCGTGCCGCCGCTTGTGATCGACAGAGGCAACGTAGACGATATGATCGCGATCCTCAGGGAGAGCATACGGGAAGTGTGCTGCGGTCGGTAAACGGTACGGAATGGAACGGACGACATGAAAAAAAGATTGATTACGATCCTTGTGATCGCGCTCTGTCTGGGCGGCGTCTATGGAGTGGGAAGACTCGGCATCACGATGCGGCACAATAATGAGGAGAGCGCGGAGGAGGAAGACTCGCTCTTTGGCCACAGGGAGACACTGTATTTATGGTACGCGGACGAGTCGCTGACGGACTATCTGAACAGCGTGGCGGTATCCTACAACGACTATCAGGATCAGGTGCGCGTCATACCGGTCTACACGCCGGGGCGGGAGTATCTGGAGACGATCAACCAGGCCTCTCTGCACACGGACGAGGTGCCCGACATGTACATTGTCAGCAACGATTCGTTGGAGAAGGCATATCTGGCGGGGCTGGCCTCTCAGATCAGGACGCCGGAAGACGGGGCTCCCATGACGGAGGTCTTTCCTGAGACGGCGATCCGGGCGGTGACTTATCACGATAAGCAGATCGCCTACCCTTTTTATTTTGAGACGAGCTGCTTTCTGTATAATGAAACATACATGAAGGACTGGGCCAGGGCGCAGATCGAGGCGGAAAACGACGCCGCCTTGGCCGAGGAGGCGCAGGCGCGGCTTGAGGACGGCGCGGACCCTGAGGAGAGCGCCGCAGCCGGAGAAGGGAATGCCTCGGCAGCCCGGACGGTTTCGGAGGAAGAAGTGGAAGAGCGGGTGGCGCAGGCGCTCCCGGAGACGATCGACGACATACTGGCTTTTGCGGACATGTACGACGCGCCGGAGCAGGTGGAGGCCGTCTTCAAGTGGGACGTGTCCGATATTTTCTACAACTACTTTTTCGTGGGAGATTCCATCGATGTGGGCGGTGAGGACGGCGATCAGGCAGACTCCATTCATATCTATACGGAGAATGCGATCCGCTGTCTGCGGGTGTACCAGAATCTGAATCAGTTCTTCTCCATCGACACCAAGGAGATCAGCTACGACGGCGTCCTGCAGGATTTTATGGACGGCAAGATCCTGTACACGGTGGCGACCACAGACGCGCTCTCCAAGATCGAGGCGGCCGAGGAGGAAGGAAACTTTGCCTATGAGTACGGCATCTCCATGATGCCCGATGTGAGCGAAGATCTGCACAGCGCGTCGCTCTCCGTGACACAGTGTATGGTGGTGAACGGTTATTCCACGAAGAAGGATATGGCAAATGATTTCTGCGTGTATCTGACGGAGCATGCCACGGACACGCTCTATGCGAGGACGGGGAAACTGCCCGTCTGCGACAGCGGCGACACCTACAGCGATCCCGACAAGGAGGCTTTCCTGCAGGAGTATATGTGCTCGATCCCCATGCCGAAGATGATCGAGACGAGCAACTTCTGGGTGGAGCTGGAGATCGCTTTCGCCAAGATCTGGGACGGGGAGGACGCCAACAGCGATTTGAAAGCGCTGTCCGAGAAGATCATGGCGCAGGTGACCGGGACGGCCTACGAGGAAGAGTACATTGACGTGCCGGTGGAAACCGAGGAAACGGATGAGGGCGAGTACGTGGACGAGGACGAGGAGCAGATAGAGGATGAGGGCGGGGAAACGCAGTAAAAGTCATGCGCATATTTCCCCATGAGACAGGACATGATAAGACAAGGCCAAAAAGGTCTTGTCTTATTTTTTGCAGGGAAATATGCGGCACGCGGTTTTCCTGCGCGGGGAAAGGAGCAATATCATGTTTGGATTTATCATTGCACTGTTGTCGGGAGCGCTCATGAGCGTGCAGGGTGTGTTCAACACGCAGGTGACGAAGACGTCGGGGATCTGGGTGGCAAATGCTTTCGTGCAGTTCACCGCCCTGTTGGTCTGTCTGGCAGCGTGGCTGGTGACGGACCGGTCGTCTTTCGGCGCGCTGTGGAAGGTGGAGCCGAAGTATATGCTCCTGGGAGGAGCGATCGGCGCTTTCATCACCTACACGGTCATCAAGGGGATGGAGATGCTGGGGCCTGCCAGAGCGGTCATGATCATCGTGATCTCTCAGCTGATCGTGGCGTACCTGATCGAGCTGTTCGGCATGTTCGGCGTGGAAAAGCAGCCGCTCAAGCTGCGCAAGATCGTCGGTATGGGTGTGGCGATTGTGGGGGTCGTGGTCTTTAAGTGGGATTGAGGTGTAGAAATTTCCAAATTTTTCATAAATATTTCGGAAATTTTACGGAAAAATTAAGTAGACATGTCATCTGTTTTCATCTACAATGAGAATACAGTGCATGGCGGGAGCTTCCCGGAAGGACCGACGGGGTTCGGAAAGGAAACGATGTACGAAAAAATGAAGAGAACGATATTGCTGTGTCTGATCGGCGCGCTGGCGTGCGGCTGCACCCGCAGAGAGCAGCTTGTGTTTCAGGATCGTTCCGCGTTTTCAGCGGAGGAGGCGGCGGAATCGGACGCCGCGGCTGTTGGCGGGGCGAAGGAAACGGCTGTCGGCGAGAGTTTGGCACAGGACGCAGCCTTGCCTGCGGTGCAGGCTGAGCGTGTCGAGACGTCTGCAGCGGATGCCGACAGGGTTCAGGCGGCGGAGGAGACGACGATTTATGTGCATGTCTGCGGAGCGGTGCAGGCTCCCGGCGTGTATGAACTGCCCGTGGGCAGCAGAGTCTACGAGGCAGTGCAGGCGGCGGACGGCTTTGCGGCGGATGCGGACACAGATTATGTAAACCAGGCGCAGCGCCTTACAGACGGCGTGAAACTGATCATTCCCACGCTGGAGCAGACGCAGATGGCTGCGGAAGAGGCTGAGACGGCGTCCGTGGGCGGTATCGTGGGCGAGGACGGTCCCACCGGCATAGGTGCCGGCGACGCGGCGGCCGAGGATTCTTCCGACGGCAGGATCAATATCAACACAGCCACGGAGGCGCAGTTGTGTCAGATTCCCGGCATCGGCAAAACCAGGGCGGCGGCGATTGTGGCTTACAGGCAGGAGAAGGGCGGCTTTGATTCTGTGGAGGACATCATGAACGTGAGCGGGATCAAGGAAGGAACTTACGCGAAGATCAAGGACAGTATCAGAATAAATTAGGGGAATCGTGAGAGATGGGGCAGAGGATTTTGGTGGTCGACGATGAGAAGTCGATTGTGAAGGGAATACGTTTCAGCTTAGAGCAGGACGGCATGGAGGTTGACTGTGCGTACGACGGCGAGGAGGCGCTTGCGTTTGCGAGCCGAAACCGGTACGATATGATCCTTCTCGATGTGATGCTGCCTAAGATGTCGGGGTTTGAAGTCTGTCAGCAGATTCGGGAGTTTTCTGACACCCCCATAGTGATGCTGACCGCAAAGGGCGACGACATGGACAAGATCTTGGGACTGGACTACGGGGCCGACGACTATATCACCAAGCCCTTCAATATTCTCGAGGTCAAGGCGCGCATCAAGGCCATCATCAGAAGAACGGCGCGGGGAAACGAGGAAAAAGAGCGTGTCCGCGTCGTGGAAAAGGGCGGTATGCGTCTGGACTGCGAGAGCAGACGGGTGTACATCGACGGCAGAGAGATCAATCTGACCGCCAAAGAGTTCGAGGTGCTGGAGCTCTTGATGAAGAATCCGGGCAAGGTCTACAGCCGGGAGAAACTTCTGCAGCTTGTCTGGGGCAGCGACTACCCGGGCGACGTCAGAACGGTGGACGTACATATCAGAAGACTGCGCGAGAAGATCGAGAGCGTCCCCGGAGAGCCGGTCTATGTGCGGACTAAATGGGGTGTGGGCTATTACTTTGCTTAAGGATAAGATACATAAGATTATATTTCTGAGAAGTCTGAAAACGAGAATCTTTCTGATCCTGTTCATCGTCGGGTTGATTCCCTGTATCAGTATGCGCTATGCGATTCTGCAAAATTACGAGCAGCGGGCGGTCAATGTCAGAACTTCGGACATCACCACGCAGCTTAGGATTCTGGCAAATCACCTGATCACATATCATTATCTGCCGGACCCCTCCTCTGAGGTGATCAACGCGGAGCTGAATCAGCTTTCCGGCCTCTATGACGGGCGCGTTATGATCATCAACAGCGATCTGCGCGTCGTCAAGGACACCTACGGCATCAGCGAGAATAAGACCATTATCTCCGAGGAGGTGGTGCGCTGCGCCAAGGGGGAGAGCGCCAGCAAGTACGACAGGGACAACGGCTATATCGAGATGACTGTGCCGATCACGGAGACAGTCAGTTTCGGAAACGGCAGCGAGACGGAGAAAAGGGATCTGGTGCGGGGCGTCATGCTGGTCAGCGCCTCCACAGACACGATCAAGGCCACGACGGATGCGCTGAGCAGACAGGCGCTGATCATTGAGGTGATCGTCATTCTGGCGAGTCTGATCCTCTCTGTTCTGGCGGCGCAGGTGTTGATACGCCCCTTCGAGAAGATCACGGAGGCGCTTGACAAGGCGCAGGAAGGTTATACCGACGATCCCATCTGTGTGACTGACTGTATCGAGACGGAGCACATCGGGGACGCTTTCAACAGAGTGCTTGGCAGAATGAAAGTATTGGACGATTCCAGGCAGGAGTTTGTCTCCAACGTATCGCACGAGCTGAAGACGCCCATCACTTCCATGAAGGTGCTGGCGGATTCGCTGCTTGCGCAAAACGACGCGCCGATAGAAACGTACCGCGAATTTATGGAGGACATCGCGACGGAGATCGAGCGGGAGGATAAGATCATCAACGATCTTCTGTCGCTTGTCAAGATGGACAGGACGGCGGCAGACTTAAATATCGCGGAAGTGGACGTCAATGTGCTGGTAGAGCTGATCATGCGCAGGCTGCGCCCCATCGCGCAGAAACGCGACGTGGAGCTGGTATATGAGAGTCTGCGTCCTGTGACGGCGGCGGTGGATGAAGTGAAGATCACGCTGGTCATATCTAACCTTGTGGAAAATGCGATCAAGTACAACAGGGAGCACGGATGGGTCAAGGTCACGCTGGACGCGGACCATCAATTCTTTACCGTGGTGGTGGCGGATTCCGGTATCGGTATTCCGGAGGAGTCTCTCGATCAGATCTACGAACGCTTTTATCGGGTTGACAAATCGCGCTCCAGGGAGATCGGCGGGACGGGGCTGGGACTTGCGATTGCCAAAAACGCGATCCTGATGCACAGAGGATCGATCCGTGTGGAGAGCAAAGTGGACGAGGGCACGACCTTTACGGTGAAAATACCGCTTTCCTATATTCCGATATGATCTGCAATGGCAGAGGAAAAGAGAGTGCGGATGAGAAAAATCAAGACAATGCTGGGCTGCGCGCTGCTGCTCGCGCTGTTATGTACGGCGTGTACGGGCGGAAAACAGCCTGAGAGCGGAAAAGTGTATCACATATATTATGTAAACAATGAGGAGACCAAAAATCTCACGGTCGATTACACCAGCGGGACGGAGGACACGGAGACGCTGTTGGAGGAACTGCTTGGACAGCTGGGGCAAATTCCGTCGAAGTTCGAGTATGAGGCTCCCCTGGCGGGTAGTTTTGCGCTGCTGGGGTATACCCTGGACAGCGGGCAGCTCACGCTGGATTTCGACGGGTACTATCGGGAGATGGATTCCATCAAGGAAGTACTCACGCGGGCGGCCATCGTCAGGACGCTGACGCAGATCCCGGGGATCGAGTATGTCTCCTTTACCGTGCAGGGAGAGCTTTTGACGGACAGTAACGGAGTTGCGGTCGGCACGATGTCGTCGGATCTGTTCATCGACAACGCGGGCAATGAGATCAACGCCTACGAACAGGTGAATCTTCATCTGTACTTTGCGAATGAGGACGGCACGGGGCTGGTGGAGGAAAACCGCAGAAATGTGGTGTACAGCAGCAACATCGCCATGGAAAAGCTGGTGGTGGAAAAGCTGGTGGCCGGCCCGGAGGCGGAGGACGCCTACCCCACCATCAATCCGCAGACGAAGATCATCAGCGTGGCAGTGCGGGATGGAACATGTTATGTAAACCTAGATCAAACCTTTTTAAATCAGCCCTACAACGTGAGCGCGGAGGTGACGATCTATTCCATCACCAATTCTCTGGTGGAGCTGCCCAATGTCAACAGAGTGCAGATCTCCATCGGCGGTGAGACAGATATTTCCTACCGCGAAAAATTCAGCTTAAGCGACGTCTATGAGCGGAATCTGGATCTGCTTGACACGCAGTGACGGAAACGGACGGTTGCGGGCTTATTATGGAGAAGACATGAAAATACGAAGACCATTATGCGCGGCGGGGCTTGCCTTTGCGGCGGCGGTGGCGGTGATGCTCCTGTTCGCCGTCCGCGGGGCGCCCATCGCCGAAACTCCGGACAAGGAGAGAGTCACCGTGACCGGATTCGTGGAGCGCATCGAGCGCCGCCGGTTGCGGGACGGCACGCAGACAATCATCACCCTTTCAGAGACTGCAGTTCTTGAGGAAAGTCAGATTCCTGTCTCGGAACAGTTCTTATCGGATTTCGGGAAGATTCCACTACACAGATTACATCGATTTTGGAGAGAAAAGAGAGAGCGCGTGCGGCGCGGGGACGCTGCGGAGGTCGCGGGCGTCCTGTGTTATATGGGCGGTAATGAAACGCCGCGCATGGGAAGCCTGATCACAGTGGAGGGCGATTTTCGCGCCTTTTCCCATGCCACCAATCCCGGAGAGTTCGATGCGGCGGATTACTACCGTATCCTGGGACAGCAGGGGCGGCTTATGAGCTGCCGCATTGTGTCGCAGAGCGGTTCCTATGATGTCTTTCGGGAGAAACTGTACCGTTTCAGGGAATATCTGTCCTTGCTTGCAGACGCGAGCTATGGAGAGAAGGACGCCTCCGTGGTCAAAGCCATGCTGCTTGGCGAGAAGGGAACGCTGGACACGGATCTGAAAGAATTGTACCGGCAGAACGGCATCAGCCATATTCTGGCGATCAGCGGGCTGCATCTGTCCGTGATCGGCATGTGCGCTTTCAGGCTCTTAAAAAAGACGGGGCTGCCGAAAATAGTTTACATAACTATAACCATCGGCTTGATGTACTGCTATGGGACGATGACAGGCATGGGAATTTCCATGCTCCGCGCCTATATCATGTTCGGCATACGGCTGTGCGCGGAGCTGCTTGGCAGGACTTACGATCTGCTGACGGCCGTGACCGTGGCCGCCCTTGCCGTTCTCATACGGCAGCCCCTGTATTTACAGCACAGCGGTTTCCTCTTCTCCTTCGGGGCGGTCTGCGGCATCGGTATTTTCCTTCCGGCGGCGCAGGAGAATCTGTTGGGATGGGGCGGATCGGAACAGGCGGATTCCCGGCGCGGCCGGGCGGAGCGGGCGTTTGTGTCGGGCGCGGCGATCTCCCTCTCCACCCTCCCTGTGTATCTGTGTTTTTACTATGAATTTCCGCCCTATTCGGTGTTCTTGAATCTGCTTGTGGTTCCCTGTATGACTTTTGTGCTGATAGGCGGTCTGCTCAGTCTGGCAGCGGCGGCATTGTTTCTGCCGCTTGGCGCGGCGGCGGCAGTCCCCGTGCACCTGATACTGCGTTTCTATGAAAAGTGCTGCGATTTCTGTCTGCGGCTGCCGGACAGCAGCTGGGTCACAGGCTGTCCGAAACCGTGGCAGACGGCGCTTTTTCTGGGGATCCTCACAGGGCTTGTGGCGTGGAATCACAGGATCCCCAAGCTGCTGTTCTGGCAGGGAGCGCTCTGCGCGCTGCTTGCGCTGACGATCAGACTGCCCCGGGGGTTACAGATTACCATGGTGGATGTGGGACAGGGGGATTGTATCTATCTGGCGGAAGACAGCGGTGTTCACATGCTGATCGACGGCGGCAGCTCGGACAAGAGTGATGTTTTGTCCTATCAGATCATGCCGTTTCTGAAACATGAGGGCGTGTCCTATCTGGACGCCATAGTCGTCACACACCCGGACAGCGATCACATAAGCGGCATCCGCCTCCTGTTGGAGGAGTCGGGGACGAGCGGGATCGCCGTGGGCGCGCTGTATCTGCCCCATGTGGGAGAGACAGGCAGAAACGAGGCCTATCATGAATTGGAGCGGCTTGCCGCAGAGGCGGGCGCCGGGGTGTGGTATCTGAGCGCCGGGGATGTTCTAAAGTGCGGAGAAGTTATGTTAACTTGTCTGCATCCGCGGAAGAATTTGGACGAGACGGAGCCTAATGCTTACTCCACCGTGCTGTACTTGACTTACGGGGCGTTTAGCGCACTTTTTACGGGAGATCTGGAAGGAGCGGGAGAGGAGGATGTGGCGGCGGCGCTGCGGCGTGTGCAGGACACGAGAGGAGATAGTTTACATAATATTACACTGTTGAAGGTGGCGCACCACGGCTCGTCGGGGTCTACGGGCGAGGCGTTTCTGCGGCAGATCGATCCCGAGATCGCCCTGATCTCGTCGGGGCGTAATAACCGCTACGGCCATCCCCATGAGGAACTGCTCGCAAGGCTGCGAAAGGCGGGCTGCCTAATCTTAGGAACACAGGAGAGCGGCGCGGTGACGGTGCGCGTGCGGGGCGGGAAGGTGCGGGTGGAGGAGTATCTGAAAAGCGCCCCGCCGCGCGCGGTCGCGTTTCGGGCGTATCGATGATGCCATACGGGGAAATCTTGAAGAAATGCACAAATCGCGCAGAATAAATCTTGAAGAAATGCACGAATCGGATAGAATAAATCTTGAAGAAATGCACAGAATAGAATATAATAATTTTGAAGAAATGCAAAAAGAGCGTCAATATGGAGACTGGAGGGGCAAGTATGTTTTTCTGGCGTAAGGCGTATGACGAACTGTTGAACTGGAAACAAAAATATGCCGACAGGTACGCCGTCCTGTTGGAGGGCGCAAGGCGGGTCGGAAAATCCACAATCGCCGAGCGGTTTGCCGCGAACGAATACAGATCCTATATACTGGTGGATTTTTCCAGAGCGTCGAACGAAGAAATCGCCTGTTTCGACGATATTCACGATCCGGATCTGTTCTTTTTACGGCTGCAGGCGGTGACAGGAATCGATCTGTATGCGCATGAATCCGTGGTGATCTTTGACGAGGTGCAGTTATTTCCCAGGGCCAGGCAGGCCATCAAGCATCTGGTGAAGGACGGCAGGTATCATTATATCGAGACGGGATCGCTGATCTCGATCAAAAAGAATGTCAAAGACATCCTGATCCCCTCGGAAGAGATGAAAATTCCCGTATATCCGATGGATTATGAAGAGTTTTGTCTGGCAACAGGAAACAGCTATGAGGCGCTGGGCAGAGTGTATGAGAAGAAAAAGAGCATAGGGCAGCAGACGAACCGCAAACTCATGCGCGACATCAGGCTGTATATGGCTGTGGGCGGTATGCCGCAGGCGGTCGAGGCGTATACGAACGGCGAGAACTTCGCCATGATTGACCAGATCAAACGGCAGATCATCAGGCTGTATGAAGATGATTTCAAACGTCTGGATCCGTCGGGCCGCCTGTCCGCGCTCTATCATGCCATTCCGGCGCAGCTTTCCAGAGGGGCGAAGTGTTACCGCATTTCACAGGCGGTTGGGGGAAGAAAAACATCAAGGGATGAAAGGCTGCTCTATGATCTGATCGATTCCAAAACGGTGCTGCCATCCTACCATGTGACAGATCCGAGAGTCAGCCTGCCGCTCACGAAGGATGTGGACAGCTATAAGCTGTATGTGGCAGACACGGGATTATTTATCACACTGATGTTTGTTGACAGACCAGAAACGGAAAATGAGATTTATGTCAAACTCCTGTCAGATAAGCTGCCTGCCAATCTGGGGTATCTGTATGAAAATCTGGTCGCCCAGATCATAGCGGCGTCAGGGAGGGAACTGTACTACCATACATGGCAAAAAGAAGGCAGCACGCACTATTATGAGATCGATTTCCTTCTGTCGCGGGGGACGAAACTGACGGCGCTCGAGGTCAAGTCGTCGGGCACGGGGAAACATGAATCTTTATCGGCATTTCAGAAGAAATATGCAAAGCATTCCGGCGAGTGCGTCATCCTTTCCCAGAAGGATATTGGCAGAAACGGCGGGCTTGTCTATCTGCCGGTTTACCTGACGCCTTTTCTGTGCGGGACATAAGACGGCCGGCCGGCATCCCGGCCGCAAGAATTTCGAGACATTTGCAGAATAATATGTTATAATATACGGGCATTGCGGCAGAATGTTCTGCCGCGGTGCCCGTACACTTTGCGGAGAAGAGAAAAGATGCGGGAAAGGTAAGGGAACTTTATGAGCAGCGTCGGGGAGAAACGATTCGGGAAACTGTATAAAAAGCGGATCTGGCCATCCGTTTGTGTGCTGGTATTTTTTGCCGTTGCGTGCGTAGCCACGTTCGCCGTTTTTCTGTATCTGTTTGTGATGTGCATCATGGGGACGAAGATCGTGGGGCACTACGAGGACGCGCAGCAGGTGAGCGGCATCCTGAGCGCGCTCATGGACGGCGGCGACACGGTGGAGGAGGCCGCCGCGGAGATGCACGATTACATACTGGGCGATCAGGACATCTGCGTTCTGGACAGAGACAGGAAGATCGTGTTTCTGTCGGGCGATTCCGAGCCCAACTTTGATATAAAACTGAAATTCAATGTGGGCCGGGAGCTTACGGCGGTGGCGGACAGCAAAAATTTTCTCTCCGCCAACGAGGGACTGCGCTCGATCCAGGCGATACCGGTCAGGGAGATTATGAGCAGGGTCCTTCATCCGATGGAACAGGGCGAGACGCGCGCGCAGTGGATGGACGCGATGGTGGTTCGTCAGGATTACTGGCTGAAAGTGCCTTTTGGGGACAATACCTATGTGCTGTATGTGAAGTGCAGTCTGCAGGCGCAGAGGCAGGACATCGTCTATGTGTATCTGTTTGGGTTCGGCGTTATGGCCCTTCTCATGATCCCTGTGGTCCTGCTGTTTATCAACACGATCCGCACGGCTCTCACCCAGCGCAAGATGAGCAGTCTGATCTATCTGGACACGGTGACGGGCGGTAGGAACTGGCTTTATTTCCAGAACTATGCCCACAGGATCCTCTCCAGAATACGGAATAATAAGAAAGCGTTCGCGCTGGTGAACCTTCATCTGGAACGCTACCAGAATTACCGCGCCTGCTATGGCGTCAAGGCGGGGGACGAACTGTTGGAGGCGATGAGCGGGTTCCTGAGCGCGCGCGTGGGGAAGCACGAGTCCTTCGCCAGATACGAGGGCGCTGATTTCGGCCTGCTGCTGCGGTGCGAGGGGGAGAATGAACAGGAGTATCAGGAGAACTGCCGCAGGCGCGTGCGCTCTCTGCTGGCGGAGCTGACGGGGCTCAGACCGAATCAGAAGATCCATTTCCATGCGGGGATCGATCTGCTCCCGCCCTATGTGGACGAGGAGGGCAAGTGGTATCACAGGCGGCAGGAGACGGATGTGGAGCAGATCTACACCTACGCCAACGCCGCGAGACTGGAATCGGACGGTGTGGAGGAGCAGAGGATCACCTTTTTCGATCACGACATGCTGGGCAGGCAGAAGTGGGAGCGCTGGGTGGAGGACAATATGGAGCGGGCCTTGCAGAACGGGGAGTTCCAGGTGTATCTGCAGCCCAAGTACAGTCCGGCCAGCGGCAAGCTGGTGGGCGCGGAGGCGCTGGTGCGCTGGGTCAGTCTCTCCACGGGCCTGATCACGCCGAGCCATTTCATCCCCATCTTCGAGCGCACCGGGTTCGTCACGCAGCTGGACGACTACATGATCTCCCGCGTTGCCAAGCTGCAGGCGGAGTGGATGATACAGGGCAGAAAGATGATACCGATCTCCGTGAACGTGTCGAGAGCGCACTTCGCGCAGGAGGGATTGGCGGAGCATATCTGCGAGCTGGTGGACGCCTACGGGCCGAATCACGAACTGATCGAACTGGAGGTGACGGAGAGCGCCTTCTTCGACGACAAGGAGATTCTGGTGGAGACTGTCAAACAGCTCAAAGCGTATGGGTTCCGCGTGTCTATGGACGACTTCGGGGCAGGGTATTCCTCCTTAAATTCGCTGAAGGACATTCCGCTTGACGTGCTGAAACTGGACGGCGAATTCTTCCAAGGGGATGAGGACGGTGCGAGAAGAGGCGAGATCGTGGTCAGGGAGGCGATTCGTCTGGCGAGAGATCTGGACATGTGCGTGGTAGCGGAAGGGATCGAGAAGAAGGAACAGGTGGATTTCCTGGCGAGACAGGGCTGCGACATGATACAGGGATTCTACTATGCGAGGCCGATGCCTGTTGAGGATTTTGAGAAGAAAGTGGAAGAGGACGCGTGACGATGCTGACATTTTTGATCATCATACAATTTGCGGGACTTATCGTACTGTTTTCCGAGGCGCTCTATCTGGCGAACCAGAGGCCGTCCCGACAGCAGATACGGCTGCTGCTCCTGATGATAGCGCTGATTATTGACTTTACAGGTCAACTGTTCATCATGCAGGCGGTCACGGAGGAACAGTCCCTGCAGGCTCTGAAATTTTCTTATCTGGGCAGGCCGATCGGCGTGCTGTGCATGTTCCTGTTTGTGATGGAATACTGCAAGGTGAAACTGCCTAAGCGGCTGCCGTTAGTGCTGGGCGCTTTGCATCTTGCGACGATTATGCTCATCCTTACCTGTGACAGGCACAGTCTGTACTACTCGAATATTACATACACGACGAAGGGGCTGTTCCCGCATCTTGTGCTGAAGGCGGGCCCGGTGTGCATGATCTACTACTGCTGTGTGGCGGTCTATGGGATCGTGATGGTGCTGGCCTGTCTTCGCAGGCACGGGCAGTGGATCAACACGGCGGAGCAGCACAGGATCCTGTCATTCTACGGGATTATCGGCGTTATGCTTCTGGGCTGGATGGGGCATCTGCTGAACTGGTTCGGCGGCTACGATCCCACCCTGTTGACCGAACTGATCTCCGTCGTTATCCTGTCCTCTTATCTCTATAAGGACAAAGTGCTGGATACGCTGTCCATGGCGCAGGATCAGGCGATCGACGAACTTTCCGACGGGCTGATGGTGCTGGATCACAACAACATGCTGATCTACCGCAACAGGAAAGCGAACGAACTTTATCCGCTGGAGAACAACGCCTCCCTCCCGGCGATCATCGGGGAACTGGACGACTGCATCGTCAACAAGACGAACGTGGAGCGGGACAACCGCGTGTACGAGGTGAGCAGCCGTCTGCTCATCAGGCAGAACATCTATTTCGGTAAAATGTATGTCTTTAACGACATCACCGAGAGTTTCCGCCACGCCCGAAGCGCGAAGGAGCAGGCGGACATCATGAAGGGACTCAAGGAGCGGGCGGAGGCCGCCAACCAGGCCAAGTCCACCTTTGTCTCCAACATCACCCATGAGATCCGCACCCCCATGAACGCCATCGTGGGCATGACGGAGATCCTGCTCAGGGAGGAGCTGTCGGAGCAGGATAAGGGCTACCTGATGAACATTAAGAATTCAGGCAACGCGCTCCTCAATATCGTGAACGATATTCTGGACTTCTCCAAGATGGAGTCCGGCAAGATGGAGCTGGTGGAGGACGAGTACGACCCGATGCTCATGCTGAGCGATCTGAGTATGATTTTCCTGACGCGTATCGGCAGCAAGGATATGGAGATCCTCTTTGACATCGACGAGAAACTGCCCTGCAAACTGTACGGCGACGGGCTGCGCATCAGGCAGATCATTATCAACATTGTCAACAACGCCATCAAATTCACCGACAGCGGCTTTGTCAGACTTACGATCCGCGTGGGGAACGTGAACGGCGACAATATGGAACTTCTGGTGTCTGTCAAAGATACCGGGCAGGGCATCCGGGAGGAAGATCTGGATAAGCTGTTCGGCTCTTTCCAGCAGGTGGACAGCAAGAGGAACCGTGGGAAGGAAGGCACGGGGCTGGGTCTGTCCATCTCCAAGCAGCTCGTGGAGATGATGGGCGGCAGCATCGGCGTCAGGAGTACCTACGGCGAGGGCAGCGAGTTCTATTTCAATATCATACAGAAGGTGGCCGACGGGACGCCCGCCGCCGAGATCCACGACGAGGCGCGCAAGCACCTGAAGATCGGCGGTTACTTTAGCAAGAAGTATCTGTGGGACGCGCTGGAGACGCTGACGGGGCAGTATGGCGTCGCATGCGTGCCTTACGAGGAGTGGAGCGGCACGAGGGAGCAGCTCGACTGTTTCTATATGGATAAGCAGTCCTATGACAAGCTGGCGGGCGATCTGGACAATTACAGCTCCAAGATGGGCGAGATCTATGTGCTGCACAATCCGCTGCTGGAGGAGTGCAACGCCGCCGGCGTCACCGCGGTCAACAAGCCGCTGTACAGTCTGAATTTCTGCCGCACGATCAATCACGAGTCCATGTATGTAGGGCCGGAGACGGAGGATTATATGAACTTCACCGCGCCCGACGCGTCGATCCTCGTGGTGGATGACAACGAGATCAATCTGGAGGTGACGGACGGACTGTTAGAGCCGCTGCGGATGCAGATCGATACGGCGGACAGCGGCAAGCGGGCGATCCAGATGATGGAGAAGAAGAAGTACCACATCATCTTTATGGATCACATGATGCCCGTCATGGACGGTATCGAGACGACGGAGCGGATCAGGCAGACCAACGACGAATACCATCAGAATGTGCCCATCATTGCTTTGACGGCGAACGCTCTGATGGATGCGCGCGAGAAGTTTGCCAAGGCCGGGATGAACGATTTCGTGGCGAAACCCATCGAGATGAAGGAGATTTGCAAATGTCTCAGAAAGTGGCTGCCGCAGGAGCTGATCATCCCTGCGGATTCCTCGGCGCCCAAGCGGGAGAAGAACGCTGCGGGCGGAGAGAAGGAAGGGCGGGAAGCGGCGCTTGCGGCGGCGCAGACCGCGCAGGAAAACGCGCTGCCTGACCTTCCGGGCATCAATGCCGCAGACGGTATCAAATACTCCGGCGGCGAGAAGATGTGGTATAAGCTGCTGGGCGATTTCTACAAGCTGATCGACGCCAAGGCGAACAAGTTGGAGAAATGTCTCGCGGACGGGCTGATCCGGGATTACACGATAGAGGTCCACGCGCTGAAGAACACGGCGCGCATGGCGGGCGCGGCGGAGCTGTCCGAGTGGTTCCACCGCATGGAGGACTGCGGCAACGCGGGGGACGTGGAGACGATCATGGCCGAGACGCCGGATCTGCTGGCGGAACTGAGAAGTTACAAGGAAATCCTGAGACCATACGGGGAGGCCGGAAATCAGAACAGGCGCGAGACCACGAAGGAGGAACTGACGGAGCTCCTTACGAAAATGCACGACGCCATGGACGGTTTCGATCTGGACGGCGTGGACGACGCCATGAAGGAACTGGAGAAACTCAGGATCCCCGACGACTGTATGGAGCTGATGGAATCGCTGCGGGTGGCGGTGACGGACGTCATGATGGAGGAAGTCATGAACATCACGGACGAGATGATACGGGTCCTGCAGGGCTGAGGCCGGACAGAGCGCAGAAAGAGCAAAAAAAGGGAGCGTCGCTCCCTTTTTTTGACAGATTTATCAGGCTCTCCTTCTACAATTTCTTCCCGGTCAGAAGTTCGTAGCCCTGCAGATATTTGTCGATGGTCTTCTGTACGACGTCGTCGGGGAGCGTCCAGTTGTGCCCCTCGTTGGCTTTCAGCCAGTCCCTCGCAAACTGCTTGTCAAAGGAAGGCTGCGCATGTCCCGGCTCGTAGCCCTCTGCGGGCCAGAAACGGGAACTGTCCGGGGTGAGCATCTCGTCGCCGAGGACAATGCTGCCGTTCTCGTCCAGCCCGAACTCGAACTTCGTGTCCGCGATGATGATGCCGCGGGTCAGCGCATACGCCGCGCATTTCTTATAGAGGGCGATGGTGCAGTCGCGCAGTCCGGAGGCGTACTCTTTGCCCTTGCCGGGGAAACGCTCTTCCAGATAAGCGATACTCTGCTCATAGGAGATGTTCTCGTCGTGGTCGCCGATCTCCGCCTTGGTGGAGGGGGTGTAGATGGGTTCCGGCAGCTTGTCGGACTCCTTAAGTCCCTCCGGCAGTCTGATGCCGCACACGGTACCGTTCTTTAAGTAGCTTGCCCAGCCGCTGCCCGTGATGTAGCCGCGCACGATACACTCCACGGGGAGCATATTCAGCTTACGGCACAGCATGCTGTTGCCGTTAAATCTTTCCTGTCTGAAAAATTCGGGCATGTCATTCACGTCCACGGAGATCATGTGGTTGGGGATGATGTCCTGCGTCATGTCGAACCAGAATTTGGACATCTGCGTCAGGACGGTTCCCTTCTTCGTCACCTGATTGTTGAGGATCACGTCGAAACAGCTTATCCGGTCGGTGGCGACCATGATCAGGGTGTCGCCGTTGTCGTAGATCTCGCGTACTTTGCCTTCTTTGATTGGTTTTAATTCCGTCATAAGCGCCTCCATTGTCTGTCTCTTTTGCGCCTAGCATATCACAAGTGGCTCCGATTGACAAGTCCGCAGAGGGAGGCTGGAAAGAAGAACGCCTGAGTTTTGAAGGTTTGCCCTTGCCGGGATTGCGGTATTCCATTATAATTTAATTTGTATGATAGTCTGTCGATCAACTGTGAATTAACTAAGGGAGAGGTGGAAAATGAGCGAAAACAAAGAATTCAAACCGTACATCCCGGCGGAAAAGATCACGCCGGAATTTACGGTGACATCGATTATCATGGGGATTATCCTGGCGATCGTCTTCGGCGCGGCCAACGCCTATCTGGGACTTCGCGTGGGTATGACCGTGTCCGCGTCGATTCCGGCGGCGGTCATCTCCATGGGTGTGATCCGTGTCATCATGAAGAAAAACTCCATTCTGGAGAGCAACATTGTGCAGACCATCGGTTCGGCGGGCGAATCCCTTGCCGCAGGCGCCATCTTCACGATGCCCGCATTGTTTCTGTGGGCGGAGGAAGGACTGTGCGACATGCCGAGTCTGGTGGAGATCACGCTGATCGCCCTGTGCGGCGGCGTGCTGGGCGTGCTGTTTATGATCCCGCTCAGAAACGCGCTGATCGTGAAGGAGCATGCGACGCTGCTCTATCCCGAGGGTACGGCCTGCGCGGAGGTTCTGCTTGCGGGAGAGGAGGGCGGCTCCAACGCCTCCACCGTGTTCAGCGGTATGGGACTGGCAGCCGTGTTCAAGTTCCTTGTGGATGGCATCAAGGTCATTCCTGCGGACGTAGCGGCGCAGTTCAAGGCGTTTAAGGGCTAGCTTGGCATGGAGGTCTACCCGGCGCTCTTGGGCGTGGGCTACATCGTAGGGCCGCGCATCGCGTCCTATATGTTCGTGGGTTCTCTGGTGGGCTGGATGGTGATCATTCCGTTGATCTGCCTGTTCGGCGCGGACACATGGATGTACCCGGCGGCCGCGGGCACCACCATCGGACAGCTCTATGCGGAGGGCGGCGCGTCCGCCATCTGGGGCTCCTATGTGAGGTATATCGGCGCGGGTGCGATCGCCACGGGAGGCATTATCTCCCTGATCAAGTCGCTGCCGCTGATCGTCACGACCTTCAGGGATTCCATCAAGAGCATGAAGGGCAGCAAGAATACGAGCGGTGAGCGGACGGCGCAGGATCTTCCGATGAGCATTGTGCTGATCGGCATTGCGGCGATGGTCGTTATCATATGGCTCGTTCCGGCGATCCCCGTCAACATCCTCGGGGCGCTGCTGATCGTCGTATTCGGCTTTTTCTTTGCCACTGTGTCCTCCAGAATGGTGGGACTGATCGGCAGTTCCAATAACCCGGTTTCGGGCATGGCGATCGCCACGCTGCTGATCGCGACGATCACCATCAAGGCCACGGGAGACAGCGGCATTACGGGTATGATGGGCGCGATCGCCATCGGTTCGGTCATCTGTATTATCGCGGCGATTGCGGGCGATACGTCGCAGGACCTGAAAACAGGTTTCCTGCTCGGCGCGACGCCGAAGAAACAGCAGATCGGCGAGCTGATCGGCGTGGTCGCATCCGGCCTTGCCATCGGCGGCGTGCTCTACCTTCTGAACGCGGCGTGGGGCTACGGCGGCGCGGAAGTGCCCGCTCCGCAGGCGACGCTGATGAAGATGATCGTGGAGGGTATCATGGGAGGCGAACTTCCCTGGAACCTCGTGTTTATCGGCGTATTTCTGGCGCTTGGTCTTGAGATTCTGCGGATCCCGGTCATGCCTTTTGCGATTGGACTGTATCTGCCGATCTATCTGAACACCAGCATTATGGTAGGCGGCGTCGTTCGTCTGTTCATGGACGGCAGGAAGAAAGTGGACGAGAAGACCAAGGAGAGACAGGCGACGGACGGCACGCTCTACTGCGCCGGGATGATCGCGGGGGAGGGTCTGGTAGGGATCCTGCTGGCGATCCTGGCGGTCTTCGGCGTCACCATGGATCTGTCCGGCACGGTGAATCTTGGCAATATCGGCGGAATTGCGCTGATGATCGTGATGATCCTGTGCCTGTTGAAATTCTCGCTGTGGAAGAAGAATAAGAGTTGATGAAGAAGAAAAAAGGACAGACAAATTATCTGGATCTGGTTCCCGTGAGGGCCGCGCTTTCGTGGAGCGAGGACGAGGAGGGGCTGGTCGTTCTGGAAGTGGAGAATACGGGGATTTTTAACCGTATGGCCCAGAAGTTTTTCAAGCGGCCGAAGTACACGAAGGTGCACATGGAGAAGTACGGCAGTTTTCTGTGGCCGCTGATAGACGGCAGGCGCACCGTGCTGGAACTGGCGGACCTCCAGCGGGAGAGATTCGGGGAGGAGGCTGAACCGGTCTATCCCCGGGTGGTGAAGTACATGCAGATCATGGACAGCTATCATTTTATCAGTTTTGCAAAAAGCGAACAGTAGACGGAGGGCGGCTCACAGGGCCGCCTTCTTCTGTGCGGCTCTTAGGCGGCGCGGCGAAACTCTGGAAAAAGCTGTTGTCAACAAAATATCAATGTGGTACTATATCAGCGTATTGTATCTCATTTATGAGAATAATAACAAGGAGGAATCTGTACCATGAAAAATGAAAAGACCTACGAACTGGTGCTTACGGCACTGTTCACCGCCATAATCGTGATTATGGCATTCACACCGCTGGGATATATCCCGCTTGTCGTGATCAACGCGACGATCATTCATATCCCGGTCATCCTGGGAGCGCTATTTCTCGGACCGAAGAAAGGTGCATTTTTGGGATTCGTATTCGGTTTGACCAGTTTCATCAACAACACATTCAAGGCGGCGACGGCCTCGGCGTTCGTGTTCTCGCCTGTCATCGCCTACAACGTGGTCGGCGTATCCGGCATCTTCAAGAGCCTGTACATCTGTTTCGTGCCGAGGATCCTGGTAGGGGTCGTCCCCTATTTTATCTATGTTCTGATCCACAGGGTTTTAAAGAGCGAACAGAAGGCGGGGAGGATCGTTGTCGATGCGGCGGCGTCTTTGATCTTGTTTATCTCCGTCAGAGCATTTTTAATACGGCTGTTCCCGGAGGCGCTGAGCGTTTCCATGTGTACCGTGATCGGACTGATCGCGGGTATCGTGCTGCTGATCGCGCTCACGGTGAGCGGCAGCAGGAAAGGAAATATCAGCATTGCGCTTGCCTATGCGGGGCTGTCCGGCGCGTTCACAAACACGCTTTTCGTCATGAGCGGCATCTTTATTCTGTATAAGGAGGCGTATGCGGAGGCGGTAGGCGTTGCGGGAGAGGCCGTGCTCGACGTGATCATGGGCGTGGTGACGTTCAACGGCATCGTGGAGGCGGTGGTCGCCGCGATCATCGTGGCCGGAGTCGGTTTCGCGCTGACGAAGGTAAAACCGCTCTACGCCGCAAAGAAGAGTGCGTGAGAGCGGGCTGCGGACAGCTGCATGGAAAGCGGCTGCGACACATAGAAACATAACAGAGTGAGATACATTATCAATACGAAAAAGAAAGCTGGGTGCGGTATGATTTTGGCGATTGACATAGGAAATACGAATATAGTGATCGGCTGTATCGAGGGAGAACAGGTGCGGTTCGTGGAGCGCGTCTCCACGAATCTGTCCAAGACGGAGTTGGAGTATGTGGTGGAGTTTCGGACGCTTTTCGATCTGTACCGCATCGGTCTTGACGACATCGACGGCAGCATCATCTCCTCGGTCGTACCGCCGCTCAACAACATTATGAAAGCGGCTTTTCTCAAGCTTTTTCACAGAGCGCCGCTCTTGGTGGGGCCGGGCGTGAAGACGGGTTTGAATATCCTGATGGACAATCCGGGGCAGCTCGGCTCCGATCTGGTCGTCAACGCGGTCGCGGGGCTGCACTATTACGGCGCGCCCATTATCATGATCGATATGGGGACGGCGACGACGATCAGCGTGGTGGACGACAAGAAGAACTATATCGGCGGCATGATTCTGCCGGGGGTCAAGGTGTCCCTGGACTCGCTGGTAAACCGCACCTCCCAGCTCCCGCGCATCAGTCTCGACGCGCCGAAACGTGTGATCGGCAAGAACACTATCGAGTGCATGAAGAGCGGCGTCGTGATGGGGCAGGCGGCATGTCTGGACGGCATGATCGAGCGGATCTTCGACGAGCTTGGCTACGAGGCCCCCGTGGTGGCCACAGGCGGCCTCTCCGGCAGCATTGTGCCCTACTGCAAGCGGAAGATCATCTACGACAACGAGCTGACGCTGAAGGGACTGGGCATTATCTATCACAAGAATGTAGAGACGTGACAATGGAAAAACTATTCCATTATGGTATAGTTTTTGGCCGATTTGTATATAACGTACAGGAAAGCGAAGTTTTATTATGCTAAAAGGGAAAAAAATCCTCCTCGGCGTGACCGGGTCTATCGCGGCGTACAAGATCGCGGCCCTTGCGAGTATGCTGAAAAAACAGGACGCGGACGTGACCGTCCTCATGACGAAGAACGCCGTCAACTTTATCAATCCGATCACCTTTGAGACGTTGACGGGCAACAAGTGTCTGGTGGACACCTTTGACCGGAATTTTGAATTTCAGGTGGAACATGTGTCGCTGGCCAAGCTGGCGGATGTGTTTCTCGTGGCGCCCGCGTCGGCCGACGTGATCGCCAAGGCGGCCCACGGCATCGCGGACGATATGCTGACGACGACGCTCCTTGCCTGCACTTGCCCCAAGATCTTTGCACCTGCGATGAATACGCGCATGTACAGGAACCCCATCGTGCAGGACAACATGAAAACCCTCGCGCGCTACGACATGGAGGTGATCGCCCCCGCGGAGGGGTATCTGGCCTGCGGCGACGTGGGCGAGGGCAAGATGCCGGAGCCGGAGACGCTCTTTGAGTATCTTGTGAAGGCGCTGACGCCGAAGGACATGGCGGGGCTGAAGGTGCTCGTCACGGCAGGACCCACGCGGGAAAAGATCGATCCCGTGCGCTACATCAGCAACCATTCTACGGGCAAGATGGGCTATGCCGTCGCCAGGGCAGCCATGCTGCGCGGCGCGGAGGTGACGCTTGTATCCGGGAAGACGGATTTACAGCCGCCCATAGGGGTCAGGACCGTCCCGGTGGTGTCGGCGGCCGACATGGCGCAGGCGGTCAGGGATATAGCAGACGCTCAGGACATTATCGTCAAGGCGGCGGCTGTGGCGGATTACCGCCCGGCGCAGACGGCGGATGAGAAGATGAAGAAGGGCGACGGGGAGCTGTCTATCGCGCTTACGCGCACGGAGGATATTCTGGCTTGGCTGGGGGCGCACCGCAGGCCCGGGCAGTTTCTGTGCGGGTTCTCCATGGAGACGGAGCACATGCTGGAGAATTCCCGCGCGAAACTGGAGAAGAAAAATATCGACATGATCGTTGCCAACAATCTCAGGCAGGCGGGCGCGGGTTTCGGCACGGACACCAACGTGGTGACTTTCCTGACGAGGGGGGAGACGACAGAGCTGCCGCTGATGGGCAAGGACGAGGTGGCGGACAGGCTGTTCGACTATATTCTCGCGCACCGCACCGTATAGGAGTCCTGCGGACAGGATATGCAGGCATTCAGAAGAAAAGAGGCGCAGGAATCATGATACAGGATCTGACAACGGGCGATTCCGGCAGAGTGCTGTTGGGTTACACGGTCCCCATGTTCATCAGCGTGGCCTTTCAGCAGATCTATAATATAGCGGACAGTATGATCGCGGGGCGGTTCGCGGGGGAGGATGCGCTGGCGGCGGTGGGAGCCTCCTACCCCATCACCATGATCTTCATGGCGGTGGCGATCGGCTGCAACATCGGCTGTTCCGTCATCATTTCCCAGTTGTTTGGGGCGAGACATTACAGGCAGCTCAAGACGGCGGTGTCAACGGTCATGCTTGTGGGCTTTGTCCTGTCCGTCCTGCTGACCGTCACAGGACTTGCGACGACGCCCATGATGATGCGGGCCATTCAGACGCCGGACAATATCTTTGCGGACGGAGCGCTCTATCTGAGGATCTACATTGGCGGGTTTGTCTTTCTGTTTCTGTACAATGTGGTGACGGGTATGTTCAACTCGCTCGGGGATTCCAGGACGCCGCTCTTTTTTCTGATCGGTTCCTCCCTCGGCAACATCGTTTTGGATCTGCTGTTTGTGGCGGTATTCCACCGAGGCGTGGCCGGAGTGGCGTGGGCGACGTTTATTGCACAGGGTGCAGCGTGCGTGCTGGCGCTCATAACGTTTCGTGTCAGATTGCGAGAGATCGACAGCCTGATGGGAGAAAACAGGGAGAGGGCGGAGAAAATACCGATCTTCTCGGGAAACATGCTGGCCAAGATCGCAATGGTGGCCGTGCCCAGTATCTTACAGCAGAGTTTCGTCTCTGTGGGGAACATTTTTATCCAGAGTCTGGTCAACTCCTACGGCTCCGACGTGATCGCGGGGTACTCCGCGGCGGTGAAGTTAAACACCTTCGTCATCACGGGCTTTACGACCTTCGGAAACGGCGTGTCGGGCTTTGTGGCGCAGAATCTGGGCGCGGGGCGGATGCGGAGAGTGCGGGAAGGCTTTCGCGCGGGTATGAAGATCGCACTCGGCGTGTCGGTGTGTTTTGCGGCGCTGTATTTTGGGGCGGGCGGACTTATGATGCGCCTGTTTCTGGAAAATACGACGGGCACGGCCATGCGGACGGGACTTCTGTTTCTGCGCATCGTGTCACCCTTTTATATCGTCGTCTCCATGAAACTGATCGCGGACGGCGTGCTGCGGGGCGCGGAGGCGATGCGGTACTTTATGGTATCGACTTTCACCGACCTGGTCCTCAGAGTGATTCTGGCGTATCTTCTGTCGACGCGGTTCGCCGCGACAGGGATCTGGATGTCATGGCCGGTGGGCTGGAGCGTGGCGACGGCGCTTTCCCTCCTGTTCTACCGCAGGGTGACGGAGAAGATCGAGGAGGGCACGGCATCGCAGAAATAAAATAGGAATAAAAAAGAAGAAAGAAAACGCAGAGCGGGAAAGGCGGATAGAATGCGGATCGGAATGGGATATGACGTGCATCGTCTTACAGAGGGCAGGAAACTGATCATGGGCGGGGTGGAGATTCCCTATGAAAAAGGGCTGTTGGGGCACTCCGACGCGGACGTGCTGTTACATGCGGTCATGGACGCGCTGCTCGGCGCGGCGGCTCTTGGGGACATAGGCAGGCATTTCCCGGATAATGACCCCGCGTACAGCGGCATCTCTTCGCTCAGGCTCCTAAAGCATGTGGGCGGGCTTTTGGAAGAAAACCGTTTCCTGATCGAGAATATCGACGCGACGATCATTGCGCAGGCGCCGAAAATGCGGCCCTATATCGATCAGATGCGGGAGAATATCGCAAAGACGCTGGGGATTGGCACAGAGCAGGTCAACGTCAAGGCGACCACGGAGGAAGGGCTTGGATTTACGGGAAACGGAGAGGGCATCTCGGCGCAGGCGGTCTGTATGCTGACGAGCCCCAGAGAGCTGGTCAGCGAGGACGTCACGGCGCGCGGCTGTGCGGGCTGCGGCGGCTGTCCCCTGCGGGCTGATTGACAAATCTGCGCATTTAGCATATTTTATTTATAACCGCACAGGGCAAATACCCCGCCCTTGGGGCGAACAAACGAAGAACAAGCTAAGTCATGTTCCGTAGCTTGCCGCGGGGGATTTGACTCTATTATAGAAGGAACCTGATATGGGATTGATAGGGAATATCAAAGAGGAAATCAAGCTTATACGCGAGCGTGACCCGGCGATCCACTCCAATATGGAGGTGTTTCTTTACCCCAGTTTCAAGGTAATGCTCTACTATCGTCTGGCGCATAAGCTGTACCTTCAAAAGCATTATTTTTGGGCGAGATGGGTTTCCCAGAAGGCCGTCCGCAAGACGGGGATCGAGATCCATCCGGGCGCGCAGATCGGCAGGGGATTTTTTATCGACCACGGCAACGGCGTGATCATCGGAGAGACAACGGTGATCGGCGACAATGTGACCCTGTATCAGGGCGTGACGCTGGGCGGCACGGGCAAGGAACAGGGCAAGAGACATCCCACTGTCGGAAACAATGTGATGATCAGCACGGGGGCGAAGGTGCTGGGCTCGTTCAAGATAGGCGACAACAGCAAGATCGGAGCGGGCAGCGTGGTGTTGGAGGAAGTGCCGCCCAACTCGACCGTAGTCGGCGTACCTGGGCGGGTGGTGAAACGAAATAATCGGCTGCTGCCGCAGGAGGAGCTGGACCAGATCGATCTGCCCGACCCCGTGCGCGAGGACATCGCGGGGCTGCAGCGGGCCAACGCCGAGCTGACGAACAGGCTGCTCGATCTGGAACAGGAGATCAAGATACTGAAGAAAAACATGGAGTAGCGCGCAGAGCGTTCCGCAGACAGGAGGAGACTATGAGAGTTTACAATACTTTATCAAAGAAGAAAGAGGATTTCGTACCCATTAAGGAGGGCGAGGTCAATATGTATGTCTGCGGCCCGACCGTGTATAACCTGATCCACATTGGCAACGCGCGGCCCATGATCGTGTTCGACACGGCCAGACGGTATATGGAGCACAAGGGATATAAGGTCAACTATGTCTCCAATTTTACGGACGTGGACGATAAGATCATCAAGAAGGCGAACGAGGAGGGCGTAGATCCTTCCGTGATCTCCGAACGCTATATTGCGGAGTGCAGGAAGGACATGGAAGGGCTGAACGTAAAAACCGCAACGGTCCATCCCAAGGCCACGGAGGAGATCGACGGCATGATCGAGATGATCCGGACCCTGATCGACAAGGGGCATGCCTATGTGGCCAAGGACGGTACGGTGTACTTCAAGACGAGGAGTTTTAAAGATTACGGCAAACTCTCCCATAAAAATCTGGATGATCTGCGCAGCGGCGCTCGCTCGCTGCTCGTGTCCGGCGAGGATCAGAAAGAGGATCCGCTCGACTTCGTGCTCTGGAAACCGAAAAAGGAGGGAGAGCCGTACTGGGAATCTCCCTGGTGCGAGGGGCGGCCGGGCTGGCATATCGAGTGCTCCGTCATGAGCAGGAAGTATCTGGGCGAGGAGATCGACATTCACGCGGGCGGCGAGGATCTGATCTTTCCCCACCACGAGAACGAGATCGCGCAGTCCGAGGCTGCCAACGGAAAACAGTTCGCCAAATACTGGCTGCACAACGCTTTCTTAAATATCGATAATAAGAAGATGTCCAAATCCGCGGGCAATTTCTTCACGGTCAGGGACATCAGCGAGAAATACGACTTACAGGTGCTGCGCTTTTTCATGCTCTCCGCGCATTACAGGAGCCCGCTGAATTTCAGCGCGGATCTGATGGAGGCGGCAAAGAACGGTTTGGAGCGCATTACAAGCTGTGTGGGCAATCTGAATTTCATGCTGGACAAGGCGGCCGACAGGGAGTTGACCGATGAAGAGCGGGAGACTTTGAAACAGGCTGAGGCATATATCGCCAAGTTTGACGAGGCCATGGACGACGACTTCAACACGGCGGACGCCATCTCCGCGATCTTTGAGTTGGTCAAATTTGTCAATACCCACGCGGACGAACAGTCCTGCAAAGCTCTTTTGCAGGCGCTCAAGGAGGAGATCGTCATGCTGTCCGACATCTGCGGGCTGATCGTGGAGAAGAAGGAAGAGATCCTGGACGCGGATATCGAGGCGCTGATCCGGGAGAGACAGGAGGCGCGCAAGGCGAAGAACTTCGCCAGAGCGGATGAGATCAGAGATACGCTGGCAGCGCAGGGGATCATTCTGGAGGACACGCGCGAGGGAGTCAAATGGAAGAGGGCATGACGATCTTAGAGGCCATCAAGCGGGAGTTTGCCTGCAAGGAGACGGACATCAGGACCTATTCTCCGCTGACTCTCGCCTACATAGGGGATGCCGTCTTCGATCTGGTGATCCGCACGATCGTCGTGGAGCGTGGAAACCGCCCGGCCAACAATCTGCACAGGGAGACGGTGCAGTATGTGAATGCCCGCATTCAGGCGAAGATGATCGACGCCCTGCAGGAAGAGCTGAGCGAGGAGGAGACAGCGGTATATCACCGCGGGCGCAACGCCAAATCCTACACTGTCGCGAAGAACGCCTCCATCGTCGAATACCGCAAGGCCACAGGACTCGAGGCGCTGTGCGGTTATCTGTATCTGGCCGGACGACAGGAGAGGATGCTCGCCCTGATCCGCGAGGCGATCGGGAAAGTCGGGATGGACATATAGCGGGGTGGAGAACAGACGGCAGAGCGCCGTAAGCGTGAGCCTTCGAGTATCAAGATAGTATAATCAGGCTGCGGAGGATGCGGAGGAAAACAAAACAATGAGATATACGGAATTTACCATCGAGGGCAGAAACGCCGTGATCGAGGCGTTTCGCTCCGGCAAGACCATAGACAAGCTGTTTGTGCTGGACGGCTGCCAGGACGGGCCGGTCATGACGATCAAGCGGGAGGCGGCAAAATGCGGCTGCCCGATCAAGTACGTGCCTAAGGAGAGGCTGGATCAGCTCTCGGAGACGGGCAGGCATCAGGGCGTCATTGCCTACGCCGCGGCCTATGCCTACGCGGAGGTGGAGGATATTCTGGACAAGGCGAGGGAGAAAGGCGAGGCGCCTTTTATTTTTCTGTTGGACAATATCGAGGACCCTCACAATCTGGGCGCTATCATCCGCACGGCGAATCTGGCGGGGGCGCACGGCGTGATCATACCGAAAAACCGCGCAGTCGGATTGACCGCCACGGTTGCAAAAGCCTCCGCAGGCGCGCTCAACTATACGCCCGTGGCGAAGGTGACGAATCTGGGACAGACCATAGAAGAGCTGAAGAAAGAGGGGTTGTGGTTTGTCTGTGCGGACATGGATGGCGCCTCTATGTACGATCTGGACCTGAAGGGGCCGATCGGCATGGTAATCGGCAGCGAAGGGAACGGCGTGGGGCGGCTTGTGAAGGAGAAGTGCGATTTCACTGCGGCGATCCCGATGCGCGGAGACATTGATTCCCTCAATGCGTCCGTGGCGGCGGGCGTGCTCGCCTACGAGATCGTCAGACAAAGGTTAGGCAGATGAGATGAAAAAACTAAATGAAGTTTTGTTGGTGCTTATCTTTATCATGACGGCGGTCCTTGCCGCGGTGGTCGGTCTGAAGATATACGATGCTTACGACACCGAGAGGCAGCTCGCCGCCGAGCAGGAGGAGATGGAACTGGCGCAGATTTTTGCCAGGAACCGGGAGGCCCAGGACCGCGTGCAGGAGATGGAGGCGGAGTTTCAGGGGCTGGCAGAGGACAGGGAAGAACTGCGGCGGTTTATCGACAGTATACAGAGCGGAGGAGAGGCGCGGGATGAGACGGCGGCTGCCGGCACTGCGCATGAGGGCGGCGAACTGCCGGCAGGCGGGGACACGGTTGACGGCAACGCAGTGCCGGACAGTGATATGACGGCTGAGGGTAACGGGACGTTCGAAAACGGCCCGACTAGCGAAGACGGCGCGGCCTCGGACGATCATGCGATCTCAGAAAATGCGGCGATCTCCGGAAACGGAACCCTGTCGGGCAACGGTATTCTGTCAGATAATACCATCTCGGACAATGATGCCGTCTCCGGCAACGATGCGGTGTCAGATAATACGGTGTCAGATAATGCAGTGTCGGACAATGCGGTCTCCGGCAATGATGTGGTGTCGGACAATTCCGTCTCGGAGAATGCGGTAGAAGAGCGTATGACGCTGGCACAGAGACGGCTGCTACACACTTCCTTAGAGGAGACGCTTTCAGTCAATGAGGCTGACAGGGAATGCATTGCGGAGAACACAATCGATTTTTCCGAGCTAAAGATCGCCTGTCTTGGCGATAGTATCACGGCGGCAGCCAATCTCGAGGGTGAGGAGAACTATCAGCAGTACTCTTATCCTGCGAGACTGAAGGAACTGCTCGGAGCACAGGAAGTCTACAATCTCGGCATCGGGGGTTCTTCCATAGGAAGATACTGGGCGGACGCGTACGTGGACCGCTATCAGGAGATACCGGAGGATGCGGATATTATCATCGTTATGGGCGGCACCAACGACGGATTCTGCGTCTCGGATCAGGAGTTCGGAAGTCTGGACGATCGGGCTTACCGCACCTTCTGCGGCGATCTGGACGAGCTGATGAGGGGGCTGCGTGAAAACTACCCCGATGCGGACATTTTCTTCGTGACGCCGCTGCCGAACATTCTCCACGATTATCTGATGAGCGAGCGGGATTATCTGCTCCCGCAGCAGAATTTCGTGGACGTGATGCTGACGCTGGCGGACGAGTACGATTATCAGGTGATCGATCTGTACAATTCGAATGTATTGGATTCTCACGACGCCGACATTGTGGCGGACTATATGCCGGACGGCGTACACGGCAACCATGACGGCTATGAGATTCTGGCACAGCATTTCGCAGCGTCGCTGATAAGATACTACGAGACGGCGGCAGATATGGTATCTGAGAATGACGCCGGGACGGTGTCGGAGGACGGATCGGAGACAGTGTCGGAGGATGGCGCGGAAACTGTGCCGCACCATACGGCGGCCTATGAAAGGCGATGAAGGATCGTTCATGGAAGAAAGGGCAGAGAAAGAATACGGGCAATACAGCGACGAGGAACTTATCGTCCGTCTCAGGGACGGGGAGAGCGGCGTCACGGAGTACCTCATGAATAAGTACAAGAATCTTGTCCGCAGCAAGGCGAAGTCTATGTATATTCTCGGAGCGGACAGCGAGGATCTGATCCAGGAGGGCATGATCGGCCTGTTCAAGGCGCTGCGGGACTATGACAGCGGCAGAGACGCCAGCTTTCTGACTTTTGCCGATCTGTGCGTGTCCAGACAGATGTACACTGCGGTACAGACCTCCAGACGGCAGAAACACATGCCCCTCAACACCTATATCTCTCTGTACGGGAACGGAAACGTAGACTCGGAGGGTGAGCAGGAAGAGCTGGTCAACGCGTTGGCAGCGCATATGGGGCAGAATCCGGAGGAGGTTCTGATCGACAGGGAAAATGTGGCGCAGCTCGAGCAGGCGATCGAGCAGGGACTCAGCGGGTTTGAAAAACAAGTGCTGGACCTGTATCTGACAGGGATGCGGTATCAGCAGATCGCAAAGGTGCTTGGCAGGGATGAAAAATCGACGGACAACGCCTTACAGAGGATCAAGAGCAAACTGAAAAAGCGATTGGGCAGACAGCTGTAGGTTTGTCAAACATTTGTTACACTCTGCCCTTATAATCCTTCAGCACCTGAGAAGGAGTCTTCCATCCAAGAG